>DATGGU010000153.1:0-16833 GCA_035308365.1 Streptosporangiaceae bacterium
TCGCCGACCTGCTGGCCGACCCCCGCGCCGACCACAACCGGCCAGCACCCCAGCCAGCCACCCAAGATCAAATTTGCCATTTGACCGGGCACACTGGGCTCGGCCCCCCGGGCAAAAGGCCGTACCCAGCCAAGCGAAATCGACCGAAGGCCGATGAGCAGGGAAACCCCTGGGTAAGGGGGCGACCCCCGCCGGGGGGGAGAGCGGGGGCCGCCATACGGTCCGGCTCCGGGGGGGTAGAGCCGGTTCCGCTACCTATGACAGCCTACGTGCACGGCGCCTGTGTTACCAGTCAGTCACGCCGTGACGTCATCGGCTGTTCTCTTTACAACATATGCTGCCTGAGCGTGGAGGATCACGTCGACCGCATAACTCCGGCTATCGCGGCCTTCTTCGACCTGGACAAAACGGTCATATCTCGGTCCAGCACCCTGGCGTTCGGGCTGCCCTTCTACCGGCATGGGCTGATCAGCCGGTCGGACGCGGTGCGCAGCGTGGCGGCTCAGGTTTTGTACCGGATCGCCGGAGCCGGTCATGGCCAGATGGAGCGGCTCCGCGCGTTCGTCTGTGCTCTGTCCCGCGGCTGGCCGGTGGACCGGGTCACCGACATCGTCGACCGTTACCTGGATGAGCTGATTCTGCCGTACGTATACGAAGAGGCCAGGGCGCTGATCGCCACCCACCGGGAGGCCGGCCGTGACGTGATCATCGTGAGCACCTCGGGACACGAGGTGGTCGACCCGATCGCCGAGCTGCTCGGCGCGGACATCGTCATTGCCACCAGGATGGCGGTGGCCGAGGGGTGCTACACCGGGGAGATCGAGTTTTACGCCTACGGCGAAGCCAAAGCGGCCCGGGTGCGCGAGCTGGCCGCCGAGCGTGGGTACCGGCTGCCGGACTGCTACGCCTACAGCGATTCGGTCACCGATCTGCCGCTGCTTCAGGCCGTCGGCCACCCGTACGCGGTGAACCCCGACCGGAGCTTGCGCAGGATCGCCCGGCAGCGCGGCTGGCCGGTTCTGGAGTTCACACCGGGGGCGCATACCCCCAGTGACCGGGTTACTTCACCAGGTCAGGGGCATGAATCGCCCACAGGGGGACATGCCACCGGGTGAACGGCCAGTATTTCAATTCGGTCACGCCAGGGGGTTTTCAAGCTGGCGGATTCGTCGTAGAAAGGAATCACGGACTCAGGAAGTCCGGGCACGGCAACCGGGCACCCACGCGCGACCAGCCGCGGGAGGCGTGTCGAGGTAGGCCAGGTCACCATGGTGGTCACCTGCCCGACAGAGTAAGGTGCACGCTTGGTAACCCGGCATGACGTGCAAGCGGCGGCGCCCCGCCAAGGGGCGCCGTTCGCTATGTAACGGCTGGGCCGGCTGACGGTGCGTGGCTGCCTTAGGCCACTGCGCCGAAGGCAGCGGTACTATCCGGGGCCGGGCACCCCGGGTCCCCCGGGATCGGCCGCACTGACCGGCATGGGCCTCGTGACCGTGACCGTGCCCGCTGAGTCATCTTCGATGCCAGCGCTCACCGACGGGGCTCCGGACAGCAGGGTGGTCAGCAGGGTTATGGCGCCCTGTTTGCTGAGGGGGTTGTTGTTGTTGCCGCATTTGGGCGACTGGATGCAGGAGGGGCAGCCGGACTCGCAGGGGCAGGACTGGATGGCTTGGAGGGTTGCGGTCAGCCAGTCCTTGGCGGCGTGGTAGCCGCGCTCGGCGAAGCCTGCGCCGCCATCGTGGCCGTCGTAGACGAAGACGGTCAGGCGGCCGGTGGTGGGGTTCAGGTCGAAGGAGACGCCGCCGATGTCCCAGCGGTCGCAGCTCGCCACCAGGGGGAGCAGGGCGATCGAGGCGTGTTCGGCGGCGTGCGCGGCGCCTGCCAGGTCTATGCCCTGTGCGGCCAGGGTCAGGCGCTGGGATGGGCTGATGGTCCACCAGACGGCCCGGGTCAGCAGGGAACGTGGCGGGAGATCCAGGGGTTCTTCCCCGGCCGGCAGGCCGGTGTCCAGACGGCGCTTGACGAAACTGGTGACCTGCCTGCGCACCCGGACGTCGCCGAAGTGGATCGTCGCTTCTCCCCAGGATTGGGCGCTGAGCTCGCCTGCCACTTCGATCTCGGTCAGTTCTCTGGCCGAGGTCGAGTAGCCCGGATCGGCCGCGTCCACCAGGGCTACCTCGTCGGCCAAATCCAGTTTGCGGACCAGATAGGTCTGGCCCTGATGCTGGTAGACCGCGCCGGTGTGGGCCAGCACGTGGGCGGATGGCTCGTCTACCGTGCCGATCAGGCGGCCGGTCGTCGCCTCTACTATCTGCACCGGCCAGCCACCCGAACCGCGCAGGCCAACGCGGGTGAAGTCCCTGCCCTTGGCGCAGAGGTACCAGTTTCCGCCGCGCTGGCGGAGCAGTCCGCGGGTGGCCAGTTCCCCGGCGACGCCGGCCGCCTTGGGGCCGAAAAGGTCTAGGTCGGCGGGAGTGAGCGGGAGTTCGGCAGCCGCGGCGCACAGGTGCGGCGCGAGGACGTAGGGGTTGCCCGGGTCCAGCACGGTGGCTTCGACCGGGTGGCCGAACACCGCGTCCGGGTGGTGCACCAGATAGGTGTCGAGCGGGTCCGCCCTGGCGATGAGCACGGCGAGGGCGTCACGGCCGCTGCGGCCGGCCCGCCCGGCCTGCTGCCACAGTGAAGCGCGGGTGCCTGGCCAGCCAGCGATCAGGACCGCGTCCAGGCCGCTGATGTTGACGCCCAGTTCCAGGGCGGTGGTGGCGGCCAGGCCGGCCAGGCGGCCGGAGCGCAGGCCGTCTTCGAGCAGGCGGCGGTCCTCGGGCAGGTAGCCGGAGCGGTAGGCGGCCACCCGCTCGGCCCGGGCGGTCTCGCCGGTTTCGGTCAGAGCCCGCCTGGCGCCCATGGCCACCGCCTCCGCCGCCCGGCGGGAGCGCACGAAGGCGACCGTGGTCATGTTCTCGGTCACCAGGTCCGACAGCAGCCGGGACGCCTCCGTTGTTGCCGTTCGGCGCAGCGGAGCGCCGTTCTCGCCGCGCAGCGCGGTCAGCGGCGGCTCCCACAGGGCGAATGTGACCGGCCCACGGGGGGATGAGTCCGCTCCCACCCCTTCGGCGTCCAGCCCGGTGAGCAGCTTTGCGCACCTGGTGGGCTCGGCGATGGTGGCCGAGGCGAGGATGAACACCGGGCCGGCCGTTGCGGCCCGCCGGGTGAGCACCGGGCCGCCGGGGCCCGCCGCCGGCGCCGCCCGCCTGCCGCGCTTGGCGGAGCGCGCCTTGGCGGCCCGGCCGTCGCCGTAGTACGCGGCGATCCGGCGCAGTCTGCGCAGCACCTGCGCCACGTGCGAGCCGAACACTCCGCGGTATCCGTGGCACTCGTCCACGATCACGTACCGCAGCCTGGCCAGGAACGTGGCCCAGCGGGCGTGCCCGGGCAGCAGGGCGAGGTGCAGCGTGTCCGGGGTGGTCAACAGGTAGTTCGCGTTCGCCCTGGCCCAGCTTCGTCCCGCCGCCGGGGTGTCGCCGTCCAGGACGGCGGCCTTCACGCCGGGCAGGCGCAACGCGCGGACCGCACGGAGCTGGTCCGCGGCCAGCGCCTTGGTCGGCGTGAGGTAGAGCACGGTCCCGCCGTCGAGCACGGCGGTCAGGGCTGGCATAAGATAGCTGACCGACTTGCCGGATGCGGCGGGGGTGGAAACGATCACGTTCCGGCCCGCGCGGGCGTGCTCCGCGGCGGTCACCTGATGCGCCCAGGGGGCGGCGATTCCGCTGCTGGCAAACCGCTGGGTCAGCTCCGGCGGGACCCAGTCCGGCCAGGGGACGGCCTGGCCCGGCCGCCCGGGAATGTGTTCGATGTGCGTCACGCAGCCGGCCCGGGTACCCTCTCGCAGCATCCGTACTGCTGGCTGGTCACCGCTGAGCTGCCGGGGCATGGATCCATCCGGTACAGGCACGGCGCCTGCGGAACCTGCCTGGGCAGCCGCCGATGGCCGTCCGGGGGGTTCTCCGGCGGTGAGGGGGGTGGCGATGGACATCGAATTTCAGTCTGCCATGCCCGACATCAGGGTGCCGGCTGCACGGATTCGTGTAAGCATGACATCGGAGCGTGGTTGAATGCCCGACGGGATAGGCTCACCCCCGAGTACCTCACTCCCGGGAGCAGCGAGCATCCCTGCTCAGCTCCATTGGACGGCGACTGCATGGCGTGGAGGGTTTTGTGGATCTGAAGCTAGATGACCACATGAAGGATGGGATCAGGGTCGTCGACGTAGAGGGTGAGATCGACGTTTACACCGCACCCCGGCTGCGTGAGCTTCTGATCGACCTGGTCAACAAGGGCGACTACCAGCTCGTGGTCAACATGGAGAAGGTCGAGTTCCTCGACTCGACCGGGCTCGGCGTGCTCGTGGGCGGCCTCAAGCGGGTCCGGGCTCACGACGGTTCGCTCGACCTCGTCTGCCGGCAGGAGCGGATACTCAAGATCTTCCGGATCACCGGGCTCACCAAGGTCTTTGGCATCCATGACACGGTCGAGGAAGCCATCAAGGCCAGGAAGTCAGAGAAGTAACCCGGGCGATCCCAGGCTGGCTGGCCCGAGATGTCAATGGTGGAAGTCACCTTCACCCCGCTGCCAGCGCACGTCCGCACGGCACGGCTTGTCGCTGTGGCCGTCGCCAGGCGTAGCGGGGTGGCCGAGGCCTTGCTTGACGAGGTCCGGCTGGCGGTCGGCGAGGCATGCTCGCGCGCCGTGGAGGCGCACCGGCAGTACTGCCCGGCCGAGCCGGTCAAGATCGAGCTGACCGACACCGGGGGGCGCTTCGAGGTCGTGGTGACCGACGCGGCCCCGGCCGGGCCCGGTGTGCCGCCGGCGGAGGTGGCCGGGGTCACGGGCATCGCCAATGGCATCCCCGGGCCGCTGGAAGCCGTACCGGCAGGGCAGCAGGCCACCGGGTCCGCCGCTGAGGGTGGCGGATCCGGCGAAGCGGCCAGCGCCGGCCCGGCCGGCGTGCCGGTCCCACCGGTCAACGGCCAGGGCGGGCTGCAGGACGGATTCGGGCTCGCCGTGATCGCTGAGCTGGCCGACGACGTAAAGATCTCCAGGACTCCGGCCGGCATCAGCGTCGCGATGAGCTGGCCGTCGTCGCCAGGTGAGCGATAGCGGTCGTCTGTCCGCCAACCGAGCTCGCCATCACTATTGGGTATCCTTATTGTAACGAAAGCATCGCGATACGGTTAGAAAGCACCCCTGTTTCACCATGAGGGTGTCCGTCTGCATAGACTCCCGGCACTGCCCGTGGCATCGCAGGCGCCTGTCTGGCGCGCGGTGCTCGCTCGGGTGCACGGTGATTCCCCCAGCCGACCGGCATGCGCGTGGGATCCCCTGTGCCCCTGTCAAGGAGGACGGATGTTCAGGCACAACCTCGCTTCGTCCGCGGGGGTCGCCCTGCACGGCAGCAACCTCACCTGGGTGGTCGTCGTCGCGGTGATCGCCCTGCTGGCGCTGGCGGTGGCCGGCTGGCTGGTACGTGAGGTGCTGGCCGCCAGCCAGGGCAGCCAGAAGATGCAGGAGATCTCGCGGGCGGTCCAGGAGGGCGCCGCCGCTTACCTGAAGCGCCAGTTCAGGACGCTGGGTGTCTTCGTGGTCCTGATCTTTTTCGTGCTTTTGCTGCTACCGGCCGACACGACCGGCGTGCGCTGGGGCCGTAGCGTGTTCTTCCTGGTCGGTGCCCTGTTCTCGGCGCTGACCGGGTTCACCGGGATGTCGCTGACGGTCCGCGGCAACGTGCGGGTGGCCGCGGCGGCCAAGGAGACCGGCGAGCGGCAGGCGATGCGGATCGCATTCCGCACCGGTGGTGTGGCCGGGATGTTCACGGTCGGGCTTGGCCTGTTCGGCGCGGCGATCGTGGTGCTGATCTACAGGGGCAACGCGCCGAACGTGCTGGAGGGCTTCGGCTTCGGTGCCGCGCTGCTGGCCATGTTCATGCGTGTCGGCGGCGGCATCTATACCAAGGCGGCCGACGTCGGCGCGGACCTGGTCGGCAAGGTGGAGAAGAACATTCCCGAGGACGACCCGCGCAATGCGGCCACGATCGCCGACAACGTCGGTGACAACGTGGGTGACTGCGCCGGCATGGCGGCCGACCTGTTCGAGTCGTACTCGGTCATGCTGGTTGCCTCGCTGATCCTGGGCAAGGTCGCGTTCGGCAACGCCGGCCTGGTCTTCCCGCTGATCGTGCCGATGATCGGCGTGATCACCGCGGTGATCGGCATCTTCGTCGTGGCGCCGCGCAAGGGTGACCGCAGCGGGATGACCGCGATCAACCGGGGCTTTTTCGTCTCCGCGGTCATCTCGGCCATCCTGGTGGCGATCGCGGCGTTCACCTACCTGCCGGCTCACTTCAGCGCCCTGACGGGCGTCACCGATCACAGCATCCTGAGCCACAAGGGCAGCCCGCAGTGGCTGGCCCTGGGCGCGGTGCTCATCGGCCTGGTGCTGGCCAGCGCCATCCAGTTGCTCACCGGCTACTTCACCGAGACCAACCGCAAGCCGGTGCGGGATATCGGGCAGAGTTCAGAGACCGGCGCGGCCACCGTCATCCTGTCCGGCATCTCGGCCGGCCTGGAGTCCAGCGTGTACTCGGCGCTGCTGATCGGCGGGGCCGTCTTCGGCGCGTTCCTGCTGGGCACCGGCAACGCCACCGTCGCGCTGTTCGCCGTGGCGCTGGCCGGCACCGGCCTGCTGACCACGGTCGGCGTAATCGTGTCGATGGACTCCTTCGGCCCGGTCACCGACAACGCCCAGGGTGTCGCGGAGATGTCCGGCGAGTTCGAGGGCGAGGCGGCGCAGACGCTCACCAGGCTGGACGCCATCGGCAACACCACCAAGGCGATCACCAAGGGCATCGCCATCGCGACCGCCGTGCTGGCCGCGACCGCGCTGTTCGGTGCGTTTCGCACAGCGGTCCAGAGCGCACTGGGCAAGACCGCCGGCACGTTCAGCCTGTCGGTGGACAAGCCCAACGTGCTCGTCGGTGTGATCATCGGCGCCGCCGTGGTGTTCATGTTCTCCAGCCTGCTGATCATGGCGGTGGGCCGGGCCGCGCAGCGGGTCGTGTTCGAGGTCCGTGAGCAGTTCCGCCTGCACCCCGGGATCATGACCTTCACCGAGAAGCCCGAGTACGGCCGGGTGGTGGACATCTGCACCAGGGACTCGCTGCGCGAGCTGGCCACGCCGGGCCTGCTGGCGATCCTCACCCCGATCGCGGTGGGCTTCGCCCTTGGTTATGCCCCGCTCGGCTCCTACCTGGCCGGTGCGATCGCCGCTGGTGTGCTGATGGCCGTGTTCCTGGCCAACTCCGGTGGTGCCTGGGACAACGCCAAGAAGCTGGTCGAGGACGGCAACCACGGTGGCAAGGGGTCGGAGGCGCACGCCGCCACCGTCATCGGCGACACTGTGGGCGACCCGTTCAAGGACACCGCGGGCCCGGCCATCAACCCGCTGATCAAGGTGATGAACCTGGTCTCGCTGCTGATCGCGACCAGCGTGGTGAAGTACGCCCACAACGACGGGCTGCGCGTCGGCGTGGCCCTCGGCGCCGTGATCATCATCGTCGCCGCCGTCGTCATCTCCAAGCGCCGGTCGTCCAGCCAGGTCACCGAGGGCCCCACGGAGGACGGTGCCAAGACCGTCACGCCGGACGCGCCCGCGCGCGCCTGAACCACTTGCAGCAGTCCGGAGGGGTCCCGGCCGCACCCGCGGCCGGGGCCCCTCCTGAGTTGACAGGGGTGGGTTTCCCGTGAAACGGCTGATCGTTGTCAGGCACAGCAAGGCGGCACACAAGCCCGGGTTCGACGACATCGACCGGCCGCTGACCGGCCGCGGGCGCCGGGACGCGGCCGCGGCCGGCGCATGGCTGCGCGATCATGACCTCGTCCCCGGCCTGGTGCTGTGCTCACCAGCCAAGCGCACCAGGCAGACCTGGGACCGGCTCGCCGCCGCCCTGGGAGCCGCCGGTGTCGCCGAGATCTACTACGACGAGCGCCTGTACCTGGCCTCAGCCGATACGGCGCTGGACATCCTGGGCGCGACACCAGGCGACGTGGCGACGTTGCTGCTCGTCGGGCACAACCCAACCGCGCAGCAGATCGCCGCCGGGCTCACCGGCCAGGGCGACCTGCCCTTCCCGACCAGCGCGATTGCAGTGATCGGGCTGGGCAGCTGGGCCCGCCTGGTCCCCGGCGCTGGCTCCCTGGACGCCTACTGGACCCCAGGAGGGTTCGTCAAGACCGGCTAGCGATGACAGGTGAATTGGGTCTGCCCGAATGCCCGTAGAGGTTCTCCAAGACCCGGCCAGCGAGACATGTGATTTCGGCCCGCCCGGGTGCCAGTGGAGGTTCTTCAAGTCCGGCCAGCGAGGGCAGGTGATTTCGGCCTGTCCGGGTGCCGGTGCAGGTGGCAGCCACAGGACCGGAGTGGGTTCTTGACGAACCGCAACATCAGTGAGGCAGGGTGCGGGTGGCAGCCGCAGCACCGGAGTGGGTTCTTGAAGAACGCAACATCAGTGAGGCAGGGTGCGGGTGGCACTGCAGCCACCGGAGTGGGTTTCTGGACCAACCAGAACATCTGAATGAGGCACTGTCGGGGGTAGTGCCTAGCATCGGCCGGGTGAGTTCCCGACCGGCTGAACCAACGGGCGGCAGGACCTGGGACACGCTGCGGGACGCGGCCGACCTGCACACCCCGGCCCTGCATGCGGTCCGCCCGGCCGGACCGGGCTGCTGCGCGGTCTGCCGTGGCCGCGCCCCGGCCGGGTTCCGGCACTGCTACCGGTGCTCGTCGCACCGGCGATGCGCACCGGGGTTGCTGGCCGACCTGGTGGTACCCATCTCCTACTCCGTCGGCGGCACGGCCTACTCCGCCGCGCTGTGGCAGTACAAGTCGGCCGTGGCCGAAACAGCCAGCCGCGACATCGCCCGCACCGCGCTGCGGCTGAGACTCCTGGTCTTCCTGCATGACCATGGCCCGTGCCTGTGGTCGCACGCGGGGGTCGGGGCGCCCACCCACGTCGCCGTGGTGCCGAGCGGCCGGGGCTGCGCGGGCACGCATCCGCTGCGGGTGCTGGCCGAGCCCTACCTGACGCTGCCCTGGGCCGGCCTGGTCATCCGGCCGGGTGAACTGGTCCTGGGCCGGGACATGCGGGTGGACAGGTTCCGTGCGACCGGGCGGCTGGCCAATGCCAGGGTGCTGCTGCTCGATGACACCTGGACGTCCGGTGCCAGCGCCCAGTCAGCCGCCGCGGCCCTCAAGCTGGCTGGTGCCAGGTCGGTCGTGACCGTGATACTCGGACGGCACCTGAATCCGTCGAAGCCGCACCTGAAATCCTTCATTGCCGGGCTCGCCGAATACCCCTTCCGGCGCGACGTCTGCGCGGTGCATAAACCGGAGCAAACAGGATCAGCAAAAAGGAATACAGCGGGCATTCCTGTTAATTCATGCACCAGCCGCAATTAGCGGGGCGTCACGGTCGCGTTCGGTGGAATCGGTGGAGGAATGCATGGGAAAAGCTCTACGTTTCTCGCCATGAAAGCCTCCCTGCTTGTTGATGCGCTCTGCGCGCGCGACCCCGGCGCGCCGGCGGCGCTCTACGATACGCATGCGGAGAGCCTGTTCCGGTATTGCTGGTTCCTTCTCCGCAACCGGGATGCCGCTCAGCTCGCCCTGCGTGACGCCCTGGTGGCCGCCGAGGCGCACATAGGCCAGCTGCACGCGCCCGGCCTGTTGCGTCCCTGGCTCTACGCGCTCGCCAGGTCCGAGTGCCTGCGCAGGCAGCAGTCTTCCGGTGCCCGGCATGACGCGGTGGTCGCCCGGCCGGATCAGCCGGACGCCGATCGCCGGCTGATCGCCTGGCAGGCGGTGATGAGCCTGGCCGCCGAGGAACGTGAGGCCCTCGAACTGACGATCCGCCACGGGATGGATGCCGAGTCGGCCGCCCTGGTGATGGGCCTGCCCACCACCGAGATACGCAACCTCCTTGCCGAAGGCCGGGTGCATCTGGAGCATGCGCTGGCCGGCGAGATCCTGGCCAGGCACGGCGTGCACGGCTGCCCGGAACGGGCCGGGGCGCTGCAGGGCTGGGCCGGTGAGATGACCGTGACGCTGCGCGAGCGCCTGATGCTGCACGCGATCTCATGCCAGGTCTGCGGGCGGTACCTGCCACGCAACGTCTCCGCCACCAAGGTCTGCAGCCTGCTGCCGGTGCCGGTGCCCCCGCAGGCCATGCGGCTGCGCATCATGACCTCCTTCTCCGACCCTGAGCTTGTGGGATACCGGATGTTCGTCGCGGCCCGGGTGACGCGCTTCGACCAGCGGGGCTTCCCGGATGGCAGCCCCGCTTCGGCTGCCGCGCCGCGCCGCGCGCTCGCCAGGCTCTGGTCCGGGCCCGCCGCGGCGGCGGTGGCCGTTGCCGTGCTGGTCGCGGCCGTGTTCACGATCAGCAGGCTCGGCGGTTTCAGCTCGCCCGTGCAGGGTGTGGCATCCTCGGCCGGCACGATGACCGGGGCGGCGCCCTCGGTGACCGGGCAGCGCGGCGGCTCCGGGCCGGCCGGCAGCAGCCGCCTGAGGCCGGGCCGGGGCGGGCTGTCCCAGCCGGCCGCGGCGATCAGCACCTGGGGCAGGCACGGCCCGGCCGCGCTCTACCTGCGCGGGACCCCCGTCCCCGCCGGGAGACCGGCGCCAGACCCGTCCCGGCCCAGTGCCAGCCCGCCGCCACCGGTCAGCGGCCGGCTCCAGGTCTCGCCCACCCAGCTCGACCTGGGGGCCGGTTCGACGGGGGAGATCACGCTGACCGCGGAGGGCGGCCCGGTCGCCTGGTCGGCCTGGACGTCATCACAAGACCTCACGCTGAGCAGCACCGGCGGCACCATCCGGCCTGGCCAGCCGGTGACCGTGACCGTGACGGTCAGCCGCTCCCAGGACGCCTCGGGACAGGCGACCGTCGTCTTCGCGCCGGGCGGTGACACGGCGACCATCAGCTGGTCGTCACCGGTCAGCAACCCGCCGCCCCCGCCGCCGACGGTTACCCCGACGCCTACCGTGATCAAGCCCACGCCGTCACCCACGGTGACGTTGCCGACCAGGCCGGCCCCGCCGGCGGGCAGCGGCACCGTCGCCGGCGCCGACCGGTAGCTGACCCCGGAACGGCTACTCACCAGCGGTCGATGACCCCGGGAAGCTCGGCGAGCCGGGAGATGACGGCGTCCGGTACCGCGCCGTCGAAGGGAGGCACGTCGCTGTTCGGCACCAGAACGGTGCGCAGACCGGCGGCGTGGGCGCCGTGTATGTCGTCGAACGGCCGGTCGCCGACGTAGACACAGTCCCCGGGCGCAACCGCGCCGACCGCCGCCATCGCCGCCCGGAAGGCCTCCGGGTGCGGCTTCGTCCACGGGATCTCGCAGCTGTAGACGGCGCCGTCGATCAGGTCGAGCACGCCGTCGCGGGCGAAGATCAGCTCGTGCCTGGCCCGCGGCCACATGGTGTTCGACAGCACGCCGACCTTGATCCCGCGGCGGCGCAGCTCGCGCAGCACTTCCCCGGCGTCAGGATCGGTGAACGTGTGCGGCTCCCAGGCCCGGAAGTAGGACTCGAGGAATTCCTCGGACACCAGGACGCCGGCCAGCGAGAGCAGGTCCTGGAGGGTGGCGCTCCGCTGCTCGCGCCGCGCGATGTCCCATAGCTCCAGTTCGGCCGAACGGAGCGTGGTGGCCGTCTGCGCGGCCAGTGAATCCTCGTAGTGCTGGACACAGACGGCGCGCCAGAGCCCGGCTTCATCAATGGTGTGCCATGGCGTGAGGGTGCCGCCCCAGTCGAATATCACCGCCGATACGCTCACGGCTGCACATCGTACGATGCCGGGCCGCACAACCCCAGCGTGTTTCGGCCGCCGCGGGCGGGAGCGCCCTCCTGGAGGCCCTACGCTGACGGGCATGGCAACGGATGTGACCCGGCCGGTGCGAGCGCGTAAGCGGAAGGCGGAGACCCGGCTGGGACTGGTGCGCCGGGCACGGCAGATGAACCGGATACTGACCGAGCTCTATCCGGACGCGCATTGCGAGCTGAACTTCGCCAACCCGTTCCAGCTCCTGGTCGCCACCGTGCTGTCGGCGCAGACCACGGACGTGCGGGTCAACCTGACGACCCCGGCGCTGTTCGCCAAGTACCCGGCTCCGGAGGATCTGGCCGAGGCGAACCCCGAGGACGTCGAGGAAATCCTGAAGCCCACCGGCTTCTACCGGGCCAAGACCAAGTCGGTCATCGGCCTCTCGGTGGCGCTGCGGGACCGGTTCGGCGGCCAGGTGCCCAGGAGCCTGGAAGAGATGGTCACGCTGCCCGGCGTGGGCCGCAAGACGGCCAACGTGGTCCTGGGGAACGCCTATGGCGTTCCGGGCATCACGGTGGATACGCACTTCGGCCGGCTGTCCCGGCGGTTCGGCTGGACCGGGCAGGCCGAGCCGGACAGGGTCGAGACCGAGGTTGGCTCCTTGTTCCCGCCGTCGGAGTGGGTCATGCTGTCGCACCGGCTGATCTGGCACGGCCGCCGGGTGTGCCATGCCCGCAAGCCGGCCTGCGGCGCCTGCGCCCTGGCGCGGCTGTGCCCCTCGTTCGGTGAAGGACCGGTGGATCCGCTGGTCGCGGCCAAGCTGGTCAAGCCCGGGCCGTTCTCATGACGGGAGAGCCGGCGCCTTCCTGGCTGCATGATCTCGCGTCAGCGCTGGCCGAGGCGCCGGTGCCGGCCATGCTCCGGCCGCCCGCCGGGGCCGGCCGGCCGTCGGCGGTGCTCGTGCTGTTCGGTGACGGGGCACCGGGGCCGGATTCAGCGACGAGGCCGGACGCCTCCGTCAGGAATACAAAACCGGATCCGGACCTGCTGCTTATCCAGCGAAGCCCCGGCCTGCGCAGGCACGGCGGGCAGCCGGCCTTCCCCGGCGGAGCCATCGAGCCGGCCGACGCCAGCCCGGTCGAGGCGGCGCTGCGCGAGGCGGCCGAGGAAGTGGGGCTGGACCCGTCCGGAGTGGACGTGGTGGGGATCGCGCCCGAGCTGTTCATTTCCCGCAGCGGGTTCCGGGTCATCCCCGTGCTCGGCTGGTGGCGCAGGCCGGTGGCGGTCCGGGTCGCCGACCCGGCGGAGGTCGCCGCGGTGGCCAGGGTGCGGATCAGCGAGCTCACCGACCGGGCGAACCGGCTCACCATCCGGCATCCGTCCGGGTTCATCGGGCCTGCCTTCAAGGTGCGCGGGATGCTGGTCTGGGGTTTCACCGCCGGCCTGATCAACATGCTGCTCTCCCTGGGCGGCTGGGAAAGACCGTGGGATGCCAGCCGGATCGAGGATCTCCCGCCCGAGGCCCTGGGCCTGGTCTCGTAGCGCCGCAGTGCCTGTCCAGGAATCTGGATTCCGTTCTTGAACAACCCTTGCGGGGCAGGCATATACGGTTGACACGTGCCAGGGGACTTGCTGGATCTGATCCTGCTTGTGCTGGTGGCCGCCTTCGCGGTGTCCGGCTACCGGCAGGGTTTCATCATCGGCGCACTGAGCTTCGCGGGATTCATCGCCGGTGCCGTGGCGGGCGCGCTGTTCGCACCCTCCATCGCGCGCGGGATCAGCAGCGACACGGCGCAGCAGGCGCTGATCGCGGTGGTCGTGGTCTTCGTCGCCGCGATGGCCGGCCAGCTCATCGCGGCCGCCCTCGGCGCCGCCATGCGGTCGCGGCTCACCTGGCGGCCGGTGACCTACCTCGACGCCGCGGGCGGAGCGGTCGTCAGCGTGGCGTCGGTCCTGCTGATCGCCTGGCTGATCGGCTCGTCCATCCAGAACTCGCCGTTCCCCGCCATCACCAGCCAGGTCAACAATTCGGCGGTGCTGCGGGTGGTGGACCGGGTCATGCCCCCCGCCGCACAAACCATGTTCTCCGACTTCCGCAGGCTGCTCGCCAGCGGCCCCTACCCCGACGTGTTCGGCGGGATCGGCGCCGAGGCGCCGCTGACGGTCGCGCCGCCGAACAGCAAATACCTCAAATCCCCCGCGATCCGCCGGGACGAGGCCAGCATCGTCAAGGTCATGGGAACGGCGCCGAGCTGCTCGCGCCGGATCGAGGGCTCCGGCTTCGTCGTCTCACCGGACCACGTGCTGACGAACGCACACGTGGTGGCCGGGGTCACCCAGGGACCGGACGTCTTCACCCCGGCCGGGGGCCAGTACCCGGCCCGGGTCGTGTTCTTCGACCCCAAGGGCGACATCGCGGTGCTCTACGTCCCCGGCCTGCCCGCCGCGCCGCTGCGGTTCGCCGGGCCGGCCGGAACGGGCGCCAACGCCGTGGTGGCGGGATACCCGCTCGACCGTCCGTTCACGCTGGTCGCGGGCAGGGTCGGCGGGATCCAGGAAGCGACCGCGCCGGACATCTACCAGACCGCGATAGTCACGCGCCAGATTTACGCGCTGCGGGCGCTGATCCAGCCGGGCAACTCCGGCGGACCGCTGATCGACCCGCGGACCGGGTCGGTGTACGGGGTCATCTTCGCCGCTGCGACCGGGGTCAAGGACGTCGGCTACGCGCTCACCGCCGCTCAGGTGGCCTCCGACGAGCGAGCCGGCGCGAACGCCACCGTCCCGGTATCGACCCAGGGCTGCGCCTGACCCTCATCCGCCCGCTGTGACGGTTCGCAGCCGCAGGCCGCCTGGTGACACGCCGGTGACACCGCTGCGTTCGACACCGGCGGCGAGTGCGTCCGCTGTCTGGACGATCCCGGCGACGTCGATTCCGTGCGGCCCGGCGCCGGCCGGGAGGTAGCCGCGCACCCGGTCGGCCCCCCGGCGCAGCAGGGCCGCCGCACCCGTTGCGTTCCCGCGCTGGGCGTGGGTCAGGCCGACCGCGATCTGGGCGAGTCCCTGCCACAGGTCACGCTCGCCCGCCGGGGCCGACTTCCAGGACGCCTCGAGCACCTCGTGCGCCTGGAACGGACGGCCCTCGTCCAGATACCGCTGGGCCAGGCCGAGTGCCTGCTCCGGCGCCAGGACCAGGTCGTCGGGCACCCTGGGTTCTCCCACCGCGCCACGGGGAAGCGGGCGGCCCGACGCGTCCCTGGGCCTTGCGTTGCGCGGTCTTCCCGCGGCGTCCCTGTCCCGGCCCATGGAGGTCATCGCTCAGGCTCGGTATCGGCCAGCCAGCCGCACAGTTCCGCGTCGAACTGCTGCGGCCGCTCCTCGTGCGGGAAGTGCCCCGCGCCCTCGATCAGGTGCCAGCGGTAGGGAGCCTCGACGTGACGGCTGGACCCCTGCGCGCTGCGGGGCAGCACACAGGCATCCAGCGCCCCGTGGAGCTGCAGTGTGGGCGCCTGGATCGGCGCCCGCATGTTCCGTGCGTAGCGCAGCCCGTCGGGGCGCAGCCGCGATCTGAGGAACCACCGGTGGTATTCCAGCGCCGAGTGCGCCACCGACGGAACCTGCATCGCCGTCCGGTACCTGCGCTCGGTCTCGGCGTCCGGCCAGCCGGGCCCGGACCACTCCCGCAACATCCGCCCGACCTGCCTGGCGTCGTCTTCGAGCAGCCGTCGCTCCGGCAGCCTGGGCAACTGGAAGCCCAGCATGTAGCCGCTGCGCCTGCCCTGGCCACGCGGATCGGTCAGGATCGCCGAGCGCAGCCGCAGCGGATGCGGCACCGACACGATGGCGAGCCGCCGCAGCATCTTGGGGAAATACGCCCCCAGGGTCCAGGCCACCAGACCGCCCCAGTCGTGGCCCACCACGACCGCGTTCGCCTCGCCCAGCGCCCTGATCAGCCCGCCGGCGTCGGAGGCCGCCGTCACCAGGTCATAGCCCCTGGGCGGCTTGTCGCTGCCGCCATATCCGCGCAGATCGGCCGCGACGGCGTGGAATCCCGCCGCCGCCAGCGAGCTGAGCTGGTTCCGCCAGGTCCACCAGAACTCGGGAAAGCCGTGCAGCAGGAGAACCAGCGGACCCTCGCCGGCCTCGGCCACATGAAACCGTGAACCGTTGGCGCTCACCGACCGGTGCGACCACGGACCCTCGATCTGCGCGGGCCGCTCACCGGACGCATGCATACATCTATCGTGCCTCGACCGCGGGTGTGCCGGGTGCCTCTTCGTCGCGGTGCATCAGGGCCAGATCGGCCTGGACGGTCTTCCTCGTCCGCCGCAGACCGCTCAGCTTACGCATCTTGACCAGGGCAATCAGCCCGACAATCCCGATCAGCACGAGCCCGAGGCCGGCCACGATCAAAAATGCCGCCCAGCTCCAGATGCCGAGCGCCATCAGACCATAGGCGAGCGCGAAGCACAGCAGCACAAGGACAAGACAGCCGATGAACGCGCCGATCCCGAACATGATGCTGGCCAGGCCCAGCCGCTTCACGTCGGCCTTCAGCTCCATCTTGGCCAGGTCGATCTCCCACTTCACCAGCTGGGAGAGATCCTTGACGGCCAGCGACACCAGATCGCCCAGCGAGGGTTCTCCGGCGCCACCACCCCGCACGGACTCGGTTTGGGCCATCGCGTGTTTCTCCTATCCTGTGCCCTCGCATCCAGGCCAGAGCAAGCTCCAGTCCCCGGGCAAACCGGCTGCCTGCCAGCCCCCCTGACAAACGATGACACAACCCGTACCACACAACCCCCCACCGATTCCAGAACGCCCCACCCCACCCCCTCCGTGGCGCCGCACCCATCACCAGCGCCAGCCCACCCCAGCCGCCCCCCCAAGAGGCGAAACCAACCCGACCACAGCCTCCCGCGGCACCCCACCCCCCCGCGCCGCAGCCCCCGCAGCGA
>DATGGU010000154.1:0-2446 GCA_035308365.1 Streptosporangiaceae bacterium
CCGCCGCCCCCTCCACGACCGGCCTGCCCTCGCCCCGGGCCGCTGACCCGGTGAAGGCGCTGCGGGCCGCACTGGCGCTGCGGCCAGGCTCAGAACGGGTCAAGTCCAAGACCCGCAGAACCGCCGCCGCCCAGGCCATGGGCCTGCTGTCAGGAGATGGCTGGCGAGCACACCACGAAAAACCGCTGCTGCACGACCTCGCAAGCGCGATCTGCGTCCTGGACGCCACCGCCCCGCACCCCGCGCTCAGCAACCACCCGCCGCACGTGAGGCAGCATGATCCGGGGATCGCCCGGTTCTACAGCGACTTCGTCGACATCACCGATGACTGGGACCGCTTGTTCGCCGCGTCCTCCACCCTGGACCTGGCCATCATGTACAGCGCGACCTGGCGCAACACCTACCGCAAGAACCTCACCGCTTTGGCCGCCCGCCCCGATGGCCGGATCCGGGTCGGCTTGCCCGATCCAGCACCGACCTGCCCGCTCACCCCGCTGTACGCGTACACCCTCGGCATCACCCCGGGCGACTTCCACCGCCGGGTCAGCGACGCCATCGAGGACTTCCGCACCATCGGCCCCCAGCGCCACATCGAGATCTACCTGGCTGACACCCTGTTCCGGCACGGCCCTCTACCTGTTCACCCACCAGGCAATCCTGGCCCTGTACGCACTGTGCGGCGAACGCATCCCCCCCGCCTTGCTAGCCTCCGACGGAGAGCTGCTGGCCTTCACCCGCCACGACTTCGACCGGCTGCTAAACATTCTTAATTGCGGGGGTTACAGAAGGGTGTGAGGTCGAGCCCGGTGCTGGCGAGGAAGCCGTCGAGCAGGGCGGGCCGGTATTGCATCCGCTTGAGCCGGGTCTTGATCAGTACAGTGAGCTGAGCGAGGTTGCGTTTAGCCAGGTTGGCCAGGGATCTTTTCAAATGGGACCAGACTGGCTCCACCGGGTTCAGCTCGTGCGCATACGGTGGGAGCCGGTAGACCGTCAGCCACTCCCGCGCCGCGACCAGGCTGGTCATGGTCTCACTGACGTGCACATTGAGGTTGTCCCACACCACGACGATGGGACCGGCGAGCTGCTGGTGGGCGGCATCCAGCAGCCGGGCAAAGTCAGTCTCGGTGAAACCCTTGCGCCGGTCGTTGCGCCGCCGCCGGGCGCAGTGGATGCGGTAGATCAGCCGGGGCCGCTGGCCGGGCTTGATGCACAACAGCGCGGCCAGTGACACGCGCCGGTTGCTGCCGCCGGTCACCGTCACCACGGGGGTATGGCCGCGCCGCCCCCAGGTGCGGCCTTTGGGCGGCCTTAAGCCCTGACCGGATTCGTCTTCGAAGACCAGCCAGGCGCCCAGGTCCGCCGCCGTCCTTTTATTACTGGCCAGGTCTCCTCCCTCCAGGCGGCGATGGCCGCCTCGTCCCGTTCGGCCGCCCGGCGGGACGGGATCTGCACGCTCCAGCCGATCCGGTGCAGCAGCAGATCCAGTCCCGCCAGGGTGTACTCCACCCCGAACCTGCGGCGCACCACCTCGGCGATCCGGGCCAGCGTCCAGCACTGGTCCTCATCCCATCCCCACACCGCCGGCCCTGCTTCCAGCACCACCTCCAGCTCACCAACCTGCGCCGCGGCGAGCTTGCACGGGCCACCACCAGGGCCCTTTGACATCAGCGCCGCCCGGCCACCAGTGGCCAGCGCCCGCCGCCACCGGTTCGCCGACATCCGCGTCACCCGGAAACGCTTCGCGACCTCCTGGTCACTGGCCCCGGCCTCGATCATGTCAGCCGCCGCTAATCGCACCTGCTCACGGCGGACCCGCTCAGCCGCAGTCAGCCCGCCACCATCGGGATACCTCATGACCCCGGCATAGCACCACGCGGCGACCAGCGCCAGCCTCCGTAACCTCCGCTATTAAAGATCGTTAGCTACCCCTGCGAGCGGGCCGGCGGCCTCATGCATCACGCGCAGTTCGGCTACCTCCTTGGCTGTAACCAGCCCGGTTGCTCCACGCCCTCGTCTGGCCGGCAATCTTCACCGGCTGTCAACGGAGTGGGCAGCCCTGCGCCCGCGTCCGGCCCGGCCCGGCCCGGCGATCTCTTCCGCCCGTGAAGCGAGCACGCCGTCGTTAAGAACGTATGGGCAGTCCTGCGCTCTCATCCAGTTCGGCTAGCTCATCAGGGGTCAGCACCAGTTCGGGATCGTCGCCACGGATCGCTGCTCGTCCGGGCGGCCCTCGATCGGCCTCGGCATGCCGCCGAGGCCGATCGCGCTGACCGATACTGATCCGATTGCTCTTTGTCGCATTCGCAAGTCCCATCGTTGGCGTTGCTTCTGTACGGCGTTACATGACCGGGTGTATATAACAGAGCGAACGGCTCGGACATGCCGAACGCTCCGAACGTGTCCCCCGCACACGCTCTGTCGGGGCCGTGTGATGAACAGCACCGTG
>DATGGU010000155.1:0-42033 GCA_035308365.1 Streptosporangiaceae bacterium
TCCCGGACCATGATCCACTGGGCCATGACCGACAATATGATGCGACGGCTGACCGGCGAATCCACTCCAACCTGGCGTGATGATCACCCCGAACTGGTCAAACCATCACTTCTCTAAATCAGACGCCCTCTTAGATCCCTGACCAGGATCGACGTGCCCACTGTCGCCTAAAGACAACGCTCTGATCAGGGAAAACAGGCACTCTTACCGGCTATGCTCCTGGCCGGTCACATTCAGACCGGCCGGGTTGCTAAATGCTCAACTAGTTGGCGTTGTTCTGGTGCGCCGACCCGTCCGGCATGCTAAGTTCCTCCGTGCTTCAACTAGCACGAAGATATGAACTAGTCATGCCAGCCATACCAACCTTTAGAACAAGTTTAAACAGCTAACAAGTTGAACAGCTAGTTGCAGATGGAGGGGCCAGCCATTGACTTGGCCGTCCCGGCTGGCCCCTCCCCGCTCCGTTCACCTTCAAGCGTCAGGAGCGCGGGTCGAGATGATTCCTTATTCACACGGACAGCGCAACCGAGTTGGCCACCGTGGAAACCGCAGGCGGTCTGACCAGCGGCTTTGCCGTCGACCGCCGACCGTCGGCCAGGGCAGGTAAGCGGCAATGTCACGCCCCCCACTGCCGACTTGGAGGCAAATAACCGGCGTCGGGGTACCAGTCACCAGCGGCGGGAGCTGGCTGATTAGCCTCGCAGACATCCCCAAAACCACGGCGATCATCGTCGCCGCAGCGCTCCTTGCGGTCACATCGATCGCTGCTGCGAGTGCTGTCGCCCTTCCCCGAATCATCGAATCGATTCAGAAGCGGAGGGCTAGCAATCTCAAGGCAAAGTGTGAGGTGATCGCTGCGGAGAGCGAGGCTAGGGCTCTGCAGCGTCGGAGCAAGACGGAAGACAAGATCACCAAGATGGGAATGAAGTCGATGGAGAAGGCTGAGCTGGCCGAGAGAATGTGCCAGGCGCGGGCGCTCTCACCTGATAGGCCGGACGGCCGCCGACTCCCCGATGATGTCTTGGACCGCCACCTGGCACAGCCCAAGAACAGGATCGCCAAAACCTCGGCTGGTTCAGCAACCGCCCAGAACCACCGGGTGTTTGTGACGAGACGCTAGGTGCGGTATGAGTGGGAACTCCACATCTTCGTCGCCTATGAGGCGGGCGTGGTACCAGAGGCGTTTGACGACTCGAAGTGACGAGCGCTAGATCACGATCCGCTAGCAAGCTTCCACGGAGAGTGTCTGACAGCGCGGAACCCAGCGTGTAGTACATCCGTTACTCTGTCCTGGGAGGCTGTCCGTTTTCCTTCGGCTACAGGGGGTACGCCTACAAACTCCCCTGCCTGAGGCCACCCTCGGTTGCAGGGGCAAATAACAAGATCGACGAGGTGCCCGCCAACTACCCCGACGGAAGTTGACTTCATCGTGAACGACGGACGAGGGACGTTAACCGATCGAAGATTCCAACTCCTGGCCACACGAGGGACATCTGTCACTCAGCAATCTCGGCCCACATGGGGTGGCCCGAGCCGCCGAAAATCCGCGGTGGTGCCAAGACACATGTCATGGCATGTGCTCACCTATCCGGGCTTCCGGCGGTACTTCTTCAGAAGCGCGCTTTCAAACCTGGGTACCTGGCTGCAGAACACTGCCCAGGCCCTGTTGGCATACCACCTGACGCACTCGCCGCTGGCTGTCGGGGTGGTGGTATCCGCCCAGTTCTCCCCGGTGCTGGTTTTCGGCCCATGGGCGGGAGGGGTCGCGACCAAGGTCCGGAGCCTTTCACGGCTCCTGACCATCACCCAGCTCCTCTCGGCCGCAATCGGCTTTGTCCTCGCCGGTCTGTACGCGACGGCTCATCTCACCGTGATCTGGCTGGCTGCCGGGGCGTTCGCGCTCGGGCTGGTGTACTGCTTCGCCCTCCCCGGCTTCGCCGCGCTGGTTCCGATCCTCGTGCCGCCGAGCTACACCAGGGCCGCGACCGCCATGAACTCCGTCTCGTACAACCTGGGACGAGCGGTCGCACCGCTGGCCGCGGTGCTGATCATCACCACCATCGGGTACGGCTGGGTATTCACGCTGAACGGGGTCTCGTTCCTGGTGATGGCGGCCGGGTTGCCCAAAGTGCACCGGCGCCCCCTGCGGCTCACAGGGATCCGGGCCGGCTTCCGGATGGCCCGGCGGGACCGCAGCATCCGGCTGTTGCTGGTCATGGTGGCCTCCGTCACGGTCGCCGCGGATCCGGTCCTGGTGCTCGGCCCCGCCATGGCCAGGTACTTCAATGCTCCGGGCGACTGGGCCGGATACTTCCTCGCGGCCCTCGGCGCCGGGACCGTGGCGGGCTCGTTCATACCGGTGCGCCAGCCGTCGCGATTGCGGCACGCGGCCTATCCATTACTCCTGCTGAGCGCGGCGATCATCGCCTTTGCCCTTGGGCTGAACCTTGCCGTGTGCCTGGCCATGGCGTTCGTGGCCGGGGTCGCGTGCCTGCTGGCCGGATCCGTCACCCAATCGCTGCTGCTCACCTCGGCTGGCCCGGACCGGATGGCCGCCGTGATGGCGGTGTGGGCCATGGCCTGGGCGGGGAGCAAGCCATTGGCATCCCTGGCCGATGGCTGGCTTGCCAGTCACTTCGGGATCCACGCGGCGGGCATAGCGCTCGCGCTGCCAGCCCTCGTGCTCGGGCTGGCCGGTGCACTGCTCCCGCGAGCAAGTGTGGCTAGCACCCAGGAAGAAAGCTGATGCCATGGCTGGGGTACGGGGTGTTGCTACCAACCGGATGCTGACCTGTTCCCCGAAAACCTGGTACCGGGTCTCCGGCTGCCATCTGGGATCAGGGGATCTGATCCCAGATGCCCAGCCGGTCCACACGGACCGGGGTCGAGTCGATCATGCGCGCTCTCGCCTGCGGCGTACCCAGCTCTTGACCAGCCTCCCCAGCGTGTTCCTGCTGCTACGCTGCTTGCGACCTGGCGGGTCAGGCAGCAGGCTGATGACGATGGCCGCAGCGGGAGTCAACGTCTCAACTGGGGCTGTACTGGGTACTACCAGAGGAGAAGTCAGGTCTTCCATGGACGGCGCTCCTTAGGAATCCGCCAGGCGTTCAGTTTCTGGCGGGTGGTGTTCCGTACCTGGATGGAGCTGACCGGGTAGCTCATGAGGCTCCCTTTCTTCGAGCTTGCCCAATGCGGGTAGTCTACTCTAGAGCAGCAAATGACTGTTGCATTTCTGCGGGATTAGAACTATGCTGCCAGCAGTTGTCCTGTAACGGTACAGCGGGGATGCACCATGATCAGCTCTGATTCCCCAGGCAAGCGGCTCCGTTCACGAACTGAGCCGCTGCTTTGTGCTGTGACCGGTCAACGCTAGGAGTCCACCTGCTTGCGGCAAGGAAGGCCTGGAAGTAGAACTTGCCTGCGCTGATCTCTCGGGAGGAGGATCACACGATGACTGCCGGTACGGGCAAGGCCACCGGGGGGGCCGTTGCCCGTCAGCAGGTCGCTGATCGCATCACCGTTGCCTTGATACCCAAGGCCGGTGACGACCTTCAGCGGCTCCAGGATCGGACCAGCCTCTCCAAAACGGATATCGCGAACCGCGCTATCACCCTGTATGAGTTCATCGACGCGCAGTTGCGCGCCGGGCGGGACGTACTCATCCGGGACAACGACACGGGGGAGACTCAGACCGTGCGGCTTTTGTGACATCTGGCTGCAGGGGCTGACCCGACAGGTAAGAACAGACATACGGCCTTCCACCTGGGTATGGGTGGAAGGCCGTATGTCGTGATCGATCCTGGCTGCTGCGAACTCTCCCGCACAGCCTTCTCACCATTCGCCGGCGCGCCGGTTCCGGTTCCGGCCGGCGTCGCGGAACCACGGCGCGCAGATCTTGCGTGGCGGCGATGTCCCGAGTGAAAACCGCGCCGCCGATGCCGGCCACGGCGCTGGCCAGGATGCCGAACGTGGTGATCAGAAGATCCGCCTGATCCGGCGGGACCCTCCCCCGTGCCCGCTGGGCGGGCCCGGCACTGATCTCCAGTTCGGCGTGCTCGGCTGGCTCCGGAAACTCGGTTGACGGCTCATCGGGGACCGGCTCGTGGCTGGACGGCCCTGTTCTTGCCATACGGGATTACTTCCTCCGGTCTCAGCAGCGGCTCGCCGGCTTCGTGCAGGTCGTGCGGGCCGGGCGACTGGTCCGCAGGCGCGGCCAGCCGTTGCCCGGCCCATGCCTGGAGGCAGCAGGCGATCTCGTAGAGGTCGTCCATCGGGAGGTCCCTTCTCCGGCTCGGGTGGCAGCGCGCCGTTGCGTGCTGCAGGGACTACTCTACGCTCTTACAGCAAAAAGCTGTAAGTTTTCTGTTGATTCAACTCACATACGCAGGTATGGTCATGGCAGAAGGGAGTAGGAACGGCAGTCCCAAGCTGCTAGCCAAATCAGATGCAATCAGCAGCCAGAGCTTCAACCGTGGCGCTTGCCCAGGAGGTGATCCCCATGACCGCCACCAGCCCAGCCGCCGAACCACCGGCGCGGGGAGAGCGCATCACCGTCACTCTGATTCCGAAGGCAGAGGAAGATCTGCGGCGGCTTCAGGAGCGTACGCAGTTGTCCAAGACCGACCTCGCCAACCGCGCGATCTCGCTGTACAAGTTCTTCGACGACCAGATCAGGACCGGTCACGACCTCATCGCCCGGGACAACCAGACCGGAACGACCAAGCTTGTCCACCTGGTGGACGCCCCGGTGCTGGTTGCCAAGCCCGCCCGCCTCGCCTGGTACCGGCGGAACCGGACCGGCGGCGCGCGGCGTCCGCACCCATCCCACGCCAGGCCTCACCGGCCGGTCATCGCCGCCAGGCTCCTGGTGCTAGCCAGCCTGGTGAGCCAGGAAGCGAGAACGCGGTGAGCCCACACGCAGAAAGCAGGAAAACAACATGCGGCATCAGCCGCGGGAACAGGAGAATGTCATGATCGAGATGTACCTCATTATCGCTGGCGCGCTGGTCCTAGCCGGCGCCATCGCTGGGGTCCTCACGGTCGTCGCCGTCGGCATCCATCGAGAGGAGCGCGCCTACAGCCTCACGACCGACAGCCCCGACCGGATCACCAGCGGCAGCAGAGCCGCCAACGGCCTCTACGCCAGGAGGCCCGGCGTGACTTATCAGATCGGGCACCCCCGAGCGGACCATCTGGCACTGGCCGGCCCCGGACCGCGTATCTGAGAACACGGCCACGAGTGAGCACACGATGATCACCAATTCTCATCACGCCTCCGGGCTGCCGGGCACGGCTGCCGCCCAGCGCAAGCCGGCCTGCGGTGCCAGCCCGCCCGCAGCAGCCCGGCAGGCCGGGTCGGTGATCAGGGCCTGGGCCCGGGCAATTCCGTGGCCAAGCCGGCCGGCAACGCTCCGCCCGTGTGGCCTGCAACACTCGATCGCACGGCTGGCCACACGATGAGAGTTATTCACAATTACAACCGGCGGTCCTGTCCCCAGGTCCGCGAGCCGTGCTCCCCAGCCAGCCGCCATAAGTTCTGGGTAAACCTCACGTCCAACGGATTCTCACAACCCGTTACAGCGGTACTTTTCGGCCGCTTCGGGCAGCCCGCCGCCGCGCCCGGCCGCGCCGCCGCCGGCCCGCCCGCCCGGCCAGCGGCCATACCGAGCCGTCCGGGCCGAACCCGAAGCCCAGCGCCCAGGCTTGCCGTCACCGGGTCCGGGTGAGGGCACGGTATTTCCAGCAATTCCTGGGAGAGATCTCTCTTGCCACCTTCGCTTGGCTGCGCAGTGATGGTCAGCAGATAGGCAGCCGCTCGCACCGCCTGGTGTAGACAGCCGCCCGGTGCCCGTCCGTTCCGGCAAGACAGGATTTCCCGCGCATTCTTTGCATGGTTTTCAGCTCCGGCGACATCAAGACAGTCACCGACCGCGAAGAGCGCAGCGCATCCTCGTTCGCGGTACCGGCCTGCCCGGTGCAGGCAGTTCTCAGCGGCGGGCTCCCGTCAGCCAGAAGATGAACACCGGCCACAGCCCGGACGCCCCAGCACCCCCAAGTGGCGCCGGGCGGTCGTATCCAAGTCGCCGTCGGCGCGTCATGCGGGCTCACAGGGTTGGTGGTGCGCAGCGAAAGCCACCAAGACGCATCAGGAAGCGAACCGCGGACAGGCCCAGCCGTTGGGGGCCCAGCCTGCTCCGTGGGCCCGAAAGTGCCCCCTGCCGGCCCGGACTGCTTCTCTCGATTCCCGGGGTCGATGCCGGTCACGGCTGACCTGATCACATGACGCTGGCCGGCTTGCGCCGATCAGCGTATTAGCATAGATTTAACAGTAAATTACTGGTGTCTACATAGCAGATCGTCAGCACTGGATCGCCCCCGGCGGATCCAGATCCTGCCCCCCGCAAGGAGGCGCCACTGTAACCAGCACCCGGACGAGACCCACCCTGAGGAGTCGCGTGAGCACCCCGAACACCCCCCTCCCGCATCCGCCGCCAGAATCAGAAACAGCCGAAGTACCGACAGCACAGGCGGAACTGCAGATAGTTCTCCTCCCCACCAGCATCGAGAACCGGAACAGCGACCCAGCCGGCGGGACCGGCGGGACGACCGGGCAGATCATGCGGTTCACCGCCGTCGTGATCTTGGTGACCGGCACGCTGTTCGGGGCACGGCTGGCCCACCTCGGACCAGTCATAACGACCGTGGCCGTATTGACGGAACTCGTCACCGCGCTCGGCCTGGCGCGTTTCCGCAGAATCTCACGTCACAAATGAGCGGCCACCCCGGTACCGGCGGGCGTGTGACGCACAGGGGCTCACACGCCCGCCGCCACCACGGCTACGCCGTCCCGGCGGGCAGAACCTGCCAGTCATCGCAGATGCAGCGCGAAACCACAGGGTATACATAACGTTACAATATTGAGCTAGTATTTCCGCTGCTGATTACATGGCGTAATATGGGCAAAGTAGCAGAGACATAGACGCGACATAGCGGTCATCACCCACTCACGGGGGGCGGGTGAGTGTCGCGTCAAGGGAGTGAGCAACATGGAAACCAGAACGAGTAGGGACATTACATGGACACAGACACCCGAACGCATAACGGTCGCGCTGATTCCGAAGGCCGGGAGCGATCTTCGGCAGTTGCAGAGTCGCACGAGCTTGTCGAAGACTGACCTCGCCAACCGCGCGATCACCCTGTACGAGTTCGTCGACGCCCAGCTGCGCGCCGGACGTGACCTGGTCATCCGGGATCCGGTAACGGGGGAAACGCAACTGGTCCGGCTCCTGTGAGATCAGCCACGAACAGCGTGTGGCCCCCGTCCGGCAACGGCGGGGGCCACAGCCATGCCGGGGCAGGCCACGCGGCCTCAGCCTGCCGCGGCCTCGCTGCGAAGCGATGGATCAGAGTCGGTGTCCGGCTTGAGTACAGCAAAATACTGCTTTTAAACTGTTGAATAAATGCTTATATAGCTGTACTGTAGTGCTCCAAGAGAGGAGGCAGAGCAGTCATTGGGCAGGTAACACTTTCGGAGCACAGCCAGATGCTCGAGGGAGGTGGAGACTATGACCGCACGCCGGGGCGACAGCGCACGGCCGCAGATCTCAGTCGCGCTCCCCACAGGTCACCTTGATCCCGCGGCGGGGAGTCGCCGCCAGCGCGTGGAGTGTGCCACCCGGCCGGGATCATTGGATGGGAGCGACCGAGGTTGCCTGGTTCATGTGGCGTCCTGGCAAGGATAAAGAGCACAACCAGTGGCCCCCACCCGGCACGGGTGGGGGCCACTTCCTTTCGCACGACGACATGGACATGACCCAGGCGGGAGCCGCCCGCGGTGAGACACTCCCGGCGCCATTCATCGCTGGCACATGCAGGACAGCCGCCGCCCCTGCCGGGCCCGGGCCCGCGCGGGCCGTGATCAGATGGGCTCATGGCGAGGATCACCCGGCACACGGGGCGGTGGACGCTCGAGGACCGGTTCGCGTCCCCCTGGCATTACCTGCCGGTGGAGGTGGCCCCGGGATCCTGCGGAATCCGGGTCGAGATCGAGCATGACAGGTCGGCCGCGACCCTGGATCTGGGGTGCCTGAGCCCGGCCGGGTTTCGCGGCTGGTCGGGCGGGGCCCGCAGATCCTTCCTCATCACCCCGGACAAGGCTACGCCCGGCTATGTGCCGGGCCCGCTCGAAGCCGGTGTCTGGCAGGTGATCATCGGCATCTACCGGGTGCGGCCCGACGGGGCACCGTACCGGCTCACCGCACGGGTGGCCAGCTCTCCCGGCGAGCTGGACGGCGAGCTACCCGCCGATCCGCCGCCGGCGCCGGTGGATCGCCCGGCGCCGCGGGATCTGCCCGCCGCTGCAGGGCGGCGCTGGCTCGCCGGGGATCTGCACTCGCACAGTGTGCATTCGGACGGCGCGCTGAGCGTGCCCGAGCTTGCCAGGCTGGCGGTGGAGCGGGGACTTGATTTTCTCGCCGTCACCGATCACAACACGGTCAGCCATCACGCCCAGCTCGGCCCGGCGGCGGCACGGTACGGGATCACGCTGCTGCCCGGCCAGGAGGTGACGACGGACGCCGGCCACGCAGGTGTGCTCGGCGACGTGGGCTGGGTGGATTTTCGCGGCAGCGCCGACGACTGGCTGGCGCATACGCGGCAGCGCGGCGGGCTCATGTCGGTCAACCATCCGATCGGCGGCCACCTGAGCTGGCTGCACGTGATGCGCGACCGGCCGCCTCTGGTCGAGGTCTGGCACTGGAGCTGGCTGGACCAGCGGTGGACGACGCCGCTGGCCTGGTGGCAGGCCTGGGACCCCAGCGCGATCCCGGTGGGCGGGAGCGACTGGCACCGGCCAGGCTCGGACGCGCCGCTGGGATCGCCGACCACCTGGGTGGAATGTGCGGGTTCCGGGCCGGACGCGGTACTCGACGGCATCCGGGCCGGGCGGGTTGCGATCTCCGCCGGGCGCGCAGGCCCGGTCCTGCTACGGCACGGCGGCGAACTCATCGCCGTAGATGCCGACGGGTTGCTGCTGACCGGGCCGGACGGCCCCCGTGCCCGGGTCAGCGGACGGCTGGCCACGTTCCGGGCAATGGCCGGATATCACCGGCTGACCGACACCGCCGGGGCCACCCTCGCACTGACCCGCTGAGGTGGTACACGTGACGCGCCAGCCAGGACTTCATCACCGGCTCCGGGCGGTGCGATGAGCTACGGTGAGACTTGTTCAAAACCAGTCCAGCGGGACTTGACACCAGGTTTGTAAGCTGCCGTAGCTGGCCGAGACCAGGGGGTTCTGAATAAGCCTCAGTCGCGGGGTGACGCAGGCCGATTCTCCCGGTTCGGTGGGTGACGGCCTGCCCGGCATAGACGGGCAACTGCCCGGCCAGATGCCGTTTCCGGGGATGGAACCAGAGCCCGCGGCCGGTGCCGGGCAGGGTCTGCTGCCCGGTATGGAGGAAGCACCCAGGCCCGCGCGCACGGTGGACGACGATCCGGAGCGGGACCGGGTGGCTGAGGCGCTGCGCGCGGCCGACCCCGGCTGCTCGCGGATGGCCGCCGCCATCCGGGGCGCCTTCGACCTGCTGCTCGACGGCCAGCACACCGGACGGTACCGCTGGGACCAGTTGCACAAGACCGAGAAGACCCACGCCGGCACGCTCATCGAGATCGGTATTCAGCGCAGGCTGGGGCTCGCCGACGGGACGGCCCTGGACTATTCGATCGCCGGTGCCGAGGTGGACTGCAAGTTCTCACACCGAACCGGCGGCTGGATGATCCCGCCGGAAGCCGAGGGCGGGCTGCTGCTCCTGGTCCAGGCTAGCGACGAGGACGGTACCTGGTCGGCCGGGCTGGTCCGGGCCAGGGAAGAGTATCTCGCCCTGGCTGGCAACCGGGACCTCAAGCGCGCGCTCAACGATGCCGGGCGCGGAGCCATCGAATGGCTCGCCCGCGGTGCGGCGCTGCCGGAGAACGCCCTGCTCCGGCTGCCCGAGCGGGACGTCGCGGCGATCTTCGCCGGGACCAGCGGGCAGCAGCGGGTGAACGAGCTGTTCCGGCGTGCCCTGGGCAGGCGGATCAGCCGGGCCGTGGTCGCGACCGTGGCCATGCAGGACGACTATATGAAGCGGGTCAGGGATGGCGGTGGGGCGCGTGGCCAGTTGCGCGGCGAGGGCATTGTGATCTTTGGCGACTACGCGGCGCATCAGGCGCTGGCGGTGGCCCTGGGCCTGCCGGGCCCGGGGCCCGGTGAGTTCGTGAGCATCCGGCTGGCCCGCCGCGACGCGGGCGAGCGCGACCCGGCGCAGCGGTGGGTCCGGCTCGACGGCGCCGACTGGATCGTCGCCCGCACGGCCGGCCCGGTGGGCACCGCACCCCGGCTGCCCCGGGTATGACCCACCGGCCGGCGGGCCGCACCCAAACGGACCCGCTGGACCGGCCGGCCCCGCACCCGGACTGCCCCAGCGAAGACAGGAGAATGGGCCCAGGCAGATGCGGGGCCCCGAGGGTGCGGGCTCCGGCAATGAGAGCACGACGATCATGACGACGAGGTGAAGGATGGCGGTAGTGCGCAGCACGCGGTGGGGAATCACGCTTCCCCTGCCAGGGATGGCCTTGCCCGATCATCGCGAGATCGTCGCGAGCCTGGAGCCGCTTGGCTACACCGATGCCTGGTCGGCCGAGATGAGCGGCGTGGATGCCTTCACGCCGCTGGTGCTGGCGGCCGGGTGGTCGCAGCGGCTGCGGCTGGGCACGGCGATCGCCGGCCTGTACACGCGGGGGCCGGCGTTGCTCGCGATGAACGGGGCCACGCTGGCCAGCCTGGCGCCCGGCCGGTTCGTGCTCGGCATCGGCACCTCGTCGCAGGTGATCGTCGAGCAGTGGAACGGGATCGAGCTGGCCAGGCCTTACCAGCGCGCCCGAGACACGCTGCGGTTCCTGCGGGCCGCGCTGGCCGGTGAGAAGGTGAGCGAGCAGTACGAGACGTTCACCATCAACGGGTTCCGGCTGGAGTCGCCGCCCGTGCCACCGCCGGAGCTGGCGCTCGCCGCGCTGCGACCCGGGATGCTGCGGCTGGCGGCCGCCGAGGCGGGAATCGCGATCACGAACTGGCTGGCACCGTCCGACGTGCCCACGATCCGCGCCGTGGCCGGGGACGACTGCGAGCTGGTCGCCCGGATCTTCGTCTGCCCCACCACCGACGCCGAGGCGGCCCGGACGATCGGGCGGCGGGCCATCGCCGCGTACCTGACCGTGCCGGTGTACGCCGCCTACCAGGCCTGGCTCGGCCGGGGCGAGGTGCTCAAGCCCATGCAGGACGCGTGGGCGGCGGGCGACCGCCGCGGCGCCCTGGCCGCCATCCCCGATGACCTGGTGGACGAGCTCATGGTGCACGGCGCGCCCGAGGCCTGCCGCGAGCGCATCGGCGAGTACCGGGAGCAGGGCCTGAACACCCCGGTCCTGGCGATCACCCCCGCGCCCGGGGTCGAGCCCGCCGCCATGGTCCCGCTGCTCGCACCCCGTTAAGCGGGCGCCGGGCGCGGCAGGCGGTCATGCTGATCACGGCTGCTCGTCTACGACGGTGGCCAGGCATCCATGCTCTAGCTGGACGGGTTGGCCGGGCCGGCCCGGGAGGTCCAGGCCGACGGCAGCTCGTCGCCGTACCAGGCCTCGATGATGCGGTGCGCGATCGACACCGCGCCGGGCAGGCCGAGGTCGCCAGCATCCAGGGCGGCGCGCAGTTCGGCGCGGCTGAACCAGTGCGCCTCGGCGATCTCTTCGGAGTCCACCCGGATCCGCTGGCCGCCGAGGGCGCGGGCCCAGAAGCCCAGCATCAGGCTCCGCGGCAGCGGCCATGGCTGGCTGCCGAGGTAGCGGACCTCGCCGACGGTGATCCCGGTTTCCTCGGCCACCTCGCGGGCGACCGCACGCTCGGCCGACTCCCCGGGCTCGACGAACCCGGCCAGGACCGACATCCGCCGCTGGCCCCAGTCCGGGCCGCGGGCCAGCAAGAGCCGGTCGTCCGGATCGGTCACCGCCATGATGACCGCGGGGTCGGTGCGCGGGAAGTGCTCGGAGCCGTCCACCCGGCACACCCGGGCCGCCCCGCTCATGACGGGGTCTGTGAGCGCGCCACAGCGTGGGCAATGGGTGTGCGTGGCGTGCCAGTTGGCCAGCCCCGCGGCATGGGTGAGCAGGCCGGCGTCCCGGTCGCCGAGCAGCGCGCCCACGCGGCGCAGCCCGGCCGGCTCCACGCCGCGGCGGCCGTTCGAGGCGGGCAGCGCGGCCATCACGGTGAAGTAGGCGCGCGAGCCGGCGTCGACGCCGAGCAGAAACCGCGGGCCGTCCGGAGCCTGCGCGGGCGGGATCAGCACCAGTTCCGGCCGGTTCCCGCCAAACCGCACCAGCGCCCGGCCGTCGTCGATGACCAGCACTCGCGTCTGCGGATCCGCCCAGGTCTTCGCCAGCCACTCATCGTCACCCCGGCGGTGGCTGGCCCGGTCCAGCGTGCCGCGGGCGAGCGCCAGCGATCCCAGCGGCGACCGGAACGTGCCGGGCTCGGGGGGCCAGGTGCGGCCGGGCATGGTCAAGAGCGGCCAGGACCGGTGAGTTGCGCTCCGGCCGCGGCCAGTTCGTCCCACAGGTAGGCCGCCGCCTCCGCGCCCTTGAGCAGCAGGGCCATCTCAACCTTCTCGTTCGGGGCGTGGATGCGGTCCTCGTCCAGGCCCACGCCGATGAAGACCAGCGGCGCCTGCAGGATGTCGGTCAGGTCGGCCTCCGGTCCGCTGCCACCTTCCCGGGTGAACAGCACCTCGCGGTCGAACGCCCGCTGCATGGCCCGGCGGCCCGCCGTCACCGCAGGCGCGTCGATGGGTGAGAAGGCCGGGCGGACGCCCGGGCCGAACGGCCTCACGGCCGACTCGATCCCCGGCGGCGTGGCGGCTGCCACGTACTGCCGAAGCGCCGCCTCGACCTCGGCGGGCTCCTGGTTCGCCACCAGCCGGAACGAGACCTTGGCATGGGCTTCCCTGGGGATGATCGTCTTGCCGCCGGGCCCGGTGTGGCCGCCCCACATCCCGTTGATCTCGGCGGTCGGCCGGACCCAGATCCGCTCCAGCGTGCCGTAGCCGTCTTCGCCGCTGGTGGCGCGGCTGTTGCCGGCCGAGGCGAGCCACTCCTTCTCCCGGAACGGCAGGCGGCCGATCAGCTCGCTTTCCTGATCCGACAGCGGCATGACCTTGTCGTAGAACCCGGGCAGCGTGACCCGCCCGCGGGAGTCGTGCAGCCCGGCCAGCAGCGCCGTCATCGCGTGCAGCGGGTTGGGCACCGCGCCGCCGAACGACCCGGAGTGCAGGTCAAGGTCGGGCCCGGTCATGTCGATCTGCGCGTCGAACAGGCCGCGCATGCCGATGCACATGGACGGCACGTCGGCCGCCCAGATGGACGTATCGGTGATGACGATCACGTCGCAGGCGAGCCGGTCGCGCTCGCGGCGCAGCAGGTCGGGCAGGTTCGGCGAGCCGGACTCTTCCTCGCCCTCGATGAGCAGCTTGAGCGTGACCGGCGGCGCGCTTCTCGGGCCATCGGGGCCGGTGGCCAGGCAGGCCCGCAGGCCCAGGTCGTGAAACAGCACCTGGCCCTTGTCGTCGCAGGCGCCGCGGGCCAGGATCTGGCCGTCGCGTTCGGCCGGCTGGAAGGGCGGGCTGTGCCACTCGTCCAGCGGCTCGACCGGCTGCACGTCGTGGTGCCCGTAGACCAGGACCGTGGGCGCACCGGGTTCGGCCGCCGGCCAGTGCGCGAACACCGCGGGCAGGCCACGGTCGCCGTCCTGCCCGGTCTCCCAGACCTCGGCGACGGGGAACCCGGTCGCACGCAGCCGGGCCGCGAGCCACTCGGCCGACCGGCGGACGTCGCCGATCCGGGCCGGGTCGCCCGAGATGGACGGGATGGCCAGCCATTCCTTCAGCGCATCGAAGTAGTCGCGGGAGTTCGCCTCGATGTAACCGCGCACGTCCATTCCGGTGACTGCCTCCTAACCCAGATCCCGAACCGAAACTCTAGCCGGGCCGGGGCGGGTGCGGAGCAGCTGGGCGGGGCGGGGTGCGGAGCAGCCGGGCGTGACGGGGTGCGGAGCAGCTGGGCGGGGCGGGGTGCGGAGCAGCTGGGCGGGGCGGGGTGCGGAGCAGCTGGGCGGGACGGGGTGCGGAGCAGCCGGACGTGGCCGGGGCGGAGCAGCCGGGCGGTGCCGGAGAAGGCGCCCGCCCCGGTGAGGGAGTGGGTGGCCAGGATGGGCCGGCCTGGAGCAGGCCACCCGGGCCGGCGTGGTTCGGCCCGGGTGGCCTGGGTCAGGTGGCGGTGTGGCCGCTAGCTGGTGAAGGGTTCGAACGTGTGGCTGAAGTACCAGTGCGGCTGGGTGATGCCGGAGCAGGAGCCGGCGCCCTTGGTACCCGGGCAGCGGCCGTTGTCGCGCTGCAGCGCCCAGAACGAGATCATGTCGATCCCGTTGCTCTTGGCCCAGTTCAGCACCGTGGTCGCGTCGGCCTGGGTGAACGTCTCGTCCGGGCCGAAGTCGTCGATGCCGGGCATCTCGGTGACGCCGAGCATGGCCCATAGCTGCGCCTGGGTCTTGGACGGGTAGAGCGAGGACAGCTCGCTGATCGTGTCGGCGGCGGCCTGCTCGGTGTCGGTGGCCATCTCCTGCACGGTGCCCAGGTAGTAGTCGAACGTCATGATGTTGACCACGCTGACCGTGGCGCCGTCGGAGATCGCGTTCTGCAGGACCGGCGTCTCCTGCGAGTCGAGCCCGGTGGTGGTGCTCGGCATCGTGTAGGAGAACTGGATGCTGCGCCGGTGCGACTTCGCCCAGGACTCGACCATCGCGACCGCCTCGTTGCGCCGGTTGATGCCGGCCGTGTTGGTCAGCGAGTTCGCCTCGATGTCCAGGTCGATGCGGGTCACGTGGTAGGTGGTGATCACCTTCTCGTAGACGGCGGCGATGCTGGCGACGTTGGTGCAACTGTCGGCGATGTCGGTGCCGGTGGTGTCGGCCGAGTAGCCGCCGAAGGATGGGACGACCTGGCCGCCTGCCGCCTGGATCTTGGAGATCTCGACGCCGTAGGAGGAGTACGCGATCGGCTTGCTGGTGCTGCCGTCCCAGTATGCCGTGCACGATCCGGCGCTGGCCGTCTGCAGGAACGCGAGCGACAGGTACTTGGCACCGGACTTCTGCGACTGCTTCACCATGCTGGTGCTGGTGTCGTACATCTCGTAGTAGGGCGCGAAGACGTGGGCGGGCATCGGGTTCGCGGCCGTCGCCGCGGCTGCGGTGCCGGTACCGGTCGTGGCCAGGCCGATCGTGGCGGCCGCGATGGCCACGGCGGACAGCGCCGCATGGAGGGGGATGCGTCGTCTCATGGGGCTCCCTTTTAGCTAGGGCTGAACGAACATGAGGGTCCTGCCGCAATCAATTAAGAAACTTTCTTTTATATTCTGAGAGGACGCTAATCCCCTCCGGAGTCAGCGTCAAGGGGTTCAGCACAGAACGCGAAATCCCGGCAACCGGCGCAAAGCTGGGGGCGGCGCGCCGGTTGCCGGGCGGAGGCCGGGCCTAGGCCAGGACCTCCTATCGGAGAAGAGGCGGAGGACGGTGGTTAGATACAGCTCCTAGCCGTGCCACTGGTATTGCTGCCAGCGCCCGGCTTCGCCGGACCGCCAGGTGTGCCGGACCCGCCGCCGCAGCCGCGCGGCCGCGACAATGCCGATCAGGCAGGCGGCCAGCCAGAACAGCAGGACCAGCTTGAAGAACGCGAGGAACAGCCAGCCCGCACCGGGTATGACGAGGGCGGCGACCAGCGCGAACATGGCCAGCGGAAACAGCCGCGGCCCGCGGTGGACGACGACCGGCCCGCGCCGCCCGGCCCATGGCGGCCGTGCCGCCTGCGGCGTCACCGGCGCGGAGTCGGGCAGGTCGGCCAGGATGGGCCGCAGGTCGCCCAGTGTCTTCGCGCTGAACGCGGCCGTGATCCGCTCGTCCAGCTCGTCCTGGGTGAGCCGGCCCTCGGCGAAGTGCTCGCGCAGCCGGGCCGCCACGTGTTCCCGGTCGGCGTCTGAAATCCTGATGCGTTCGTTCATGGTGTTCCCCGCCTTACTCGCCGGTGTTGGGTTCCTCGTCGTCGTCGGCGAGGATCCGGTACAGCTCACGCCTGGTCCGCTCCAGCAGCCGCTCCGCCGCCTGGACCTGCTCGGGTGTCCCCGCGTGGGCGACCTGCATGATCCCGCCGCCGAGCCTGGCGGCCTGGGCGAACAGGCCGGGCACCTGCCAGGCCTCCTGCTGCTCCGCCGACTCCCAGGCGCCGCGCGCCATCTCGGGATGCTGTTCCACGTACTCGCGGCCGGCGTCGGTCAGGCTGAACGTGCGCCGTCCGCCCGATTCCCCGCCCACGATCAGCCCCTCGTCGGCGAGCTGGGACAGCGCGGGGTAGACCGCGCCCGGGCTCGGCCGCCACGCGCCGCCGCTGCGTTCCTCGATCTCGGACATGATCTGGTAGCCGTTGCGCGGCCCCTCCCGCAGCAGGGCCAGGATCGCGGCCCGCACGTCGCCGCGCCCGGCCTTCGGCCCCTTGGCCGGCCCCGGCGGGGCCTGCCCCGGCCACCAGCCGGCCCAGGTGCCGCCGAAGCCGCCGCCCCAGTGCCCCGGTCCCTTGCGGCCGCCACCGAACCCCCGGCCGGGCGGCTTGTCCTGCCAGTGCCCGCCCGTCAGTGCCCCCAGATCCCGGCGGAGCTCGCTGAGCACGTCATTCACGCACCGGAACACCCCGGATAGGCCGGTCCCGAAATCCTCCGCGCCCCACGCCGCTGCCACCATGGCCTGTCCCCGATCTGCCTCTTACGATACGTTCACGATATATCGAGAGCGTAGCCGCGAATCTAGCCAAGGTCAAGTTATAACTCGATGAAAGTGCCCTGGTCACGTGGCCAAGAACGGCGCTTCGCCGACGGCGAACGCCCGGCCGTGGCTCGCTGACCGCGATTGGCCGGCCCCAACCGTCAGAAAAATATTTGACGAAATACCGGACCCGGGCGGTCAAGCGCGGTCACCGTGCAGCGGAGCCGCAGAGCGGACCATATGCCGGAGCCGGGCGGTCAAGCGCGGTCACCGTGCAGCGGAGCCACGGAGCGGACCATGACCGGCGCGCCGGGCATGCCACCGCGAGCCGACCGGTAGGCCGGGACGCCGACGCAGGTGAACAGCAGGGCATCCAGCGGCTCACCGAGTAGCGCGGGCACCTTGGCGTCGATGAACGTCATCCCGGACGCGCCCGCGCCGAGGGCATAGGCAAGCAGGTTCAGCCTGCCCTCGGCCAGGCCGGCGGCGAGGTTGACCTCGCGGTACTCCCGGTCGCCGAGCGCGGTCACGTCGGTCCCGGCGACCACGACGAACGCGGCGTCACGCGGGAGTGCCTGGTTCAGGCACACGTCGAACAGCTCGCCGCGCAGCACGCCGGGACGCGACGGGGCGGACAGGCCGGGATAGCGGTACACGCCCGGGGCCAGCTCGCTGACGTCGTTCACGACCAGGCGGTGCGGCAGCGTGATGCCGCGCAGCGCCGTCGGCAGGCAGGTGCGCAGCAGGCTGGCCGGCAGGCCGCGGCTGGAATCCATCCGGCGCTGCGAACCGCGGCTGAGCACCACGGCCTCGACCGGCGCAGACTGGGTGAGCGGCACGCCGGCCGGCCCGCCACGGTCCCAGGGCGGACCGAGCGTGTCCAGCTCCCCCGCCCGCTGCGCCGCCGTGACCAGCGGGAACTCCAGCGGCGCCGCGTCGGTGGCGCCCACGGCGGCGGGCCCGGTCGCGGTCAGGGCGGCCTCGCCCGCGCCGAGCGCGACAACGGCCACCGGGAACTCGTGCACCCGGTCCGCGCCGACCAGCGCGGCGACCGCCTCGTCCGGGAAGCGGGTGTGCAGCCGCGCCGGGAAGCCGCCCGAATCCGCCGCCGCGAACACGTGCGCCATCAAGGTGCCGGTGTCCCAGTAGATGTGCCGGTAGCCGCGCTCGCGGTAACGCCAGCCGGTGCGCCACGGGACGCCGGTGACGACGAGAGCTGGCACGCCGTCCCTGGGTGGCGGCCCGACCTGGACCAGCGCATGCGCACGCGGGTGGTACCAGTGCACACCGGCGGGCAGCCGCTCACCCTCGGGCACGGCCACGTAGAGCTCCAGCGGGAACCGGGCGCCCGCCGAGCCGGCGGCCCGGTACAGGTGCAGGCCGCGCGGCCGCTTCGACGTGCGCACCACCCCGGCGGACAGGTGCAGCAGCCGGGAAAGCTGAAGCACACCGAGCCCGGTCGCCACGACATCGGCGGTGCCCGCGAGCACGGCGACGGCGGGAACCCGCGACGGCGGCAGGTTGCGCGGCAGCGGTATCCGGGGCAGTTCCTGCCGGTAGCGCTTGAAGAACCACGGGAACCGGGACATGTCGTTGACCTTGAGGTCCACCAGCACCAGGGGGTCGATGACCGGCGCCTCCCACCCGTTGCCGGGCTCCCAGGTGGTGTAGGACGTAAGCCGGTGCAGCGTCTGCGTCGCGGTCTCCACACCCAGACTCTGGCGTACCGGCGTCCGGGCGTCAGCAAAACCTGGTTCAAAGATCAGGACGCTGGTCAACCGATCAGGAATCGAGAAGCGCCCTCCGGGTTGCCGTCGCAATACTTCTGACGAGGCATAAGTCAGTCAACTCGAGGAGTGATCATGACCAGTTCCACCCAGGGAATCAAGACCGTGCTGCATCCGGTGACCGACCTGGAGAGGGCCAAGGCCGTGTACACCGCCCTGCTCGGCATCGCGCCGCAGACCGACGCGCCCTACTACGTCGGCTACGAGGCCGAGGGCCAGCAGATCGGGCTGGTGCCCAGTGGCGCGCAGCAGGGCATGACCTCGCCGGTAGCCTACTGGCACGTGGCGGACATCGAGGCGAAGCTGGCCGAGGTGACCGCCGCGGGCGCCGTCGTGAAGGAGTCCCCGCACGACGTCGGTGGCGGCCGCCTGGTGGCCGCGTTCACCGACCCCGACGGCAACGTCCTTGGGCTGATCCAGGACAAGTGAGCGCAGGCCGCGCCCCGGGCCAGCGCCGGCCGGCCGGGGTGTCGCGCCACCCGGCCGGCCCCGCCGGTCAGGCAGAGAGCAGACACATGGAGACACGATGAGCACGGACACGCTGCGCGCTGACCGCAGTCACGATGTGATCCGCGTGCATGGTGCGCGGGAGAACAATCTCAAGGATGTCAGCGTCGAACTCCCGAAGCGGCGGCTGACGGTGTTCACCGGCGTGTCTGGCTCGGGCAAGAGCTCGCTGGTGTTCGACACGATCGCGGCGGAGTCCCAGCGGCTGATCAACGAGACCTACAGCACCTTCGTGCAGGGTTTCATGCCCACCCTGGCCCGGCCCGAGGTCGACCTGCTCGAAGGCCTGACCACCGCGATCATCGTGGACCAGCAGCGGATGGGTGCCGACCCCCGCTCCACGGTCGGCACCGCCACCGACGCCAACGCGCTGCTGCGGATCCTGTTCAGCCGGCTCGGGCGGCCGCACATAGGCTCGCCCAAGGCGTTCTCCTTCAACATCCCCTCGGTCAGCGGAGCGGGTGCGGTCACCTTCGAGCGTGGCGGCCAGACCGTGAAGGAGCGACGCAGCTTCAGCATCACCGGCGGCATGTGCCCGCGCTGCGAAGGCCGGGGCACGGTCACCGACATCGACCTCACCCAGCTCTTCGACGACTCCAAATCGCTCAGCGAAGGCGCGCTGACCGCCCCCGGCTACAAGGGAGGCGGCTGGAACGCCCGGCTGTACATCGAGTCGGGCTTCGTCGACCCGGACAAGCCGATCCGCCGGTACTCCAAGAAGGAGCTGCACGACTTCCTGTATCACGAGCCGGTGCGAATGAAGATCGCGGGCATCAACATGACCTATGAGGGGCTGGTCGGGCGGATCCAGCGGTCGATGCTGTCCAAGGACAAGGAGGGGATGCAGCCGCACGTGCGGGAGTTCGTCGAGCGCGCGGTCACCTTCATCACCTGCCCGGACTGCGACGGCACCCGGCTCAGCGCGGCCGCCCGGTCTTCGAAGATCGACGGGCTCAGCATCGCCGGCGCCTGCGCGATGCAGATCAGCGACCTGGCCGGCTGGGTCCGCGGCCTGGCCGAACCGTCGGTGGCGCCATTGCTGGCCTCGCTGGGCCAGACTCTTGACTCGTTCGCCGAGATCGGGCTGGGCTACCTGTCGCTGGACCGGCCCTCGGGCACGCTGTCCGGCGGTGAGGCGCAGCGGGTCAAGATGATCCGCCAGCTCGGTTCCTCGCTGACCGACATCACCTACGTCTTCGACGAGCCGACGGCCGGCCTGCACCCGCATGACGTGCAGCGGATGAACGGCCTGCTGCTGCGGCTGCGGGACAAGGGCAACACCGTGCTCGTCGTGGAGCACGAGCCGGAGACGATCGCGATCGCCGACCACGTGGTCGATCTTGGCCCCGGCGCCGGGACGGCGGGTGGCACGGTCTGCTTCGAGGGCACCGTCGAGGGGCTGCGGGCCGGCGGCACCATCACCGGCCGCCACCTCGGCGACCGGGCCACCCTCAAACCGGCGGTGCGCACCCCCACCGGCGCGCTGGAGATCCGCGGCGCGAACACGCACAACCTGCGCGACGTCGATGTCGGCATCCCGCTCGGAGTGCTGGTCGTCGTCACCGGTGTGGCCGGTTCCGGCAAGAGCTCGCTCCTGCACGGGTCCATCCCGGCCGGTGCGGGTGTGGTATCGGTCGACCAGAGCGCGATCCGCGGCTCGCGGCGCAGCAACCCGGCCACCTACACCGGACTGCTCGACCCGGTCCGCACCGCGTTCGCCAAGGCCAACGGCGTCAAGGCGGCCCTGTTCAGCGCCAACTCCGAGGGTGCCTGCCCGAACTGCAACGGCGCCGGGGTCGTCTACACCGACCTGGCCGTGCTGGCCAGTGTCGCCACCACCTGCGAGGAATGCGAGGGTAAGCGGTACGACGCCTCGGTGCTCGAGTATCACCTTGGTGGCCGCGACGTCAGCGAGGTGCTCGCCATGCCGGTCACCGAGGCCGCCGGGTTCTTCGGCAGCGGCGAGGCGCGCACGCCGGCCGCGCACGCCATCCTCGTCCGGCTCGCCGACGTCGGGCTGGGCTACCTCAGCCTCGGCCAGCCGCTGACCACGCTGTCCGGCGGCGAGCGGCAGCGGCTCAAGCTGGCCACCCACATGGCCAGCAAGGGCGGCATCTACATCCTGGACGAGCCGACCACCGGCCTGCACCTGGCCGACGTGGAGCAGTTGCTCGGCCTGCTGGACCGGCTGGTCGACTCCGGCAAGTCGGTCATTGTCATCGAGCACAACCAGGCGGTCATGGCGCATGCCGACTGGATCATCGACCTCGGCCCCGGCGCCGGTCACGACGGTGGCCAGATCGTCTTCCAGGGCACCCCCGCCGACCTCGCCGCCGCCCGCTCCACCCTCACCGGCCAGCACCTCGCCGCCTACATCGGTACCTGACCCGAAGCCCGCTGGCGCATGTGATCACTCACGGTTGCGTAACCCGCAGGGATATCTACCCCCGGACGGCCCACGACCGGTGGGCCGCAGTCGGGTCCGTCAGCGGGCCAGAAGGGGTCACCTCGCAATCATGAGTTATCAACGTCGCTGGAAGCGACGCTGGTGGGCGCCCGTCACGGCGGCCACGGCAGCGGGCATCGTGCTGCTCGCCGGGTGCGCAAGCGGTGGCAGCACCTCGGCGGGTGCCGCGATCAGCCCGGCCAGCGGGCACGGGCTGGCCGGCTTCGCCGGCACGGCATCGCCGACACTGCTGCCGACCGCGATGCCTTCGAGCATGCCCGGAATGCCCTCGCCGGCCCCGGCCGGCCAGGGGGCCGCCGCTCCAGTGGCCTCGAATGCCGTGACGATCCACAACTTCGCCTTCGGCCCGCAGGCCGTAACCGTCAAGGTGGGCACCACCGTTCACTGGGTGAACCATGACACCGAAGCCCACACCGTGACCAGCAACACGGGTGCGTTCGGCTCGCCGGTGCTGCAGCCGGGCCACGGGTATTCGTACACGTTCACCAAGCCCGGCAGCTACAGCTACCACTGCACCATCCACCCGTTCATGACCGGCAAGGTGGTGGTCTCATGACTGGGCATTCCGGCGCGGGCGAGCCGCAGATCGTCCGGGGCGAGCACGGCATGACCCGGCGGCAGCTCATCCGGCACACCGCCTGGTTCGGCGCGGCCGTCGCCCTCACCTTCACCGGCGGCGAGGTGATCAGCCGGATCGCTGGAAACGACACGGCCGACGCCGCGACGGACCCCGGCGCGCTGCGGTTCGTCCAGATCAGCGACAGCCACCTGGGCTTCACCGGGACCGCCAACCCCGACGTCGCCGCGACCTTCGGCACCGCCATCAACCAGGTCAACGCCCTCGGCTACGAGCCGGACTTCGTGATGCACACCGGCGACGTCACGCACCTTTCGCTGCCGTCGGAGTTCGCCCAGGCGAAGGAGATGATGTCGGACATCCGGACGCCCCGGGTCTTCACCGTGCCGGGTGAGCACGACACCATCAACGACGGCGGCAGGGAGTACCGGAAGTTCTTCGGCGCGCAGACCCTGGGCGATGGCTGGTTCAGCTTCGACATCAAGGGCGTGCACGTGATCAGCCTGGTGAACACCACCAGCGTGGACGCACTCGGGCGGCTGGGCGCCGGCCAGCTCGACTTCGTCCGGCGCGACGTCGCCCGGCTGTCCGCCGAGACGCCGATCGTGGTGTTCAGCCACATCCCGCTGTATGCCATGTACCCGAAGTGGGGCTGGGGCACCGGCGACGCGATCACGCTGCTCGGCATGCTCCGCCGGTTCGGGTCGGTGACCTGCCTGAACGGCCATGTCCACCAGGTGTTCACCAAGACCGAGGGCAACGTGACGTTCCACAGCTCCGCGCCGACCTGTTACCCGCTCCCCGAACCGGGGCAGGCTCCGGCTCCGCTGCCGGTGACGCTGCCCGCCGGCGAGCTGACCGCGGCGCTGGGCATCCGCACGGTGTCCTTCCGGGCCGGCAGCAGGTCGCTCGCGCTGACCGATGAACGGCTTGGCTGAGGCCCGCGTTCTGATCCAATGGGTGCCCTGCTGCCCCGCCGGCCCGGGGCAGCAGGTGTAACCCACCCGGCTATTGCATGACGGCAGGGCCGTTCCACAACGGCGGCGCGCGACACGTGACAAGGGCGGCGGTAATGCCGGAACGCGGGGCGGAGCACAGGAGGATGGGCCGGTGAGGTTCGTCCGGGCAACCTCACCCGGCCGGTGCGAGCCCCCCGGCGCACCGGTCCCGGCAGCGCGGCTGCGCGCGGTGACGGCCGATGCGTACCCGGACTGGGACGCTGTGTACCGGGACAACATCGGCCTGGTCTACCGCCTGATGTTCGCCAAGGTCGGCAACCGCGCCGACGCCGAGGACCTGACCACCGAGGTGTTCCTGGCCGTGCTGCGCCCGCTGCGCCTGCCGGCCTCGGCCGGCGAGGTCCGGGCCTACCTGTTCGCCACCGCCCGGACCGTGCTGGCCCGGTACTGGACCCGCACCCTCGGCCAGCCGGTCACCACCCTGAACGAAGATCCGGCCGAGGTCTTCAGCGCCCCACAACTGGAGTCGGCGGCCCCGCAGCGGGCAGAGCGGATCCTCGCCGCCCTGCCCGCGCGATACCGCAGAATCCTCCAGCTCAGGTTCCTGGATGCGTGTTCCGTCGCCGAGGCGGCGCAGGCCCTCGGGATCAGTGTCACCAACGCCAAGGTGCTCCAGCACCGGGCGTTGCGCCGGGCCGCCGAGATAGCGGCCGCAATGGAGTGATAATCATGCGCGGAATCGCCCGGTACGTTGATGATCTGCTACGCTCCCGCCGCCCCCGCCGGTTCCGGGCCAGCGAGCCTGACGCGAGCGTGGCCCAGACCGCGATCATGCTGCGGGCAGCCAGGCCCGGCAGCGGCGCCCCGCGCGAGGAGTTCGTCACCGGACTGCACCGCCGTCTGGCCTCCGAACTCGACCCGCCCGCCCCAGGCCGCACGGTCAGCCGGCGCAAACTGGTCCTGCGCACCGCCGGCGTAGCGGCCGGCACGGCGGTGGCGGGCGCCGCGATCGACCACGGGCTGACCGGCCTCATCGCGGCCCCGGCGGCTGACAGCACGCTGACCCCCCAGCCCGGAACATGGCTCACCGTGGCCGCCAGCGCAGACCTGCCCGACGGCACCGTACGCCCGTTCAGCGCGGGTGCGATCAGCGGCTTCCTCGAACGGGTCAACGGCCGGGCCCGCGCCGTTTCGGGCATCTGTACCCACCAGGGATGCAAACTGGCCCTGGCCGGTCAGCCGGCGCGGCTGGTCTGCCCATGCCATGGCGCGGCATTCGCACTCGACGGCGCGGTGCTGACCCACCGGCTGCCCGGCAGCCTGTCCCCACTCCCCCGGCTGGCGGTACGGGAAACCGGCGGCACCGTGCAGGTGTACGCTCCCGCCGCTACGCAGTCGTCCCCAGGCCAGCCCTAGCCACGGGCTCGGGCGGGCCGGTGATGACGGCGATGATCCGGGTTCCGGGCGGGAAGACGCCGCGCTGGGCCAGGGCGAATATGCCGAACATCATCTTCGCGGTGTAAATCCGGTCCAGGCGCAGGGCGTGTTGTTCTTGGAAGCGGTCGATGAAGGTGGTGAGGCCGGGGGTTGTGCGGGCGTAGCCGCCGAAGTGGAAGCCGTACTCGATGTGCCAGTTGGCTGAGACCGCGCCGATGGCAGAGAGCTGCAGCTGTTCGACGGTCGGCGTGAGGAACTCGCCGCCCTTGAGGACGGCGAAGCCGATGGCATACTGGCCCGGCTTCAGCCCGGCGGCGATCCCGGCCAGGGTGCCGCCGGTTCCGCAGGGGCAGCAGATGACGCCGAAGTCCGGGCCGATCTCGGCCGGGAGCTCGGCGCAGCCGCGAACCGCCAGCTCATTGCTGCCGCCCTCTGGCAGCAGGTAGAAGTCGCCCAGCTCACGATGGAGGGCCGCGATCATCTCGGGATCAGACTTGCGGCGGTAGGTTGCCCGGTCCAGGTAGCGCAGCCGCATTCCGTGGGTTACCGCGTACCGCAGCGACCAGTTCAGCGGGTCGTGCGGCTCGCCCCGGATCACGCCGATGGTGTCCAGGCCGGTGTAGTGCCCGGCGGCTGCCGTGGCCCGGAGGTGGTTGGAGTACGCGCCGCCGAAGGTCAGGAGCGTGCGGTGGCCTTGATCCAGCGCCGCGCGCAGGTTGTACTTCAGCTTCCGCCACTTGTTGCCGGGCAGGTCAGCGTGAATGAGGTCGTCGCGCTTGAGCCAGAGTTGCACGCCGGCCTCGGCCAGCCGCCGGTCATGCACCCGTTCGAGCGGCGACGGGAGCCGCACGTCCAGCAGGCCTTTGCCCTGATCCACCGTGTCAGCGTGGCATAGGCAGGCCGGCGGCATGTCCTGGACGGGCAGCGAATCGTCTCAGCCGGTGAGGGGGACGCTCTCGATGAGGGCGGCCAGGCCTTCGGCGTCCAGGAGGTCGGCCGGGCTGATGGTCAGGTCGTGGCGGACGTAGTAGAAGGCGGCGCGGACCTTCTCCAGTGGGACGCCGGCCAGGGCGGCCCAGGCCAGCCGGTAGGCGGCCAGCTGGACGGCCACCGCGTGCCGCTCGGCCGCCGAACCTGGTGGGCGGCCGGTCTTCCAGTCGACGACGTCGTAGCAGCCGTCGCCAGCGTCGGCGAATACCGCGTCGATTCTGCCCCGGATCAGGCGGTCGCCAATCTGGGTCTCGAACGGGACCTCGACCTCCCGTGGCCACCGGCCCGACCAGGCACCAGCCTCGAACAGCTCACGCAGGAACGCCAGGTCGGCTTCGGATTCCTCGTCCGCGCCGGGTGTGCCGACCAGGTCGGCCGGGTCGATGAGCTGCTGAGCACCGTAGTGCTGTTCCAGCCAGCGGTGGAAGGCCGTCCCGCGCCTGGCCTGCGGCGCGGGCGGGAGCGGCATCGGGCGGCGGATCTGGCTGGCCAGCTCGGCGGGATCGCGGGCGAGCGTCACCAGTGCCGACACCGAGAGCTGGCCGGGCAGCTCGACCGTATGGGCGGCCTCGCCACGCCACCGTTCCCGCTCGGCCAGCAGCAGCGTGGTGTCCCGCGCCCAGGACGCCATCAGCGTCTGGCCGTGCCCGTCAAGGCCGTCGCCCTCGCCGCCGGCCTGATCATCGGCGACCGGCCGGTGCGCCTCGCGCGCCGCGTCCCCGTCTGTCACGCGCGCCCCGTTGTCTCTGGGCGGCACCTCCTTCTCTGAGGCCGGGGTGCAGCCCGGGCCAATTTTTCCTTCCATGGCGCCCCTGACCAGGGCCGCGCCGTCGCGCACCGCCTCGTACCGGTCCCCCTCGGGCGGCGCTGGCCAGGTTGCCGAGGCGGGTTCCGCGAGCGCGGGGTTCTCGGCGCCGGGCTCGGGCGGCGGCGCCCAGTGGGCAATGGTCCCGGCGCCGTTGCGGCAGGCTTCGGCGATCTCCTCCAAGAACACCGACGGCCCGAGCGGCAGCACGCCATCCCCCCACCAGTAGCCCGAACAGCCGAGCCAGAACGCCGCCCGGGTGGCCGCGACGTACATCAGGCGCCGTTCCTCGGTCAGCTCCCGCTCGCTGCAGCTTTGCGTGAACTCCTTCAGTGACTCCTGGTCGAGACCTGTCAGCGTTGGCAGGTCGGCGGCGTCGCCGCGCAGGCCGAATGGGAGCAGCCTCGGGTTCTCCGGCCAGCGCGTGGTCTGCCGGGGCCGGGCCGGGAAGATCTGGCTGCGGTCGCCGGCCGACAACCCCGGCACCACGACCGCGTTCCATTGAAGTCCCTTGGCCGCGTGCACGGTGACCAGCTTGACCGTGTCGGTTTCACCAACCTTGCCCGCTTCCAGGCCGAACTCCTCCTCCTGGGCGGCGGTCAGGTAGGCGAGGAAGGCGCCGAGGGTCGCTTCCTCCTGGTCGGTACCGAACGCGGCCGCCGTCCCGGCGAACGCGTCCAGGTCGGCGCGGGCGGCGGCCGGGTCGATGCCGGGCCTGGCGGCCACCTCGATGTCCAGGCTGAGCGTTCGTTCGACCTCGCCGACGAGATCGGCCAGCGGGCGGGCGGCGTGGGCGCGCAGCGTCCGCAGCTCGGCAGCCAGCGCGGACAGCCTGGTGTAACCGGCCGGTGAGTAGGCGGCCGGGTCGCCCAGGTCGTCCAGCGCCTCGATCAGGCTGCCCGCGTCGGTGGTGAGGTCCGCCACCGCCTGGGTGAGCGCGTCGCCCTCGTCCTGGTCGCCGGATGGGCTGGTGGGCTCGCGGCCGGTGGCGGCCAGCTTGCGGGCCCGCCGGCCGAGGGCGATCAGGTCCCGTGGCCCGATCCGCCAGCGCGGGCCGGTAAGCAGCCGGGCGAGCGCGTCCGAGGCGGCCGGGTCGTGCAGCACCCGCAGTGTCGCGACCACATCCTGCACCTCCGGCACGGTCAGCAGGCCGCCGAGGCCGACCACCTCGACCGGGATTCCCCGTGCTTCCAGCGCCTTGCGCAGCGGGTCGAACTGGACCCGCTTGCGGCAGAGCACGGCGATGTCGGATGGCCGGACGGGATCCTTGCGGCCGCCGGGCCAGCGCCGTCCGTCCGGGGCGATGCCGGGCGGCATCCGCAGCAGGTCGGCCACCTGGCGGCCCACCCACTCCGCCTCGTCGGCGGCGGTCTCGTGCAGCGCGCAGGTGACCCGTCCCCGGTTGCCCAGGCCGGGAGCGGCGACCAGGCGGGGGACCTGGGGCGCCTCGGCCCGCAGGCTGCGCTGGATCATCGCGGCCGCTTCCAGGATCTTGCCGGTGTTGCGGAAGCTGGTGGACAGCGTCCGGGAGTAGGCGCCGTCGAAGTGGGTGGCGAACCGGCGCAGGTTGCCCGCGCTCGCGCCGCGCCACCCGTAGATCGACTGGCAGGGGTCACCCACCGCCGTCACCGGGTGGCCGCCGCCGAACAGCGTGCGCAGCATGACGAGCTGCGCCTCGCTGGTGTCCTGGTACTCATCCAGCAGGACCACCTGGTAGCGACCGCGCTCACCCGCGCCGACCTCCGGATGCCGCTGGGCCAGCCGGGCGGCGAGGGTGACCTGGTCGCCATAGTCGATCACCTCCCTGGACCGCTTGGCCTCGGCGTACCGCTCGATCATGGGCAGCAACTGCTCGCGGGTCCGCTGGCAGGCCAGGATCTTCCTGGCCGCGGCCGACAGGCCACCGCGCCCGTTGGCCGGGCTCTTCCGGCCGGAGAGACTCCCTGCGGCATCGCTCTCTTGGCCGGCGGGACGCCCGGCGGCATCCGCCGCGTGCAGGATCAGCCATTCGCTCACGTTCAGGATGTCCGCCGGGACCCGCAGGTGCTCGGCCAGCTCCCCGGCGAGCTGGAGCACCGCGGCGGTCACGCTGCGGGGTGCCCAGTCGATCGCGTCCACCGGGCCGTCGTAGGCGGCCACCACGGTGGAGGCGATCTGCCAGGCGACGGCCGGGGTGATCAGCCGCATCGAGGGTTCCATCGCCTCGCGCAGCGCATGGTCGGTCACCAGGCGGCCGGCGTAGGCGTGATAGGTGCAGATCACCGGCTCACCGGCCAGCACCTCACGCAGCCCGGCCTCAAGGCCGGCCCGCCGCAGCCCATCCAGCCGCCGCCGTACCCGGTCGGCCAGCTCGGCGGCGGCCTTCCTGGTGAAGGTCAGGCCCAGCATCCGCTCCGGCCGGGCCAGGCCGTTGGCGACCAGCCAGACCAGCCGGGCCGCCATCGTCTCGCTCTTCCCCGAACCGGCGCCGGCGATCACCGCGACCGGGCTCAGTGGCGCGGCGATCACGGCGGCCTGCTCGGCGGTCGGCTCGGGCAGGCCGAGCAGCCTGGCCAGTTGCCCCGGGGTGTAGCGGACAGCCGCGTCGCCGGTCACGGGGTCACGCCCTGGCCGTGCGGGTGAACCGGGCAGCAGGAGGCGACCGGGCAGGTCCGGCAGCCCGGATTGACCCGGGCCTCGAACACCGGGCCCGCCATCCCGGCCGCGACGGTCTCGACCAGGTTCTGCGCCCAGCCCGGGTCCTGGTCGGAGCCCAGCGACTGCTGGCGCTGCACCCGGGCCCGGCCGGCCAGCCCGCCCTTGCCCACCTGGACCAGCTCGGCTCCACCCGGCTTGGTCAGCCCGAACCGCTCGAACGCGCCGAGCAGGACGGAGAGCTGGTAGACACCGAGCTGGGGATTGCGGTCCAGCTCGGCCTCGGCCACCGGGCTCGAGCCGGTCTTGAGGTCGACCACCACGCCGCTGCCGTCCGGGTCCCGCTCCAGCCGGTCCACCCGGCCGGTGATCTGCACCCGGCCCACCTGGACGCGCAGCTCCTGCTCGACCGCGACCAGCTCGCGCGGGTTGGTGGCCTGCCAGTCGAGGAACTTGCGGACCATGGTGCCTGCCAGCGCCCGCTGCTTGGCGCTGTACCAGGCGCTGCCGAAGTCCAGGTGGTGCCACAGTTCGTCGATCCGCCCGGCGATCTCGTCGTCCGGCGTGCCCACAGCGCCCAGCACCGCCGCCGCGTGCACGACCATGCCGAGATGGCGCAGCGCCTCGGGACCGACCCGGCCGGCCGCCGATTCGATCAGCCAGCGCAGGCCACACCGGGTGAAGGACTCGACCTGGGACGGCGACAGCCGCAGCGTCTCACCGGGAGCCGCGACCGGCTCCGGGCTGGACAGGGTCGTCAGGGCGTACCACTGATCCGGATCCGCGCCGCGCACCCCGGCCCCGGCCAGCCGGGCAAGCTGGGCGGCGGCGGCTTGGCGAACGGCGAGTGGCCGGCCCGGATCGGCCACCGTGCGGCGCAGGTCGGCGGTGAGCGCGGGCAGCGACAGCCAGCGGTGACCCTGACCGCTGACCCGCTCGATCTCGATGTCCTCGCCGGCCAGCTCGGCCAGGAACCTGGACGGCCGCTCGTCGCTCTCCTCGCCCGACGCGGTCACGATGAGGCGCTTGCGGGCCCGGGTGGCCGCGACGTAGAACAGCCGTCGTTCCTCGGCGAGCAGCCGGGCCATGATCGTGGCAGCCTTGGACCCGTCGTCGGGAGACGGGTCGGCCAGCTCGTCCGCGCCGAGCAGCGAACCGCGCAGCCGCAGGTCCGGCCAGCTCCCCTCCTGCACAGCACAGACGGCGACCACGTCCCATTCCAGGCCCTTGGACCGGTGCGCGGTGAGGATCCGGACCGCATCCTGCCTGGGGGCCCGCTCGGCCAGCGTGTCGGCGGCTATCTCCTGGCCGGACAGGCTGTCCAGGAACAACCGCGGCGCGCCGGGCGGCAGCCGGTCGGTGAACGTGGCGGCCGCGTGAAACAGCGCCACCACCGCGTCCAGATCCCGGTCCGCCGCCGCTGCCCTGGCTCCGCCGGCCACACTCGCCGCCTGCAGCGTCTCGGCCAGGCCGGAGGCATCCCACACCGCCCAGAGCACGTCTTCGGCGCTGCCCCGCCTGGCGGCCTGGCGCGCGATGGCCAGCAGCTTGGCCACCCGCTCGGCCGGCCTGCCGACGACCGGGGTGATCAGCACCAGATCCCGCGGATCGCGCAACACCGCCGCGAGCGGATCGGCGGGCAGCCGCTGGCCGGCGTCCTCGGCGACCACCCGCAGCGCGCGCCGGAGCCGGCGCAGGCCGAGCGCGTCCGTGCCGCCCAGCGGGCCGGTGAGCAGCTCGATCGCCGTTTCCTCGGTCAGCTCGGCCGGGATCAGCGCGCAGCGCAGCAGGGTGATCAGCGGCCGGGTGCCCGGCTCGGCAGCGAGCGGCAGTTCGTCACCCGCGACCGCGACCGGCACCCCCGCGGTGGTCAGCGCCCGGTGCAGCACCGGTAGCTGACGGACCGCCGAACGGACCAGCACGGCCATCTGCGACCAGGGCACGCCGTCCACCAGATGGGCCCGCCGCAGCAGGTCGGCGACGAGCGCGGCCTCCTGGTTCGCGCTCTGCGCGACCAGGATCCGGACCTCGCCGGGCTGGGCACCGGGCAGTGGCGTCAGGCCACGATGGGCGAGCGGCGTGGCGCCTGGGCCAGCGGGCAGCCGCCAGGCGACCCGCCGGGACGCCTCCAGCAGCACCGGCCCGCTGCGGCGGCACACGCCCAGCGCGACCACGCCGGCCGGGCTGCCGTCCGGGGCCCGGAACTTGTCGGGAAACCGGGTGATCGCATGGGAGTCCGCGCCGCGGAAGGCATAGATCGACTGGTCCGGATCGCCGACCACGATCAGCTCGCGGCCGTCCCCGGCCAGCGCGTACAGCAGGGCCTCCTGCGCCGGGTCGGTGTCCTGATACTCATCGACCAGCACGAAGTCGTAGGCTTGCCGCTCCCGGCCCTGGACCCCTGACTGGCCGAGCAGCCTGGCCGCGATCCGGACGATCTCGGCATAGTCGTAGGCCGGAACCGGTGCGAGGTCGAAGCGGGCGGCATAGCGATCGAGGAACCGCCCGGCAGCCACCCAGTCGTCCCGCCTGCTCCTGGTCCCGAGCTGGGCCAGCGTGCGCCCGTCCAGGCCCCGCTCGGCGGCGCGCAGCAGCAGGTCGCGCAGTTCCTCGGCGAACCCCCGGGTGCCCAGCGCGGGCCGCAGCCGCTCCGGCCACCGGCTGGCGCCGTCCTCGACCTCGCCGCGCAGCAGCCGCCGAATCTCCAGCAGGTGCTCGGGACCGGACAGCAGCCGTGGCGGCTCGTCCCCGGCCAGCACGAACTCCCGGCGCACCAGTGCGTAGGCGTAACTGTGGAAGGTGAGGGCCAGTGGCTCACGTGTCGTCCGCCCCAGCCGGGCACTGATCCGCTCCCGCAGTTCACCGGCGGCCTTGCGGCTGAACGTCAGCACCAGAACCCGGCCGGGATCGGCGCCCCGCCGGGTGACCCGGTCGGCCACCGCCTCCACTATCGCGGTGGTCTTGCCGGTCCCGGGACCGGCCAGCACGAGCAGCGGCCCGCCGGAGTGGTCCACCACCCGCCGCTGCCCCTCGTCCAGGCTGAGCGCCCGCGGTGGCGGGGCCGGCCTGCGCACAAGGCGGCTGCCGGACGAGTGCTTGTCCATATGCACCGGCCTGCCTGATGTCGGATGGCTGTGGGGTTACCAGAATTCCAGCAGATGCCCCTGACAGTCCGCGCCCCGTTCCTGATAGCCCCCGGTCAGAGGCCCCCGGCCCGGGCTAGCCGGGCCAGCGGGCGCGGCGCATGTCCACTCTGACCGGGGAGCCGTCCGAGCGGAGCGGGGTTGATTCTTCGCGGTAGCGGGCGAGGGCGGCGCGTTCGTGGCCGGGGGCCGGGGTGCCGTCGGCGTGGATCACCCGCCACCAGGCGACGCCGCCGCCCCAGAGGGACATCACCCGCCCTACCTGCCGCGGGCCGCCTTCACCCAGGTACTCAGCGATGTCGCCGTAGGACATCACCCGGCCGGGCGGGATGGCGTCGACGACGTCGAGGACGCGGCTGGCGAAATCGTCCAGTTCCGCGGGCGGGTCTGCACTGGGCTTATCGCGCACCACGCGTTGCCGCCCGCTGAAAGTCCAGATGGGAACCGTTCGGATGCATATAAAAGAATTTTGTCATTCTGATTGCTGGCCGGGGCGGAATCTGCGCAGCACGGCGAGCCTGGTCACGGCCACGATGATGAGGGTCAGCGAGGTGAAGGCGAGCAGCGCGAACAGGATGAGCAGGCCGGGGCCGCGCTTGACGACCGGGGCTGGCGGGATGGCGGACGGGCCGCCGCCGAAATGCATAGCGCTGGCCAGGCCGGCCCTGGCCGCGGGCGGGTCACCGGCCAGTTTGCGGGCGGCGGTGAGGGCGGCGGCGGCATCCACCACGCCGAACCCGACCTTGTCGTCGTAGCCGCCGCGGGGACGATCCCGGGTGCTCGCCGTTATGGCTGTCGTGACGAGGGACGCGGGCAGTCCAGGGTAGGCGGATCTGATCAGGGCGGCCACGCCCGCCGTCAGCGCACAGGCCGGGCTGGTACCGCTGACCAGCCAGTATGCTCCGTCCCTGCCCTGCGCGGGGACCTGGACACCAGGCGCGGCGACCAGCACGGAGAGGTTGTCGCTGGAGAAGCCCGCGGCGTGGGCGCTCTCGTTCACGGCGGAGACCCCGATCACACCCGGGTAGTCGGCCGGGAAGGTGTAGGGGGCGTGGGCGCGGGACGGCTTGCCCGAGTTGCCGGCCGAGGCGACGACGACGACGTTGTGATCGTAGGCGTACTGCAGGGCGGAGCGGACCGGGCGGCTCGGGCCGCCGTAGCCGATGGACATGCTGATCACGCCGGCGCCGTGCGTGACCGCATAGGTGATGGCCGTGGCCAGCGACTGCTGGATGCGCGCGGTCGGCTCGTGCTGGTACCGGCGGTAGCCGGGGTCGCCAGGGTCGGTGATCACCCTGATCGACAGCACCCTGGACTTCGGCGCCATGCCCATGATGCCGTCGCCGCCACCGTTGTGGCCGTGCCCGGCGATCAGTGAGGCCATCCAGGTACCGTGCTGGCCCCAGTGCAGGTTGGATGGCGTGGTGCCGGCCCCGGTGTAGTCCGGGCCCGGGATGACCGAGCCGGTGAGGTCGGAAACGTGGGCGTCGACGCCGCTGTCGATGACCGCGACCTTCACCCCGGCTCCCTGGCTGACCGTCCACGCGGCCTGGGCCCTGAGCATGGCGAGCACCCAGGATTGGGCGTCCCTGACCTGATCGGCCCGGGCGCTGGGGCCGGGGACGGCGGCGATCGCCAGCCCGGTGGACAGCAGGGTGGCCAGCATGGCCAGCCCGATCGCGCCCACTCGGGAATGCTGCTCCGGCCGCAGGGTGTGTTTCCGGCCCAGAAAGCGCCGCCGTGGGGTGTGTTTCCGGCCCAGGAAGTACGGCGTCAGCATCCGGGCGCCCCGGGGCAGTGGGGCACCGGTGGGGTCGCGCCGAGACGGGCGCCGATGCTCTGCGCGACGCCCGTTCCCAGGCTGTTCATCTCACTGGCGGCGTATGGGTCGGTGGATACCTGGTCGAAGATCCGGCCGTCGGTGTAACCCGCGGCGTACAGGAACAGGTACGGGCCGCGGCTGAAGCCGCCGGAGGTCTGCCGCTGCCGGTCGCCGAACCGGGCTGCCAGCGTGCCGGGAAACGCCACCGCCTTGACCGCGGGATGCAGGCCACGCCCGCCGGGCAGGCTCGCCGCCTGCGGCGTGGTGCCGTGGGTGACCACGACCGCGACGGTGACGACCAGGCTGCCGGTCGAGTCGGTGTAGGTGGCGCGCAGCACCGCCGTGCAGCCGTGGGCGTCCAGCAGCTTGGCCAGGGCCCGGTCGGTCGCCTGCGCGCAGCCGGACTGCGGCGCGATCCCGACCCGGTGCGCGGACAGGGTCAGCCCGGAAGCGGTCCCGAAGTCCAGGTAGGGCAACTGGTAGCTGACGTCAGCCGGGAAGATCTTGCCGGCCGGCCAGGACCGCCACCGGCTGGCGACCTCCCAGGCCATGATCTGGCGCTGCTGCGCGGCGCTGAACCTGCGGGGCATGACCTGGACGGCCGCCCCGGCCAGCGATGCGACCAGCCCGGCGACCCCGAGCAGGACCGCGACGATGGTCAGGCTCAGCCGCACCGGATGACGGGTGCCGCTGCGGAGGGGAGGGGGCTCGTACTCGGCCGCGGGACCGGCACCGGGCGCAGACCCGGGCCCGGCGAGCGGGGCGGCGATGGGGGTGCCGAACGGATCGGTCACCGGTTCGTCATCGATGGCCTGCATGGCCGGTGAGTACGTGGACGCGGGCAGCTCCGCCGGGCCCAGCCCAGCATCGATAGGTCCCGGGGGCCGTCCCCCCGGATCAGCACCGCGGGCGGTGGCGCGGCTGGGCGAAGCCCAGCAAGCAGCATCAGGCGCCTCGGCCTCGGCGGGAATGTCCGGCTGCGTCGCCACAATGGCATGCTACGGCCTGGTTGCGCTGCGTTGTCCGGCTCAGCGGTATCTTCCCGCGTCAACTCTTTGGACTGCCCACCGGGACACGCCACGCACCGGATGATAAGCCGGACAAATTACTCAGACAGCACTCCATTTCATTTAGCAGGCACTTTATCCAAGATGGATGCGTAAACATCCATTGATGCCCCAGCATGGGCCAAATGGATCGGGCGGAGCTGAGCGCGGTCAGTGCGGTAGATCTTGCCCAGGAACCGCTGGGCGAGCGGGCCAGCATTGCCGGACCGGCCCGGGCGCCGGTACCGGACCTGGCTGACGCGATCCGCCGGGCGCAGGACGGCGACGAGGAAGCCTTCCGGTTGCTGTACCGGGACCTCCAGCCACGGCTGCTGCGCTACCTGCGCGCACTGGTCGGCGACGACGCCGACGATGTGGCCTCGGAGACATGGCTGCACATCGCCCGGGGGCTGAGCGGATTCCAGGGTGACTCGGACGGGTTCCGTGGCTGGACTGCGACGATCGCCAGGAACCGCGCCACCGATCATGTCCGGCACCACCAGCGCAGGGCCGCCACGGTCGCGGTTCCCGTCGAGGAACTCACCGGGCTGCCAGCCAGCGATGACACCGCGGACAGGGCGCTGGAGGGGATCTCGACCGACGCCGCGATCGCGCTGATCGCCAGGCTGCCCCGGGATCAGGCGGAGGCAGTTCTGCTACGGGCCGTGATGGGCCTGGACGCGGACACCGCGGGCAAAGTGCTCGGCAAGCGGGCCGGGGCGGTACGCACCGCCGCCTATCGCGGCCTGCGGAAACTCGCCGGAATTCTGGGGGAGTGACACGAATGAGCCTCTTGACGCTGAAAGAGATGAGATGAGCAGCATTCGCCCCGGCCGGCTCCGCCGGCACACCGCCGAGCAGTTGCTTGACGGTGCCACGGGCGACCGGGTTCCGGGCGACCGGCGCGCGGGTGGAGAGGCGCTGGCCGGCCTGCTGGCCGCGGCGTCCTCGCCGCCTCGCGCCGCCGAGTTGGCCGGCGAGGACGCTGCGGTGACCGCGTTCCGCGCGGAGCATCTCGTCCCTGTCAGTCAGTCTCGGAGAGGACAGATGATCAAGTCCCCGCTTGCCAAGATACTTACGCTGAAGGCCGGCGCCATGGCGCTGACCCTCGGCGCCGGCGGTGCCGCACTCGCCGCGAGCACCGGCGCGTTTACTCCCTCGGCGCACGGGCACGCCCACCTCGGCGCCGCGTCGGGCGGAGTGTCGGTGAGCCAGCACCAGAGCGGCACGAAAGCCGGTGTGCACGCCAGGGTGCCAGCCGCGCACACCTCGGTTTCCGGGTCCGCCCGGCCGGGCATCCCGGCCGTGAAGCCGCCGCTGTCGGCGGCCGGGGTAGGCAAGGCCTGCCGCAACCTCGCGGACACCGCGTACGCCACCATCAAGCACGTGAACAGCAGTGCCGTCGGCGTGCTTGACGTGACCAGCCTGCAGACCGCACTGGACAGTTCGGTACTGGGCCGGGTGATCAACAACCGGCAGTTCGGCTCCCTGGTGGCCACCGTGGAGAACAAGGAGAACGCGGCCGACTACTGCGGGCTCATCCTGCACGTGGCCAAGCTGGCCTCCCCGGCCGGGCTGTCCGCCATCCCGGCCTCGGTGCTGACCGCCATCCCGGCCAGCGTCGTGGCCCAGGTGCCCGCGTCGGCGATGACCAGCGTGCCCGGGGCTACCCTTGGCAAGCTGCCGATCGGGTTCCTGTCCCACCTGGCCAGCAAGGTGCTGGCGGGCCTGCCCGCGAGCGTGCTTTCCAAACTGCCGGCCTCGCTGCTGACCGGCCTGCTGTCCCAGCTGCCCGCCGGGACGCTGGCGAAGATGCCGGTGCACCTGCTGACCAGCCTGCTTGCCAAGATGCCGGCTTCGAGCGTGACCGGCATTCTGAGCAAGCTGCCCAGCGGCCTGCTCGGCCAGGTGGTGCACGGCCTGCCGGCCTCGCTGCTGCGCGGACTGCCCAGCTCACTGCTGTCCCAGCTCGGCATCCACCTGTGACGTCCGCGCTGTCCTTAAAGACCCTTTCAAACACAGATTCTTCGCAGATTGCCGCAGGTCAGATCCAAGTTTCATGATCGCTTTGACGATTTGAATGGGTCTTCCGGGAGACTCCGCCCCGGCGCTACGCGGAGCCTTGACCGGCGTCGTTTTCCGAATCTCGCCCAGGGGCCGGAAACGGCTCGATCAAGGAGTGCCGGGGCGGCTCACGCTCAGGCACGCGAACGGCATCAATGCCCTGAGGTCCCCCAGCCCGCTCGCGTGCCTGACCGGCGTTTCCTCTCCCCGCGTGCCGCCCGCCTGCGCGGGGAGAGGAAACACAATGTTTGACCGGGAGTTCAATCCGGGGGGGTTACCGGAGGCCGCCACCCCTTGCTAGCCGGGGCACGCTAGCGGGGGGTGGCGGCATTTGCGTCCTGGCGGAGTTCTAGTAGCTGGGCAACGAGGGGTCGACCTGGTTGATCCAGGCGAGGACGCCGCCGCCGACGTGCACCGCGTCGGAGAAACCCGCGTTCTTGACCACGGCCAGGCACTCGGCCGAGCGGGCGCCGCTCTTGCAGTGCAGCACGATCTGCTTGTCCTGTGGCAGCCGCTCGAGCGCCGCACCGGACATGAACTCGCCCTTCGGGATGAGCGTCGCACCGGGGATGGATACGATCTCGTACTCGTTCGGCTCGCGCACGTCCACCAGGAAGATGTTGTCCCCGCCGTCCAGCATGGACTTCAGGTCGGTGGCGGTGATCGTCGATCCGGCGGCCGCCTTCTGCGCGTCCTCGGACACGGTGCCGCAGAATTCCTCGTAGTCGATCAACTCGGTGATCGTGGGCTTCTTGCCGCACACCGCACACTCGGGGTCCTTACGGACCTGCAGGGTCCGGTAGCTCATCTCCAGGGCGTCATAGATCATCAGCCGCCCGGTGAGCGGCTCACCGATCCCGGTGATGACCTTGATCGCCTCGTTGACCTGAATGGATCCGACCGACGCACACAGCACACCGAGGACACCACCCTCGGCGCAGGACGGCACCATGCCCGGTGGCGGCGGCTCGGGGTACAGGCACCGGTAGCACGGCCCGTGGTCGGCCCAGAACACGCTGGCCTGGCCGTCGAAGCGGTAGATCGAGCCCCAGACGTACGGCTTGCCGAGCAGCACGCACGCGTCGTTGACCAGGTAGCGGGTGGCGAAGTTGTCGGTGCCGTCCACGATCAGGTCGTAGGGCTCGAAGATCCGCATCGCGTTGTCGGAGTCGAGCCGTTCCTCGTGCAGCACGACGTTCACCAGCGGGTTGATCTCAAGGATCGAGTCGCGGGCTGACTGGGCCTTGGACCGGCCCACGTCCGACTGGCCGTGGATGATCTGACGCTGCAGGTTCGACTCGTCGACCACGTCGAAGTCGATGATCCCGAGCGTGCCGACACCGGCCGCGGCCAGGTAGAGCAGGGCCGGCGAGCCGAGCCCACCGGCGCCGACGCACAGGACACGGGCGTTCTTGAGCCGTTTCTGGCCGGTCATCCCAACGTCCGGGATGATCAGATGACGTGAGTAGCGCCGCACCTCGTCTACGCTCAGCTCGGCGGCCGGTGATACCAGTGGTGGCAGCGACACAGTGCTCTCCTGGACGGTATGGCTTTCTCTACTTGACGAACCTGCGGTGACGGACGCGCATTCCCGCTGCGCGTCCTGGCCGGCTCCTTGAAGGTTAATTCCCCTGGCCGGGGCCTGAGGGGGCGGAAAATGTCACTGGACGCCGGTACAACGCTTGTGGGCGGCCGGACTATACGCCGGACGCAGCCGGAATTCCATTAAGAACGGCCCGTGTCGCAAGAAGCTTCGGGCCGTTACCCCCGGGGAGACCACATGCACGCACAGCCCACCAGGGCCGACATGGCCAGCGCACCGACCCCCGCCACGGGATCCCGGACCGGCGCCACGCCTGGCCAGGCGGATGCCAAGCCCAGACCCGGCCCAGGAGATCAGCGGCAGCGGATCCCCCGGCCGCTGCCTGACCCGACCGCGATCCGGCTCTGTGCGGTTCCCGACTCCGCGCCGCCCTACGACACCGAGCCGGGTGACGGCGGCGGGACGGCCGGCGGCGCCGAGCTTGTCCGGCCCGATCCAGGCACACTGATGTGCGCGGCGTCCAGGTCGGTCACGGGCGCCACGGGTGAAGGAAAGCCGGCGGCCCGCCCGGCGCCCGGCCCTGGGTCTGCGGAGTGGCCCAGCAGGTTCGCTCAGGTTCTGGCGGAGACGCTGGCCGGAGCGCGTCCGCCTGCCCAGCTCACGCCGTGGACCACCGAGCGCGCCCGGTCTCAGATACGCCGGCTCGGGCCGTTGCTGACCGCGCAGCAGCGGCCGGTGATCCAGCGCATCGTCACCTCGCTCCCGACCGCCGGCGTCATGGAGATGTCGGTCGTGGTCGGCCTCGGATCGAGGGTGCGCGGGCTCGCCGTCCGGCTGGAACAGACGGGCCCACCACCCCTCGCTGACGGGCGCGCAGGCGAGGGCCGCTGGCTGTGCACCGCCGTCGAAGCCGCCTGACCGGACACCCGAAGCGGACGAGAGGCGGTCAGGCGGTGCGGGTGCGTGGGTCGCCGTGGCAGCGCTTGTACTTGCGTCCCGAGCCACACGGGCACGGATCGTTGCGGCCGGCCCGGGCGAATTCGCCGCCTCCCGAGGACTCGGTGTGGCGTTCGACGCCCGCCCCGCCGTCCATGGTGGGTGCCGAGTATTCGAGCTGGGCTGGCCTGCGCTGCCCGCCTGGGCCGCCACGGGCGGCGAGCCCGGCCGGGACGGCAGGCCTCACCTGCCCGCCGGCCTGTGGCTGGCCGCCCTGGGCCGCCTGGGCCTGGGCACCCTGGCCGGTCTTGGCGTGCGCGCCCTGCCGCCTGCGGCCCTGCTGTGCGGTCCTGGCGGGCTGCTGGACCGCCGCGCCCGGCTGCGCGGCAGCCTGCTGGCCGGCCGGGGGGACGTCCGCCGGAGCCTCGTCGACGATGGGGTTGTCCTGCACCTCGACCTGGACGTTGAACAGCAGGCCGACGGACTCCTCCTTGATGCCCTCCATCATGGTGTTGAACATGTCGTAGCCCTCGCGCTGATACTCGATCAGCGGGTCGCGCTGGGCCATGGCACGCAGCCCGATGCCGTCCCTGAGGTAGTCCATCTCGTAGAGGTGCTCGCGCCACTTGCGGTCCAGGACCGACAGCACCACGCGGCGCTCGAGCTCGCGCATCACTTCTGAGCCGAACTCCTGCTCGCGCCGCTCGTAGGCGGCCAGTGCGTCAGCGCGCATGGCCTCGGAGATGAAGTCGCTCGACAGCCCGTTGACCTCGCCACCGGCCTCCTCGACCAGCTGGTCGATGGTGGTCTTGACCGGGTACAGGCTGCGGAAGGCGCTCCACAGCTTCTCCAGGTCCCATTCCTCGGGGAAGCCCTCGGAGGTGGCCCCGGCGACGTACCCGCCGACCACCTCGTCGATCATGTCCCGGATCTGGCCGGTGATGTCGGCGCCTTCGAGCACCCTGCGCCGCTCGCCGTAGATGACCTTGCGCTGGCGGTTCAGCACGTCGTCGTACTTCAGGACGTCCTTGCGGATCTCGAAGTTCTGCTGCTCGACCTGGGTCTGCGCGGACCGGATCGCCCGGGTGACGGTCTTGGACTCGATGGGGACGTCCGGCGGCGTCTTGAGGAACTCCATGAAGTGGGCGACCTTGTCGGCGTTGAACATCCGCATCAGGTCGTCTTCGAGCGAGAGGTAGAAGCGCGACTCCCCGGGGTCGCCCTGGCGACCGGACCGGCCGCGCAACTGGTTGTCAATGCGCCGGGATTCGTGCCGTTCGGTGCCGAGCACGTACAGCCCGCCCGCGGCCACGACGGCCTCGTGCTCCTCGGTGGCCCCCCGCCTCGCCTTTTCCAGCGCTTCGGGCCAGGCCGCCTCGTAGTCCTCCGGCGTCTCCAGCGGGGACAGCCCACGCTGGTGCAGTTCCAGGTCGGCCATGAACTCGGGGTTCCCGCCGAGCATGATGTCGGTTCCCCGGCCGGCCATGTTGGTCGCGACCGTGACTGCTCCCTTACGGCCCGCCTGAGCGACGATGGCCGCCTCACGCTCGTGGTATTTCGCGTTAAGCACCTCGTGCCGGATGCCGCGCCGCTTGAGCATCCTCGACAGCAGCTCGGACTTCTCGACGCTGATCGTGCCGACCAGGACGGGCTGGCCGGCCCGGTTCCGCTTGGCGATGTCCTCGACCACCGCCTCGTACTTGGCCTGCTCGGTCTGGTAGATCAGGTCCTGCTCGTCCATCCTGATCATCGGCTGGTTGGTCGGGATCGGCACCACGCCGAGTTCGTAGGTCTTCTGGAACTCGTTCGCCTCGGTCATGGCCGTTCCGGTCATTCCGGCCAGCTTCTCGTAGAGGCGGAAGTAGTTCTGCAGGGTGATCGTGGCGAGGGTCTGGTTCTCGTTCTGGATGACCACCCCCTCCTTGGCCTCGATCGCCTGGTGCATGCCCTCGTTGTAGCGGCGCCCGGCCAGGATGCGGCCGGTGTGCTCGTCCACGATCAGGATCTCGCCGTTCATGACCACGTAGTCGCGGTCCTTCTTGAACAGCTCCTTGGCCTTGATCGCGTTGTTGAGGAAGCCGACCAGCGGGGTGTTGACCGACTCGTAGAGGTTGTCGATGCCCAGCAGGTCCTCGACCCGCTCGACCCCGCGCTCCAGCACGCCGACGGTCTTCTTCTTCTCGTCGACCTCGTAGTCGCCCTCGCCGTCCTCGCCCCGGCGCAGCCGCGGCGCGATCTTGGCGAACTCGACGTACCAGCGGGCGCTCTGCTCGGCCGGGCCGCTGATGATCAGCGGGGTCCTGGCCTCGTCGATGAGGATGGAGTCCACCTCGTCGACGATCGCGTAGTGGTGGCCGCGCTGCACGCATTCGTCCAGCGTCCAGGCCATGTTGTCGCGCAGGTAATCGAAGCCGAATTCGTTGTTGGTGCC
>DATGGU010000156.1:0-13772 GCA_035308365.1 Streptosporangiaceae bacterium
TCGATTGGGTGGCTGACCTGCGTTTTCGCCAGCAGGCGTGATGGGGTGCTGGTTAGCTTGCCGGGTGCTGCTCAAGATCGTCTACGTCCTCAGGTGCCGGGTACTCGGCCTGGCCGTCCTGGTGTTCGGCGGTGACCTGGCGAAGGATGCTGAGCCAACTCCGGAGCCGGTTCGAGCAGGCGGTGAGGAGGCCACGCTGAAAGCCTGCGGCGTAGGCGTGGCGATGCTGCCGGGGTATAGCTGGACGCCGGCCTGGCCAAACGATGCGCAGTGAACGTGGGAACCGTCCGCGGCCGCCCTTCCTACCAGGCTTCCAGCCTGGTGGCGGGCAGGCCCGATGCCGGCTGATGGCCGTGGGCGGGGCGGAGGCCCCGTAGTAGTCCGGGCGCGCGAAAGGCGCGTGCATGGCGAAGGAGGCCAGCAAGTCAGGCAGGAAGGAGGCTGGAATGCCGGGAGGACGCTGGTGAACACTGGCGAGCTGGAGCAGGCCATGCAGATGGCTGCGCGCCGGGTACTGGAGATCCAGGCCAAACTGCACCGCTGGGCCGTTGATGATCCTCATCGCCGGTTCGGTGACCTGTTCAACCTTGTCGCCGATCCCGCGTTCCTGCTGGTGGCATGGGACCGGGTGCGGGGCAACAAGGGCGCGAAGACTGCTGGGGTGGATGGCCACACGGCCGCATCCATCGCCGCGCGGGGCGTGGAGGAGTTCCTCGGCGCGCTGCGGGACTCGCTGAAGGACCGCAGCTTCTGCCCGCTGCCCTCGCGGGAGCGGCTGATCCCCAAACCGGGCACGGCCAAGTGCCGCCGCCTGGGGATCAGCACGGTCCGCGACCGGGTGGTCCAGGCGTCCTTGAAGCTGGTGCTGGAACCGGTGTTCGAGGCGGATTTCCTCCCGTGCAGCTACGGGTTCCGTCCCGGCCGCCGGGTCCATGACGCGGTGGCCGAGGTGCGGCACCTGGCGTCCCACTCCTATGAGTGGATCGTTGAGGGTGACATCCGGGCCTGCTTCGACGAAATCTCGCATGTCGCCCTTCAAGACCGGGTGCGCGCGAGAGTCGCCGACAAACGCGTCCTGGCGCTGGTGAAGGCGTTCCTGAAGGCGGGCATCCTCACTGAGGACGGCGCGCTGGAAGATACCGACACCGGCACTGCGCAGGGTTCAATCTTGTCGCCGTTGCTCAGCAACGTCGCCCTGTCGGTCCTGGACGAGTATTTCGCCCGGGCACCGGGAGGCCCGGCGTCCACGTCCTGGGAACGGGCCAAGCGCCGCCGCCTGGGCCTGCCGAACTGCCGTCTGGTCCGGTTCGCCGACGACTGGACGCTCCTGGTCGCGGGCACCAGGGACGACGCGCTGGCCCTCCGGGAGGAGGCCGCGCAGGTGCTGGCCCGGATCGGGCTGCACCTGTCGGAGGAAAAGACCCTGATCACCCACATCGACGAGGGCCTGGATTTCCTGGGGTGGCGTATCCAGCGCCATCGTAAGCGGGGCACGAACCGGCACTACGTCTACACCTACCCGTCCAGGAAGGCGCTGCGCGCCGCCATGGCGAAGGTCAAGACGTGGTGCCGTCAGGTCAGCACGAACCAGCCGCTGGACGTCCTGCTGGCGCGGCTCAACCCGCTGCTATGAGGATGGACAACGTTCTTCCGCCCCGGGGTGTCAAGCAAAACCTTCCAGTACCTGAGCGCTTACGTCTGGCGCCGGGTAGCTCGCTGGATACGCCGCAAGCATCCCGGAATCTCGCGGAAGGAGTTCCGCCGCCGCTACTGCGGCGGCGGATGGTGGCCCAGAGGCCAGGAACTGGTGTTGTTCAACACCGGGCTGGTCACCACCACCCGGTATCGCTACCGGGGATCGGTGATCCCACAACCCTGGCCGCTGGCCTCGCCATGAGGAGCAGGCGCGACCCCTGACGGGATTTGCGGAGAGCCCGCTGCGGGGGCGACTCGCACGGCGGGTTCGGGAGTGCGGTCCGGGGAAACGGGCTGGCTGAAAGGCCAGCACCGCGCCCCGGGCCGACCTCACAGTACTTTCCCGCCGCCCTGGACGCCTTCGACCAGGATCTGGACGCCCCGACGCCCTGGAGCTCCTCGGCAAGGCCCCGGATCCGGAACAGGCGCGGAGGCTGACCCGCGCGCAGCTCAGCGCCGCGATGAAACGTGCCCGGCGCCGGAACATCCCCGACCGTGCCACGGCCGTGCTGGCCGCGCTGCACGAGGAGCACCTCGCCCAGCCGCCTGCCCTGGCCGCCGCCTACGCCGCCACCGTCCGGGCGCTTACCGCAGTGATCATCACGCTGAACGAGCAGGTCAGGGCACTGGAAGAGCAGGTGAAGGAGCATTTTGGCCGGCACACGGACGCTGAGCTCTACCTGTCCCAGCCTGGGCTGGGACCCATCCTCGGCGCCCGGGTGCTCGCAGAGTTCGGCGACGACCCCTGCCGCTACGCCGGCGGCAAGGCCCGCCGCAACTACGCTGGCACCAGCCCCGTCACCCGTGCCTCCGGCAAGAAGAAAGTCGTCGCGGCACGGTTCGTCCGCAACGACCGGCTCACCGACGCCCTCCACGCGCAGGCCCAAAGCGCCCTGACTGCCTCACCCGGTGCCAGGGCCTCCTACGACCAGCAGCGCGCCAAGGGACACGAGCACAACGACGCCCTCAGAAGGCTCGCGAATCGCCTCGTCGGCATCCTTCACGGCTGCCTCAAAACAGGCACCCCCTACAACGAGGCAACCGCCTGGGGCCACCGGGAGAACCTTCCCCAATCTTCCGCCGCAGCTTGACATCTAAGCCCCAGGGATGTCTATGCCGGGCCCCTGCCACCTGACCCCGCCGAGCTCGGAACACTGGCGGGGGCGTCCTCGGTCGGCGCATTGGTTTGCGTGCCGGAATGCTGTCACCCCTATGCGGCTTGCGGCCAGGGCGTGAGTGGGCGGTCAGAGGTCGGCCAGGGTGACGCGAAGCCGCGCCGCCTCTGGCGCACCTAGCTCGGTGTACCGGGCGAGCGCCTGCTGCCAGTGAAATCGTGTCCGGTCGAGGTCCCCGAGAGCGCGGAACGCATGGCCAAGCCCATCGTTCGCGTGGGCCTCCTGGTCAGGGTCGCCTATCTGGCTGGCCAGGGTGAGCGCGGCGGTGTGACGTGCGTGTGCGTGCCCTGGCCAGCCGGTGGCGAGCAGTGTTCCGCCGAGCCCGTTGAGGCCCTGGGCCTGGCCTGCCAGGTCGCCAAGCTTAAGGAACAAGTCCAGGGCATGGCGGAACTGGCGTTCTGCCATCTGGTAGTCGTGCTGCCGCAGGGCGAGCTCACCCTGGGCGGCCAGCACGTAGGCTTCAGTTGGCCGGTCGCCGGTCTGGCGGCTCAGGTCGAGTGCTGTCCGCAGATGATCTGCTGCCTGTTGGTGGTCTCCTGCCCGCAAGGTGGTGATGCCGAGGTAGGTGAGCGCGTCGGCTTCGCCGATCCGGTTGCCGGTCTGCAGGCACAGCGCCAGGGCGTCGCGGAACTGATCGGCCGCTGCACGGTAGCGGCCCTGCCGCAGGGCGATGATCGCGAGAGTCCCCATAGCCTCGCTCTCCCCGGTGGGATCGCCTACCTCCCGGTGCAGGGCCAGGGCCTGCTGGAGGTGCTCGCGGGCCAGGTCGTAGCGGCCTTGCCGCCATGCCGCGCCGCCGAGGCTGCCAAGCGCCCGGGCCTCTCCGGCTTGATCGCCGGCCTGGCGCCACCGGGCGAGCGCACCTTGATACCTGGTGGTTGCCTGCTCATAGTTGCCCTGTGTGAAGTCGACGAGCCCGAGTCGCTGCAGCGCCCGCGCTTCGGCGACTTTGTCGCCGTTGGCGCGGCACAGCGCCAGGACCTGCTGGAGACAGGAGGTGGCCTCGGCGTAGCGGCCCTGCCGCCAGGCCACCACGCCGAGGCTGCTGAGAGCGGCCGCCTCCCCGGCTAGGTCGCCCGCCCGGTGCGCTGCCTGGTAGGCGCCCGTGTGGATCTCGATGGCGGCCGGGTAGTGGCCGCCGGTGTCGAGGTACCGGTAAAGCACCATAGAGAAGTGCAGCGCATGGCTGGTCCGGCCGTGGTTTGCGGCGAAAGCGGCGACGGCGGCCAGGACGGGCCGTTCGGCGTCCAGCCAGGCCCGGGCCGAGGCGGGGTTATCCAGTGGCGGCACCTCGGCGACACCGGGTGGCCCGTCCGGCCAGAGCCCGCGCTCGGCTGGGTGCAGCGTCCGCACCGCGGTCGCCGTCGCGCGCGCGTAATAGTCGAGCAGGCGGGTCATCGCCGCGTGGCATGCGTCGGCGCCGTCTTGCGCCACCGCCTGCTCGGCCGCGAAATCGCGCAGCAGGTCGTGGAGCGCGTGCCGGCCGGGTTCCGCGCGCCACTGGATCAGGTGCGCCTGGTCGAGGCGGCGTAAGAGCCAGGCAGCCCTGCCCGCCGTGGTCTGGGCAAGCGCTGCGACCGCGTAAACATCCAGATCCGGCCCGGGATGCAGCCCGGAAAGGCGGAACGCTCGCGCCGTTTCGGCGTCCAGGTGGCGACATGACCAGGAGAACACGGCACGCACGGCGGTCCGGGAATCCCCGCCGGCGTCCAGCAGGTCAAGGCGCCGCTGCTGATCAGCGAGCTCAGCCGACAGGCTGGTCAGTGTAATCTGTGGCCGGGAAACAGCGAGCTCGGCAGCGACCCGCAGCGCCAGCGGCAGCCCGCAGCACCGGGCGGCCAGTGTCGCGGTAGCCGAGGGTTCGGCCTTTGCCCGCGGCCCGATGAGCGACTCGAGGAGCGCCACCGCTTCCCCCGCCGACATCAGATCCAGTTCTACCCGGACGGCGCCGTCCCTGGCCACGAGCCCGGGCATCTTGTCGCGGCTGGTCACGATCACCGCGCATCCCCGCGCTGCGGGCAGCAGCGGCCGGACCTGCTCGGCGTCGCTCGCGTTATCCAGGACGATCAGCATCCGGCGTCCGGCCACCAAGCCGCGGAATCGCGCTGCCCGCTCGTCCAGTCCTGCCGGCATCTCCGGTCCCGGCACGCCGAGCGCACCCAGGAACCCGGCCAGCGCGTCGGCTGGCGGCATCGGCCGTTCCGGGTCGTATCCGCGCAGGTTGACATAAAGCTGCCCGTCCGGGAAGCGGGCCGCGACCCGGTGCGCACCGTGCACGGCCAGGGCAGTCTTGCCCACCCCGGCCATCCCGTCGACCGCGCGGATCATGACTACGCCGGGCCGCTCCGCCGCCGGTGCGTGGACACCTGCGGAAAGCTTCGCCAGTTCCGTCTCGCGACCGGTGAAATGCGGCACAGATGCGGGAAGCTGCCGGGGCACCGCAGTGTCGTCATGAAGCCCTGTGCCGTCATGAACCGCGGAGCCGTTGTGTCCGGAAAGTACCTGGGCGTGCAGCTTGCGGAGTTCCTCGCCGGGCTCGACACCCAGCTCCGCTATCAGAACGCGGCGGGCGTCTTGGTATGCCGCCAGCGCGTCGGCGCGGCGGCCGTCGCGGTGCAGTGCCCGCACGAGGAGCTCATGAAACCGTTCGCGCAGCGGATGGGTTCCGGCGAGGTGGCGGAGCTCGCCGATGGCCGAAGCGTGATCCCCCAGGTGCAATTCGGCGTCGATCCGCAGCTCCAACGCCTGCAACCGTAGCTCGGCCAGCCCTGGCCCTTCACGCCGGGACAGCTCTTCGGACGGGACGTCGGCCAGTGGCTGCCCGCGCCACAGCGCCAGGGCCTGGCCGGCCCGGTCGGCGGCCAGGTGCCACGCGCCCGTGGCACCCGCGTCCCGGGTGGCGGCGAGCAGCGCCGCTGCTCGGTGCAGGTCCAGCTCTCCGGGGGCGACGTCGATAGCGTATCCGCCTGGCCACGTCGAGATCCGCGATGCGCCGTCACCGAGAATCCTCCGCAGCCGCATCACGTAATTCTGCACGGCGACCCGCGCCGATGGCGGCGGATGCGGACCCCACAGCATCTCGGCCAGGTCATCGCAGGCGAGAACCTGGCCCGGGCTGAACAGCAAAGCCGCGAGTACCACGCGCTGCCGGCCGGCGGTGACATTGATGGCTTTGCCGCGGTGGGAAACCGCCAGCGGACCTAGAAGACCGAACGTCATCTCAGTCGTCATGCCTGCTCCGCTGCTGTCTTCACCGGGCGTTATCCATACGTTAACAAGACGATAGCCTGGTCAGAGACACTAAGGAAGCCCGGCATCGAAGGGAGGGAAGAAATGTTTGAGAAGCTTTTGTGGGACAAGCTGTATGCGAATTATGAGCGTGGGCCGCTGTCCTGGCTCTACCATTACGTGTGGTAGTCATTAAGTGTTTCCGGTGAACATAAGGGATGAATCCTGGCCATGCAGAGCAGCCTTTCCAAAGATGAAATCCCGGTCCGCTTGACTGGCGAGGGTGACACCATGCAGTGCGAGGTGAAGGGCTACCCCGAGGCAGTTAAGGTGCTGACTAGCGACGCCGAGGTCGAGCGCCTGACCCGCGCCGGAACGCGTCCCGGGCAGACATTCACTGAGCTGCCGCGATGGCTGGGTCTCGCATTGTCCCGCAATCGGTGCGAGGCGCTCCGGCCGTGCCTGGAGCGTCTCGCTTCCGACCTGGCCGGGGCGATCCTGGCCCGCGGCGAAGCGGACCTGATCGACAGCTTTGTCATTCCGTTCTCCTTTTCCGGCATGTGCTCGGCGCTTGGCGTGCCGGCTAGCGAGCATTCCGCCCTTCACGCGTGGCTCAAGGCAGCGCCCAGGACAGTGCCGGAGGTGGAAAACCCGGACGGGCCGCACTGGCGATCACTACGTGAGATCGTCGCGCCGCTGCTGACCGGCGGCTCATCCGGCGAGGGACTGGCCCTGATCATGGCTTCGGAGATCAGCGCCGGGCAGCTGGCTGTCGACCAGGCCATCATGGCACTCGGCCTCCTCATCCTTTCGTCCGCTCACCCGTCGGTCTCCCGGCTTATCAGCGACACACTGCTCATGCTGCTGCTCGACCCGGACACGCGAGCGCTGCTTGCCGGGAGCCCCGGCAAGATACCGGCCATGATTGAGGAGATGCTGCGCTTCTCTACGCCGTCGCTGGTGGTCGGTCCGCGCGTGACCCGCTGCCCGATGCGGATCGGTGAGCTGGACGTGCCGGCCGACACGCAGCTGAAGGTTTTCATCGGCGTGGCGAACCGGGACCCGCGGCACTTCGCCAACCCAGGCAGGTTCGACGCCGACCGCGGCGAAGCACAGCACCTCGCCTTCGGCTACGGGCCCAGCTACTGCCCCGGCGCGCGCCTGGCCCGGACCGAGGCCGAGATCGCCACACGAACCATGCTGCCGGTCCTCCAGCAACTGGCCCTCGCGATCCCAGCCGAGCGACTCGAATGGTCTGTCCGCCGATCCGGCTACCACATGATGCTGGACACCCTCCCGGTAACCCGAACACCCCGCGGCTGACCGACGCAGTCCGCACGCCACGAGGCCGTGCAGAGTTCATGACCTCGTCGTGGCTTCCCGTCCGTGGTCTTTACCATGAGAGGCGCGCCGCTGAACCGCTCAGGGAGCTCCCCAATCGCTGCCGCCATCGCTGCGTCCGGCCCGTCAAGCGCACAAATCCGGTCCCGGGAGCACTCCCGCGCCAGTCGTCACCACGCCTACGCCCTGTAGGGCTCGAACACACGAATATGACTGCGACCTGCTACGGGGTATCACTCCAAGGGCTCTGTCTGTCGCAGGCGTCCGTTAAAGGATCGCGTTGCTGCAGTACCTGCCCGGGCCCAGGCTCCGGGACCAGATTGCCAGGAAGCAGCTGGTCATGGCGGCCTCGGGGTTGTTCTTGCTGGTCTTGGTGCCCTGCCGCCAGGTCACGGGCCGGGCCTGGGCTGCGTGGGCGAGGGCGAGCTGGCGCAGGGTCGCCGGCGGTTGTGGGCAGGCGGGCTTGGGCGGCTGGCCCAGGACACCGTAGGTCCTGGCCTGCGGGACGACGCCGCCGTCGTGCGCGGTGGTGCTGCCCTTGACCGCAACCGCGTACTGCCAGCCGGTGGCGGTCAGCTGCTCGCGGAACAGGGCATTATCGCCATAAGCGATGTCAGCGGCCACCACCGGCCGGGCACCCCCTGCCGCGGTGACCAGGTCCAGCACACCCCACCCGCCCGGGCCGGCCATCTCATCGATCATGTCCAGGGCCAGCCGCCACTTCTCCCGGTGCCGCACCTGGGCGGGGATACCGGCCCGCTGCCGGCGCTGGGCGGCCCCGGCGGCGGCCACCGGATCGGCCAGTGCCTGGTCATCCCAGCTGGCCGGGCAAAACAGCCGCCAGTCCGCCGCGCACGAGGCGTGCTCGTTCACCAGGTGCACGCTGACGGCGACCTGGCAGTTCGCGGTCTTGCCCAGCGTGCCGGAATACTGACGCGCCACACACGGCGAGGCGTCCCCGTCCTTGGCGAACCCGGTGTCATCGACCACCAGCGCCTCCACCGGCTGGCTGGCCGCGAACCACCGCGCACATTTGCCCGCACCCCGGCGTAATCCCAGGTGGAAGAAGTGATGAACTGCTGCAGCCGCTGATGATCTACCCCCAGCCGCTCCGCCATCGCCACCATCGACTTGCGCTGCCCGTCCATCAGCAGCCCGCCACCGCGCCGGGATCGGCCCCACCGGCTGCACTGGTCATCCTGGCGGCGACGCCACCAGCACCGCGCCCGCCAAGCCCATCAACGCTGGAATGCCTACGCCGAGACCGCAGCATGATCACAACGAACTACAGCCGCCGTATCGGTAATCACAATGGTGGCCAGCACCGGTCACATTAAGTTATCAGTACTGGCTATGGGCAGCGAGCGCCGACCCGCCTAATTGGACTTGCTACGGATGCGCTGCGGTGCGGTCGTAGCGTTAAGGGGTCCGATGGGCTGGCTCCCGAACCGCCTGCCGGTCGTTGTGGCCTGGCTTTAGATCGATGTGCCAGCCCGTCGGGCCTTGCCGTGGCGTGGCTCGAAAGAGGTGCGACCGCTGACCGATCCGGAATTAGGCATGCCCGCCACGGGGTCCCGCGTGGGTGCTCAGAGAAAGGGGCAGGCCGGTGGCAGCAGTGATGATTGGCGTGGATCCACATAAAGGATCACATACGGCAGTGGCAATCGGGACGGCGGAGCAGGTGCTGGGCCAGGTGCGGGTGCGGGCCTGCACGGCGCAAGCCGAGCGCCTGGTGGCCTGGGCGGCGGCCTGGACGCAGCGCACCTGGGCGGTGGAGGGTGCGGGCGGCCTGGGGCATCTGCTGGCCCAGCAGCTAGTTGCCGCTGGTGAGCGGGTGCTGGATGTGCAGCCGAAGCTGGCTGCGCGGGTGCGGCTGCTGGCCGCGGGAACGGTGAATAAGAACGACCCGAACGATGCCCGCTCGGTTGCCATCGCGGCGCTGCGGTCGGCGGCCTGCCCGCCGGTGCGGGCCGATGATCACGCAGCGGTGCTGAAGATGTGGGCGAAAAGGCACCGGGACCTGAGCCGGGCTCGCAACCAGGTGGCGTGCAGGCTGCACGCAGTGCTGTGCGAACTGGTTGCCGGCGGGGTGAGCAAGCAGATCACCGCGGCCCAGGCGGCCCGGATCCTGGAGCACGCTGGGCCACGCGATGCCGTCAGCCAGGCCCGGTGCGAGCTGGCCGGGCAGTTCCTGGCTGACCTGCGCCACCTGGATACCCAGCGGCGCGACATCAAACGCACGCTGGCCGCAGCAGTCCGGGCCTGCGGGACGAGTGTGACCGAGTTGTTTGGTGTCGGCCCGGTGGTAGCCGCCACGGTGATCGGCGACGTCCGCGACATCTCCCGGTTCCCCAGCCGGGCCTGTTTCGCCGCGTACAACGGCACCGCGCCGGTCGAGGTCTCCTCCGGGAACCGCAAGATCTACCGGCTGTCGCTGCGCGGCAACCGGCGGCTGAACCACGCCATCCACATGGCCGCGGTCACCCAGATCAGCTACCGGCACAGCCCTGGCCGGGCCTATTACGACCGGAAGATCGCCGAGGGCAAGACCACCAAAGAAGCCCTGCGCGCGCTCAAGCGTCAGATCAGTGACGCCATCTACCAGCACCTGAAGGCCGACGCACGCCGGGCCATCGCGGGCCCGGGAGGGCACAGGGGGAACGGCTCTGCCGCCAGCGTGGCCGGCTCACACCCCGAACACCGGCTCTTCGGCCAAGCCACTCCCGGGCCTGACCCCACCCTACGATCTGGGCCTGCCCTGTCCAAGACCACAGCGCGCACCAGGCGATCCCGGCCCGGCCCCACGCCCGCTTCGCGCTGATCCCCAAGCCCACCAGCGGATCTGCGTGCCGTGCGCAGCGCCGCGGGCAGGCCTTGGCCTGCCCGCTCTTCCTGCCCGCCCGGGGCCATCGAGGCTCCGGTGTCAACGGGCGGCCGCAGGCCGTCGCGCGCAGCGCGATGCGCAGCACCCTTGACACCGGAGGAACGGCCCCGTACCCTCGCGCGGCACGCTGGGAAAACAACCGGCGGCGAAGCCGCCTCCTTTCCTCCAGAGCCCGACACAGCAGGCAGACACACTCACGCCTCTTGACACCGACAACAAAGAGGAATCGATCTGCGCGGCGGCACGATGGAATCCAGATTGGGTGGTGACCATACAGATCCGGGTATTCGGTATTCATGATCTCGATTCTCTGGAGGGTCGTGAGGCTTGTGCTTTAGTTCGGCAGATGGTGGCGAAGGGGGATTGCGTCAACGTTGCGGTGCAGGAGCGGGCCGGCTATCAGGATGGGTCGGCGGGATGGCCACGCGGTGGGTGTCCTTATGTAATTCCATGCTGTCCGTCTGTGTCCCAGAGCGGGATGGGCAACCAGGCCCGGGTCGCTGGGTGGTTGGACCGTGTGGCCATTGATACTGGATGGCCGTGGCCAGCTCCATGTGGAGACTCCTGCACCGGCGGGCACGCCGTGCGCGGTGCATTCTGCGCTTGCTACGCCGGGCTGCGGCTGCTGGGCGTGAGGGGCTGGAATTGGTTTTGGCTGACTGGCTTGGGGGATGGAGTGTATCCGTGGGGTGCTCGGCGGATGATGCGGTGGGTGTGCATGGCCGCGCGGCCGAGCTTGCCCGGATTGGGCATTTCCTGGATGAGGTGGCTGGCGGTCCGGTGGCGCTGCTGATCGAGGGAGCGGCAGGCATTGGCAAGACGGCGTTGTGGTCGGCTGGGATCGAGATGGCCCGCGAGCGTGGCTGGTGGGTGCTCACCTGCCGGCCGGTTCAGTCGGAGGTGGCGCTGAGTTTTTCGGCGCTGGGGGATCTTCTTGAGCTTGTGCCCGGGGAGGTGCTGGCTGGGCTGCCGGGTCCGCAGCGCCGGGCGCTGGAGGTGGCGTTGCTGCGGGCCGAGCCCGGCCCGGAGCCGCCGGATCAGCGGGCGGTGGCCGTTGCCTTGCTGGGTGTGATCCGGGCTCTTGCGGAGAGGGCGCCGGTGGTCATCGCGGTGGATGACCTGCCGTGGCTGGACCGGGCTTCGGCGGCGGTCGTGGAGTATGCCTTGCGCCGGCTCACGGCGCAGCGCGCGGGATTGCTGGCTACGATGCCGCCCGGTGCGGCCAGCACGGGCTGGCTGCCGCCCGGGCGGACGCAGGTCTTGCCGGTGGGGCCGCTCAGCGTGGACGCCCTGAGCGCGATGCTCCGCGCCAAAGGCGGCCCTCCGGCCAGGTGGCCTGAGGTGGTGGCGGTGCTGGAGGCTTCGGGCGGCAATCCCCTCTTCGCGCTGGAGCTGGCGGCAGCCCTGGGGGCTGGGGGCCGCCCGCGTGATGCCGGGCAGCCACTTCCGGTCCCGCGGTCGCTGTTACCGCTGGTTCAGTGCCGCCTGCAGGCGCTGTCCCCAGCTGGCCGCACGGTGGCGCTGGTGGCGGCTGCGGCGGCGAGCCCTACGATCGAGGTTGTGCTGGCTGCGGCCGGTGGTGGTCAGCTCGCCCGGGACGGGCTGGACTCGGCCCAGGCGGCAGGTGTCTTGCAGGTAGCCGGCGGCCGGGTCCGCTTCGCGCATCCGCTGCTGCGGTCGGTTGCCTATGCCAGCGCGACCGGCCTGGAGCGCCGCCTGGCGCACTGCCGCCTGGCCGAGGTGACCAGCGAGCCCGAAGGGCAGGTGCGCCATCTGGCGCTGGCGGCCACCGGGCCTGATGAGCACCTGGCCGGCCGGCTCGCTGCGGCTGCCCAGGCGGCGTGCCTGCGAGGTGCCGCCGTGGCCGGCGCCGAGCTGGCGGACCTGGCGGTCAAGCTCACCCCGCCGGGATGCGCGGCGGCCCGTGCCGGCCGCTTGATCGAGGCTGGCCGCCTGCACTTGGCCGCCTTTGACCCCGAGGGCGCCCGTGAGCTCCTCGAAGCGGCTGTTGAGCTGAGCGAACCGGGCCAGCTGCGGGCAGCCGCCCTGCACCAGCTGGCCAGGGTGGTGGGTTACCTGGAAGGCCTGCCCGCCTCCATCCCGCTGGGGCGCCAGGCGCTGGGCGAGGCCAGCGATGGCACGGTGCTCAAAGCCTTGATGCACCGCGATCTGGGCTTGGCCCTGGGGATCAGCACGGCAAGCTTCAGCCCCGCGACCATGGACCAGATCCGGGCGGCGTTCGCCATCGCGGACCGGATCGGTGATGACGGGCTGACCTCACAGCTGATGGCGTTCCAGGCGATGGCCGAGTTCGCCACCGGGCGCGGCATCCGCCACGATCTGATCAAGCGCGCCCTGGACCGGTGTCACCGGGCCAGGGGCGTGCCGATGGAGGTGCGCCCGCGCGTCCTGCTCAGCCATATCCTGCGCTCGGGTGATGACCTGCCCGCGGCCCGGACGCTGCTGGCCGAGGAGTACGCCGAAGCACAACAGCAGGGCGCTGAGACCGATCTGCCGTTCCTGGTCTTGCACCTGGCCGAGCTGGAGACCTGGGCGGGAAACTTCGGCCTCGCCCAGCGCTACTGCGACCACGGCTACCAGGTGGCCATGGCGGCCGGCGGGGTGATCCAGGCGGCGTGCATGCACGGCGCGCGGGCGATGATGCGGGCCTTCTGCGGGCCACTGCCCGAAGCCCGCGCAGATGCCCAGCTAGCGATCGACGGCGCCCTGCGCTGTGGTGTGCTCTACCCGGCGCTGCTGGGCAGCCGCGCCCTTGGCCTCATCGAACTCGCCTGCGGCAACCCCGCCGCCGCGCACGCCATACTGTCACCGGTCACCGAGAAGGTGACCGGGCGCGACCTGGCCGATCCCGGCTGGATCGCGCTGCGGTCCATCCCCGATGACATCGAATCCCTGATCCGGCTCGGCGACCTCCCAACGGCCGCAGCGCTGCTGGCGCCGGTGGAGGAACGGGCCCAGCGGCTGGACCGGGCCTCGGCGCTAGCCACCGCGGGCCGCTGCCGGGCGATGCTGGCCTCAGCCCAGGGCGAGCACGACACGGCGGCCAGATCGCTGCGGCTGGCGTTCGCCGCACACCAGCGGCTGCAGATGCCGCTGGAACTGGCGCGCACCCACCTGATCGCCGGCCAGATCGCCCGCCGCGCCCGGCGCAAGGCGGACGCCCGCCACCACGCCGAAACGGCCCAGGTCATGTTCGGCCAGCTCGGCGCCGCCCCGTGGACCCAGCAGGCCGAAGCAGACCTGGCCAGGCTCGGCACGAGACGGGCCAGCGGTCCAGGCCTGACGTCCGCCGAACGCCAGGTAGCGGGCCTGGTCGCGGCCGGGCGGACAAACCGGGAAGTGGCCGCCGACCTCTACATGGGCCTGCGAACCGTCGAGGCGCACCTGTCATCCATCTACCGCAAACTCGGCGTCCGCTCCCGCAGCGA
>DATGGU010000157.1:0-8094 GCA_035308365.1 Streptosporangiaceae bacterium
TCAGCCCGCGGGCCTCGTCCGGGGTAATACGCAGCTGGTTGGAGAGCCCGAAGGCGGACAGGCCGTAGGCCAGGCCGTAGTTCATCGCCTTGATCTTGGCCCGCAGCTCGGGGCCCACCTCCTCGGGCGGCAGCCCGAACACCCGGGAGGCGGTGGCCGCGTGGAAGTCGTGCCCGGACTCGAACGCCGCGATCAGCGCCTCGTCGCCGGACAGGTGGGCCATGATCCGCAGCTCGATCTGGCTGTAGTCCGCGGTCAGCAGGCACTCGTACCCCGGGCCGACGATGAAGCCCTCCCGGATGCGCCGGCCGAGTTCGGTACGGATGGGGATGTTCTGCAGGTTCGGGTCGGTCGAGGACAGACGGCCGGTGGCCGCGATCGTCTGGTTGAACGTGGTGTGGATCCGCCCGCCCTCGTCGGGCATCGGGATCAGTGAGTCCACGATCGTCATCAGTTTGGACACGTCGCGGTGGCGCAGCAGGTGCTCAAGCACCGGATGGCCGGTCTGCGCGAGCAGGCTGGTCAGGGCCTCGGAGTCGGTGGTGTACCCGGTCTTGATCCGCTTGGTCTTGGGCAGCCCCAGCTCGGTGAACAGCACCTCCTGGAGCTGCTTGGGCGAGCCCAGGTTGAACTCGCGGCCCACCGCCGCGTAGGCGGCCTGCTCGGCCGCCTTCACCTCGCCGCCCAGGGCCGCCGACATGCTGGCGAAGTGGTGGGTGTCGGCGGCGATCCCGGTCCGTTCCATGCCCGCGAGCACCGTCACCAGTGGCAGCTCCACGTCGTGCAGCAGCCTGGTCGCGCCGCGTTTGTCCAGGTCGGCGTCGAGCGAGTCGGCCAGCTCGGCGGTCGCCTTGGCGCGCAGCGCCGCCACCTGGGCCAGCTCGTTCCCGGCGTCATCTTCGGCGGCGTCGTCCAGGGTGAGCTGGCCGGGGGCGGGAGTGTCGCCGCGCAGCTCACGGCCCAGGTAGCGGAGCACCAGGTCGGCCAGGTCGAAGGAGCGCTGGCCGGGCAGCGCGAGATAGGCGGCGAGCGCGGTGTCGCTGGTCAGCCCGGCCAGGTTCAGCCCGTGCGCGGCCAGAGCATGCATCGGCCCTTTGGCGTCGTGCACCGCCTTGGGCGCCTGCGGGTCGGCCAGCCAGCCGCCCAGTGCCCGCTCGTCGCTCTCGCCCAGCACCGCCGGGTCGAAGAACGCGCATTCGCCGTCCGGCGCCGCGATCGCGATGCCGGTCAGGGTGCCCGTGCCACGCCCCCAGGTGCCCGTCAGGGCCAGCCCGGACCGCCCCTGGGCATCGGGCGGGGCATGCTCGGCCAGCCAGCCCGCCACCTCGTCAGCGCCGGGCGTGGCCACCTCTATCTCGAAGCCAGCCTTCTGCTCACCGGCGGCCCCTGCGCCCTGATCCACCGCGGCGATCCCGTTCGGCAGGTACTCGACCAGCCGCTCGCGCAGCACGCGGAACTGCAGCGTGTCGAAGAGCTGGTGGATGGCGTTCCGGTCCCATGGCACCGGGCGCAGGTCGCCGGGCGCGGACTCCAGCGGGACGTCCTTGGCCAGCTCGGTGAGCTGCCGGTTGCGCAGCACGTTGCCCAGGTTCGCCCGCAGTGCGTCACCCGCCTTGCCCTTGACCTCCTCGACCCGGTCGACCAGCTCGGTCAGCGAGCCGAAGTCGGCGATCCACCTGGTGGCCGTCTTCTCCCCCACGCCGGGGATGTTCGGCAGGTTGTCGCTCGGATCCCCGCGTACCGCCGCGAAGTCGGGATACTGGGCCGGCGTCAGGCCATATTTCTCCTGTACGGCATCGGGGGTGAACCGCGTCATCTCGCTGATTCCCCGGCGGGTCATCAGCACGGTCACGTCATCGGTGACGAGCTGCAGCACGTCGCGGTCCCCGCTCACGATGAGGACGTCCATGCCCTCGGCGGCCGCCTGCGCGGCCAGCGTCGCGATGATGTCGTCGGCCTCGTAACCCGCCTTGGACAGCCGCTGGATGCCCAGCACGTCCAGCACCTCGAAGATCAGGCTGAGCTGGTTGCGGAAGTCGGCCGGGGTCTCGTGCCGGTTGGCCTTGTACTCCACGTACTGCTCGTGCCGGAAGGTCGGCTCGCCCCGGTCGAAGGCCACCGCGACGTGGCTGGGCTGCTCGTCCCGCAGCACGTTGATGAGCATCGCGGTGAACCCGTAGACGGCGTTCGTCGGCTGGCCCGTGGTGGTGGAGAAGTTCTCGGCTGGCAGGGCGAAGAAGGCGCGATACGCCAGAGAGTGCCCATCCAGTAGCAGCAGCTTGCCCCTTGCCGCCGTCCCCGTCGCCGTCTGCCGCTCGTCGTTGGTCGCCACGATGGAATCCTATGCGGCAGCCTGGCCCGGGAGCGGGTAGCCCGCGCCCGGGCCAGGGAATTTAAGCAGCTAGGACGAGAACTGGAACACGGTGGTGGTGTTGTACACCTGCCCGGGCTTCAGTTCGGTGGAGGGGAAGTTGGGCTGGTTCGGGGAGTTCGGGAAGTGCTGCGTCTCGAACGTGTAGCCGGCGCTCTGCCGGTAGATGTGCCCGCTGATGCCGACCAGCTTCCCGGTGAGGAAGTTGCCCGAGTAGAACTGCACACCCGGCTGGTCGGTCCAGACGGTCAGCTCACGGCCGCTGGCCGGGTCCAGGGCCTGGGCGGCCAGGCGCAGGCCATCCATGGTCGGCCCGGTGTGGTTCAGCACCCAGTTGTGGTCGTAGCCCTGGGCGATCAGTAGCTGGTGGTTGGCCACGTTGATCCGGGAGCCGATCGTCTGCGGTCTGGTGAAGTCGAATGGCGTGCCCTTGACCGGGACGATCTGCCCGGTCGGGATCTGGGTGGCGTTGGTCGGCGTGTAGGAGTTGGCGTTGATCATCACCTTCTGGCCGTAGGTGGCGCCCGAGCTCTCGCCGGCCAGGTTGAAGTAGCTGTGGTTGGTCAGGTTGATGACCGTGTCGGCGTTCGTGGTGGCGATGTAGTGGATGCCGAGCTGGTTGTCGTTGTTCAGCGTGAACGTCACGAACACGGTCAGCTTGCCGGGGAAGCCGGTGCAGCTGCAGCCGACGTTCGCGCCGTCGTCACCGTTCGGGCTGACCAGCTTCAGCTTCACGCCGGCCACGCCCGGGCTCTTCACCTCGGAGGCGGCCCAGACATGGTTGCCGAACCCGACCAGGCCGCCGTGCAGGTCGTTGACGCCGTTATTGATCGGCAGCGTGTAGGTGTGGCCGTTCAGCTTGAACGTGCCCCTGGCGATCCGGTTGCCGTACCGGCCGATGGTCTCGCCGAAGTACGGGCCACCGTTGGCGGTCACCGGGGGGCTGTCCTCGGTGACGTAGTCCCGGAGCGTGGCGAAGCCGAGCACCACGTCGGCGGTTTTCCCGTTGGCGCCCGGCACGTCGATGGACTGGACGATGCCGCCGTAGCTGAGGATGCTGACCGACATCCCGTCGCAGTTCGCCAGGGTGAACCGGAAGACGGGAAGCTTCTTGTGGACGTAGATGTCCATGGCCTTGCCGAAGAACTGCTTGCTGATGGTCGGGCCACCACTGCACCCATGAGCGGGCGACGCGGGTGCCTGGGCCATGCCGAGCACACCCACGGTGGCGACCCCGACGGCTGCCACGACGGCGAGGCGCATCGTTGTCACGATGGGCCATCGCCCTGATGCTGTTCGCATGAAGGCTCCCTTCGCTGGGTTGCTGACGGAGACGAGCCCGGCCTGAACGGCCACCAGCCCGAATCCGACCCACCGGCTATTGTTAGCGCTAACATTCCGGAAGTCATCCCCTTTGGGGCAAAAACATTGGACCGTTCGCCAGTGGGGCGAACCCTTGCCCGGAATGTTCTAATTTGTCCGATGTGGTGCGCCGGTCCTGGATGCGTGCCCGTAGGCTTCGCTACGGAACACCTGCGGGACTAGCTGGAGGTTTGGGTGGATCAGGACTTCGCGGCCGAGGTGGCAGACAGGTTCCGCGCACTGCGGCGGGACACGCTGGACGCGCGAATGGGCATCGAGATACTCGAGGCCTCGGCGGACCGTGTGGTAGGCACGATGCCGGTCGCGGGCAACATCCAGCCCTACGGCCTGCTGCACGGCGGCGCGTCCTGTGTGCTGGCGGAGACCCTCGGCTCGCTGGGCGCGGCCCTGCACGCCGGCCCGGACCGGGCCACCATGGGCATCGAGATCGGCGCCACCCACCACCGCGGCGCGCGGGAGGGAAAAGTGACGGGCGTAGCCACCCTCGTGCACGGCGGCAGAACGCTCGCGACCTACGAAGTGGTCATCACCGACGAGGCCGGGCGCCGGATCTGCACGGCCCGGCTGACCTGCCTGTTCCGCGACCACGTGCCAGGCACCGCGGAGGGGCGCCCGGGCGCCGGCGGATGAGGGCGGCCCCTACCACATAACGTACGGTGATTGCCGCCCCTTTGCGTCAGACGCCGGCGCATCGCTACGGTTGACCAGAAGAGCCCGGGGGTGGCCGAGTAGAGAACGTGCCGACCCGGGGAAGGCCGACATGGTACCAAAGGCCCCTCCGGGCTCCTTCCCGATCTCCCGTTTGTTAGCCTTCTGAACTGGTCTTTTGGTCATCTTGCGGCTGGCCGGCGGGAGGGTTTGAACCCGCCGTCATCGACCGGTCGAGCACCGCCCGGGCGACGTCGCGCATACTGATCCTGCGGTCCATGGACGTCTTCTGAATCCACCGGAACGCCTCAGGTTCGGACAGCCCATGCTCCGCCTGGAGCAGTCCCTTGGCCCGGTCGAGCAGCTTGCGGACCTCCAGGCGGTCACGCAGCGTGCCCACCTCGGTCTCCAGGGCGCGCGCCTCCTGGAACCGGCTCACCGCCATCTCGATGGCCGGCACAAGATCGGCCTTGGTGAACGGCTTGACCAGATAGGCCATCGCCCCGGCATCCCTGGCCCGCTCGACCAGCTCCCGCTGGGAGAAGGCGGTAAGGATCACCACCGGCGCCAGCCGGTCCGCGGCGATCTGGCTGGCCGCGGACAGACCGTCGAGGACTGGCATCTTGACGTCGAGGATCACCAGGTCCGGCCGCTGACTCACGGCCAGCTTGACCGCGGTCTCGCCGTCACCCGCCTCGCCGACGACCTCGTAGCCTTCTTCCTCAAGCATCTCCTTGAGGTCAAGCCGGATCAGCGCCTCGTCCTCGGCGACCACGACACGAAATGGGGACTTGCTCACCCCAGGAGAGTACCTGGCCAGGCAATCAGTTAGTACTTGGGCCCAACGAATTCGTCGAGCCGGGCGACCGCATCCCGCCGGGCTACGGAGATCACAGTGGGCTTGCTGAAGCACCATTCAACATGCAGCATATCCAATGCCTCACCGCACAGCCGCAGGATATCGGCGGAGTGGTTGGTGAAAAGATAGCGCGGGTACTCATACCAGCGATCACCATTCGGCCGGTGGCGGCATACCCTATTGCTGCCACGGTAGCCATCGGAATGAAACAGCCCACGGGCAAAGTCACCCGCGCGTCCATCGACGATTGATTGCTGCCATGGCTCAAGCTCGATCTTGCGCTCGTGTTTCTTGCCCGATCCGTGCTGCGGGAAGAGGCAGGGCCAGTGCTTGGAAAAACTCTGCACGTAGGTACATGCAATTCCGGGCCGGGAGCGGAGGGACACGCTCGATGACGGCATGACGCGCTTGGCCGCCTGCACAGCCTCCTGCAACAGGCCGGGCCAGCAGTCGGCGCAGGCGAGACTCAGCAGATGAGTCCTCGGCGTTTTCACGATATGACCGTCGCCGAGGTAGAGGCCGAGCAGGTAGGAGTAAGCCGGTTCATCGAGAGGACGCCCATGGCAACGTGGGCAGTTGGGTGCCTCCGTCCGCGACGAGCCGCCGATAGGGCGCCGGTCCCCCTTGCGCCAGTGCCGGATAGACCGGACGGATACACCGCAGATCTGGGCGTTCTCACGGTCGAGCACACCGATATCGGAAAGTTGCTGGGCAAGGTCGACGGTGGTGCGGGAGTACATATAAACAGTATGCCACTTAATGCTGACAATCTCAGTAAAAGCGGGGTGCGGACCAATTGGCTTGTGCCCCGGGTGGGATTCGAACCCACACTGCACGGTGTTTGAGACCGCGGACTCTGCCGGTTGGTCTACCGGGGCGTAACATTCTTCTGGATACTTTGGAGAGCCGTTTCGCTGATGCCAATCTACCTTATCGGCACGCCCTCGTGGGCTGACCGGGGCAGGTTGCGGGCCGGTGGTTTGTCGGACCCGGCTACTAGGTTGCCGGGCATGAAAGACGCGCATGAGGTGGTGGCGGCCTACTGGGCTGCGGCTGAGGCTCGGGACTGGGATACGTTCGGCGGGCTGGTTGCCGAGGATGTGGTGTACGAGGGGCCGCAGACCAGGGAACGGGTGCGCGGGCGGGCCGCCTACCTGAGGTTCAACATCGAGGGGTTCCCGAGTGACTGGCATGTCACGGTGGAACGGATCGTGGGTGAGGGCAGTCACGCGGCGAGCTGGATCCGGTTCTCCGACAAGGGGGAAGAGCAACCGGGGCTGTGCTTCTTCGACCTCGGCCCGGACGGCCTGATCAGCCGGATCACAGACTTCTGGCCTGACCCGTACGAGCTTCCGGCCAGCCGGGCTCACCTGGTCGAACGCTACTGAGTGCCGGGCGGCCGGGGAAGCGGGCCGGCGATGCTGGCCAGGTGGGCGGCGGCCACGCGTTTCGGGACGCACATCTGCCAGGCGTCGGTGATCAGTTCGCGCATCTCGGTGACATCCAGTTCGGCCATGGATGCGTGCACCCAGTTGAACCGCAGGTCGCTGAGCCGGGGCATGAAGAACTTGGCCGGCTCGGCGGCGACCAGGGCCTCGCGTTCCTCCTTGGGGAAGCCGAAACCCATTCTCGTCTCGTCCCGCGAGATGGCCGCGTAGACGATCTTCCCGACCCGGAACTTCACCTGATCGTAGATCAGGTGTTCGGACGTCCGGGGCAGCGTCATCGCCCAGGCGCGGACGTCGTGGACCGTCACCATCGCTTGTCTCCCATGCCCGGGAGGCTACCCACAGGCACCGACATTCCGGGGCGTCCCCGGCCTCCAGGCCTACAAGGCACGGATGGGCTGGACGGTACCGTTCGTGTTCCTGCGCGACGGCGAGGATGTCTACCGGACGTACTCCTTAGCTGACCGGTCGGCGCGGGGCGCGCAGGCCCAGGCAGATCAGGTAGTGCTCGATCATCTCGTCGGCGCCCGGCCAGGGCATTTCCGGTTTGCCTGCCCGGAGGTCAGTCAGGCCGTGCAGCAGCGACCAGAGCTGGAAGGCCAGGAAGTGGCTGGGCTTGCGGGTCTGGGCACCGGCGTTGAGGCAGCGCTGGATCGCGGCGATCAGGGCGGTGAATGTGCCCGCGCCGGGATGCGGCCGCCTGCCGTAGGTGCCGAGCACCTTGGGCCCGGCCGGCCAGGCCCCGAACATGACCCGGTACAGCTCGGGCTGGCCGGCGCCGAAGGCAACATAGGCACGGCAGCGGCGGCGCAGCGCGTCGAACGGGTCGGCCGCGCCGCGCCCGGCCTCGGCAAGCTGGGCATCGAACCGCTTGACCATGTGGCGCTCGAGTTTCCCGAGCTGCGGATCGTGGCGGGGCACATCGGGTATCCGTGGACGGCAGAGATGATCTCGCTGGCCACCAAGTATCCGAATGTCTACATCGATACGTCGGCTTACACGGTACGAAGGTATCCGGCCGAGCTGGTCAATTACCTGCGCGGGCACGGGCGCAACAAGGTGCTGTTCGGGTCGAATCACCCGGCCTGGCCGGCCTCGGTGTGCCTGGCCGGGCTGGACTCGCTTGAGCTTGAGCCGGAGGCCGAGCGGCTGTTCCTGCGGGAGAATGCCCGGGGCGTCTTCCGGCTGCCGGAGCCAGGCAGCGGGGGTTGACGGGGGCCGAACCGGGCGTGTCAGGGTGGGGGCATGAGGCTATCCCGCTGGGCTGCGCTCGCGGCCGCCCCCGCAGTGTTGATGACCAGTCTCCACGCCGCTCCCCCGGCCCAGGCGGGTAAGACCTACCCGAACCCCACGTGTTTGGACACGACCGTACCGCTGTACAGCCC
>DATGGU010000158.1:0-21219 GCA_035308365.1 Streptosporangiaceae bacterium
CACTACACCTACCCAGCAAACACCTAACACCTGAAAAGGCGGCCGATAGGATTTGCTACCCCCGCATGCAGGTGAACATGTAACAGAGCGTGACAATTCTTGATGGATGCCATTCCGCAAATAACTACATAACGCCGATTCGGGCGCCGATCTGATCACTGTCGAACCCGCGTGATGCCAGCGCAGAATTGCCTGATCTAGTGCCCCGGCACACGGCCGGCCAACTGGCTGTTGTCGCCTAGATGTCGGGCAAGCTTGCGTGTGTGGCAGTGCTTAAGTTATCAACCGCTACAAGCAGCTCAACATATCTTGGAGTAGCTGATCACGATCTGGGTACTTTCTAGAGAATTCCCTCATTGCGCGATCGGGCATTTCTAGAATTTCTATTGTCGCCAGCATTGCGGCGTTCTCTCGGATTCCAGGATGTCGTATCTCACTTTTCAGCCATTCACCAAGTAGTTGCTCGCTATGCCGTAGTGCGGCCACCGAGCGGCGCGCGCCGCTGAGCGCAGATACAAGCAGTGCACGTGTCGGCAGGGGAGCCATTCCTGCCCCCAGAAATGTGATCAATGCTTCGCGGCGATCTACCAATCCAGATCTAGTTTCCCGTTGCGATACGAGCGCAATGTCCACTTCGCATCTGTTGCGTACGGATTGGTTTGCTGCATGATCTCTTCAAGTACAGCCTGAGCCTGCGCTGGCTGCCATTGAAGACTATGAGTTGCCGCCAGCAAACGTACTGGGGTGAGAGGGTCTTCCATGAAGCTAATTATTGCCTCTCTGCCTTCTGGGGTATCACGAAGGATTTTATATACAGAGTGGTGGACCTTGAAGATGCTATTAGCCTCATCTGGATTTTCCCTGGCTTCATCCCACTCCACAGCGAGTGTCCTGTACCGATCCTTCAGGTTTGCCACAGGCTCAGATGCGATCATGGCAAAGGTTCACCGTTCTGAAGTAGGCCAAGTATGTCCATGCCGAACTCGTACTGGTCAGAGAAGCTCTGACCCGTCAGCCAATCGCGTACAGTCATACCACCCGTGAACGGACGGATACTGGAGTAGTAATTGGCCTTAAGCTGATTGATCTCATTTGGAACCGGGTCCAGATTGAACGGGTTGTGGATATCTTCTGGCGCAAAGTCGCTTCTGCTGATCTGAGATTGTTCGACAACATGATCAAACACGTTCCCCTCGCCAGGAGATCCTAGATCCGCCTTCGCGGCTCGGAAGGAACTATAGCCTGGCAGTACCCCCGGCACCATTCCTCCAACTGCAGCGCTGACAGCAATACTGTTCTGCATGAGCAGTTGCGAGCCGTGCGATTGCATCCAGCCCATGATGGATTGCCCGCTCTTCTGATACGCCTGGTAGTCAGCTTGGGTCATGGCGGTTCCGGTGGGCCCGGCGCGGGTTAGTGCGTTTATCAGGGTGCTGCCGCAGATGCCCGGGTTGGACTCACACGCCATGACCAGGGCACGGAACATGGTCTCGGGCCCGGCGGCAGCCTCGTGGTCACCGATGAGGGCCTGGTAGGACTGGTTGTAGATCTGCTGGATCTTGAGTGCCTGCGGGGTCACCGGGAAGAACACCGTGCCGATCAGGATGGCCTGTGGAACGTCTGTGGCGCCACCGCCGGTGAAGCCGGGGCAGCCGGGCTCCCAGCCGGGGCATGACGGCCCCCCGCCGGTGGAGTCGTTGTCAGGGGGGTTGGTGTAGGGGCCGCAGTGGACGGGGTAGCCGCCGGAGCAGCCGGGCGGGTGGAGCCCGGTGGGGTCGGATTGGGTGGTTGGGTTGTCGGTGGCGTAGGTGTAGCCGTTGAGCTGGCCTGGGCTGGTGGGGTCCAGGAGGGGGTCCAGGGAGAGGAACCGGCCGGTGGTGGGGTCGTATTGGCGGGCGCCGAGGGTGGTCAGGGCGGTGGTGGGATCGGTGGGCTGGCCGAGGTATCCGTTGGTGTCGGGCCAGCTGGCCGGTGGGGTGCCGCGGGGGGCGCCGTAGGGGGTGTATTGCCGCCAGGTGGGGTTTTGGGTGGTGTTGTCGAGGGTGAGCAGGCCGGTGCCGTGCAGGTCGGCGAATTCGTAGCTGTAGCTGCTGGTGTTGCCGCTGGTGCGGACGGCTTGGCCGCCGCCGGGCAGGGGGATGAACCGGGTGCCGGTGATCGCGCCGGTTTGGGTGTTCAGGGTGATCTGCTGGGCGCCGCCGAACAGGTAGAGGGTGGTCTGGCCGGGGTCTTTTTGGACCAGGAGGTTGCCGTCGGCGTCGTAGATGTAGTGGGTGGTGCCGGCGGTGGTGGTGTCGGTGGCGAGTTTGCCGTCATCGGTCCAGGTGAGGGTCTGGTTGCCGGTGGGCAGGTCGCGGGTGAGGGTGTTGCCGGCCGGGTCGTAGGTGTAGGCGGAGGTGGTGGTGCCCGATGGGCTGGTGGTGGTGGCGGAGGTGAGGGTGTCGGGCTGGCTGGTGCCGTTGCCGTTGTAGCTGTAGGTGATGATGGTGTCGGGGCCGCCGGTGGGGTTGTGGTCGGTCTGGCTGGTCTGGTTGCCGAGGGTGTCGTATTTCCAGGTGGTCCAGTAGGCGGAGCCGGGGATGCCGTCGCCGACGGTGCCGCCGGTGCCGGTGGAGGGGTCGGCGGCGCAGTTGTCGGTGGCGGTCCAGGCTTGGGTGAGCCGGTCGAGGGTGTTGTAGCGGAAGCACTGGGTTTCGGATTGGCCGCCTTGGCGGGTGTCGGTTTGGGAGGTGAGGTTGCCGGCTGGGTCGTAGCCGTACTGGGTGGTGTCGTAGGTGGTGGTGCCGGCGCCGTTTTGCACTGTGGTCTTGGTGAGTGCGCCGGTGTTGAGGTCGTATTTGCTGGTGATGGTGGCGTTGTTGCTGACGGTGCCGATTTCTTGCTGGGAGACCTGCTGGTAGTCGGTGTAGCTGGTGTTCTGGCTGTAGGCGACCGGGGTGGTCTGGCCCGGGGGGTATTGGACGATGCTGGCCAGGTTGTCGGGCAGGTCTTGGGCGGTCTTGTAGGAGTGGGTGACGGTCTCGGCGGGCAGGGTCCCGGTGCCGGGGTAGGCGTCGCTGTAGGGCAGCCCGTTGACCGGCGTGTAGGTGCGGGTGAGGGTGTAGCTGCCGGCCAGGGCATTTTCGGCGGCCGGAAGTGTGACGGTCTCGCCGGTGGATTCGCCCAGGCCGTTGAAGCCCTGCTGCTGGACGACGTACGGGTTGCCGCTGTGGTAAGAGGTCTCGGTGGTCAGGTGGCCGATCGGGTTGGTCACGCCGGGGATGTTGTTGGAGTTGTCATACACCCAGGTGGCCAGTAGCGGGGAGGAGGTGGTGGGCCCGTCGTATTCGCCGGTTTTCCGGTTGAGGGCGTCGTAGGTGTAGCTGATGGTGTGCTGGTCGGCGCCGGTGGTGGTCTGCAGGTTGCCGTTGTTGTCGTAGGTCAGGGTGGTGGTACCGCCGTCGGGGTCGGTGGTGCCGGTGACCTGGCCGAGCAGGTTGTAGGACTTGGTCCACTGCTGTCCGGTGGCGGCGTCGGTGATGGCTTTCAGCCAGCCGCGGTGGTTGTAGGAGTAGGTGGTGGCCTGGGTGGTGCCGCCGCTGATGGACACGCTGGTGGCGGTCGATGAGCAAGCGGTGGGCAGGGCCGGGACGTTCGGGGCGGAGGTGTACTGGTCGAGTTCGGTGGTGCGGCCGAGGGCGTCGGTGACGGTGGCGGTGGGGGTGCCGCCTTGCGGGGGGACGGTGGTGACCCGGTCACCGTAGTAGGCGGTGTAGGTGGCCGACACCACGCTGGAGTCGTCGCAGTCGATGACCAGGACTGGGCGGCCGAGCCCGTCGAAGGCGGTGACGTGCTGGTCGTGGGCGGCACTGTCCGGGACGGCGATGACGGTGCTGCTGGGGTTGTCGTTCGGGTCGAAGTAGTTGGTGTTGGTCTTGTACAGCCAGCCGCGGGTGTCGTAGAAGTTGTCGTTGATCAGGATCCCGCCGTTGGGTGCCGGGTATTGGGTCTGGCGGACCCGCAGCATCGCGTCATACAAGGTGGTGGAGGTGACCTGGATGTTCTCCTCGTCCAGCCATTTCGCCGTGACCACGACCGGCGCGGTCCCGGCCGGGGGGTTGGGGGGGATGGCGTAGCTGTAGGCCACGTTGGCGAGGGTGGAGCTGGGCTGGCGGTTGTTGTCCCACATGCCGGTAAGCCGGCCCAGGCCGTCATATTGCAGGCTCGTCTTGATGTTGTTGGCATCGGTCTGGGTGAGCGGGATGCCGCGCAGCGGGTCCAAGGTGGTGGTGGTGGGCTGGCCGAGCGGGTTGGTGACGGTGACCTTGGTGGTGACGCCGTTGGTCATGGTGTAGCTGGTATCGGTCTCGTTCCCGTTGCCGTCGTATCTGGTGACCGGGCGGCCGTAGGAGTCATAGATGGTGCCGGCCGTGCTCTGGTAGGTGAACGCGCCGCTGGCATACCCGGTGGCCTGCTGCACCACGGTCGGGTCACCGGCGGTGGGGACGGTGGTTTGTGGCCAGGCCGGGTTGGTGGGCTGCGGCACCCCGCCGGAGAGCACCGGCGGGTCGTCGTAGTAGGTGCGGACGTCGGAGATCACATCCGCCGGGCGGGACAGCGTGACCGGGGCGGTGAGGGCGTTGATCTGGCTGGGAGTGGGAGCGCTGGCGCCATTGGGGTTGGGGCCGCCGCATGGCTGGGCGTCTACCTCGGTCTCGGCGACCAGGCCGGTCAGGTTCTTGGCCGGGTTGGTGTTGGGTTTGGCGTAGGTGGTGGTGGTGCAGGCTTGCTGGGTGGGGTCGGACAGGTCGCCGTGCCGGAAGGTGAACAGCGGCAGCCCGAAGGTTGGGTTGTCGGGGTGGTTGTCGTAGCTGGTGTCGGTTTCGGTCGTGCGCCAGGTGGTGGGGGTGGTGTCGGTGATCGCCTGCCGGGTCCAGGTCTCCACCAGCCCGGTGGCGTTGGCGGTCAGCGGGGGCAGGTTTTCGCTGCTGCGGTCGCGGCTGGCCACCGGTGCCGATACCCAGTAGGAGGAGATCGCCGAATGATCCACCGGTCCGCCGGCCAGGTTGTAGGTGGTTGATTCGAGCACGTCCCCGGCGAGCTGGTTGGTGTCGGGGTGCTGGCCGCCCTGGGAGTCGGTCAAGGTGATCGAGCGGGTGCCGCCGCCGGGCAGGGTGTCGCCGTCCATGCCCTGGTAGTAGGTGGTTTCGGTCTTGGTCTGCGGGTCGCCGCTGGTGCCGGTGTAGGTGGTGATGTCCTGGTAGCCGCGCCACTGCCCGTAGGTGCGGTACTGGGTCTGGACCAGCTCGTTGTCGTCGTAATGCCAGGCCGCGCTGAAGTGGCTGTACTTGTAGGAGGTGTACAGCTCCTGTGAGACGTTGGTGGGATCGGACTCAGATACCGACTGCACCGCGTATTTGACGAACCAGTCCGGGCCCGTCTTGGGAGTGAACTGCTGCCAGTACACCGGGAAGCATGACTGCTTGTTCGCCGAGGGGTTGGGCAGGAAGTTGGAGGTGCACTGGTCGGGCTGGGTGTAGGTGATCGCGATGACCGCGCCGGTTTCGGTGGTGATGTTCCCGATCCGGTTGCGGACGAGCTGCACACCGTAGTTCGACCAGTCCAGCCGGTTGGCCAGCGGCACCGGGGCGAAGGTGACCGGCGGGAGGGTGACCGCGCCGCCGCCCGCGGTGGTGTCAGCGCCGGTGTGGGTGATCGTGGTGAGGAATAGCGTGGAGGGGCTGTTGATGTCGCCGGTCTTGGGGAAGGCCTGTTGCAGCGCCCAGGAGTCAGCGCTCACGTATTTGCTGCCGTTCCACTGCTGGGTGGTGATCGAGGCCAGCGCTACGGTGGACCAGAACGTCGGCCCGGCCGCGCACCCGCTGGTCGCGCCCGCTGCGCAGTAGTCCTGGTCGTAGGGCACGTCTGGCCAGTTCGCCTCGTTCGAGCCGATCGGGTCACAACTGGCGGCGAAACACCGGTCGCCGGGGGTGAAGGTCACCTGGCCGGGGGCGTTGCCGGTGTAGGCGTTGCCGTCGGTGAACCCGTAGTCGATGTGGTCCAGGTGGCTGTCGCGGACGTAGGACACCGCGGCGGAGGTGCCGTACTGGGCGTAGGCGTTAGTGTCCTGGTGGTAGTAGTAGGCCATCGCGTTGGCGTGCACGTCGGTGACGTAGTCCAGGTTCCACCGGTAGGCCATCGTGCAGTAGGAGCCGGTGAAATCGGTGCCGTGCAGGTGATAGCACGGGTCGGCGGACTCGGGGCTGAACACCGGCACCGAGTCCACCGAGTTGGTGGCCTGGTCCCCGCTGGCCCAGCCGGGCAGGTGGTTGAGCCCGAAGGAGTAGGTGGTGCCATCCCGGGTGGTGACCGTCCAGTAGTCAGTGAAGTGAGTGCCGGTGCCATTCCCAGCGCCCACGTGGTGGGTGATCACCTCGCCCTGATCGTCGGCCGCGGTGCAGGTGCTGTCGGATGCGTAGCTGAACGAACCGTCGCACACCAGGGGTACCGAGGTGCCGTCCAGAGACAGGGTCAGCACCGGCCCGTTGTAACACTCATCGAAGCTGCCACCCGGGCCACCGTCATCCTGGCAGGGCAGGAACGACTGCTCGATGAACGAATCCCCGCCCGACAAGGTCCAGCCGTCCCCGGCCCAGGAGGCCTGCTGCTGGGTGTTGGAGGTCTGCCCGTCCACGGTGCCGGAGTCATAGTCCAGGGACAGCGACGGCACCAGGCCGGAGGCGGCCGGAGGGACAGGCAGCGGGTAAGAGTAGGTGAACGACCCGCTGGCACCGCCTTCGGCCCAGGTCCCGGACGCGCGCAGCGATGTTGCCTGGTAGGTGCCGGCCGGGCCTCCGCCATCGGTCAGCATCGGGGTCACCGCCAGCACCACCGGCCCGCTCCCGCCCGGCAGGGTGACCGATGCCGACACACTCTGCCTAGCTGGGTCATTGCGCCAGGCCAGCTTCGCCCGGGCGCGGCAGGCCGGGCGCTGTGGGCTGGTCAGCGCGCAGCCCGGCAGTTCGGCCAGGCCCAGGCTCAGCCCGTACCCGCCCCCTGACACCTGGGAAAACCGGGCATAGCTCAGCCCCAGCCGCACCGGCCCGCCCGCACCCCCGGCCACGGCCGCGGTGAAAACCACCCCGCGTACCCCCGCTGCCAGCGCCGCCGCGTGCCCGAGCACACGCACCCGCACCCCGCGCACCCCCCGCCCAGGGGGCGTGACCGGCTGTGCCCACACCGGCGTGCCCGCCGCCCAGGCAACCCCGCCCGGCGAGGCAGCCCGGGACCCGGCGCGCCCGGCCCTGGTCAGCGGCACCGGCGCGCCGGCTAGCCGGATGCTGCCTGAGGCGGCGGCCGGCCACGACACATGAACCGGCCGGTAGGACACCACGCGCGGGCGCCGGGCCAGCCGGGGCCGCGACCCGGTGACTGCCCGGACCGCAGACACCCGCAGGGCGTGGTGCCCGGCGGCTGCCCGGGCCGGTACCGGAGCCGCCGTCATCGCGGCCAGTAGCCCGCCCGCCGCCGCCACCGCCAGCAGCCGGCCGCTCAGCGTGCCCGCAACCTTGGTCAGCCCGGCCATAACCCGTCCCCCTCACGCGTCGGGCGGCGCGGCTCGGATCAGCCGGGCTCGCGGCGGAAGCATGGCATATCAAACTGTCAACTATGGCTAATGATCAGGCAAAGAGTTACTAAATCCGGATGACGAGCTCTTTCCGGCCGACCCTGGCAGCCACGTACGCTAGCGCCGGTCCCATCCGCCTGCGCCGGAGCCCTTCGCCGTCGCCGCTGAAAGGCCCGACCATGCTGACCAGCCTTTTCATCCGACGGCGCGGCGTTCGCCGCAGGCTGCCCAGCGCAGCCCTGGTTGCCCTGACCGCCAGTACGCTCACTCTGGCCGCCGCGCCCGCGGCCGTGGCGCAACATCAGCCCCGGCCAGCGAAATCAGGCGCGGGGCGGGCGGTGGCTCCTGGGCGCGCGGCCGCGCGCGGGCCGCTGTCGGCGGCGCAGGGCGCCGCCCTGGCCCGCCGTACCGGGCACCGGGTGGCCGTCACCGCGATGACCACCGCCACCTCGGCTACCACGGCGAACCCGGACGGGAGCTTCACGGTCACCGAGTCGGCGCAGCCGGCCCGGGCCTGGCAGCACGGGCGCTGGGCCGCGCTTAACGCCTCGCTGCGCAGGCAGCCCGGCGGGCGGCTCGCCCCGGCGGTCACCACTAACGGGCTGACCCTGTCCGGCGGCGGCAACAGCACCCTCGCGGTGATGACCAGCGATGCCCGCACGCTGACCCTGACCTGGCCGGGCACCCTGCCAGACCCCACGGTGTCCGGGGCGACCGCCACCTACGCCAACGTCCTGCCCGGTGTGGACCTGGTCGTCATCACCGACACCCAGGGCGGGTTCGCCGACACCCTCGTGGTCCATTCAGCGGCCGCCGCCCAAAACCCTGCCCTGGCCAGCATCCAGCTGGGCGTGTCCACCAGCGGGCTGGTCTTGTCCGAAGACTCCGCCGGGGACCTGTCGGCGGCGATAGGGACCGGCACCCCCGCGGTGATCACCGCCCAGGCCCCGTTGATCTGGGACTCCACGCCGCCGCCGGCGGGCATGGCCACCGTCACCGCCCCCGACGGGACCATCCTGGCCGCCGGGACCGGCGAGCCGGCCTACTCCTCGGTCACCGCGCCGGGCGCTGCGGCCGCTGTCGCGGCGGTGCCGGTGAGCCTGTCCTCCAGTACGCTCACCTTGTCCCCGCCCGCCTCGGTGCTGACCGGCCCGGACATCACCTACCCCGTTTACATCGACCCGACCTGGCACAATTTCGCCAGCAGCAGCGCCAGCGCGTGGACCCAGGTCGACAGCGGGTTCCCCACCACCAGCTACTGGCACGAGTCCAGTGACCTGCAGGCCGGCGCGTGCCCGGTGTCACTGCCCGGCGGCGGCTGGTGCTATGACCCGGCAACCGGGATCAACATAGGGGTGACCCGCTCGTTCCTCGTCATGCCGATGCCCTCCCAGTTGACTCCGGTCACCGACATCAACTACGCCGAACTGGACATGACCGAGAACTGGGCCCCCTCGTGCACCAAAACCTCCATCCGGCTGTACACCACCAGCGGCATCAGCTCCGGCACCACCTGGAACAACCAGCCCACCTGGTCCTCGTCGTACTCCTGGCAAGACGCCGCCTACGGTTACTCCGGCTGCGGCTACTTCAAAAATGACATCACCTGGGACGTCACCAGCACCGTCAAAAACGCCGTCACCAGCGGGTGGGACGGCCAGACCTGGGGCCTACGCGCCGCCGACGAATCCGACCAGTACGCGTGGAAGCAGTTCTGGAGCGGCAGCTCCAACCTCACCCTCACCGTCACCTACAACTACATGCCCAACTACCCCACCAGCCTGTCCACCAGCCCCGGCGGCTCCTGCCACACCAGCTCCACCGACCCAGCCCAGATCGGCAACGACGACGTCACCTTCAGCGCCTACGCCTCCGACAACGACGACGACAACAACCTGACCACCCGCTACCAGATCTACAACCCCACCGGCGGCACCCCGGTCTACGACTCCGGCACGGCCAGCCCGCAAACCGGGAACAAGACCTACGCCCGGCTCACCGTGACACGCCAGCAGTTCTACAACTTCAACCAAAACGGCCAGTACACCCCCTACACCTACTACTGGCAGGCGGAAACCACCGACGAGTTCAACCTCGTCCGGGGCTGGTCGGAGAAATGCTGGTTCACCTACAACCCGCTAGGCCCCCAAGCACCCACCATCACCGGCCCCACCAGCCCCGTCACCCTCGGCACCCAGGCCGCCGTCACGTTCACCGCACCCTCGGGCTGCAGTCCCACCACCACTCCCTGCCCGGTCAGCTACACCTACCAGCTTGGCGTCAGCCCCCCGGTCACGGTCAGCCCGTCCGCCCCCGGCAATGGCACCTGGAACACCAGCACCGACAGCTGGAGCGGCAGCATCACCATCACCCACTACGGCCAGCTCCAGCTAGCCGCCTACGGCACCTCACCAGGCGGCAACCCCGGCGAGGTCGCCTACTTCCCGCTCAAGGGAAGCCTGCCCAACCCGCCCTACCCCGACGGCTACCTCACCAACGGCAGCTACCCCGACCTGCTCACCACCGGCACCAACGCCAGCGTGCCCAGCCTGTGGCTATCCACCGGCTCCGGCGATGGCACCCTCAACCCGCCCCTCGACATCGGCAGCATGGGCACCACCGTCAACTCCGGTGCACCAGCCTCTGACGGCCCGGCCGACTGGGCCAGCACCCTCATCCTGCACGGCAACCTCACCGGCGAAGGCATCCAGGACGTCGCCGCCTACTACCCGGCCACCGGAAACGGCTTGATCATCGGCGGAAACGGCGACCAGTCACCCCTGATACCCAGCACCGACAACACCCACACCATCACCACCACCTCCGGCACGCTGGCTGACCCCAGCCTGTGTGCCAGCACCTGCGACTACCCCATCGACCTAGTCGCCGCCGGCGACGCCAGCCAGCAAGCGCGCGGCGGCATCAACGGCATCGACGACCTGATCGGCATCCAGGGCGACACAACCAACGGCTACGAACTCAACCTGTACACCTCTCTAGGCAACCCCGGCCAGTACTCCCTGAGCACGCTGACCACCCAGGCACCCGGCACCGGCACCAGCTGGAAAAACTTCACCCTGGCCACCGCCCAGCCCGGCTGCTACCCAGGCCACATGACCACGACCACCTGCAACCCAGCCAACGTCGTGCTGTTCGCCCTCAACAACAACAGCGGGGCACTGTGGGAATCCACCAGCCCGGCCGCGATCAGCGGCGCCGGCAACTGGACCCGGATCGGGGTCCCGTGGGGATCCAGCCCTCCCACCCTGCTCTCCGCCGACATCAACAGCCACGGCAGCATCGAGCTGTGGGCCTGCGCCGGCGGCAGCGGACAAGCCTCCGGCTGCACCAGCGGCACCCTCACCGCCTACACCTTGGCCAGCGGCACCCTCACTACCGAGAACTCCCAGCCCTACGCAGGCCCCTACGGCGAATGGCCACTCACCGACGGCAGCAGCTACGACCAAGGCAGCAGCGCCACCACCGCCATCGACACCATCACCGGCAACACCGCCAGCCTCACCGGCGGCACCGGCTGGGGCCATGACGACTACTTCGGCGCAGACATCCTCGACCACCAGAACTTCTACCTCGCCCCGCCTTCCAACACCATCCCCTCCAGTAACACCACCCCGAAAATCTCCCTCTGGTTCAAAACCACCACTCCCGATCAGATCCTTGCCTCCGTCCAGGCAAGCCCGCTATCCAGCGGGCCCACCATCCCCGGCGGGTATGACCCCGTGCTCTACATCGGCACCGACGGCAAACTCTACGCCGAATGGTGGAATGCCAGCATCGACCCCATCGTCTCCCCCGGAACCGTGGATGACGGACTCTGGCACCACGCCATCCTCACCGGCTACCCCAACGGCCAAAGCCTCTACCTCGACAACCAGCCCTCCATTTACCTGCCCGGCTCCATCAACGGAAACATGGCCAACTTCACCATCGGCGGCGGCTACATCGGCGGCGGCTGGCCCACCGAATCCCACTACCAGCAAAACGGCAACACCGGCTACAGCGAATACTTCAAAGGCCACATCGCCGACGTCATCTACAGCTACCCCGGCGGCCCCTGACAGCGGCTTGCCGCCCTTGAGCCCGCGAACATCCGCGGTAAGTCAACCCGCGTCACGAACGCCCTTACCCGCTGTCTGGCCGTCGCATCACATACCCAAAGGCAGGCGCACCAGGACATATCCAGTGACACTCACGACGCTGACTGCGTCGTATCCTCCCTGATGAGTGCCAGCATTCCAGGTAAACGGCCTAAAGTGCAACGTAACAGAATGGCCAGTTCTGCGCACCTCAGCGCGTAACCACTATGTAACCTTCGGCCGAGCATATCGGCGGTGCTGCGTGGCCCTGCGTACCTGCGCCGGTCTGATGGCTGATTACGCAGGGTGGAAATTGCGAAGAACTGCAGCATCGCACTCCTGGATCTTCTGGCCGGGTAGCGGCTACCGGCTGGGCTGACCAGATGAGGCAACCGGATTCGGCCCGGGTGCGTCCAATCTGCGTGTATCCCCATTCCCCGGGCACGGCGCCGCACCGGGCACGGTCCTGCGCCCGGTGCCGGGCCAGTCCGCCTGCCAGGCCCGCGTTGCGTGCCGGGGCTGGTCACCGCGGTGGTGATGGCAGCCCTCGCGGCGGTCGGCTGCTCGGGGATGACGGTGCACCTGGGCGCACCCATACGCCCGCTTTTCGGTGGCGGGGCGGTCGTGTTCGGCCCGGCCCGGCTGGGCCGCGAGCACCCTCACCGATACCTCTCCTGCGCCGGTGCTGACCGCGTCGGCCGGCGCGCACATCGTGGTCACGGTGCCGCGCTGGGGCTGGGGCAGGGCCACCGACGTTGACGTGGCCCGCGGCGGGATCCTGCGGGAACAGTGCACCGTGGTGTTGGCTGACCACGGCAGGCGGACGATCTTCCTGGCGGCTGGGGCCGGCCGCACCTGGGTGGGCGCCACGGTGCAGCCCGCCAGCAACTTGGCGATGCCGGCCTGGGGTGCTGAGGTGATCGTGCGAGGCGCCCCGGGTTAAGCCACCCGGCGGCACGCCGGAGCTCTGGCGGGTCGCAGCGACACGGAAGACGCGGTTCTGCGCGGCCCAAGCGGGCCGGAATGACGGCCAAGATCGCCGTCGTATCGGCGGAGCCGCGCGTGTCGGGCCGCAGGGGCAGCTGCCGGTCGCGCAGGGCAGCGATTCGTGGATCATGGTGGTACCGGTCGGAGTGGTGGCTGGGTTTTCCACTCTGTTCTGGTGGGACTGGCACTGGCTGCATCTTTGCGGAAATCTTGGAAGGTGTCAGAAGAGCGAGCAGCGGATTCATCCTTGGCAGCGCGCTTGGCGGCTGGGCAGGGTCAGCGGGGCCGATCGTCTAGCTGGCAGTGGCTGCCGCCAACTCGCGAGCAGTTCAGCGAACTTCTGCAGGGTGCGTTAGCTCATGCCGATGATCGCGAGTACCGGATGCATCTGGGGTGGTATTGCTGGGATCTGATGGATCGGCTGTGGTATCGCCGGGGCCGGGCGGCCGGTGCCCGGAAGCTGTGGAACAAGTTCCGGTATGCAGCGGCGGTGATCCCTGTTCTGGCCGCTGGCGCGGGCGGGAGCCTGGTCGGCCACGTCCATGGGACTGCGGGGACGGTGATCGGATGGGTGGCCATCGTCGGTGGCCTGGCTGGCGCGGCGGTTAACGCGGTGCGCCCGGCGGTCGAGTATGGCGTGGATCTTGCCAAAACCGCCCAGTTCGAGCAGTTGTACTGGGATGTGTTCAGCTATGCGATCACCAGGCTGGGCACCGATCCCCCGGAAGAGATCCCAGCCAGGCTTGACACCTTTGCTCAGCGGATGAAAGACATTGCCGTCATGTCTGGTGGCTCCACCGCTACGGCATCCTGACGCACTGTGCCATATGCGACGGCGAGCCCACGCGACGCCCGGGAGGGGGCTGCTACGGACGAGATTGGTGAGGCCGACCTCCTGGCGGGAGGCGCGGCCGGGCGTGTTGTGGAATGCGGCAGTGCCGGCGCCAAGCGGCGGGTGGATGCCGGGTTAGTGCGCCGGTGCTGCCATGAGCTCAAAGATCAGATCGACCCTCGCGGGATTAGGCTGCGCAACGCGCACGTCGCTGGCGTCCTCGACCTGGCCGGGCTGGAGGTCCCTTTCCCGCTGCTGTTTGAGGGCTGTGAGTTCGACTCGCCGCTGGTGGCCGAGGGCGCCCAGCTTTCCGGACTGAGTGTGACCGGAACCAGCCGGCTCCCCGGCCTGCTGGCCAATGGGGTCCGGATCCGCCGGGACCTGGACCTGTCTGGCACGCATGTGACCGGCACGCACAAGACCAGTGCCAGCACCTCCAAATGGGCAGCTGTCTGGTTGTGCGAGTCCGCTGTCGGTGGGCGTGTGCTGTGCGTGGACACGGTGATTGATGGCGGCGGCGACCGCTCCATTCAGGCCGACCGCCTGCAGGTGAGCGGGAACATCAGGTTGCTGCACCGGTTTACCGCACGCGGGGAGATCCGGCTGATCGGAGCCCGGATCAGCGGATCACTCGACCTGACCGGCGCCCGCATCGAAGCGACCACGACCGGGCTGGCCCTAGATCTCGGCGAAGCAGTGATCGAGGGCAGCGTGTTTGTCATCGAGGACACGGCCGGCCGTAGGCCCTTCATCGGCGGCCGCATCGACATGGGCCGGGCCCAGATCGGCGGCCAGTTCCTGCTCCGCGGCGCCACCCTGGAAGCACACCAAGCCATGCCTGTCAGCGGCGCCTACGCCAGGGCCCGGGGTGCGGGCACAGCGCTGAGCGCGCCGCGGCTGTCGGTGGACGCCGAGATGACGCTGGAAGAAGGCTGCCAGGTCTTCGGCGGAATGGACCTGGCCATGAGTGAGCTGAGCAGTCTGTCCATCGAGTCTGGCTGTGCACTGCACGCGCCAGGGCGCACCGCGCTGGACCTGACAAACAGCGAGATCCGCGCTCTGCTCAGGTTCGACCACAACGCAACCATCCAAGGCACTATGCGCCTGGCCGGCGCTACCATCCATGGAACCCTCGCGCTGCACGGCCAGATCAGTCACCCCGCCCACCGCTCTGTCATCGGCGGAAGCGCAATGACCGTCGATGGCGATGTCTACCTCGATGACCTGCGGACGGACGGGGGCCGAGTCACCTTCCGTAATGCCACGCTGGGCAGCTTCGGCGCCCCGCACGCACAACTGCACAATCCCAGCGACTATTCACTGAACCTCACCCAGGCTGTCGTCAAAGGATCCGTATTTCTAGATGACGGGTTCACCTCCACCGGCCTCGTTGCTCTTAACCGAAGCACCATAGACGGCCGGCTGAAGTTCACCGGCGGATCGTTCAACTGCCCTGCAGCCACACCCGCTAACGAGCACGGGCATGCGATCGAGCTAATATCAGCGACCATCCGTGGCGGGATTGACCTGGGCTGGAACACGGTTTCCCCCAGCGTGGACTTCACCAACGCTACGACCGCGTTCCTCGCCGATAACCCGGCGAATTGGCCCACCCAGTTCACTATTTCCGGGTTCACCTATGACCGCTTCGAACAACCGCAACGTGGCGGGGCAGGGCAGACCTGGGACCACAAGGCACGGTCCGCCTGGCTCAACCGGCAGGCAACCTTTGATTCAGGCCCCTACGAGCAAGCCGCCCGCGTTTTCCGCCAGCACGGTTACACCGACGGCGCCAAAGCAATCCTGATCGCGCAGCGCAGGAATGCCCGCCAGGTGATCACCGGACGCTGGGCTGTGCCCCGCCGCGCTCGCGACGCCGCCTACGACCTCACCGTCCGGTACGGATACCGGCCCGGGCGTGTCCTATGGCTGCTGCTATTTCTGCTGATCCTGGTGACGGTCTCGCTCGAGATCCCCACCGCCCGGGCCTCGATGCGCGCCACCACGGCAGCAGGAACCGTCTACAGCGTGCGCGGTCCACTCCGGCCCAAGGCCCTGACCCACACCACGACAGCCGACGCAGCCGCCACCGGATCGGCGGCCAGGCCAGCCGATGCCTGCGGAAACGGCCAGGTACGCTGCTTCAACCCAGTTCTATACGCCTTCGACACCGTGATCCCACTGGTCTCACTCGACCAGCGATCGACCTGGTACCCCGACGCGCACGCCCCCGGCGGCACATTCATGCAATGGTGGCTCAACGCAGCCACGGTACTCGGCTGGCTCCTTTCATCGATCTTCGTCCTGGCCCTGGCCAGCCTTGCCCGATCGACATGACAGTCCAACAACCACCACCGGCTCGAACAGGCGAGGCAAAAAACCTCAGCCGACTGTCCTGGGCTTCCCCTCGTAGCGTGGAGACATCGCCTTAAAGGAGGCGGGCGATGGGAGAAACACGCAGGAAGTTCGATCGGGACTTCAAGGAGGGTGCGGTCCGGCTGGTGCGGGAGACCGGTAAGCCGGCGGCGCAGGTGGCCCGGGATCTGGGGATCAACCCGGGGACCCTGGTGAACTGGGTGAACGCGGATAAGCGGCGCCGTGGTGAGGGCAACGGGGCGCTGAGTGAGGATGAGCGGGTGGAGCTGGCCCGGCTGCGGAAGGAGAATGCCGAGCTGGCGATGGAGCGTGTTCTCTGAACTTGGGCGTTCTGAACTGTCAGGGTGAAACGGGCATCGTGATTTCAGGTTGTCGCTGCGGGGGGAAGGTCGGGAATCCGAGGTTGACGGGCTGATGGCGGCCGCCGCGACGGTCGATCTGGGCAAGTTTGTCATTGGCGCCGGCGAGGCTGATCTGGAGTCCTTCGATCTCGCCGAGCCAGCCTTCATGTTCGGCTTCGGTGATGCGGGCGGTGAGGTTGTCGCGGATCTCGGCGAGGCGGGGCCGCTGGGCTGGGTCTGGCCAGAGCATCGGGCAGCGGACGCAGGCGTGTTCATGGACGCAGGGAGTGGAGAAAGCCCGGCCGCAGTTCCCGACTGACAGCTTGCGTCGTTCGAAGTGACCGAGGAATTCTTCCCATTCCTCGTCGGTCGGGGTGCGGTATTCGTCGGTCGGCCGGAGCGCGCGGCGGCGGGCGATGAACGCCTGGTGGTGAGTGATTACTTCCTCGGGATAGGTGGCTTTGTAGCCCATGGTCACGTTGATGTTGCGGTGCCCGGCGATGACCTGGGCGATGTGCGGCGGGAGCCCGGTCATGATCGCGTCGGTGATGAACATCCTGCGGAAATCGTGCGGGGTGAAGATCAGCGGCTGCCCGGCCGCGTTGGCCAGCCCGGTGCGGCCAAGTGCCGTGTTGAGCATGTTCCGGATGGTGCCGGAGGAGACGTGCCGGAGCTCGGTTCCGCTGCGGCGCTGGAACAGCAGCGGGGCTGGGGGCTGCCAGACGTGCTCGTGCTCGTCGTAACGGGCGGTCAGCGGGATCTTCCCGTCCCGGCCGGTGAGCCGGGTGATGATCGCGGCGAGCACGTCGGCGAGGTCGGGTGAGACGACCAGCAGCCGTTCGGTGTCGGTTTTGGACGGGGCGATCTGCAGCAGCGGCACCAGTTCGCCGGTCGTGGGCAGCCGGTACTGGATCAGGCTGTGATGGGTGAGCTCGAGTAGTTCCTCGACCCGGATGCCGGTGGCCCGGAGCACCTCGATGATCGCCCATGTCCAGAATGCGTGGTCTTCTTCCCAGGTCAGGTCGTGCCGGGTGCCATCGCTGTCGTGCGCCCAGGTTCTGATGGCGGGTTTACGGGGCGCGGTCTGGGTGAAGGAGCGCCCGCCGACGGTGAACGTTGCGCCGGGCGGGACGGCCAGCGCGGCCTTCAGCGTCCCGGCCGTGCGGTCGCGGTGGCCGGCGGCCGAGCGGGCCAGGACCGGCAGGACGGGAAGGCGCTCGCGGGTGCGGCTGTCCATCCGGGACTTGCGCCGCCGGTCTTCCTTTCGCGTTTCGGTGTCGGTCTTGGAGACCGGGCTGGGAACGGCCCACTGGCCCCAGCGGGCGGGGTCCTCGGCGGCCCAGCAGGCCAGGTCAAGATAGAAGGCGCGGACTGACATGAGGGTGTGACGGCTGGCCAGCCGCTGCCCGTCAGCCTGCCCGGTGCCGTCAGTCCGGGTGCGCATCCGCTGTTTCCAGGCGACGGCGACCGCCGGGGGCAGGTTCAGGCTAGCGATGCCGGGGTGGTGGCATTCCAGGTCGGCCCAGAAGTTCCGGGCCAGCTGCTGGGCGAGGGTATCCAGGCTGCGGTAGTCGAGGGCGGGCTGTCGTTCTTGCAGGTAATCGACGATCAGGTCACGGACAGGCCCGCAGGAGAGCTGGTAGCGGTCGACGAGCTCGGCAGGGCTGCGCTGCCCGACCGTGAGCAGCGGGGCCAGCGATTCCGGTGACCGCGGCCCGAACGCGCCGGCCTGGCGCAGCAGCCGCCACGACACGGCACTGTAGTCGCGGGTCCTGTTCCGGGCCTCGCGCTCGGCGTCGAGCAGCGCCAGGAAATCGCCGGCGACGATCTCGGCGAGCGTGCCGCCCTTGGCCGCCATGATGACCGCGGCCCGTCTGATAGCCGCGTGCCTTGCCCCCACGGAGACGGCCCCGTCGTCGATGGCCTTCCGCAGCCTGGAAAGCCCGGCCTGGTCGCGGGTTCGCTCGAGATTGCGGGCCAGCGCCCCGGGGCTGACGCCGGAGGCTGTCAGCCAAGGCAGGCTGGGGCGCACAATGTCCGCGCAGACTGCGAGGATCAGCCCGATGGACAGCTCGTCCATCCGGTTGCCGGCGTGAACGCCGCGGGCGTCCATCCAGCCGGCGCAGCCCTGCTTCCACCCGGCCTTGGCGGCCTCGGCCCCGCTGGCATGCCACCGCTGTTGCCAGGTGCCGCCGGGAAACCCGCCAAGCCAGTCCAATGCCAGGCCCGCGCCGCGGACCTGCATGTTGCGGGTGCCGGAGTTCGGGAGGGTGAATGGAGACCGGGTGATCAGGTCCAGGGCCGGCTCATGCGCGAGGTGGGTGGCCGGCCAGTCAACGGCATCTAGGCGGGCCGGGAAACCGGTGCGCGAGGCATCCCATGCCGCCTGCCGTGCCTCACGCCGCAGCCGCACCGGCGCGGGCACCTCGCCTGGCAGTTCCTTGTGCCGCCTGACGGTCATGATGCCCCGGTCCCGAACAGCACGCCCAGCGTCTCGGGCCGGTAACCGGAGGCCGGGACGGGCGCGGACCGTGCGGCCGCCTGCCGTTCGGTCTGGCCGTGATGGGCCAGCACCCGGCGGATCACGTCCTCGGTCCGGGGCGTCGTGTAAATCTGGGTCGTGGTCAGCTGGGCATGACCGAGAACGGCCTGCACGTCAGTCAAAGGCAGCGACGGGTCATCGGCCATCCGGAACGCCGCGGTGTGCCGCAGCGCGTGCAGCGTCGCGGCCGTTCCGGCCTGCTGGTTCACCCGCTCGAACATCCGGTGCGCCGCGTGGTAGGACAGCGGCCGGACCGGGCGGCGCAGCGTCCACCACAGCGGCTGCCGCCTCCCTGCCGGGATCAGCGTCCCCATCTCCGCCTGGTAGAGCCGCAGCCACACGAACGCGTCCGGTGACGCCGGGAGCTGCGCCAGCTCCCGCGTTCCCTTGCGGATGACGGTGATCAGCTGCCGTCCCGGGTCCGTCCCACCGGCCGTGGCCGACAGCAACTCTGATGCCCGGGCCCCCGTGGACACGTAGAACGCGACCAGTGCCCGGTCCCGGTTCGACGGCAGCTTCGCGAAGATCGCGTTGAACTCATCGTCGCTGACCGCCCGCGGGACCCGCGAGGGCAACCGCGGCCGGTAACGGCCGCTGCGCTGCTCCGGGTAATTCTCCATCGGGTTGTGGTGAGCGCCGGAACGGCCGCGCCGCCGGGCCCGGTCCAGCGGGAACGGGTTGATCACCGGCCCGGTCCCAGCCTCCAGGTGATAGGCATAAAAGCCACGCAGCACCGTCTCACTGTGAGCCCGGACCGCAGGCGCGTAACCTTTCCCACCCCGCCCGGACAACTGCAGCCACCGGCTGAAATCACGGGCATCACGCTGATCCGCGCGATCCCAGCCGATCCCGGCCGCCCAGGTGAACCGGAACCACCGCAGCAGGTCCATCCCATACGACCGGACGGTCGCCTCGGACCGGCCTGCAGCGAGCAGGTCCCGGAAAAACTCCGTCACCGGCTCGACTGCCACGCCATCCGGCCCGGTCATCCTGAATGGCTCATACCGGTCATTTATTGCTGCCAGTTCCCCCGCTGCCGGCACCGCAAGCGAGGCTAGGTCCCGTCCATCTCCCATGCCCGGCGACGTTACCTCATCAGCACTGTGAGCTGCGGAAACACCACACGTAGTTCAGTCAACTGGTGATGTGCTCAAGCGCTCGGTCGCCCTTTGGGTCAAGGACGCGATGGGCCGGTAGCCGTGGCCGCGTTCATCGCCGCCCAGAGGGAGCAGCACGGTATCCCGCAGGCGGTCTCGTGCCGGGCGCTGGAGGTATCTCAGTCCTGGTTTTATAAGTGGTCCGGGGGTGCGCTGCCGCCGCGGGCGGCGCGCCGGGAGCGGCTCAAAGCCGAGGTTGCACGGCTGTTCGCCGGGCATGAGGGCAAGTGCGGGTCGCCGCGGATCACCACCGATCTGCGGGAGGCGGGCTGGAAGGTCAGCACGAACACCGTGGCTGTGGTGATGCGCGAGCTGGGGCTGGCGGCGCGGCCGAAGAAGAGGCGCAAGGCCACCACCCGGCCGGGCCAGGGCCGGTGGCGGGCGCCGGATCTGGTCCAGCGGGACTTCCAGGCGGAGCGGATCAACGTCAAGTGGTTCGGCGATGGCACCGAGCTGGTCACCGGCGAGGGCAAGCTCTACCTGGCGTCGGTCCTGGATGCGGCCTCACGCCGGGTGCTGGGGTTCGGCCTGTCGGAGCATCACGACGCTGCGCTGGCCTACGGCGCGCTGGCGATGGCGGTGGCGGTGCGCGGCGGCGCCGTGCCCGGTGTCATCTTCCACACCGATCAGGGCAGCGAGTACACCGCGGGTTTGTTCCGCGCGGCCTGCCTGCGCCTGGGCGTGCGGCAGTCGATGGGACGCCCGGGTTCGGCGCTGGATAACGCGATGATCGAGTCCTGGCATTCGACGCTGGAGTTCGAGCTGCGCTCCCAGGTCACTTTCGCCACCCGGGCGCAGGCCAGGACGGTGGCCGCGGCCTGGATCGAGGAATACAACATCCTGCGGCGGCACTCGGCCTGCGGCATGATGCCCCCGGCCGCCTGGGAGCTGGCTGTGGGAGTGCAGGCGGCATGAGCAGCGGGCACGCACCGCAGGAAACCGCAGAAGGCGGCGGCTTCGCCGCCGCTGATTTCCCGGTGCGCCGCGCAGTGTACGGGCCCGCTCCTCCGGCCTCCAGGGTGCTGCGCATCGCGCTGCGCGCGACAGCCCTGCGGGCTGCCCTGGACCCCGGAGACCTCGGCGGGCCCTGGGGCAGGAGGAGCGGGCAGGCCAGCGCCCTGCCCTGTCAGGCGCGCGGCGCACACACCCAGCGTGGGTGGCGCGAACGCGGATGCTGGACGCCAGCACACGTAAGTGAACTGGCGTTCGATAACCAGAAGAAAGCGGAGAATTACGCGAATCTACTATGAGGAAGTCTCCACACTTCCAGGGGATTGCCAC
>DATGGU010000159.1:0-8941 GCA_035308365.1 Streptosporangiaceae bacterium
AGCCGGAGGTCAGGGTCCGGCCGTGCCGGTGGCCGGAGATACGTTTCGGGGCGGGGCGTGCTGAAGTACGGCGCGGAGGAACTGGCATGCAGCGCCCGCCTGCCGGTACCTTGGTGCAAGCGCAAGGGCTTTCTCCGGGGCTGCCCATGGGTGGCGTCAGCTGGAGCGTGCGAGGATCGCAGACATCTTGTGGGTGCTGGATGCGAGGGTCGTCTCGCCTGGCCCTGAGGACTGTCACCTGCAGCCAGGTCAGATGGGCGTCGCGCTTTCCGGAGAATCTACAGGCCATCTGTTCGTGTCCGAGGGAATTGAACTCCTGATTCCGGGAGAACACCGATGGCACAAGGGCTCTGACCTCGCCATTGACCTGCCGAACCGGCTAGCCGGCCGAGCGCGGACAGCACCCGGATTTCCCGGTGGCAGCATCACGGATCAGGTTCCCGGCCGCGTCCTTCCAGATCGCCGGCATCGCCATCACCTCAGCCAGGCCCGCAGCCGCGTCCCGGGCCGGCCCCTTGAGGCGCGCCTCCCCCTGTGAGCCCCGCGGCCCCCGCACGCAGGCCCGCCGGCGCCGGGCAGGAGTGACGAAACACCGGGCAGCAGGTAGCGTCGGCGGGCCCCTCGCTCGAGGCGGGAACAGACCGCCGATGCTTCCGCATATGCACCCGCCTGTCCCGGAACCCGCCCGGCGTGCCGCCGCGGGACCCGCACACCCGGGCAGGCCCGCCACCCCGGCCACGCAGGATGCGGCCACGCACCATGACCGCCGTCCCGGGGGCGCAGGATGCCACGCTACGTGACGACCCGCTGGAACCCCCGCAACCCGCCCACCCGTAAAATCCGCAGCTCCCGCCCCACGCCATCCCTAACCGAACGCCAGTTGGCTAGGCCGGCCGTCTTCGCCTTCGTGGACCGCTGCCCGCGCTTGCCCCGGAGCCGGTAGCGCCCCGCCCGGGCGATCCCCGCCGGAGGAGGCCGGGTCTTGTTGGTCCCCGAACCTCGAGGCGATTTCCCGCGTCACCGGAGCCGGCTGCTGCGGCGGGCGGGGTGTTGACCCTCAGGAGAATGACCGATCGGTGAGAAGAACCCGGCCGGCGAATCCCTGAGGAATCCAGGGAGCGGCGTCAGCCCGTGAGGCTGAGCCCGTGTCCTGCCTCCGCAGCCCGGAAGGCCTGCTGCTCGCTGCGGAATGCCCCTGTGCGCGAGAATAAGGGGTACGATGAAAGTGTTGCTCCGGACCCCGGCAGCTGCACCCCGCGGTATCTGCGGAGGCAGCGGCAGGACCGGAACTTTTTTTTGCTCGTACACGGCAAGACGCCACGCTCGAAGGACGGCGAGAACCCCGGGAGGGCCCCCTCTCCCCGCCGCGATCTCCCCAGCATGACCAACCACCGCGTACGTGATGGTCACTGACTTAAGGAGCCGGTTATGGGCGTCATCGCATGGATCGTTCCCGGCCTGGGCGCGGGCTTGCTGGCCAATATGCTGATCCCCGGCAGGAGATCACAGGGCCTCACCTTGACCTGCGTGACCGGCGCCGCGCGGCGGCGGCCGGGCTGGCGCGGTCCCCGCCGTGAGACCGCCGCCGCCAGCCAGGACCGCGACGACCTGACCGGCCAGCGCGACACCGCCCGCGCCTGCACCGCCAGCAGACCCGGAAACGGCGACGGCGACGCCAGCCCCCGGGCAGGCAGGCCGCGCCCGCCCGCCGATGCCCCCGCCGCCCAGACCCCCGCCAGCGCGGCCGCGGCCGCGGAATGACTCCCGGAAGGCGGCCCCTCATGAGTATTTCCAGGAAGATGGCTGCCACGGCGCCGCGGAGCGCGGATCGCGGGGTGCAGAGCCCCGGACGCGAAGCGGCGTCCAGCCAGTGGATGGTGTGGCTTGCCCGGGCCGGGCTGACAGCACGCGGCGTCAACTACCTGCTGACCGGGGCGCTGGCCGTGGCGATAGGCCTGGGTAGCCGCGGCGGGGAAGCCGACCGGCTTGGCGCCCTGCGCTACGTCGCGGGCAAACCCGGCGGGGCCGCCGGCCTGTGGCTGCTGGCAGCGGGGTTCGCCGCGTTGACTGTGTGGCGGCTCGCCGAGGCCGCTTACGGGCAGTCCGGCCCCGATGGTCACAAGGCCCGTAAACGGCTGGGCTCGCTGGCTAGCGCAGTCCTTTACGGTTTCATCTGCGGCAGCATCGTGACGTTCCTGCTCGGCGTCAGTCAGACCTCCGGCAATAGCCAGTCCAAAGACGTCACCGCGCAGCTGATGGCCCGCACCGGGGGGCGCTGGCTTGTCCTGGCGATTGGCGCTGGCGTGGTGGTGGCGGGCATCGTCATCATCGCCGGCGCGGTCCGCAAGACATTCGCCAGGCAGCTACGCCTGACGGAGATGAGCCCGGGCACCCGCCATGTCGTGGAGACCCTCGGCAGGGTGGGCGGTACCGCGCGCGGGATCGTCTTCGGCGTCGTCGGAGTGTTCCTGATCGTCGCCGCGGCGACGTTCGATGCGAAGAAGGCACAGGGTCTTGACGGCGCCCTGCGCAAGATCGCCGGAACGCCGCTCGGCCCGTGGCTGCTCGTCGCGGTGGCGCTCGGCCTGGTGACCTTCGGGGTCTACTGCTGTTGTGAGGCGCGGTGGCGCAAAGTCCGGCCGGGATAGGGCCGGCGATGCCGGAGCCCTCTACATGGCTGCGCACCGCATGGGAGCACGGCAATCCCGCGACGAGACCCGACGACCGGCACGCTGGCGGCCAAGCCCGATCTACCCGGAACGAGGTACGGCCGCTGGTGCATGGAGCGGCCTGCCTCGTCGGCCTGGCAGCCGGCAGTACGCAAGCTGCGGGCCGGTGACCACCTGCCGTTCACCGGCTGGCGTGGCCACGCCGACGAGCGGCTGGCCGGTGACGGCTGCATCAGCGGATCCTGCCAGGGCGCTGCCCTCGATATCGCCTGAGACCGGGGCGCCAGCCTTCCGGCGCCCGCCCAGATCCGGATGATCTGCACGCAATCAGCCGGCCGCCGGATCCACGAGATGCCCGCAAATACTCGGCAGGGCCAGGAGAACCGCCGCAGGCAGCGAGCGCGGGCAGGACAACGGCAAAGACCACGGCCAGGGTGCGGATCTTCATGGCGTACCTCCGCGCTCTAGACGCCCGCCCTGCCTGACCGGTTGACAACCGCAGGCACCTGCCCGCCAGCACCCGCCAACGTGGGCGCGGGTTCATGGCTGGCGGTGCAGCCCGGGCCGGTTATTTCACGGAAGGCCCCAGAACTGGGCTTGGCTGTTGTTGCAGGTCCAGATCTGTACCGGGTTGCCGTTCGTGCCGGTGTTGCCGGTGTTGTCCATGCACTTGCCGGACCAGGCGTTGTAGAGGATGCTGCCGCTGGTGTGGCGGGCCCACTCCTGCTGCGCGCTGCCGGTACAGGGGTCCCACACCACCTTGGTTCCCCGTGTGGTGCTGCCGTTGACGGTGGCACACCCGTCCAGCACGCGCATCTCACCGGTCGCTCCCGGCGCTGGTGTGCTCCAGCTTTGTGCTGGAGTGCTGTTGCAGCCCCAGATATCGATCTGGTTACCCGCGGTCCTGCCACTGCCGTAGTCATCGAGGCAGAAGCCCGCTATCCCGGCCAGGGCCGTGCCGTTGTGGCCCAGGCTGAGCCCGGCGACCAGGGCGTCCTCCGCGCTGGCCTGGCTGTAGGAGGTGATGCCGTCGTTGAAGCATTGCGGGTCGCTGACCGGGCCCTGCCACAGGAATCCCATCTGGTGGCCCGAGTTCATGTCGTTGGGGATGATCGAGTTGACCTGGTTCTCGAAGAACGAGGCGTACCACTGGGTGTTCAGGGCGTTCGACAGCTCCTTCAGCCCGCGCACGTAGATGCCCTTGAACGACTGGATGTCTTGGCCACAGGTCGTGCCGGGCTCGTTCAGCACGCCGCCCGCGTTCAGGTTCAGGATCGCCGCGTCGGCGATGCCCTGCGCCGTGCTCAGCAGGCTGGCGTTGCCGGTCGCGTCGTAGAGCTGGGTAAGGCCGGCCAGGATCACCCCCTGGTTGTAGGTCCAGGTGGTCCCGTTGTTGTTGGCGCAGGAGCTGGTCAGGCCGTCGTTGACCAGGTCGCTGCTGTTGATCATGCCGCTGCCGCTGAACCAGGACCATTCGGCGTTGGCCCAGCCCAGGTACTTGGTGTCGCCAGGAATGGCGTTGTGCAGCCCGGCGGTAAGCTCCAGGAACAGCTCGTTGGGGATGGCGTTCTTGTAGGTCTTGGACGTGTTCCACCACAACCCGCCGCCGCAGGTGCTGTCCCAGTAGCCGTGGATGTAGTTGGCGTCCGTCTCGGCCATCTGCAGGTACCCGGTGGTGCCGGTCATCTCGTAGGCCTGCAGCCAGGCGTTGCCCCACCAGCCGGTGTCATCCATGTAGGAGTTCTCGAAGTTCCCGCCTTTGTTGTCGTTAAAGGCCGCCGAAATCGCATAGTCATACTGGGTGTCGCCGGTGGCCTGCGCGTAGGTCATCAGCGTGGACAGCGCCACCGCCGCCTGCCACCACGAGTTCCCGATCAGCCCGTTGGAGGAGTTGTAGGAGCCCATCAGGGTCTTCATGCCGTCCTTCGCCGCGGTCAGCACGTCCCATGCCGGTCTTACCGTGGGCTGAGCGGTGCCCGCGGCCGCCGCTGCGGTGCCGGCGGTCCACGCCAGGGTCACCGCCGCTGCCAGCACGGCGGCGCCTGGCAGCTTTCCCTTGCGCCGCCTGCCGTTGAGATGCCCGTGCTGGTGGCCCATAAGCATTCTCTCCTATCGAGCACGATCCCCACGAAACAGGTTCGGACGGCGGGCCCCAAAGGTCAAGTCAGCACTTTCCGGTAAAATCCGAAAAGTTATTCCCAAATGGCGTCGCCGCCGCTTCACCCCGAGACAATGAGGACCGCAAGGTGCGGGGACCGTGCACGCCCTCCAGCCTCGGCGGCCTCGGCGCCGGGCACCCAGCAGCGCAGCTGCTCATCCCAGCTGGCATAGGGGTAACCGATGGCTGTCCAGGCGTCCCCGGTGGCGGCGGCGATCGCCGTCTCGATACCGGGGCTCACCGCCACGGTGACCGGGAATAACCCCGGCCGGTCTGGACAGCTAACAGCCGGTACACCCGGGGGCGCCGGCGGTGCGGTCCGCGCAGCGGGCGAACGACCCGCCGCCACGCGCGCAGGCGGCGCTGCCACCGCGCAGCCAGATGGCAGCGATCACCAGCGCAGCCAGCGGCGCGCTGACCGTAGCGGCCAGCACATTCAGCCCCGGCCAGCAGGCTCCTGCCCTGAAGGTTGATACGGCCGAACGCGGCACCCTGCTCGTGGCGGCCGCAGACCCGTTTTTGCTCAGTGATCTTGCACTCTGGAGGACTGCCGACGCCACGTGGAATCGGATGTCCTGCCTGGCCGCTTGCCTGCTTCTGCGGCTTCAGCGCTATTCCCGCGGGGCTGGTTTCGTCAGGTTCACTTGGCGGTGGCCGCGCCGGCAGTGGTGATCCGCCGCCCCCGAAAGCTCAGCGGCGGCGTGCCCGCAAGCCCACGGCGACCATGAACAGTCCCACGACGGCGATCAGCGGGCCCAGCACCGTCCACAAAGTCGTTCCGGTCATCACGCTGCCGGTGATGTAGCCGAGCCCCTGCAACGCGAAAATCACCCCGGCGGCGGTGGCCAGCACGCCAAAGCTGATGAGCAGTCCCCGGCGCATGAGGCAAGTATCGCCTGGCCCCGGCACCCTGGCGAACGCAACGCCATGTTCCCTGCTCCCCGCATGACAAACCCTACGAAACTCCCACAAAACCCCACCTCATCATGATCACCGAATGTGACAGGGTTCATCGTGTTCACGAGCACGCCGACCCGGTCGATCTGGCGCGCTACCATCTCCGGGGATGCTTCGGGGTCGATTGGCCGCGCCAGTGACAAGGTGCCCGCACAAGGGCCATTGGGATTCAGCTCCCGGCAGGTCACTGGGGTCCCGTGATCACAGAGCGTAGAGAATTCCGATGATCACGGAACGTGTGCCTGTTTCACCTCACGACACGTCCAAGCCCCCAGATCACACCAATCTGCGCGGCCTCTGAGCAGAGCATCATTTGTCACCATTGACGTGCGCGCACCGACCCGCTTTGTGTGTTCCGGGGCATGGTGGGAGTCGTGTTGGCGGCGGCGTGCAAGCCCGGCGTTCTGTGGCGGCGCGGATCCGTCGACGGCCGATGCTTCTGGTCGGCTCATCGGCTCAGCGCGGGTCGTGCCGGTGCGGGCGGAATGTGGGCGGGATCAGGGTGCCGGCTCTCTTGAGGCGTGCGGTTGGGGTGGGAGCAGGGCGGCGGTCATCGCGTCGGCGATGAAGGTGCCGTAGCGTTCGGCCGGCCAGCCGCGCTCCAGGACGAGCAGCTCGTAGAGTTCGGGTGAGCTGTAGGTCCACAGCACCTCACCGGCCTGCTCGACGGTGATGTCGTCGCGCAGGTGCCCGGCTTTGGCCAGGTTGCGCGCGTTTTGGGTCATGCGGGCAAGGCGGGCGGTGTCCATCTCGGCGCGCAGGGCGGCCATCTGGGGGTCGGTCGCCGCGGCGGAGCGGAGGAGCAGCAGGATCGGTGCGACCCGGGGGGCCACCTCCGTGGTCAGCTTTCCCCAGCCCCGGATGATCTGGCGGGGATCGGGTTCGCGGATCTGCAGCTCATCGGAGCGTGTTTCGGCCGGGACTGGTCCCTCCCCGGCCAGCGCGCTGGCGCAGATCGCCCGCACCAGGCCGGGCTTGCCGCCGAATGCCTTGTAGATGGTCTCGACCGAGACTCGCGCCTCTGCCGCGATCGCGGCGATCGTTGTCGCCGCGAAGCCGTCGTGCAGGAACAGCCGCCGGGCGGCGTCGAGCACCACGGCGCGGGTCTGCCGTGCCTGCTCGGCTCGGCGGGGGGAGTCATAGCGGCGCTTCGGCTTGACAGGAGTCATATTTTGTTCCATAGTAATGTATCGATTACATGATAGTGTAGCAGAAACGTGAGGGGACCGGCATGGAGGATGACGGAACTGACGGCGGGCCGGCGGCGATGGTCGAACGGCTGCGCCTGGCTGCCAACGAGCACGACCTGCCCGCGCTTGTCGGCTGTTTCGCCGCGGACTACCGCAACGAGACCCCGGCGCATCCGGAGCGTAGTTTCACCGGGCGGGACCAGGTGCGCAGGAACTGGGAGCAGATCTTCGCCGCCATCCCCGATCTCACCGCCGAGGTGCTGCGCTGCGCCGTGGACGGGGACACGGCCTGGACCGAGTGGGAACACCGTGGCACCCGGCCCGACGGATCCCGCCACCTCATGCGCGGCACAGTGATCTTCGGGGTGGCCGGCGGCGTGGCCAAGTGGGCCCGCTTCTACCTCGAGCCAGTCCAGGCAGGTGGCGAGGACGCCGACGCGGCCGTGCGCGCGCAGGTCACGCCAGGCAGCCTGGCATGATCCTCCTCGCCGGCGGCACCGGGCGGCTCGGCACTGCCCTGACGGCCCGGCTGACCGGGCACGGGCTGACCGTACGCGTCCTGACCCGCGACCCAGCACGGGCCGGCCATCTCAGCGCACAGGGCGTCGAGGTGGTGACCGGCGACGTGCGCGACCGCGCCACGCTGACCCCGGCCATCCGCGGTGCCGGCATGGTCGTGTCCGCCGTGCACGGGCTCGCCGGGCGCGGGGGCGTGTCCCCAGCCACGGTCGACTACCAGGGCAACATCAACCTGATCGATGCCGCAACGGCCGCGGGCGCTGAACTGGTGCTGATGTCGGTGGCCGGGGCCGCAGCGGACAGCCCGATGGAGTTGTTCCGGATGAAGCATGCCGCCGAGGAGCACCTAAAAGCCAGCGGGGTCCGGTGGACAATCGTGCGGGCCACCGCGTTCCTGGAGCTATGGCTCGACGTGCTCGCCAAGACCGCCGCCCGCTCAGGCCGGCCCGTCGTCTTCGGCCACGGGAACAACCCGGTCAACTTCGTCTCCGTCACAGACGTCGCCGCGCTCGTCGAGCATGCCCTGACCCACCCCGCGACCCGCGGCCGCATCCTGGAGATCGGCGGCCCCGACAACCTCACCTTGAACCAGCTCGCCGCCGCCATCCAGGCAGCCGCCGGGCGCACCAGCACGCCACGCCACCTACCCACCCTCGCGCTGCGGCTCATGGCCGCTACCGCCGGACGCGTCAAGCCCGGGCTCGGCCGCCAAGCACGCGCCGCGCTCCACATGGACCAAGCCGATCTCACCCACGACACGGCCGGCATCCGCCAGGCCTACCCCGGCCTCCCCTGCACGCCACTCAGCACATGCCTGCAGTCCTAGCACGCCAGCAACCCCCCGCCTGAACGGCGAGCTTGCCGCCGGCCAGCTCCGGAATAGGCACAGAACGCAACAACCGGTGCAGCCGCAACACCAAACCGCCAAACGTCAGACCCGCAAACAATCGGCGGTAGGGCGACAGATTGATCTGCTTACCTGCGCCAGGGACGGCGGATGAGCCCAGCACACGGCAGGATCTGGCCGAGACGCGATACCGTCGAATCGTGGCTACGAAAGCCGAACGGCGCATCGCCCGGGAACGGCTCAACATCTACCCCCAAGCGCAGCTGACTGAACTGCTGAGCCACATCGAGACAGCGATCGACCGCTACCGCGCCGACGAAATCGACGGCTATGCCGTGGATGAGACCATCCACCACTACCACCGGGCCGCCGCGGAACTCTGGAAGTTCTGCTTCGGCCGCAGCGGAGGCACCCACCTTGAGTTCGTCGCTGACCTCCTCGACCGCATAACAGCCGACGCAGACGCCATCGACTGGTGGGAACGCGCCGCACCGCGACAACATCAATGATGGCGACCGACCGCATTCAGATGCGGGCGCCGATGTTGTGACGGACCGTGACCACCATCACAACGACCGAGCGCGCCAAGCCGCCGTTCTGG
>DATGGU010000160.1:0-68133 GCA_035308365.1 Streptosporangiaceae bacterium
GAGTTCGGGATCTCGCAGCCGGCCGTGTCGCAGCACCTCCGGGTGCTGCGGGACAGCGGGTTCGCGTCGGTGCGGCCAGAGGGCACCCGGCGGCTGTACGCGGTGCGCGGCGAGCCGCTGCGCGAGGTGGATGAGTGGCTCGGCCGCTTCCGCCGGTTCTGGGAGCCGCATCTCGAGGCGCTGGCAACCGAGCTGGCCCGCGGCAGACGGGAAGGGGACGCCTCATGATCGACGTCAGCCAGCAGATCAATTCGGCCCGGCGCCAGGTGGGCAGCCGGACACTCGACGTGGGCCAGGCCCGGGTCATGACCATCGGCCGGACGTACCCGGCCTCGATCACCGACGTCTGGTCGGCATGCACCAGCCCCGAGCGCATCGCCCGCTGGTTCCTGCCGGTGTCCGGCGATCTGCGGCTGGGTGGCCACTACCAGCTCGAAGGCAACGCCGGCGGCAAGATCGAGCGGTGCGAGCCGCCGGTGGGCTTCGCCGCGACCTGGGAGTTCGGCGGCAGCGTGTCCTGGATCGAGGTGCGGCTGACCGCCCTGGCGCCGGAGTCGACGCGGTTCGAGCTGGACCACATCGCGCCGGTCGATGAGCACTGGGACCAGTTCGGCCCCGGCGCCGTCGGGATCGGCTGGGACCTGGCGCTGCTTGGCCTGGACCTCCATCTGCTGGGTGGTGAGCTGGCCGGCTCCGCGCAGAAGGCGGCGTGGCTGGGATCCGCCGAGGGGCAGCGGTTCGTCGCGCTCAGCGGCGAACAGTGGTGTGCGGCTCACATCGCGGCTGGCGAGGATGAGGCTGTGGCCCGGGCGGCGGCCGGGCGGACCACTGCGGCCTATACCGGTACTCCCCCGGCGGCCTCCTGACCGGGCGGCCTGGCCCGGCGGCAGGAAGCCGGGCAGGACCGTACCGGGGCCGGGGTGTGGGCTGGCCTGTGCCGCCCGGTCGATGGGACATCACCCCCGGTTGGAGTGTGGGCTGACCGTGGTGGTGGTGGTGCGGGCCGGGCCCCGGTTGGGGTCCGGCCCGCGTGCGGGTGGGGCTGGGTCTTACTTGGACGCGGTGGGCTGGGTGGCCTCGGCCCGCTGAAGGATGGCCCGGGCGGTCTGCAACTCCCTGGCGACCGGGCGCAGGGCGGCTATCCGTGCGCTGAGCCGCCGCAGGCCGGGTAGCTCCTTGCGGAGGCCGAGCAGGCCGCCGCCGGTGGACGGCGTGGTGGTGTTGCTGGCCGCGCTGCTCGCGCCGGGTAGCAGTCCGGCCAGGCCACCGGTCAGGCCACCGAGGGCGCCGAGTGGGCCGCTCGAACCGGTCGCGCCGCCCAGGCTGCCGGTGAGGCCACCGAGGCTGCCGGTGAGGCCGCTGGTCAGGCCGCCGAGGCCGGCGGTCCCGCCGGTCACGCCGCCGAGCGTGCCGGTGAGGCCACCGGTGACCCCACCGAGCGAGCTGGTCAGGCTGCTGATCAGGCCGCCGATGAGCGGCAGGCCGCTGAGCAGGTTCAGCACGGTGGTCAGCAGGCTGCTCACCAGGCCGACGAGCCCGGACACGCCGGAACCGGAGCCGGTGAGGCCGGACAGCGCGCCGGTGGCGCCGTTGAGTGTGCCGGTGGCGCTGCTGAGCGGACCGGACGCCGCGCCGGTGACGCCGCTGACAGTGTTGCCGACGTTGCTCGTGGCACCGTTGACAGCGTTGGTGGCGCTGTTGGTGGCGCCGCTGACGGCGTTGCTGGGCGTGCTGGTCGCGCCCGTGGACGCGCCGGATGCCGGGCTGGTCACGCCGGAGATCGCACCAGTGATCGCATTGGGTGCGGGCGGTGTGCTGGCTTGCGCCGCCAGCGCCGGTCCCGAGGTGGATATTACGCACGCGAGAGCCGTCGCCGAGGCGATGCTCCCGAGAACGATTCGTTTATTCACTACACGCTCCATTCCGAATGAGAATGGGAGGACGCCAAGGCCGTGATGTGCGGTTACGTGTCCCCCGTCACGCGCGGTACTTACCCGGTTACTGATCTTGCTCAAACATGATCGGCTTGCGTTAGCCCAGGAAGACGGGCATGTGACCGAGCGCGGGACGGCTCGGATGGCGCGCTCGTGACCGGCCCGGTACGGGTCGCGCAGGTGCGGCTTGCGGAGCTGGCCGGCCGGGTCGCGGGGCATGCCGGCGATGAAGCCGATGCTCCTCGGCCATTTCATTTTGGCCAGCCGCCCCGCCAGCGAGGCCATTAGCCCGGCGGCGAGATCCGGGCCAGGCTGCTGGCCGGCGGCCGGCTGGATGACAGCCTTGATCTGCTCGCCCCAGTCCTCATCCGGCACGCCGAACACGGCCACGCCGGCGACCTTGGGATGGGCCATCAGCTCGGCTTCGACCGACGTGATCTTGGTGGTCAGAGGTTATCCGGGTGGGTCGATCCGGACTTTGGGGATCAGGTGCTCGTAGGTGGTCAGGTCTACTTCCCCGGCGGGGGTTGCGGCGGCGGCCAGGGCGATGGCGTGGCGGAGGCGGTCGGGCCAGGACCAGTTGAGCAGGACGCCGGGGACCAGGCCGGCGACCAGGGCGTCGCGGGGCCATGGTGGGGCTGCTGCCAGGTGAGGAATGGCGGCCTGCCACTGCTTGTCCGGGGTGATGATGTGGACCTTGTGGCCGGTCAGCAGGGCTACGGCGCCCGCACCGGCCGTCAGCAGGAGGTGGGGGTCCGGGGTTTCGTCGGGAATGACCAGGGCGGGGCGGCGGGGGGCGGCGTGCTGGAGGGCGGGGCCACCGGTGGCGAGGATGGCCGGGATGCCGGCTTCGGCGGCGTAGGTGGCCAGGGTGGCGTAGATCTCCGAAGGCATTCCGGCCGGGAGGCTGCCACACAGGACGACGGCGGTGGCGTCGGCGAGCAGACGGCGGTAGTCGGCGGCGAAGCGGCCCAGTTCCTCGGTGGTGATGTAGGGGGGCGGCTCGCTGAACCTGAGGTGGCGTCCGGTGGACTCGTCCAGGATTTCGGTGCGGCGGCGGGACTGGCTGGCAATCCTGGTGAAGGCGGTGGGGATGCCACCTTGGGCCAGGTCGGCGCGGATCAGCTCGCCGGTCCCGCCGCCGGCGAAGCCTGCCGCGAGTACCTCGTGGCCGAAGGTGTGCAGGACACGGGCCACGGCGACGCCGCGGCCGCCCGCGCGGTGCCGGACGTGGCTGACCTGGTTGGTGGCGTCCCAGCGGAGCCGGGGGGTCTGGCAGGAGACGCTGAGTGCGGCGTTGAGCGTGATGGTGACGATCACGGGCAGGCCGTTTCGGCCTGCCCGGCGGCCAGGGTGGCGGCGAGTTCCCAGCAGGACCCCAGGCCGGCCCCGGCGGGCTCGCCGGTTACCCAGACCGGGGGACGGCTGCGGCGCCAGTCAAGGCCGGTGGCGATGGACTCGACCGCATCGACCGCACCGGTGGTGTCGCTGTTGCCATCCATCGCCGCCTCGAACATAGCCTGGATGGCAGGGGTGTGGTGGACGACGAGCAGGCTGGCCATCAGGCCGATCTTAGTGGGGCGCGACTCGGTATCGCCGGGACCGCACGCAACGTTCCGGGATAACTACCGGGGTACCGGGTAGGGGCGCGGGCTGCGCTACCATCGATGTATTCTTAACCAAATAGATCGGTTTTATCGTCAAATAAATCCTGCCTCCCTGGGAGACAGAATGACACTGCCCGACTTCCTGGTAATCGGAGCCCCCAAGGCTGGCACCACGGCGCTGCACGCGGCGCTCGCCCAGCATCCGGGGCTGTACATGTCCGCGGTGAAGGAGCCGAAGTTCTTCCTCTCCGACGGGCCACCGCCCGCCCGCGGCGGCCCGGGCGACGTGCAGACCTACCGCGAGCACATCTGGCGGCGGGCGGACTACGAGGCGCTCTTCGACCCCGCGCCGCCGGGCGCGCTGTGTGGCGAGTCGACCCCGCTGTACCTGCATGACCTGGACGCGCACCAGCGGATCCGCGATCTGGTGCCGGACGTCAAGCTGATCGCGGTGCTGCGGGATCCGGTCGAGCGGGCGCACTCCAACTGGACGCACCTGTGGTCGGCCGGGCTCGAACCCATCGGCGACTTCGTCCGGGCCTGCGAGCAGGAACCGCAGCGGGCCGAGGCTGGCTGGGCCAGCTTCTGGCACTACACCGGCCTCGGCAAGTACGGCGGGCAACTGGAGCATCTGTACCGCGTCTTCCCGCGCGATCAGGTCCTGATCCTGCGGTACCTCTCGCTGGTCGACGACCCGGCGCAGACGCTGGACCGGATCTGCGCGTTCCTCGGCGTCGAGCCGGGGAGGATCGGCTCGGTGCCCAGGCAGAACGTGACCGCGCACCCAGCGGCCACGCTGCGCTATCGCACCCTGGCGCGGACCCTGCGGATCGCCGCGGCCACCGGCAGGTTCCTGCCCGGCCGGGCAGCGGCCTCGGTGACGAACTCGCTGGAGCACCAGCTCCAGCGCAGCGCTCCCCCGCGCCAGCCGCTGACCTGGGGTGAACGTGAGCTGGTGCTGCCGAAGTTCGAGGCCGACATCCGGCTGCTCGAACAGGTGACCGGGGACGACTTCAGCTTCTGGCTGCGGCCCAGGGAGCGGTCCGGCGGCATGGTGGGCAGCAGGCCCGACGGGCAGCGCCAGGCCAGGAACGGCCAGCCGCGCGCGGCGTGACCCCGGGTGGCTGCCCCGGGCTGCCGGTCAGCGCAGCTCGGTCCTGAGCTCGTGGGCATGGTCGGGCCTGGCCATCTCGTAGTAGATCCTGCGGCTGCCATCGGGCAGCGGCACGATGGTCAGATAGCGCAGGCCCCCGGCGCTGTGCGGGGACTGGGCCAGCGGGCCGGTGCCGAACGCGGCGAGTGTGGTCGGCTCGTCGCCGACCGCCACCCCGGTGCGTTCCTCGAAGTTCTCCTCGGCGGTGGCCCGGCCGTCGTAGTAGGCGATGATCTTGTCCTGGGCGAACTGGACCGCGCTGACCCGCACTCCCCTGGCGTCCCACTCGCCGGGACGGACGCCGAGCGCGGTGCCGTGCCAGGTCCAGTCGAAGCCGTCCACGCTGGTGGCGTAGTCGGTGACCATCCGGTCGGTCTCTTCCAGGTTTTCCAGCGGGTGGCAGGACGCCCACAGGTGCCACAAGCCGCCGGAGTACACGATGACCGGGTCCTTGACCGCGGTCTTGGGGTCGCCGGGCAGCGTGACCCGGATCTGCCTGATGTCGAACTCGGCCGGGCTGGCGGCCTCGATCAGCTCGACCTGCCAGTGCTTGGTCCCGAACGTGCCGCAGCTCAGGTACAGCCGCCACCTCCCGTCCGGCGTCCTGGTCAGGCAGGGCCGTTCCAGCGACTCGGCGCCCACCTCTTCCTTGGTGATGGTGAGCAGCCGGTCGAACCGCACGCCGTCGCCGGACCTGGCGATCTCCACGGCGTAGCCGCGTCCCATGCCGATCGGGCGCCGCAACCGGTAGGCCAGGTAGATGTCTCCGTCCCACTCCAGGGCGCAGGGTGCCCCGGCCCAGTAGCCTGGCCCACTTCCCGGTGGTGCCACGGCGACCACGGACTGGCCGGGCCGTGGCACCAGAAATTCGTCTTCGAAACCGTCCTTGGCGTCAGTCACATTGTCATGCTAGACACGATCGCCGGCGCCTGCGCCGGCTCTTCCCGAGCCGGGACCGAGGGCATCGTCCTGACCTCGCGTGGGATGAGAGCCAGGGCGGAGGACACCAGGATGAGCCCGGCACCGGCGTACTGGGTGGCCGAGACGCCGATCGCGGCGGCGATCGGGCCGGCTGCCAGCGCCCCGGCCGGCATCGCCATGGTCGAGCCCAGCACGTCGTAGGAGGAGACCCGGGCCAGCCGGTCCGGCGGGATGTGCGTGGCCATCGTGACGGTCCACTGGACCATCATCGCCTCCACGGCCGCCCCGACGGCGAACGAGCACAGGCAGACCAGTGGCAGCGGCCACAGCATCGCCAGCGCCAGTGTCGGCAGGGCGATCGTCATGCCGATGAGCACGACGAACAGCACGGGCCGCCGCGGCGTGTACCGCAGCGAGAGCAGCCCGCCGGCGATGAAGCCGACCGACTCCGCGGCGGTGATCGCACCCCAGGCCGCGGGGCCGCCCAGGTGAGATTTGGCCACCGCGGGCCCGAGCACCTGGAAGCCGCCGTACCAGGCCATCATCACGACCAGGTACTGAGCCACGGTCACCCACAGCCAGGTGCGCGACCAGAACTCCGACCACCCGTCGCGCAGTTCGCGGACGATGCCGTGGGTCTGCGTACGCTCGGCCGCCACCGCCCGCATGCTCAGCAGCACGGGAACGGTGCCGATCATGCCGAGGCCGCAGACGGCCAGCGCCCAGCCGGGGCCGATGGCCGCGACCACCAGTCCGGCGATGGCGGCCCCGCCCATCTGGCCGGCATTCATCATCATCCGGCTCAGCGCGCTGGCCTGGGTCAGCAGCCTGCCGGGCACGACCCTGGGCAGCAGCGCCTGCGAGGCCGGATAGAACAAGGCCATCCCGGTGCCCGTCACCCACTCCAGGGCGATCATCTGCCACAGCCGGGGATGACCGGTGAGGACGAGCAGGCCGAAGGTTCCCTCGCCCAGGGCGATCATCAGGTTCCCCGCGATGATCACCCGCTGCGGTGGCATACGGTCCGCGAAGACCCCGCCGAGCAGGGCGAACACCAGCGTCGGCGCGATCTGCGCGGCCAGTACGTAGGACAGATCCGCCGTCGAGCCGGTCGCGTCGAGGACCGCGAAGGCGACACCCACCAGCGAGAACGCGAACGCGCCAGGCGCCAGCAGCCGATCGGCGAGCAGCAGCCTGAAATCACGAACGGCCAGCACCGGAAACCGGGCGGTCAACGCGCGCGCAGGCATGGCAAGGCATCCGTTCAAGGTGGTCAGGGATGGGTTTCGACGGTATCCACGAACGCTCGGCGAGGGCAAACGTATTTCTCCGGTTGCGCCGGAAACGGCGCGCGGGCCACCCGCTGGCCGGCGGGAATGCGAGTGGGGTTCAAGGTTGCCGAGACGTGTCCTCAGCCTGTTGGACCGCTCCGGCCTGGGCCATGGGGATGCCCACCCGGTTGGGGGTGGTGCTAACCCCCGTTCACTATGGTTGATCCGTGCGAGCGGTGACCGGCGGGCTGGCGGACGCGTGTTGCGTGGCCGCGTTCGTGGCTGTCGGCCGGGCCAGCCATACCGAGGGTGAGACCCTGGCCGGGCTGGCCGGGACGGCGTGGCCGTTCCTGACCGGGCTGGCCGTGGGCTGGCTGGTCACCCGGGCCTGGCGGCGGCCCGCGGCCGTGCTGGGCGCGGGAGTGGGGGTGTGGCTGAGCACGGCCGCGCTGGGGATGGCGCTGCGGGTGGTGTCAGGGCAGGGCACCGCGGTCGCCTTCATCTTCGTGGCGCTGGCCTTCCTCGGGCTGTTCCTGCTGGGCTGGCGGGTGCTGGTTGGCAGGTTCGCGACAGCATCGTCCGGTTGAGCGACGATGTCGCAAATTTGCTAGCGACCCTTCGGGCGGCGGGGCAGCCTTGACGCATGTTCGAGGATGCGGAGCGCTGCGTCCGTGCGGTTCAGGCCAAGGACGCCCGGTTCGACGGCTGGTTCTTCGTCGGGGTGAGCAGCACCGGGATCTACTGCAGGCCGAGCTGCCCGGCGGTGGCGCCCAAGCCCAGGCACATGTACTTCTACCCGAGCGCGGCCGCGGCGCAGCAGGCAGGCTACCGGGCCTGCAAGCGCTGCCGGCCGGACGCCAGCCCGGGATCGCCGGAGTGGAATGTGCGCGCCGACGTGGTCGCCCGGGCGATGCGGCTGATCGCCGATGGCGTGGTCGACCGGGAAGGCGTACCGGGCCTGGCCGCGAAGCTGGGCTACAGCACCAGGCAGATCCAGCGCCAGTTGCTCGCCGAGCTCGGCGCCGGGCCACTCGCGCTGGCCCGGGCCCAGCGGGCACAAACCGCGCGACTGCTGATCGAGACCACCGAGCTGGCCATGGGCGACATAGCCTTCGCTGCGGGATTCGCAAGTATCCGTGCATTCAATGGCACCGTACGGGAGGTATTCGCCCTCTCCCCCACCGAACTGCGGCAGCGGGCCACTCGCGGTCACTTCGCCGCCCACCGTGGGGAGCTGTCGCTGCGGCTGCCACTGCGGGCTCCGTTCTTTCCTGACAACCTGTTCGGCCATCTGGCCGCCACCGCGGTTCCCGGGGTCGAGGAGTGGCGGGATGGCGCCTTCCGGCGGACCCTGCGGCTGCCCGCGGGCCAGGGCGTGGTGGCGCTGCGGCCGATGCCCGACCACGTCGCCTGCCAGATCGCCCTCACCGACCTGCGGGACCTGGCGACCGCGGTCAGCCGGTGCCGGCGGCTGCTTGACCTGGACGCCGATCCCGTGGCCGCCTGCGACGTGCTGCAGGCCGATCCGGAGCTCGCCCCGCTGGTGGCCAAGGCTTTGGGGCGCCGGGTGCCCAGGACGGTGGATGCCGATGAGTTCGCGCTGCGTGCGGTGCTGGGGCAACAGGTGTCCACGGCGGCCGGCCGCACCCATGCGGCGCGGCTCGCGGCGGCCTGCGGGGAGCCGGTCAGCGACACCGGCGGCGGTCTGTCCCGGCTGTTCCCCGAGCCCGCGGCGCTGGCCGGGCTGGATCCGGCCCTGCTCGCGATGCCGGCCTCCCGCCGCGACACGTTCACCGGGCTGGCCGCCGCGCTGGCCAGCGGTGAGATAGACCTCGGCGCGGGCAGCGACTGGCAGCGGGCCCGGGACCAGCTCGCCGCCCTGCCCGGCATCGGGCCGTGGACGGTCGAGACCATCGCCATGCGCGGCCTCGGCGACCCGGACGCCTTCCCGGCCACCGACCTCGGTGTCCGCCTGGCCGCCCGGGAGCTCGGGCTGCCTGCCACCCCGGCCGCGCTGGCCAAGCGCGCCTCGGCCTGGCGCCCCTGGCGGTCCTACGCCGTCCAGTACCTCTGGGCCACCAGCGACCACGCCATCAACAAGCTGCCGGCCTGACCCTGTCAAGGAGGAACCGAATGCGATCGGATCGTGGCGGTGCGCGGGTGTCGCGCACCGTGATCGACAGCCCGCTGGGGCCGCTCACGCTGCTGGCCTCGGGCGGCGCGCTGACCGGGCTGTACATGAACGGCCGGGAGCCGGCCGCGCCCGGCGGCGCCGGAGAGGTGGCCGAGCAGGACGAGGCGGTGCTGGCCGAGACCGAGCGGCAGCTCGAGGAGTACTTCGCGGGCCGCCGCCAGGCGTTCGACCTGCCGCTGGCGCTTGAGGGCACCGCCTTCCAGCGGCGGGTCTGGGACGCCCTGCTGCGCATCGGTTACGGCGAGACGGTCACCTATGGACAGCTCGCCGGCCGGATCGGGCAGCCCATGGCGGCCCGGGCGGTGGGCGTGGCCAACGGCCGCAATCCGGTGAGCATCATCGTGCCGTGCCACCGGGTGATCGGTTCGGACGGCAGCCTCACCGGCTATGGCGGGGGCCTGCCCAGCAAGCGGCGCCTGCTTGACCTGGAAAGCGGGGTGCGGTTAGTCCTTGCGGCCGGTCAGGGCCAGGGTCAGGCCGATGCCGATCATGACGAGGCCGCCGGTGCCGCCGACCAGTTCCAGGCGGCGGGGTGAGCGGGTGAGCCAGCCCCGGAAGGTACCGGCGGCCACCGCCCAGATGCTGTCGGACAGCGCCGCGATGGCGATGAACACGGCGCCGAGCAGCAGCATCTGCGCCGGGAGGTGACCGGCCGGCCGGTTCACGAACTGCGGCAGCACGGCCGCGAAGAACACGATCGCCTTAGGGTTGCTGGCGCCCACCGCGATCCCGTCCCGCAGGATCCTGGCTGCTCCCTTACGGCCGGCCACGGACACCATGGCGTCTTGCAGCGAACGGCGGTGCCGGATCGCCTGCACCCCCAGGTACACCAGGTAAACGGCGCCGGCCAGCTTGATCGCGGTGAACACCGCCACCGAACGCTCGACCAGCGCGCCGATGCCGAAGGCCACCGCGATGACCTGCAGGTAGACACCGATCTGGCCACCGACGGCGGTGCCGACCCCGGCCGCCCGGCCGAGCATGAGCGAACGGCTGATCACGAAGAGCACGTTCGGCCCGGGCACGACGATGAGCGCGAACGAGATGAGCGCAAAGGCGAGCAGATGACCCGTTGACGGCATATGCGCAGCGTATCCAGGCGGGTACGACGGCCGCTCGTAATTATCCGCCGCGCTGCACCCCCTTCCGGACAGTGCCGATGTGACGTAGCTGCCGAATGAGCTGCAGCGGCGTCACATCGATCACCTCGGCCTGGGACAGGCGAGGTGGAGTGGGGATGGTGACTGGCGGTGGGGGCGGGGAGGCCGTAGCGTCGCGGGGGTGAACGGTGCGCAGTCCCTGATCCGCACCCTGGCCGGCGCCGGGGTGGAGGTGTGCTTCGCCAACCCTGGCACGTCGGAGATGCACTTCGTCGCCGCGCTGGACGCGGTGCCGCAGATGCGCGGCGTGCTGGGCCTGTTCGAGGGTGTGGTGACCGGAGCCGCCGACGGGTACGCCCGCATCGCCGGCAAGCCCGCCGTGGTCCTGCTCCACCTCGGGCCTGGCCTGGGCAACGGGCTGGCCAACCTGCACAACGCCCGCCGGGCCGGCACGCCGGTCATAGTCGTGATCGGCGATCACGCGACCTACCACAAGCGGTACGACGCGCCGCTGGAATCCGACATCGAGGCGGTGGCCCGGTCCCAGTGCGGCTGGGTGCGCCGCTGTGCCAGCAGCGCCGAACTCGGCGCCGACGCGGCGGCCGCCGTGACCGCTGCCATGGCGCCACCAGGCCGGATCGCCGCGCTGATCCTGCCCGCGGACGTGTCCTGGGGGGATGGGGGGGTCGCCGTAGGGTGGAATCCCGGCGAAAAATGTACGGCCGGCGGCCCGGGGCCGGCGGCTGCCTCGGCCATGCCGTCCGAGGCGGCCATGCCATCCGAGGCGGCCATGCCATCCGAAGCGGCCATCGCGGCGGCCGCCGGGGTGCTGCGTGGCGGCGAACCGGTGGCGCTGCTGATCGGCGGCGCGGCCTGCCGCGAACGCGGGCTGCTCGCGGCCAGCCGGATCGCGAACGCCACCGGAGCCAGGCCGCTCATCGAGACCTTCCCGGCCCGGCTGGAACGCGGAGCCGGCCTGCCTGCCATCGACCGGCTCGCCTACCTGGCCGAGCAGGCCACCACTCAGCTCACCGGCATCAGGCACCTGATACTCGCCGGCGCGCGGTCCCCGGTCTCGTTCTTCGCCTACCCCGGCCTGCCCAGCGACCTGGTCCCGGACGGGGCTCAGGTGCACACCCTGGCCGGCCGGGCGGAGGATGCGGCCGCGGCACTGGAAGAGCTGGCCGCCATGGTCGCCCCCGGCACCGGGCCAACGCTGGCCGAGGCGTCCCGTCCCGCCCCGCCCAGCGGCCCGCTGACGGCGGTGAACTGGGCCGAGGTGGTCGCCGCGCTGCTGCCGGAGAACGCGATCATCTCCGACGAGGCCAACACGTCGGGCCTGCTGCTCCCCGCGGTTACCGCCGGCGCGCCCCGGCACGACCTGCTCACCCTGACCGGCGGGGCGATCGGCCAGGGCCTGCCGGTGGCCACCGGCGCGGCCATCGCCGCCCCGGCCCGGCCGGTGATCAGCCTGCAGGCCGACGGCAGCGCCATGTACACGATCTCGGCGCTGTGGACCCAGGCCAGGGAGAACCTCAACGTCACGACCGTCGTGCTGAACAACAGCGCCTACGCCATCCTCCGGCTGGAGATGCAGCGGGTCGGCGCCGACCTGAGCGGCCCGGCGGCGAAGTCCCTGCTCGGCCTGTCGTCCCCGGACCTGGACTTCACCAGGATCGCCCAGGGCATGGGCGTGCCCGCCACCCAGGCCCGGACCTGCGAGGACCTGGTCACCCAACTCCAGGCCGCGCTGGCCGAGCCGGGCCCGCACCTCATCGACGCGATAGTGCCTCCATTGCTGTGAGCACTAGGGAGTAACCGTTTCCACCACGGTACGGTAACGCCGGAAGATACTTACTTTCCGGGCCGGATTCCGGCCAGTAGGGTTCGTCCTGACAGTGCCCGCCGGGATGAAATGTCCCGGATGCCGGGAGAAGGGTGACACTGTGCATCTAGCACTGACGACAGCAGGCCGACCTGGGCAGGGGGCGGCGTGACACAGAGCGTAAACGGGCTGCCGCCCGCGATCGAGCTGCGCGGCATCCACAAGAGGTTCGGCCAGGTACATGCGGTGCGGGGCATTGACCTGCAGATCTCATCGGGAGAGATCGTCGCGTTCCTCGGCCCTAACGGTGCGGGCAAGACCTCGACGATCGACGTGATCCTCGGCCTGTCCCATCCCAGCGAGGGCTCGGTATCGGTCTATGGCATGGAACCGCGCCAGGCCATCAGCCGGGGGCTGATCTCCGCAGTGATGCAGACCGGCGGGCTGCTCAAGGATCTGACGGTCGGTGAGACCCTGCAGTACACCGCGAGCCTGTTCACCAACACCCAGCCGGTGGCCGAGGTGATGAAGCGGGCCGGTATCAGCGAGCTGGCCGACCGCAAGGTGGGCAAGTGCTCGGGCGGCGAGCAGCAGCGGCTTCGGTTCGCCATGGCGCTGCTGTCCGATCCGGAGCTGCTGATCCTGGACGAGCCGACGACCGGCATGGACGTGGAGGGGCGGCGCGGCTTCTGGACGGCGATCCGGCAGGATGCCGAGCTGGGCCGGACCGTCCTGTTCGCCACGCACTATCTGGAGGAAGCCGACTCCTACGCCGACCGCGTCATCCTGATCAGGCGTGGTGAGATCGTGGCCGACGGCACCTCGGCACAGATCAAGGCCATGGCGGCCGGGCGGACGGTGCGGGCCACGCTGCCCGGCGCCGACGAGGCCAAGCTGCATGAGATTCCCGGGGTGGAGCGGGTCGAGGTACGCGGGGACACCGTCCTGCTGCACGCCATCGACAGCGATGCGGTGGCCAGGTACCTGCTGACCAGCACACCGGCCAAGGACCTCGAGATCACCACCCGGGCGCTCGAGGACGCCTTCATCGCACTGACCAGCGACGAATCCGACAGCGCCACGGCAGGAGCATTGCAATGACCACCCGTTCCCTGTCCGCAACCGAGCTGGCCAGCCGGCGGGCGCCGGCGTTCGGCGGGCTCAACGCCATCGCGCTGAGCATCGAGATCCGCAGGCTGCTGCGCAACCGGCGCACGCTCATCTTCACGATGATCATGCCCAGCATCTTCTTCCTGCTGTTCGGGCTGAACAGCGCCTATGCCAACGATTCCAACGGGAAGGGCGCCTATGGCAACGTCTCGGCGTTCGTCCTGATCAGCATGGCGCTGTACGGGGCGACGCTGGCGACCACCAGCGGCGGTGCCATGGTGTCCATCGAACGGGCGGCGGGCTGGAGCCGCCAGCTCCGGCTGACCCCGCTGGCGTCGCCGGCCTATGTCGGCCTGAAGATGCTGACCTCGCTGGTGCTCGGCCTCGGCTCGGTGGCGGCGGTGTTCATCGTCGGCGGGGTCACCGGCAAGCCGTCCATGCCGGTCTGGCTGTGGGTCGTCAGTGCGCTGTGCGTGTGGGTGGGCTCACTGGTGTTCGCGGCGTTCGGGCTGTTCCTCGGGTACCTGCTGCCCACCGAGAATGTCATGCAGTTCCTCGGGTTCATCATGATGCTGTTCTCCTTCGGCGGCGGCGTGTTCATCCCGCTGAGCCAGTACCCGCACGTGCTCAGGGACATCGCCGAGTACACCCCGCTGTACGGCCTGAACCAGCTCGTGCACGCGCCGCTGCTGAACAGCGGCGTGGACATCGCCTGGGTCGGCAACGCCATCGCCTGGCTGATCATCTTCACGGCCGGTGCGGCCTGGCGCTTCCGCAAGGACACCGCGCGGGTCTGATCAGGAGACGCCGATCGTCGCGACCAGGCTGAGCTTGGTGGCGTCCTCGCTGGCCGGGTCGGCCGTGTAGACGACGATGCGCAGGTCACTGCCGCTGACCGACAGCACGTCGCAGTCCAGGGTGAGCGGGCCGACCTCGGGGTGCATGATCGTCTTGCGGTCGCTGTGGTGCGGCCCGACCTGGTGCTCCTGCCACAGCCCGGCGAACCGGCTGCTCACCCGGCACAGGTCGGCGATCAGGCCGCGAAGCCCCGCGTCGCCGGGGTACCGGCCGGTCACCTCCCTGAGGTCGGCGGCCATCGAGCGCTCGAACTCCGCCAGCTCCGCCGGTGTCCGCACCACCCGGCCGGTGGACCCGGCGGGCGCGGTGAAGCAGCGCCAGGGCAGGTTGCGGTCCCGGCCGGCCAGCCCGGACGGATCGCCCATCAGCGCGGCCCAGACCGGGTTCCAGGTGATCAGGGTCCAGGCCGCGTCGTACACGCCCACGGCCGTGTCGGACAGCCGGTCGATCAGCCGCTGGACGCCGGGAGTCAGGTGGGTGGAGATGCTGGTGCGGCCCGGCGGGGCGTGCCCGGCCTGCCGGTACAGGTGGTCGCGCTCCTGCGGGGTCAGCCGCAGCGCCCTGGCCAGGCTGGCCAGCACCTGCTCGGACGGGCTGACCGCACGGCCCTGCTCCAGCCGGACCAGGTAGTCGACCGAGATACCGGCCAGCGAGGCAAGCTCTTCGCGGCGCAGGCCAGGGCTGCGCCGCGCTCCACCCGCGGCCAGGCCCACAGCCGATGGCGGCAGCCGGTCCCGCCAGGCGCGGATGGTCGCCCCCAAGTCGTCATGCTGGCCGTTCACGCTTCCAGTGTGCCGTCATCGGCGCCCGGCTGCCTGGTACTGCTGGTCCCACGGCCGGGCAGGGACCTGGCTGGTGCCGCCGGGCCGCCGCACGATGGCTGCATGACGATCACACTGATAACCGGGGCAAACAAGGGACTGGGCCGGGAGACCGCCCGCCGCCTCATCGAGCAAGGGCACACCGTCTACATCGGTGCCCGCGACCCAGAGCGGGGTGCCACGGCGGCCAGAGAACTGAACGCGGAGCTGCTGCTGCTCGACGTCACCGACGAGGAGTCGGTGTCGGCCGCGGCCGCCAAGCTGGAGGCCGAGCACGGCCGGCTCGACGTGCTGGTGAACAACGCCGGTGTGCCCGGCCGGTTCCTGCCGCCCGCGCAGACGACCGCCGCCGGCATGCTCGCCGTCTATGACACCAACGTGTTCGGCGTGGTCCGGGTGACCCACGCCATGCTGCCGCTGCTCGAACGCTCCGCCGCCCCGGTGGTGGTCAACGTCAGCAGCGGCATGGGCTCGCTGGGCGTGACCACCGATCCGGAGCGGTTCGAGTCCACCCTGACCGGACTGGCCTACCCGTCATCGAAGTCGGCGGTCAACATGCTGACCAGCCAGTACGCCAAGGCCTACCCGAAGATGCGGATCAACGCGGTGGACCCGGGGTACACGGCCACCGACCTGAACGGGCATCGCGGCACCCAGACCGTTGCGGAAGGAGCGGAGATCATCGTCCGGATGGCGACGATCGGCCCGGACGGCCCGACCGGGACGTTCACCGACAGGCACGGCGTGGTCCCCTGGTGATCACTGACCGGGCGGGACGCGGCAGCCTCAACCGCCCCAAGGAGGGTGCGGGTAGCGGGTGTCAGGCCGCGGTTTCCTGGAGGATGACACCCCGGCCCACTGAGTGCCGTGTGCTCACCGGGCAGCGCTGGGTAGGTGGGCGGCGGATAAATTCGGTTGCCCACATTTACGGACGTCTGCTGTACTCGCGGTGACGGCAGATCAGCCCCAAGGAGCATGACATGCGTGCAGCGTGCAGGTCCATCGAGAAGGCAATGGCCACGCACGCAGAAGGCATGACACGCCGTGAGCACGCTGAACTTGGGGATTCTGGCGCATGTAGACGCCGGTAAGACCAGCCTGACCGAGCGGCTGCTGTTCGCCGCCGGGGTCATCGACGAAATCGGCAGCGTCGATGACGGGAACACCCAGACCGACACGCTGGCACTTGAACGCCAGCGAGGCATCACGATCAAGTCTGCCGTGGTCTCGTTCGCCATCGGCGACGTCGCGGTCAACCTGATCGACACCCCCGGCCACCCGGATTTCATCGCCGAGGTGGAACGGGTGCTGAGCGTGCTCGATGGCGCCATTCTGGTGATCTCCGCCGTCGAGGGCGTACAGGCGCAGACCAGGGTGCTGATGCGAGCCTTGCAGCGACTGCGCATCCCCACCCTGATCTTCGTGAACAAGATCGACCGGAGCGGCGCAGGCTACGAGCGCACGCTCGGCGCCATCGCCCGCAAGCTCACCCCGGCGATCGTCCCGATGGGCACGACGGCGCGCATCGGCACCAAGGACGCCGCGTTCCTGCCGTACGGCAGCGACGACGAGTTCACCGCGCTGGCGGCCGATGTGCTGGCCGACCATGACGACGCGTTCCTGGCCGCCTACCTCGACGACGAGCAGACCTTCCCGCCGTCCCGGCTGCGCGCCGAGCTGGCGGCGCAGGCCGGCCGCGCCCTGGTCCACCCGGTGTACTTTGGCTCGGCCATCACCGGGGCCGGGACGGACGCGCTGACGGCCGGCATCCGCGAGCTGCTCCCGCGAGCCGGCAGCGACTCCGGCGGCCCGGCGCGCGGCACCGTGTTCAAGGTCGAGCGCGGCCCGGCCGGAGAGAAGATCGCCTACGTGCGGATGTTCTCCGGCACCCTGCGCACCAGGGAGCGGATCCAGTTCGGCCACGCCAGCGAGGCCAAGGTCACCGCGATCAGCGTCTTCGAGCAGGGCACGGCCATCCCCCGGGACCGGGTGACCGCCGGCCAGATCGCCAAGCTCTGGGGCCTGGCCGACGTCCGGATCGGGGACACGCTCGGTCAGCAGAACCACAGCAACGGCCACATTTTCTCCCCAGCCACGCAGGAGACCATGGCCGTGCCCTCCCGCCACTTCTCCCCGCCCACCCTGGAGACCGTGGTCGTCCCCTGCCGCCGCGCCGACTCCGGCCTGCTGCACGTCGCGCTCACCCAGCTCGCCGAGCAGGACCCACTGATCAACCTGCGGCAGGATGACATCCGCCAGGAACTGCTGGTCTCCCTGTACGGCGAGGTGCAAAAGGAGGTCGTCCAGGCCACCCTGGCCGACGACTACGGCATCCACGTCGGCTTCCATGGCACCACAACGATCTGCATCGAGCGGCCCACCGGCTCCGGCGCCGCCGCCGAACTGATCGCCACACCGCCCAATCCGTTCCTGGCCACGGTCGGCCTGCACATTGCCCCGGCCGCCCCCGGCTCCGGCATCACCTACCAGGTGGCCGGCGACCGCCTGGGCACCATGCCGGTCGCGTTCTTCAAGGCGGTCGAGGAAACCGTGCACGAGACCCTGCACCAGGGCATCCACGGCTGGCAGGTCACCGACATCACCGTCACGCTGACCCACACCGGCTACTACCCACGCCAAAGCCACGCCCACGCCCACTTCGACAAGAGCATGTCCAGCACCGCCGGCGACTTCCGCAACCTGACCCCGCTGGTCCTGATGACCGCGCTGGCTCAGGCAGGCACCGAGGTCTGCGAGCCAGTACACCGGTTCCGCCTGGAGATCCCTGCCGACGCCTTCGGCCCGGTCCTCCCAGTGCTGACCGGCCTGCGCGCCATTCCCGCGCTGTCTGCAATGCACGGCCCAATATGCCTGCTGGAAGGCGAGATCCCAGCCGCCAACGTCCGCCAGCTCGAACTGCAACTCCCCGGCCTGAGCAGCGGCGAAGGCGTCCTGGACTGCACATTCGACCACTATCAGCCGGTACGCGGCCCAGTCCCGGAGCGACCGCGCTCGGACAACAATCCGCTCAACCGCAAGGAATACCTGCTCAGCCTCACCCGCCGGGCAATAGCTCGGGCCGCCGGGTGAGAGCCCTTAAACCTTTCCCCAGCGGGGCGGGGCCGGGCTGCCCGGATGAGAACCTTTAAACCTTTCCCGGGGGGCGGGGCCGGACCAACCGGATTGCGACTGATCGGCTGCCGCCGAACGTCGCTATCCGGCCAACCCGGCTCCGCTGACCACGTGCCTTGAATAGTGCATTAAGTGCAATACAAAGCGGGGGACCCAGTCGGACGGCCGGGGCCGGGATGGCAGGGGAGGGGACGGCGCCGAGTCGCAGCCATGTCAGGATGGGTGGGTGGGGATTAGGCGGATCGATCATGTGCAGTTGGCCATGCCTGCGGGGCAGGAGGAGCGGGCGCGGGCCTTTTATGAGGGGCTGCTCGGCATTGCCTGGGCGGAGAAGCCGGGGCATCTGGCCAGGCGGGGTGGGTGCTGGTTCGAGGATGGCGAGGTGAAGGTGCACCTCGGGGTGGAGCAGGATTTCCGGCCGGCCCGGAAGGCACATCCGGCGCTGCTGGTCGATGATCTGGCGGAGCTGGCTGGACGGTTGCAGGCCGGCGGGGTTGAGGTCAAGCGGGATGAACCGCTGGCGGGGTACGACCGGATCTACGTTGACGATCCGTTCGGGAACCGGATCGAGCTGATGCAGCGGCTTGGCTGAGCGGATCAAGATCGCCTGTACCGGGCGGAGTGGCACTACGATCCCATCTCATGGGTGAGCCGCCGTCGTTGTCGCTGGCGGAGTGGATCGTGCTCGCGGTGATCGGCGAGCGGCCGACGCATGGGTTTACGATTTCGCAGCTTACCGAGCGGGATGGTGAGCTGGGGCGGATCTGGCATATCCCAAGGCCTGCCGTGTACCGGGCGCTGGGACGGGTGGAGGCGGCCGGGCTGGTGGCGGCCGATACGGTCGAGCCGGGGCGCGGGCCGCAGCGCACCGTCTATGCGATTACGGAGCAGGGGCGGGAAGCGGTCGAGGTGTGGCTGCGGACCCCGGTGCAGCATGTGCGCGATGTGCGGTCGCATCTGCTGATGAAGCTGGCCCTGCTGGACCGGGCCGGGCAGGACCCGGGCATGCTGCTGGCCGCACAGCGGGCAGTGCTCGTGCCGATTGTCAGCGCCATCGAGACCGAACGGTTCGAGGGGAACGGGTTCGACGCCACGCTGCACGCCTGGCGGCGGGCCACCGCCAGTGCGGCGCTCAGCTTCCTGGACGACATTATGCGTTCCTGACCGGGGAAGCTTCGGGGGGTGACGCGGATGCCCGCGAGACAGTACACCAACCGGGTGCTGGTGCTTGAGGCCGGGCGGCCGGACTACCCGTGGGATGTTTTCATTCACATGCCCGCGGCACGGCGGCGTGGTCACGGTGCTCACGCTCGGCCCGGAAGCCGCCGCCGGCCAGCTCAGGGACATGCTGGCGCTGGGGGCGTCGCGGGCGGTACTCCTGGAGACCGGCCCTGATCGCGGCGATCCGGGCCAGGCCCGGCGCGCGCTGACCAGGTTTGCCCCGGATCTGGCTGGGCAACTACACGTTCTGGATTTACTTACGACGGCCACTCACGCCTGGGATGCGGAACGTCCCGGCCAGATGGAGACATGCCATGGCCCCGGCAAACATCCTCGATGCCGGCCCCAGCGACCATCTTGTGCTCTTCTACACCAGCAACGCCGAACTCATCGACCGGGTAGGCACCTACCTGCTCCCGGCGATCCGGGACGGCGGCCTGGCCATCGCGATCGCCACACCGGTGCACCGGTCCGCACTCGGGGAATGGCTGGACCGCGCCGGTGTGGATGTCGTCGCGGCGCGGGCTGATGGCCACTATCTCGAGCTGGACGCGGCCGACATCATTCGCACGTTCATGATGGAGGACTGGCCCAGCGCGGCAGAGTTCTGGGCAGCGATCAGCCCGCTGATCGCACCGGCCGCCGGCGCTGGGCGGCCGGTACGCACCTTCGGCGAGATGGTCTCGCTGCTATGGGACGCCGATCAGGTCAGCGCGGCCATCGAGGTCGAGGCGATGTGGAACGAACTGGGCAGCCAGTATCCGTTCTCGTTGTGCTGCGGATACCCGGCACGGTCCGTCACCGGTCCCTCGCACCGGGACGCCCTGGCCCAGCTATACCACCTGCACACCCTGGCCGTCGGCCCCCCGGGTGAACCGGGCTAATCGGCGATCTTAATCGTGCTCCAGCTCGGCCTCGCCGGATTCCACCCTGGTGTGGGCCAGAGCCGTCTGGTCCAGCGGCAGGACGTCGCCGGCCACCAGGCCGAAATCGGCACCGCCGCTCAGCCGGCCGTTGATGGCCCGGGCCGCGGCGGCGAGCTCGGCGGTGGTTGCCCGGCTGATGACGAAGCCGGTGACGCTGATGGCTGCCGGTCGCCAACGACGATGCCGGGGCGCCGGGTTTCTCAATTGGTTCACGGCTGAAAGTGCAGTGGGGGGACCAGCCCTCCCCCAGCAGCCGTTGACCCGCTACCGTGGCGGCATGGACAAGGTGATCGCCTCGGCGGCCGAAGCGGTCGCCGACATCCATGACGGTGCGAGCCTGGCCGTCGGTGGCTTCGGGTTGTGTGGGGTGCCGATCGCGCTGATCGCCGCCCTGCTCGAACGCGGCACCACCAGCCTGGAGACGGTCAGCAACAACTGCGGCGTCGACGACTGGGGGCTGGGGCAGCTCCTGCGGGCCAAGCGGATCAGGCGCACGATCTCCTCCTACGTGGGTGAGAACAAGGAGTTCGAGCGGCAGTTCCTCGGTGGCGAGGTCGAGGTCGAACTGGTGCCGCAGGGCAGTCTGGCCGAGCGGATGCGGGCCGGCGGGGCCGGCATCCCGGCGTTCTACACGCCCGCCGGAGTGGGCACCCTGGTCGCCGACGGTGGCCTGCCGTGGCGCTACGACGGCTCGGGCGGGATCGCGCTGGCCTCGCCGCCCAAGGAGACCCGCGTCTTCGACGGCCGCGAGTACGTGCTGGAGCGGGCCATCGTCTGCGACTTCGGGCTGGTCCGGGCCGCCAAGGGCGACCGGCACGGCAACCTGGTCTTCCACTCCAGCGCACGCAACTTCAACCCGCTGTGCGCGGCGGCCGGGCGGGTGACCATCGCCGAGGTCGAGGAACTGGTGGAGCCGGGCGAGCTGGATCCGGACGCGGTCCACACGCCCGGGGTGTTCGTGCAGCGGGTGGTCGAGGTCGGCAGTGAGGGCAAGCGGATCGAGAAGCGGACGGTGCGAAGCTGATGGCGGTGCGAAGCCGATGACACTGACACGCAACGAGCTAGCCGCCCGGGTGGCCAGGGAGCTGCCCGACGGCGCCTACGTCAACCTGGGCATCGGGCTGCCGACGCTGATCCCGAACTTCATCCCGGACGGGGTGTTCGTCACGCTGCAGGCCGAGAACGGCGTGCTCGGCGTCGGGCCGTACCCGGACGATGAGCACGTGGACCCGGACCTGATCAACGCCGGCAAGGAGACGGTCACCGTGCTGCCCGGCGCGTCCTACTTCGACTCATCGACCAGCTTCGGGATGATCCGGGGCGGGCACATCGACGTCGCCGTGCTCGGCGCCATGCAGGTCTCGGCCACCGGTGACCTGGCCAACTGGATGATCCCCGGCAAGGTCGTCAAGGGCATGGGCGGCGCCATGGACCTGGTGCACGGGGCCAAGCGGGTGATCGTGATGATGGAGCATGTGGCCAGGGACGGCAGTGCCAAGATCGTCACCGAGTGCACGCTGCCGCTGACCGGCAAGGGCTGCGTGCAGCGCATCATCACCGACCTGGCCGTGATCGACGTGGAGCCGGACGGCCTGGTGCTGCGCGAGCTGGCCCCGGGCGTGACCGCCGAAGAGGTGCAGGAGAAGACCGAGCCGAAGCTGCGGGTCGACCTGGCCTGAGGGCGGCGCGGGCCGGAACTGCGCGGCACGGCGTGGGCCGGCGCGGGCCGGAGCTGCACGGTCCGGCCCGGCGGGGCGGCTCGCGCGGCTCAGCAGGCCAGGTGGCGGGCCAGGAAGGCGATGGCCTTGGGGACGGCGTCTTCCCGGTTCGCCCGCTTGGCCAGCCCGTGCCCCTCGTCGCCGTAGACGAGCAGCTCGCACTCCTGGCCGCGCGCGGTCAGCGCGGCGTGGATCTGCTCGGCCTCGCTCAGCGGCACCCGTGGATCGTTGGCACCATGGATGATGAACAACGGGGCCCGGATCTGGTCGATCCTGGTCAGCGGCGAGGCCGCGTGCAGGAACTCGCGGTCGCGGGCCAGGCTGCCATACTCACGCTCCCGGTAGGCCCGGCGGTACGGCGAGGTATTTTCAAGGAACGTGACCAGCGAGGATATGCCGACGATGTCCACGCCGGCCGCCCACAGTTCCGGCTGGAACGCCAGCCCGGCCAGCACCATGTAGCCGCCGTAGGAGCCGCCCCACAGCGCCGCCCGGGCCGGGTCGACGCCCAGGCTGGGCAGGTAGGCGTGGATGGCGGCCAGGTCGGCCACGGCGGACAGCCGCCGGGGTCCGTCGTCCGCCGAGTACCAGCGCTTGCCGTAACCGGTCGAACCCCGGACGTTCGGCACCACAATGGTGTGGCCGGCCGACGCCATCGCCTGGATGTAGGGGTTGTAGTCCCGTTTCGACTGGGCCTCCGGGCCACCGTGGATGACCAGCACGGCCGATCCGGCCAGGGCAGGATCGGTATTCTGGGCCGGCCGGTACACAAGGCACGGCACCAGCTCGCCATCCCCGGTGGGGATCCGGTGCCGCTCCGGAACGGCGGGACGCTCGCCGCCCCAGGCCCGGGCCGAATGGGTGAGCTGCCGCACCGCTCCGGTCTCGGCGTCGGCGCTGAGCACATCGTTGGGCATGGCAACGGAACTGATCGACAGCGCGAGCGTGCGCGAGTCCGGCGACCAGCGCGGATCCGGCCACCGGATGTCCACCACGGACCCGGTCACCGGCAGCGGCATGTCCCGCACGCGCTCCCCCGTCTTAGCGTCGTGCACACTGACCTGCGACGCGCCATCGTCGTTGCGCTCGGCGAAAATCTTGGAACCGTCCGGTGACAGCCAGCCCAGCAGGTCGGCACCATCGTCGGTGACCAGCCAGGTCCGCTCGCCGGTCGCCAGGTCGTAGCGGGCCAGCCCGGTGAACTCCCGCCCGGTATTGGAGCTGAACACCAGCGCGTCGCTGCCCGGCAGCCAGCGCGGCCGGTTGTTCAGGGCCAGATCCCCGGGCGGGCTGACCTCGGTGATGTGCTGTCCCTCCGGGGCGGTCAGATCGACCAGCAGGAGCTGGGTGGAGTGCGCCACCGTGGGCAGCGCGACATTGACCGCGAGCCAGCGCCCGTCGGGTGACAGCACGGCCTCGTGGATCAGCCAGGAGCCCACGTACACGGTCTGCTCGGCTCCGGTAGCAAGGTCCCGGATGACCGGATCGAAGTCGACGCCGTTGCGCCTGTTCGTGAGATAACAGATCGCGCCCGGCCGGACGTCGGCCAGACTGTGGATGAACCGGGGGTCGCGGACTATCGGTTCCAGGTCGCCGAAGGTGGCCGGTGCGCCGTCTCGCGGAAGCTTGAGCAGGGACAACTGGTAGCGCTCGTTGCCGCCCTCGTCATGCACGACAATGATCGCGCGCTCCCCCGGGCCGGCCAGGTAGCGGCCCCAGCGCGCGCCCGGCAGCGCGGTGAGGGTGACCATGTCGCCGTTCGGCTGGATCTCGGTGAGCTGGACCGATCCGCTCTCATCGCTGCCGGCCAGGACCCGGCCCTCGGCATCGATGTCAAACGCCCGGTACATCGGGACGGCAAGCAACCGAGCAAGGTCCATAACCCGGCATTCTCACATTGCCCGCCCGGCCAGCGCCACACGGGGCTCTGCCCAGCTAGGTCAGACCGATGGCGGGCAGCATGTCAGTGACTGCCGAGGTCGATGGAGAGAATCCGCACAACGTCGTGCGGATCGCCGTGCATGCCCTCGGTCGACGACGGATTGAACTGGTAGTCGATCCTTCCAGCACCCGTGATTTCGTAGTGGATTGTCTTGGAGTACCCGGGCCACTTCGGTGCGGCGTGCTTGCCTTTCATAACGCTGGAAGTGCCAACCTTGGGCGGCTGACCCGGTGTCATGGCCACGTGGTCCCAGAATTGCTGGGCGTTAGCTAGGCCAGCTCTGCCCGGGAGCCCGTTCCAGATGTCAAGGTATTGGCGGTGGAGGAGAACCCGGAAAACCGGCTTCACGGAGGGCCGCCCGCCGGGACGGCGGGCGGCCACGTGCGGGCGGTAAACGCCAGGTGCTGGATCAGCTCTCCGGCCTGATGACTTCGGCATAGTCATCGTCCCCCGGGGCGGTCAGAATCGCCCGTGCCGCCGGGTCGGACAAAGCCCGAGCGGTGGTACGCCACTCCCGCAGACACGTCTCGACCGGTGCCGCGTCGCGGGTTGCCTGTGCTATGGACAAGGCATCCCGCAGTTCGTCGAAGAACTCCGCACGATCGTCGTCGTCGAATACAGCTAGCCAGGACAGTTGGCCAAGTTCGGCCGGGCGAACTGACCCCCGGCTCAGCACCGCCAGCGCCAGGAGCGCTGCCACGGCTATCTGGGCGATCTCGGTGATCGCTTCGAGCTGCGCAAGTGGGACCATCGTCAGGGCGAAGCCATCGGTGTCTCGCAGCAATGCACCACCCTCGCGAGCAGCACCCAGAAAATCGCGTCGCTTGGCACCGGCGAGATCGCTCGCCTGGAAGACAGAGGCCGTCATCTACCCACACCTCCCAAGCAATATCATATGTAAGATCTTACTACTCTGTTATGTTACCAAGGGTCTCATTGATCTGGTGGGTGCGAGACTCATCGACCTTGCATACGCGTCCACAGAGATGCCTGGGCGTGGCCAACGAGGTGACGGCTCTTCTCCAGCGAGCCCGGGAGCACACTGAAGTGCACTTGCCCGTCCTCGTCGACCGCGATCACCCGGACTACCGCCTGCGCCTGGCGGTTCCCTGCGACCAGCATCACCCCGGGACGGACCCGCGAGGCCTCACGGGCATCGCTAAGCGCCGACCAGCCGAGCCCGTCGTCATCCTCAGCATTGAGGTCGGCCACCAAGTCGATCTCAAGATCCATCGCGTCTCCTCCACCATCCAGGTTAGGCGTCGCAGTAGGGGTTGGGCACGACCTGGGCAAGCCACCGGATCCCTCGTCCAGGCCGTCAAAAACGACCGTGAAATGAGACGGATTTCGGCCCGGATTACTGCCGGGCACTGCTGGGGCTGGCTTGCAGCTGGCAGTATGTATGCGTGCTACTACTACGTAGTAGGTGTAATACAGGCTACGTTCACTCACGAGGCCGTGATGGTGCTGAACAGCAAAGGCCAAGTGACCATCCCAGCGCATCTGCGAGCCAAGTACGGGTTGCATGCCGGGGATGAGGTCGAGGTCGTTGAGGTTGGCGGCGTGCTTCAGATCGTCCGCGCCGAGGGGGCCGAGAGCAGGGGACAGCGACTGGTTCGGCGGCTACGTAACACGGCGACCGGCCAGGAGGTGGCGGGTATGAGCACTGACCAGATTATGACACTGCTCCATGGCGAGTGACCCTCCCCGATCCGCCCGTCGACCCTTGCTCCGGGAATGCGGGGTAGCCAGAACGGACGAGCCAGTATGGCCGCTTGAGTCGAAAGCGGTCACTACCCTCGAACTGACGAACTCGCTAGGGAGGTGACAACCATGGACGAGATCACCATTGGTGCCAGGCTCCGCACCCTGCGGCGGTGGCGTGGTATGACGCAGGTAGAGCTAGCCGGACTGGCCGGGCTGTCACCATCCTTCCTGTCCATGGTCGAACATGGACAGCGGCTGCTTGACCGCCGCTCGCATATCGCCGCCGTGGCCAGTGCCCTACGGGTATCTGAAAGCGACCTGATCGGCGGCCCGCATCTCTCAGCCGACCCGATGCAGTCAGACCCGCACACGATCATTCCGGCGCTCCGGGTCGCGCTGATGACCAACAGCTTGAGCGAACCGGCCGTTGAGCGAGCACGACCATTGCCTGAGCTGGTTGGAGAGGTTGAGCGTATCGAGCCGTTGCACCAGGCATGCAACTACCTAGCGGTCGGTACGGTGCTGCCGTCCCTGCTCGATGAGCTGCACTACCACGTAGCCGTCCCAGCAGGCGAAGCACTACAGCGGCTCGCGCTGGAAACCCTGATTGATGCCTGCGTGTGCGCCACCTTCACGGCGAAAGACCTCGGCTATCAAGACTTGGCCTACACCGCTGCCCAGCGAGCCGAAGAAGCGGCCCGTATCTTGGATGACCCGGTACAGCTCGGTAAGGCAGCGTTCCTGAGAGTGCATACGATTCCCCGAGCAGGCTCCTGGGAACGGGTGTTGACGAGCGCCGAGAAGGCTGCTGATGCACTCGAAGCCCATGCCAATGCACCGGACGGCACCGAAGTGCTCGGGATGCTGACCCTGTCAGCGTCGTTGTCGGCAGCAGCCGCCCAGAACCGCAACCAGGCCGAACATTGGCTCCATGAGGCGAGCGAACTCGCTCACCGGGTACCGGACGAGCCTGACCATAACTGGATGGCCTTCTCGGGCACTAATGTTGGTGTCTGGCGGGTGGCGGTTGGTGTGGAACGCGGCGAGAGCGGCAACGCCGTACTCGAACTAGCGGAGCCGGTGCAGCTGGACAAGCTTGCTGGCAAGCGTGGTCGCCGGGCTGCCTACTTGGCTGATGTGGGCCGAGGGCTGGCCAGAGAGCCGAAGACCAGAGTCGAGGCCGTCCGTTGGTTGCGCAGAGCTGAGGACACCGCACCACAGTGGATTCGGAACAGCCCAACCGTGCGCGAGGCCGTGGCCTATCTCCTAAACAGGGCCAGAGCTGCCGCCGGTGGCCGAGAGCTACGGGGTATGGCTGCCCGCATGGGCGTTCCGCACTAAACGCGGGTACGCTGACTCTGCGAGTTTGGTCGACTTCACTGTGGTGAAGTTTCTCCATTAGAGTCTCGCGTAGCTTCCTGGGCTCGTGGAGACCGACCCAACGAAGCTGGCCTATCTGGAGCAGCTACGCGAAGCCCTGACCAGTCAGGGCTTCGCTGTGCAGCTTGTCAGCATCAACACGAAGCCGTATATCAAAGTAGCCAACGCGGAGACGCCGAGGCTGAATGAACGGGTGCACTGCGAACAGGCTGAGGACGGTTCATGGTGCTTCTGGTGGCCGTGGCGGCAACCGATCGGCTCGGTTGACGACCTGGAGAGTGCTACCGGCAAGATTGCGGCAGTGCTGCGCTCTGTTGAGGGCGAATCGTGATTGCCGTGCGTCTTCGCACAAGCCGCAGGGCCGACGTTGTCAGCGTGATGGCTGGTGCCCCATATGGCCATTCCCTGAAGAGCCAAGCTCCAGCGTCGGCCCTGCACTAATCGTGCGCAGCGTGGATGTGATGATTCGATGGCGGTAATAAGCGTGGACGAACGACGCGAAGCCCGTCTGTCCGTGCTCAGTGATGAGGAAGGCTGGGCAATCGCTGAGGATATTAGAAAGCAACGGCCGGGGTGGCTGGTTGTCTTTGGTGTCTACAGCCGACAGTTCGTCGCTTTTCCGTTGTTTGCAGTGACCAAGCGAACGATTCTGGCTGCCCGTTATCCCGATGCCCTGATCGATCGGATGGTGAGAGCTGAGCAGCAACGAGTTAGACCGGAGCAGCAGGATGGGCAGAGCATATGATTGTGTTTCAAACACAAGTTCGATAGAGTGTCCTTGTGAAAACCCGAATCTGCACTCAGTGCGGCCGGGAGTATCGGCCCTCCAGTAGGCATCTTCGTTGTCCGGCGTGCCGCTCCAAGGATTTGTGCGCGTGCGGATCGCCCAAGCAGGGTAAATCGGCCACGTGTTCCGCCTGCCGTTCGGTAGGAGGTGCCGCGAATGGCCGTTGGCAGGGCGGACGTACCCGCCACAAGGCCGGGTATGTCATGGTCTGGAGCCCGGGTCACCCCCGGGCCGGAAAGGGACAGTACGTCTTCGAGCACATCATCGTGATGGAGCAGATGCTGGGGCGTCATCTGTTGCCAGAAGAGTCGGTGCACCATCGCAATGGTGTTCGAGACGACAATCGTCCGGAGAATCTGGAACTCTGGACGCGCCCACAGCCCACCGGGATACGGGTGAGCGACGCTATCGCCTGGGCGCGCGAGATTCTTGCTCGTTACGAGGGAGACACTTTCACCTCCAACAATGCTCAGGCTCTTGACTGAGCACTCTTGGAGGTGGCGGGAATCGAACCCGCGTCCTTCAGTTCCTTACCAGGGCTTCTCCGGGCGCAGCCTGCTGTGCTTTTCTCAGCCCCGGCAGTCACGCAGGCAAGCTGCCGACGGGCTCAGTCGCTGTTTGGTGTCCTAACCGGTCCCGCGACCGGGCCGGTTAGTTGAGCCTCCTAGCTGATGCCAGGATCCGGGCCGGAGGCGGTCCCGGGCTGACAGACCTCAGAACTCGCGGTCAGGCCGCGAGAGCGAGGTCAGTGCGCTTTGCGTTGGCACTTATTGGTTTACGGTCACGGGATTAACGAGGTCGCCACCGCGACCCTCGGCCCGCTTCCCCTGGTTCGACAACCGAAGTCGAAGCCTGTCACCCCCTATTGAGTTGTACTGGCGGCACACGGAACCGTACCGGCCCGTGAACAGCCACTAGCAACGCTACCTTGATAACGCCGTCCGACCAACCCAGATTCCCGGCTTGCCTGGCGGTGCCGCAACGACCTGGGAAGCGTCTGGATCATCTCACATGCTGACGGTCAGCCGGACCGTTACCGTGTCGCCCAGGCCGAGCGTTTCAGCCTTGCGCACCCAGGTCTTCACCGGCAGGACGTACCCGCCGTCCTTCGGGAACAGCGATGTCGTCCACTCGGTCTCGCCGATCCGGGCCGCGACCGGGATCATGCCCCAGCCGTAGGTCACCCGTGAGGATACCGCCTCCAGGTCGGCGGACTCCTCGTCCGGAACGGTGATGAAGTGAAACGGCGACGGGCCCTTCCAGAACCACATCCTGCTGCTGAACTCCAGGTCCATCCGACCAGGATAGGAGCCGGGCAGATCGGTGATGAGAAACCCCCGTGGGCGCTGGCGGTGGCCGAAGGTGCGCCCACGGGGGCCGACCGGCAGGGTCGGGGCCGGTCCATAGCCCGGGCTTCCCCCGAGATGAAGCCCGGTTCTCATCACGGCGACTGGGCCGCAACCCCCCAAGCGGCACCCAGTCATTCGTTAAGACGCCAGAACCGCACTGGAAGGTTGCTCTGCGTTACGAGAATTCGGGTAACGGTTACGTTACGGCGCCGAAGCACTCCGACGGGCTACTGGTTGAGCAGGAGGCGGGCAGGCGGTGCAGGAACTGGCTGGCCAGCTGGACGGCCGACCTGGGCGAGTACTTGCCGAACTCGAGCACGGCAAAGGCCACGTCCCCCCGGTAGCCGACGAACCACATCGCCTGCATGCCATTGCCTGCCTGGCCGTACGGTGCCTGGCCGGCCTGGCCGTAGACCGGGGCGCCGGACAGGTTGGCCGCGCGGGCGGCCCCGGTCCGGACGGTCGCCCGCATGAGGCTGCGCAGCGTGCTCATGTCCTGCTGGGTCAGCGTCTCCTTGGCCGACCGGGTCTCCGTGACCCGCACCGGCGGGTCGGGAGTGAGCACCAGCGAGGGAGCGTGCCAGGTCCCGGAGTCCACCTGGGCCGCGATCAGCGCCATGTCCAGCGGGCTCACCTGGATGTTGCCCGAGCCGATGGTGTCGGCGGCGAGCTGCGCGTCGGTCGCCGGGGTGGGCATGGCGCCGGCGAACCCCGGCAGCGGCAGCCGCCATGGTGAGCCGAGGCCGAAGCTGTTCGCCGCCGCCGACAGGCCCGCCGCGTTGAGCCGGCGGGACAGCCCAGCGAACGCGGTGCCGCAGCCACGGGCGAAGTCGGCACTGAACGGCGGCTGGGTGCCAAGACCGTGGGCCGGCGGGTCGTTGATGAACGTCTCGCCGCCCACGTCGTTGGCGCTGGTGCACGGCACGAGATCGCTCACCGACAGGCCGGTGTTCAGCAGCGCGGCCGTGGAGACGATGGTGAACGCCTGCCCGGGTGGGTAGCGCCCGGCCAGCGGGTCGGGCTGGGCTCCGCCGCCGTGGGAGGCCTGGCTGGACACGGCGAGGATCTTCCCGGTGGAGGCCTGCACGGCGACGATGGCGGCCGCGTTGCCGGTCGTGCCGAGCGCACGGTCGGCCGCGACCTGGGCGGCGCTGCTGAGCGTGGTGCGCACCGGCTGGCCGGTCAGGCCCGGCCACTTGGCCAGCACCGAGACCAGGCGGCCGTCCGAATCCTCGACAACCACCTCGGTCGTCGGCGAGCCGACCAGCCTGTGCTGGTAGTACTGCTGCAAGCCGGACAGGCCTGCTGTGTCGCCGGGCTGGTAGGCGACGCCTTCCTGCCGGAGCGTGGGGGCTATCTCGGTGCCGACCGAGCCGACCACGTCACTGGCGATGCTGTCGAACAGCCGCCGCTTGACCATGTGGACGGCCAGCCCGGGCACCTGCCGCAACTGGGCGCTCATGGCGGCGTAGGAATTCGGGTCGAGCGTCACCAGGCCGAGGAACGCGTTCTGCGGGCTGGACCGGATCTGGGCGGCCAGCTCCTCGGCGTTCAAGCCGGTGGCCTGGGCCAGGCCGCTGGCCGTCGCCGCCGGATCGGTCAGCTTGCCCGGCTGCACGCCGACGACGTAGGCCGGCGTCAATGGCTGCAACGGCTGCCCGGCGGCGTCGAGCACCTGCGCCCGTGGGCCGAGGGTGGTGCGGACGGCCAGCCGCGTTCCCGCTCGCAGGCCGGGGTTGATGTCGCTCAGGCTCCACTGGACCTTCCAGCCGGCGGCCGTCCAGCGCAGCGGGAAGGACCCGGTGTACTGCCAGGGCGCGCCGTCTTCGCCAAGGTCCACCGACGCGCTGAACAGAGCCCGGGCCTGGTCGCCGCTCTGCGTGATCGTCCCCATGGTCAGTGCGAGGGACGCGGCGTCGAGCTGGTCGTAGGCGGTCTTCAGAGCACTCGCGACGGTCGCCGGATCGCCGGTGGTGTACTGCGCGGCTGCATGGTAGTCGCCCTCTTCCCAGGCCAGCAGGAATGATTGCACCGTCGGCTCGGCGGACTCGGCGCGCCCCCCGCCATCGGCCAGGCCAACCGCGATCACGCCGACCACGACCACCAGCACACAGACCCGCAGCAGATGCGACCTGGTGACGATGCCGCTGACCCGCCCTCGCGGCTGCTGGCCGGCCGCCGCCGGCTGAGGCTGGGTGGGCGCATGGCCGTCCCCGCCGCTGCGCTGGGAGCCCTGGGCTTCCGTACGGAGGGGGGTCAGCGTTTCGCCCATGGATCCACTGTCACTCACCGGCCAGGGATGGGACGGCTGCGACACACCCGGTGCCGGGTCTTTGTGCTGATCAACCTGGATCACCCGATCGGGCAGACCGGGGAAGAGCGGGGTACCGGGCTCGGCTGGAAGAGGCTGCGGGGCGGCGGGCGCGTGGTCACCGGGATGGTCATGCGGCACAGTGACCCGGTTACGGGATGGAAGCCAGGATGCGCGCTTGTGCGGGGGGGAGTGCGCGCCCCGGCTATGGCCGGAGCGGTACATATTCCTCTTCCCTGTCACCTTCGCCGGCGGAGCGCACGGTCCACCTCCCTGGCCGCGTCCCGCTGCGCCAGATCGTGGCGCTTGTCGTAGGTCCGCTTGCCACGCCCGAGCCCGAGCTCAACCTTTGCCCGGCCGCCGCTGAAGTACAGCGACAGCGGGACGATCGTGAAGCCACGCTCGGCCGTCTGACTGGCGAGCCGGTCGATCTCTTTGCGGTGTAGCAGCAGCTTACGCGTCCGGCGGGGTTCGTGGTTGGTCCACGTTCCCCGCTCGTACTCCGGGATATGCATACCATGCAGCCACAGCTCCCCCCCGCTGACCTGAGCAAACGCCTCGTTCAGCGATGCCCTGCCCGCCCGCAGCGACTTTACCTCGGTGCCGGTGAGCACCAGGCCCGCCTCGAACGTGTCCTCGATCTGATAGTCGTGCCTGGCCCGCCGGTTCCTGGCAACGACCTTGATCCCGTCTTCCCGCGGCATCGGGCTCTATCACACCCGCAGGTAGCGTCGCAGGGTCAGGAACGAGGTCAGGCCGCACAGCACCACGCCGACGAGCATGGTGCCGAAAATGACCTCGAGCAGGGCGCTGAGGCTCAGCTTCACGTTGAAGGTGAAGTACGACTGCAGGGTGTCCAGGCCCAGGTTTTTCACCGCTACCAGCAGGCCGGCCGCGATCAGCCAGCCGAACAGGCCGGCGATAACGCCCTCCATCAGGAACGGGAGCTGGATGTAGAAGTTGGAGGCGCCGACCAGGCGCATGATGCTGGTCTCCCGGCGGCGGTTGAACGCCGACAGCCGGATCGTGTTCGCGACCAGCAGCGCGGCCGCGACGATCAGGATGATGGCGGTGATCACCACGGCGTTCCGCGCGGCGTCGAGCAGGTTGTAGAAGTTGTTGAGGATGGACCGGTCGTCCACGATGTCGTCGACCCCCGGCCGTCCCTGCACGGTGTCCGCGACCACGCTGAAGTCGGTGTCCGGGTTCTTCAGCTTGACCTCGAACGAGTTGGGGATCTCCCCCGGGCTGACCGTGCTCACGAACGACGGGTCCTGCGAGAAGTCCTGCTTGAAGTTCTGGTAGGCCTGGGCCTGGGACTGGTAGTAGACGTGCTCGACCTCGGGCAGGCTCCGCAGGTTCTGCCCGATCGCGGCGATCTGGCTTGCGGTGGCCGGCCCGTTCTGCCGGCACTGGGTGCTGGGGCTGGTGGACGTGCACAGGTAAACGGAGATCTCGACCTTGCCCTGCCAGTAGGTCCTGGTGTTGTCCACCTGCTTGACGAACAGCAAACCGGTGCCGAGCAGGGACAGGCTGATGGCGACCACGACCACGAGCGCGATCGTCATGGTGAGGTTGCGCCGCAACCCCGTCCATACCTCCTGGAAGACAAACTGTGCGCGCATCGCCGCTGATCCCTCGGTAGTCCCTGGCGGCCCGGCTCATGCCCGGTACCGCGGTGTGGTGCGTTGCCCAGCCCGTAGTAAATGGTTAGTACGCCTGGCCGTACACCCCGCGCGACTGGTCCCGCACTACCTTGCCGAATTCGAGCTCCACCACACGCTTGCGCATCGAGTCGACGATCGCCGCGTCATGGGTGGCCATGACGACCGTGGTGCCGGTCCGGTTGATCCGGTCCAGGACCTTCATGATCCCGATGGAGGTGGCCGGGTCGATGTTGCCGGTCGGCTCGTCCGCCAGCAGGATCATCGGCCGGTTCACGAAAGCCCTGGCCATCGCGACCCGCTGCTGCTCCCCGCCGGACAGCTCGTCGGGCATCCTGTCGTGCTTGCCTTCCAGCCCTACCAGATCGATGACCTCGGGAACGACCTTGCGGATGAAACGCCGGGGCTTCCCGATGACCTCCAGCGCGAATGCCACGTTGTGATAGACGTTCTTGTTGGGCAGCAGCCGGAAGTCCTGGAAAACGCAGCCGATCCGGCGGCGCAGCAGCGGAACACGCCAGTTGGTCAGCCGCGCCAGGTCCTTGCCTGCCACGTGGATTCTTCCGTCGGTCGGCCTTTCCTCCTTGAGCACAAGGCGCAGGAATGTCGACTTACCTGACCCCGAGGGGCCAACGAGGAAGATGAACTCGCCCTTCTCGACATCGATGTTGACGTTCTCCAGGGCTGGGCGACCCTGGTTCGGATACACCTTGGTGACGTTATCGAAGTGGATCACAGGTTCATCACACGCGATCGGTAAGATATGGAGGGAAAGGTCGCCGGCCGGGCGAGCCGGCGGCCTACGGTCGCCGAACATGCCAGGCCGGTGTTGCGGCCTGCCCGGTTGTCTCCCGGGTTGGCCAGGGCTCAGTCTAGGGGGGAAACTGGCATGGAAGGTCCAACATCGCCGAATAGGCTGGGTACCGGGGCCGGCCGAAGGGAACGCCGATGAGCTGCGAACACCTGATATGCGCGCGATGTGCTGGGCCGGTCGTGGAAGGGCGCTGTGCGGCCTGCCGGGCGGCGAAGGCCCACGTGCACCACTCCCAACCGCACCTCGGCCTCCCCCTGGCCCTGATCGCCCTGGTAGCCGCCCTGCTCCTAATCCTGGCTTTCCACCTGCATTAAGGCCAGCAGCCCTCCCCCACAGGCCGTGGCAGCGAAGTCGCCACATCGGGTTCCGGGGACGTCCCACCATCAACCGCCACACCGGCCCCAGCCCCAGTTGTAGCAGTCCGGGGAACGCCCCACCGCCAACCGCCACCCCGGCCCAGCCCCGCTCGTGGGGGTCCGGGGGGCTCGGCCCCCCGGGCAAACACTGCGGGCTGCGGCGAAGCTGACCGAAGGACAGCGAGCAGGGTTGGCTGCCCCGACGGCGAAACTGGCCGTGGGCCAGTGAGCAGAATTATCCCCTACAGGCCGTGTTGCCGCATGTAGCGGATCTCTGCCTCGATGAAGTCGTCGATCTCGCCGTCCAGGACGGCCACGGTGTTGCTGTTCTCCACGTTCGTCCGGACGTCCTTGACGTTCTGGTACGGGTAGAGGACGTAGTTGCGGATCTGGGTGCCCCAGCTGCTGGTGACCTCGCCGCGCAATTCGGAGAGCTTGGCGGCGTCTTCCTGGCGCTTGCGTTCGAGCAGCTTGGCCTGCAGGACCGACATCGCCGTGGCCCGGTTCTGCAGCTGGCTCCGTTCGTTCTGGCAGGAGACCACGATCCCGGTGGGCAGGTGGGTGATCCGGACCGCCGAGTCGGTGGTGTTGACGCCCTGGCCGCCGGGTCCGCTGGACCGGTAGACGTCGACCCTGATCTCGTCCTCGTTGATCTCGATGTGGTCGGCGGTCTGCACGACCGGCACCACATCCACCCCGGCGAACGAGGTCTGCCTGCGGCCCTGGTTGTCGTACTTGGAGATGCGGACCATCCGGTGGGTGCCGTGCTCACCGCGCAGCCAGCCGTAGGCATAGGGCACCTTGACCGCGAAGGTGGTCGACTTGATGCCGGCCTCTTCGGCGTAGGACGTGTCATAAATCTCGGTCGGGTACCCGTGCCGCTCGGCCCAGCGCAGGTACATGCGCTGCAGGTTCTGGGCGAAGTCGGCGGCGTCCGCGCCGCCGGCCTGTGAGTTGATCGTGATCAGGGCTTCGCGGGAGTCGTACTCGCCGGACAGCAGCGTGCGGACCTCGAGCTGGTTGATCTCGGTCCGCAGCGCCGCGAGCTCGCGCGTGGCCTCTTCCCGGTAGCCCTCGTCATTCTCGCCCTCGGCGAGCTCGAACATCACCTGGGTGTCCTCGAGCCGGCGGCGCAAGCCCTCGACCCGGGAGATCTCACCCTCCAGATAAGCCAGCCTGCGGGTCACCGCCTGGCCCTTCTCCGTATCGTCCCAGAGGTTCGGGCTCAAGGCCGTCTGGCGCAGCCCATCCGCTTCCCGCCGCAGCGCGTCCAGGTCAAGGACGACTTCTACGCCGGTCAGCTTGGAGGATAGTTCCTTGATCTCCTCCGTGGGGTCGGTGGCTGCCATGCGGAAAGCCTACGCGAGCCCGGCACGTCTTTGGGGCAGCCTTACCAGGCGTGATACCACCATTACCCTGCGGCAGTGCCGGGACCAGGTCGTCATGAACCTCATTCTGGCAGCCGGCTGCCCTGCACCAGCGACCGGATGGCCCGCACCGCCACCGACAGGGTGGCCATGGTGAACCGGTCGCTCTCCCAGATCTCGGTGAGCGTCTGGGTGGCCCGGGCGACCGATGCCTCGTTGCGCTGTGCCCACCGGGCCAGCCGCTCCTCCGGAGAGCCGCCCCCGGCCACCTCCAGCACGTCGCCGGCCAGCGCCGCGTGCGCGGCGTACAGGTCGTCGCGCAGCGCCGCCCTGGCGGCGGTGTTCCACCGGTCGTCGCGCGGCAGCGCGGTGATCCGGTCGCGGAGCTGGGTGATCTGCAGCCGGTCGGCCAGGTCGAAGTAGACCTCGGCGGTTTCCTCCACGCCACGCCCGGTGGCCTTGGAGATTTCGACGATGTCGAAGGTGGAGTAGGCCGGCACCATCGCCGCGGCCCGGTCGGCCAGGCTGGCCGGCACGCCGCCGGACACATACTCTTCCCGCCGGTCCATGAACCCGGCCAGGTCGGTCCCGGTGAGCAGCTTGGGCAGGCCAGAGCCGACGGCGAGCACACCATCGGCGAAGAAGTCGATGGTGTCCTGGATCCCGAACGGCGACCGCCTGTTGTGCAGCAGCCAGCGGGCCGCCCGCTCGGTCAGCTTGCGGCCCTCGAGCAGCAGCGTGATCTGCATGTTCACGTCCACCAGGCCGTCCAGCCGCTGGATCTGCTCCCACACGGCCGGCATCCCGAAGACCTCCCTGGCGACCAGCCAGGCGCGGGTGATGTCCGGGCCCGAGGCGCCGGTCTCCTCGTTCAGCCGGAACCAGAACGTGATGCCGGACTTGTCGATCATGTCGTTGACGACGACCGTGGTGATGATCTCCCGGCGCAGCGGGTGGACGGCCATCTGCCGCTCGTGACCCTCGCGCAGCGGCTCGGGGAAGTACTTGACCAGCGCCCCGTGCAGGTAGGAGTCGTCGGGCAGCTCGGAGTTCAGCACCTCCTTGGCCGCGTCGATCTTGGTGCGGGCGAGCAGCACGGCGAACTCGGGGCTGGTCAGGCCCTCACCGGCGGCCCGGCGCTCGGCGATCTCCTTGTCGCCGGGCAGGACTTCGAGCCTGCGCCGCAGTTTCCCGTCCCGCTCCAGCTTGCGCAGCAGCCGGGCGTGCACATGGAGCATCGAGGACGCCTGCGCGCGGGCGGCGGCGAGCACCACGTTCTGGTCGTAGTTGTGCGGCAGGACCAGCGCGGCGACCTCGTCCGTCATCTCGTGCAGCAGCCGGTCGCGCTGCTCCATGGTGAGCTGGCCGTCGTGGATCGACCGGCCCAGCAGGACCTTGATGTTGACCTCGTGGTCGGAGGTGTCCACGCCGGCGCTGTTGTCGATGAAGTCGGTGTTGATCAGCCCGCCCCGGCGGGCGAACTCGATCCGGCCGGCCTGGGTCAGGCCGAGGTTCCCGCCCTCGCCGACGACCTTGGCGCGAAGCTGCGGCGCGTCGATCCTGATCGCGTCGTTGGACCGGTCGCCGACCGAGGCGTGCGTCTCCGTCGAGGCCTTGACGTAGGTGCCGATCCCGCCGTTCCACAGCAGGTCCACCGGCGCGGCGAGGACCGCCGAGATGAGCTGGCCCGGGGTGAGCGTCAGCACGTTGTCATCGAGGTCGAGCAGCGTGCGGACCTGCGGCGAGATGGGCACGGACTTGGCCGTGCGCGGCCAGACGCCGCCGCCGGCCGAGATCAGCGAGCTGTCGTAGTCGGCCCAGCTCGACCGCGGCAGGGCGAACAGCCGCTGCCGCTCGGCGAAGCTGGCCGCCGGGCCGGGATCGGGGTCGAGGAAGACATGCCGGTGGTCGAAGGCCGCCACCAGCTTGATCTTCCTGGACAGCAGCATCCCATTGCCGAACACGTCGCCCGACATGTCGCCGATCCCGGCCACGGTGAATTCGTCGGAGTCCACGTCGAGGCCGAGCGCACGGAAGTGGTAGCGCACCGATTCCCACGCACCGCGCGCGGTGATGCCCATCTTCTTGTGGTCGTAACCGACGGAACCGCCGGACGCGAACGCGTCGCCGAGCCAGAAGCCGTACTTGGCCGAGATACCGTTGGCCACGTCGGAGAACGTCGCGGTGCCCTTGTCCGCCGCCACCACCAGGTAGGGGTCGTCGCCGTCGTGCCTGACCACGTCGGGGGGCGGCACCACCTGCTCGCCGCCCCGGTTGTCGGTGATGTCCAGCATGGCGCTGATGAACATGCGGTAGCAGGCCAGGCCCTCTTCGGCGTAGGCGGCCCGGTCCGCGGGGTCGGGCAGCTGCTTGCAGACGAAGGCGCCCTTGGCGCCGGCGGGCACGATGACCGAGTTCTTCACGTCCTGCGCCTTGACCAGGCCGAGTACTTCGGTGCGGAAGTCTTCCTCCCGGTCCGACCAGCGGATCCCGCCCCTGGCCACCCGGCCGAACCGCAGGTGGATCGCCTCGAACCGGGGTGAGTAGGCGAACAGCTCGAACTGCGGCCTGGGCGCGGGCAGGTCGGGCACCTGGCCCGGATCCATCTTCAGCGCCAGGTACGGTGCCCGCGGCTGGGCGACGGCAGAGCCTGCACCACCGGCCGGGCCGCCGTTGCGCTGGTAGTAGTTGGTGCGCAGGGTGGCCATGATCAGGGCCAGATAGGCGCGCAGGATGCGGTCCTGGTCCAGGCTGGCCACCTCGTCGAGCTCGCCGCGGATTTCCTCGACGATCGCCTCGCTGCGCTCGGCCTCGCCGGCCGACCGCTGCGGGTCGAACCGCGACTCGAACAACCGCACCAGCAGCCTGGTCACGGTGACGTTCGAGCGCAGCACCCGCTCGATGTAGTCCTGGCTGAACGTGATGCCGGTCTGCCGCAGGTACCTGGCGTAGGCGCGCAGCACGACCGCCTGCCGCCAGGTCAGCTCGGCGGCCAGCACCAGCGAGTTGAAGTTGTCGTCTTCGACCAGCCCGCCCCACAGCGCGAGCAGGGCATCCTCGAACTGCTCCTTGACCCGGGGCTTGGGGCTCACCGAGGCGGTGCTGCGCACGCCGAAGTCATAGATCCAGAACGGCGCCGGGCCGCCGTCGTCCTCGCTCACGAACTCGTATGGATGCTCGTCCACCACCTCGACTCCCATGTGCTGGAGCTGGGGCAGCACATGGGACAGCGTGATCGGGCTCTGCGCGCGGTAGATCTTCAGCCGCCAGGCCTGCGGCGGGGTGCCCTGGTCACCATCGGTGACCACGGCTGGGTGCTGATGGCCGCTGCTCTGGTACAGCTCGACCGCGACCTGGTCGCCGGCCTTGCGCAGCGCCTTGATCCGGCACAGGTCGGCCATCGCGTCCACCGCGGGCATGTCCGCCTTGTACGTCTCGGGTATCACGTCGCCGAAGGTGGCGACCAGCGCCCGGCCCTCCCGCCCGCCGAGCGAACGGGTGGCTTCCTCCAGCAGGTCGTCGTCCCAGGTGCGGACGGCGGCGATCAGCTTCTGCTCCAGCTCGGCCGCGTCCACGTCGGGCATCGGACGGCCCCGCTCGCCGCGGATGACCACCTGCAGCCTGGCCAGCACCGATTCGCCGATCATGGCGCTGTAGTCGGCGGAGACGCCGTTCAGCGCCGCCATCAGGATTTCCTGGGTACGGTGCCGCACCTTGGTGTTCCACCGGTCCCTCGGCATGTAGAGCAGGCAGGACATGTACCGGCCGTAGGGGTCCTTGCGCAGGAACAGCCGGGTCTGCTTGCGCTCGCGCAGCCGCAGCACACCCAGGGTGATCGGGGTCAGCTCGGCCACCGAAGTCTGGAACAGTTCCTCCCTCGGGTAGGTCTCGAGGATCTCGGTCAGATCCTTGCCGTCGTGGCTGTCGGCGGCGATGCCGGCCGCCTCCAGCACGTCGGTCAGCTTCTGCCGCAGCACCGGTATCCGGGTGATGCTCTCGGTGTATGCGACGTAGGTGTAGAGGCCGAGGAACCGGTACTCGCCGACCACGGTGGTCCCGTCGAACTTCTTGACCGCCACGTAGTCGAGGTAGCTGGAGCGGTGCACGGTGGACCGGGAGTTCGCCTTGGTGAGCACCAGCCGCACCGGCTCGGTGGCCTTGGCCCGTACCTCGGGCGGCAGGGCGGCGAACGCGTCCGATCCGGGACGGTCGTGCCGCAAGATGCCCAGGCCGGTGCCGGGGACCGCGCGCAGTGCCATGCCCTCGGGGCCGTCCACCAGGTCGTATTCGCGGTAGCCGAGGAAGGTGAAGTGCCCGTCGGCCAGCCAGCGCAGCAGCGCCTCGGCCTCTTCGGTGCTGACGTCGCCCGCCGCGGTGGGCTGCGGGTCGCGGCCCAGCCGGTTGACTCCGTGGGCCGTCTCGTTCCGCATCTCATCGGCGAGCTGATCGGCCAGCCGCTCGGCGGCCGAGCGCATCCGCGGGTGGTCCTCCACCGCGACCCGGACGTCGTCGAGAATACCGCGCAGCTTGGTCTCCAGCTTCTCCTTGCTGAGATCGCCGGACGGCTTGGAGACCTCGATGTGTATCCAGGATTCGTTGATCTCGCCGTTGTCGCCGTAGCGGTCCTCCAGCGGGCCGAACACCTTGCGCAGCGCGCCGGCGACATCCCTGCTCACCCGGAGCTGGGGATGCACGATCAGGCTGAGTTCGAGGTGGTAGCGGTCCAGGCCCATCGTCACCGAGTCGACCAGGAACGGCATGTCGTCGGTGACGATGTCCACCACCGCGCGGTCCGGGTCGAAGGCGACATGGTCACCGCCGTCCGGCTCGGCCGGGACCCGGACGCAGACCAGGGGCCGGCCCTGCGGCCGGTTCGCGCCGAGCCTGGCGTGCTCGGCGGCTACCGCGGCAGCCTGGTCCGGGCCGATGGCGGCCAGGTCCTCGGCCGCGACGTGCCGGTAGTAGATGTGCAGGTAACTGAGCGGATCACCAAGGCCGGGGATGTCATCGCGGAGCAGTTCGGCCACCCGGGCCGCGGCCGACTTCAGCAGCGCTTCCCGCTGCTCGTCCGAGCCCACCACCACTGTCGGTTCCACCGCCTGCTCCCTCGCTGGGTCGGCCCGGCCACGTCCGGCAGCCGGTCGGTTTGCACCTGTTAGCTGACCTTTTCGCACCTATAGCCAGTCACGTAGTTCCCAGAGCAACGGGTAATAATGCAAGGCCAGCCGGCGCCTCAGGTAAGGCGCGCCGGACGACCCCCCGGTGCCGGACTTCGTGCCGATCTGCCGTTCCACCATCGCCACATGGCGCGCCCGCCACAGGGCTGCCAGCTCGTCGTGGGTAAGGAGGTCTTCGGAGAGCTGCCACAGGTCATCGTGCTCGGCTCGTCCCCTGGCGATGACCAGCAGCGAGGAAATGAGCTGCTCGTCGTCGCCGGTGGGCAGGCCGCGCGCCCGCAGCAGGTCCACGAACCCGTCCCACAGCGACGGCTCGGCCAGCCGGGCGGTGAGCCGCCCCTGCTCCGCCTCGGAGAGCACACGGAACCGGGCCAGGTAGCCGGGATCCTTGGCGCCGGAGAGGAACTCCAGCTCACGGAACTGGACCGACTGGAAGCCGCTGGCCGGCGCGAGCGTGGACCGGAAGTCGAGGAAGTCCTGCGGAGTCATCGTCTCCAGGATCTCGACCTGGGCGACGAGCAGCCGCTCGATCGCGTGTACCCGGCGCAGCAGGTGCCTGGCCTGCCACGGCCGGCCCGCCAGCATCTCGTCCCTGGCCGCGCCGATCTCGTTCAGCAGTTGCTTGAACCACAGCTCGTAGACCTGGTGGACGGTGATGAACAGCAACTCGTCGTGGGCGGGCGGCTCGGCCTGCGGGATCTGCTGGCTGAGCAGCTCGGGAAGACGCAGGTAGCTGCTGTAGGTGAGCCGGCCACCCTCTTCGCCGAAGCTGCGGGACCTGGCTCGCCCGTCTGTCTGTGCGGACTGTCCATCGGCCGCGGGATCGCCGCGGCCTGGCCGCGTGTCCTGATCCGGCGGGGATCCCTGGGCTGGCTGCGGCGGCCCGGGCTGCCGCGGCCCGTTGCCGGGCGCCGGCATGGCCGCACCACGCCTTTGTGGTGATGTCACGGTGCCCCCAAGGATAACTCGGCACATCTACCAGGGCCTGAAGCGGTGGGTGGATCCCGGCTGTCCTAACAGTTCCGTGACCTGGTCGAGACCTGGCTCCGTCAAAGAGCGATGCTCAGACGGCACGCCGCCGCTGATTCGTGCTGCCGGTAATTATTTGACGGCTAATTATTTGACGGCGCGTTCCGGCCTGGTCAGGATGTCGATGGCGCGCACAACGGCCTCCGTGTCGGCCAGTCCGTCCAGCACGGCGTCCGCGCCAGCCGTGGCCAGCTCGGAATGGGCGGCCCGGCCGCTGGCCACCGCGATCGACCGGGCGCCGCCGATCCGTGCGGCCTCCACGTCCCGGGGCGAATCGCCGATGTAGACGGTGGCCGGTTCGCTGAAGGTGACCCGCCGCGCCTGCGCCGCGCGGGACCGGGCCACCTGCAGCAGCGTCCCCTTCGGGTAGACCTCGGAACCGTAGCCGCCGATCGTGAAGTCGACCAGCGTGTCCAGCCCGAAGGCACGCAACTTGGTGATCGCGTTGGGTTTGATCGTCCCGGTGAGCACGGTCTGCACCACACCGGGCAGGCGGCCCACCGCGACCAGCGCCTCCCTGGCGCCGGGCAGCATCCGGCCCTTCTGCGTCAGCTGGCCGGCCCGCTGGCCGAACGCCGTGGCCAGCGCCTCGGTGTAGTCGGCGAGCAGGCGCTGCGCGTCATCGGGGTTGACCGGCTCCGCCGAGTTCAGGGCCAGCGCGTCGAAGAACATCTCCGAGTCGGTCCGGCCGGCCGTCTGCGGCAGCCGTACCAGTGGGCGCCCGGTGACCTGCCGGAACGCTTCGGCACAGGCGTCGCGCGTGACCTGCCCGACGTCAACCAGGGTCAGATCGATGTTCCACAGGACGAGGCGGTGAATGGCGGGCCTCCGGCGCTGGCAAAGACACGAACGGGCGGGGTCAACGCTATCCGGGCTGGCACCGCGGTAATGCCAAACCGGCCTGGCGCGACCAGGAGGCTTATTCAGAACCTCCGGGTGATCAGCCAGCTGCCGCAGCTCACAAGCCTGGTGGCAAGGCCGCTGGCCGGTTTTGAATAAGTCTCCAGAGCAGATCAGGATGAGCCCGGACAGTGATACCGGCACCTGAACATCGGAGGTTCACATGCTCGGCACACCCGCTCGCTCTTTCCTGTCCCTGGTCGCGGCCGCCTTAGCGCTCGCCGCCGCCTCCCCCGCCGGGGCCACTGTGCGCCCGGCCCGGGATCCCATCCCGATCGGCCATGACCAGTACTTCAAGGGCCTGGTCGACAACCACCCACCAGGCCAGGCGATCATCTTCATGTCCTTGACGTCCTGCACGCCGGGGGCCACGACCGGCCACCCGCTCGGCGGCCAGCCAGTCGAGGTGCAGACCACGTCCCCGGTGAGCACGCAAGACGTCGGCTATACCGGCACCGACGGCGACAGCATCGGGGCGACGGCCGGCCCGGTTTCCCCGGCGAACGTGATCCTGAAATTCACCAGCTACTTCGTGCCGCAGGACCTGCCAACCACCATTACCCTGCCGTGCTCGGGGAACGGTGAGATGGACTTCATCCCGGCACCGCACAGCTCCAACGCGATAACCGCCGTCCTGCCAGTGACCTTCGAGGTCCAGCCCTAGACGGCGCTTCCAGGCCGCATCCGTGAGACTGTGACCGGCCGCGGATGCGGCCTCACAGTCCGCGCAGGAACGCGTTGGCGATCGGCCCGGCGCTGTTGGCACCGAAGCCACCGCCCTCGACCAGCACCGCGAACGCCACGTCACCCCGGTAACCGATGAACCAGCCGTGCGCGGGCGGGTTGGGACCCGAACCGTACTCGGCCGTTCCCGTCTTGCCGTAGACACCGGGCGGGAAGCCGACCGAGGCCGCGGTGCCCCTGGTGACCACCGCCTGCATCATCGGCCGCAGCGTGTCCAGGATGCCGGCCGCAATGGCGTGCGGGCTGGCCGTCTGCCGCGGCGCGGGGCTGGTGACCAGAACCGGCGGCCGCCAGGTACCGGCGTCGATGGCCGCCGCCTCGGCCGCCTGGCTGAGCGGGTTGACCAGGTCGGTCCCCTGGCCGAAGGCGTCGGCGGCCAGGTCGACCTGAGTGTGCGGCGTGCTGAACTTGCCGAGCACAGCCGGGATGCCGAGCGCGGGCTGGGCGTTGTAGCCGAAGGTCGTGGCCATGGAGGCAAGCGCGGGACCGTCAAGGCGCTGGGTGGCGAGCAGGGCGAACGTGGTGTTGCACGAGATGGCGAAGGCGTTCAGCAGGCTGGTCGAGCCGAGCTGTTCGTTGTTGTCGTTGTGGAACACCCGGCCGTCGATTGTCACCTGGCTGGGGCACTGCACCGCGCTGGACGGGGTCATGCCCTTCCCAGCCAGGGCGGACCCGGTCACGATCTTGAAGGTCGACCCGGGTGGGAAGATCCCTTCCAGCGCCCGGTCGAACCCGCCGGGGCGCTCCACCACGGCCAGTATCCGGCCGGTGGACGGCTGGATGGCCACCATGTCCACCGGCTTGGATGTGTGCGCGGACGACACCGCCCGCGACGCGGCGAGCTGGTCGTGCATGTCGAGGCTGGTATGGACGGGCGTGCCCGGGACGGCGGCGAACTTGGCCGCCGTCGCGTCGATCCGCTTGCCCGGCCCCTGGATCCGGATGGTCAGCGACGGCCGCCCGGCCAGTTGTGCCTGATAAGTCTGCTCGATCCCGCCCTCGCCGATCAGGTCACCGGCGGCGTATGGCTCCCCGAGCGCCTTGGCCTGCTTGGCGGTGGCCCGCACCACCTCGCCGGTCAGCAGCGAGATCGACCCGGACTCGGCCTGCACCTGCGGCGAGCTGAGCACGGCCCCGTCCGCCGACAAAATGGAGGCCCTGGCAGGCCAGGCGGCGCTGAGCGTGAACCGCTCACCGGCCCGCAACCCCGGGTAGATGGCGGCCGGGCTCCAGTTCACCCACCACTGGCGGTTACGCCGTACCAGCGCCAGACTGCCACGATAGGTCCAGACATGCCCGCTGATCAGGTCGGCCGTGGCCGTGAACGACGCCTGGGTGGCTCCGCCCGCGCTGCTCACCGCACCCAGCGACAGACGGATGCGGCGGATGCCGGCCTCCGCCGCCACCTGCTTCAGCGGCCCGGCCACCCCGCCGCTCGGCACGCCCACGCTCACCTTGTCCATGGCCGGGTAGTCACCGCGCTGCCAGGCTGCCAGGTACGTGCTCGCGGTCTGCTGCGGGCTGCCGTGCGTGCGCAGCAGGAAGTAGGCGCCCGCCCCGGCGCCGGCGCCGGCCACCAGGACGACAGCGACGACGATCGCGATCGTGCGCCGCCGGCTCCCACCGCGCCGCCCACCACCGCGACCACGGCCGTCATACTCGCCCGAGGTGTGGTACCGGCCTGGCGGGTCCTCACGTTGTGGCCGGTAGTAGCTGTCCAACGGGTCCTGGCTGCTGCCGGGTGGGTACTGGCGGCCCGGCGGATGCTGGCCTTCCGCCTGGTACTGGCCGCGCAGCGAGCGCAGGCCGCCCAGCGAGTAATGCTCGTCCGTTGGGTGGTCGTCTGACCGGCCCGGCGGGTACTGGCCGCCGGGCGGATGCTGGCCTTCATATGGGTCAGGCGTGGATCGGTCGTGCATGACGTGGCGCCGCTCCCGATTGCCCGCGCGCGGCCCTGGCACCGGCCGCGCGTACATCGGTTCCCCTTGCCTGGGCCAGCGTATGCGCCCACGCAGGTGCTTCAGGCACCAGTCCCAGATCGGCAGGTTTCGTTTTGGTCTCGTCCGGCCGGTTCCGGTTGGCAACGGATCGGCTGCGACTTCCAGGATTCTGGATCCAGGTAACCGAAATCCCGGCACCGCCGTCTTCGGTGAGGAAAGTTCAGTTCCCGGCGATCGCCGGCACGTCACCAACCTTAAGTCCCGCAATGTGACGCCGATCACGATCGCCACCAACACCGTGGGAAAGCCGATCCCGGTAGGGCGCCGGCCGACGGAGATCGCGATCACGCCGGACGGGAAGACCGCCTACGTCAGCGACTCGTGGCAAAGAGGGGTGACGCCGATCACGATCGCCACCAACACTGCGGGAAAGCCCATCAAGCTCGGCCACTTCCCCGGGCTCATCGCGATCACCCCGGCCGGGTGACCGCCTCAATCGACAACTCTTAAGCAGCGCGGGGGCACGTGCCCCCGCGCTGCTCAGGTGTCTGAAGTTCAGCCCATGTGCGGGTAGTGGTAGTCGGCCGGTGGTACGAAGGTCTCCTTGATCGTCCTGGCGTTCACCCAGCGGATCAGGTTGAAGATCGATCCTGCCTTGTCGTTGGTGCCGCTGGCCCTGGCGCCGCCGAACGGCTGCTGCCCGACCACGGCGCCGGTGGGCTTGTCGTTGATGTAGAAGTTGCCCGCGGCGAACCGGAGGACTTCGGTCGCGTCGGCGATGGCCGCACGGTCCTGGGCGATGATCGAGCCGGTCAGTGCGTAGCTGGCCACGCCGGCGGCCTGGGTGAGCATGCTGGAGTAGCTGGCGTCGTCGTAGACGTGCACGGCGAGGATGGGGCCGAAGTACTCGGTGGTGAAGATCTCGTTGGCCGGGTCGGCGCATTCGAGGACGGTGGGCTGGACGAAGTAACCCTCGCTGTCGTCGGCCCGGCCGCCGGCGAGGACCCGGACGGACTCGGCGCTGGCGGCGCGCTGCAGGGCGGCGGCGTGCTTGCTGAACGCGCGGTCGTCGATGACGGCACCCATGAACAGGGACAGGTCGGCGGATACGTCGCCCATGGTGAGCGATTCGACCTGGCCGATGAAGTCGTCGCGGACCCGGGACCAGATGGACCGGGGGATGTAGCAGCGGGAGGCGGCCGAGCACTTCTGGCCCTGGTATTCGAAGGCGCCGCGGACGAGGGCGGTGAGCAGGACGTCGTGGTCGGCGGAGGGGTGGGCGATGACGAAGTCCTTGCCGCCGGTCTCACCGACCAGCCGTGGATAGCTGCGGTATCCGGCGATGTTCTCGCCGATCGTGCGCCACAGGTGCTGGAAGGTCTGGGTGGAGCCGGTGAAGTGGATGCCGGCCAGGTCCGGGTGCGGCAGCGCGACGCCGGACAGCGACTGGCCGTGGCCGGTGACCATGTTGATCACTCCGGGCGGCAGGCCGGCGGCTTCAAGTGCCCGCATGATGAAGTGGGCGGACAGTTGCTGGGTGTGCGAGGGCTTCCAGACGACCGTGTTGCCGAGCAGCGCCGGTGCGGTCGGCAGGTTCCCGGCGATCGAGGTGAAGTTGAACGGCGTGATCGCCAGCACGAAGCCTTCGAGCGGGCGGTACTCCATCCGGTTCCAGACGCCCGCGGAGGACTCGGGCTGCTCGGCCAGCAGGCGGCGGGCGTAGTGGACGTTGAACCGCCAGAAGTCGATGAGCTCACAGGCCGCGTCGATCTCGGCCTGGAACGGTGACTTGGACTGGCCGAGGATCGTCGCCGCGTTGACGGTGGAGCGCCACGGGCCGGCGAGCAGGTCGGCGGCCTTGAGCAGGATCGCCGCCCGGTCGTCGAAGGACAGGGCGCGCCAGCCGGGGGCGGCCTCGGCGGCCGCGTCGATGGCGGCGGCGACATCCTCGTCGGTCGCGTTGCCGAGCTGGCCGAGGACATGGCGGTGGTTGTGCGGCTGGACCACATCGATGAGCTGCCCGGTGCCCATCCGCTGCTGCCCGCCGATGGTCATGGTCAGCTCGGTCCGCCCGCTGGCGAGCTCCTTGATCTTGCTCTCCAGCACCGCCCGGTCGTGGCTGCCCGGTGGGTACTGCCTGACGGGCTCGTTGGCGGGTACGGGCACGTTGGTCACGGCATCCATGACATTCTCCTGGGTGCTATCCGGCATCTTCGGCGGCAATACCCCATCGTCGCACGGCCCGCACGGGGCGACGGCAGGCTCCGGGATCAGTCGAACAAGTAGGGCAACTCCTGGACGGCATACCAGAGCAGCTCATTCCCCTCGGCGCCGTCCACGATGAACTTGGCGCCGTCGTCGCCCTGGTCGGCGGCGGGGAGGGCGGCCACGGCGGCCCGGACGTCCACGGCGGCGGCCGGGTCGTCGATGTGCGCGCAGGCCAGCCTGGCGACCGGAACGGCGGCCCTGACCAGCACAGCGGCGGGCTCGTCGGCGTAGCCGGCCGGGCTGACCTGCTCGTCGGGGACGTCGGCGGCCAGGGTGACCCGGCGGGGCGCCGCCTGTGCGTCGACCGAGAGCAATCGCAGTGAGGCGCGGGCGGCCACGCTCATCGCCGCATACTCCAGCTCCTCCTGATCGCCGCTCGCGTACCACTCGCGCAGCGCGGGCGTGACCGCGAACGCGGCCAGCGGCGGCGGACCGATCTCCCCCGACCGCAACGCCGTGGCAAGTGCCGGCATCGTCGATGCCAGGTAGATGCGCATGTCTAGGTTCCGTTCAGACGTTGCGGGTGCGCTGCCGCCAGGCCGCGTGGACCGACCGCCGCGACGACGGCCGCCACGGCGGCCTCCAGGCTCTCGTGTTCCCAGACGCGGACCACGCTCCAGCCGGCCGTCGTCAGCATCTCGTCCGCCGCGCGGTCGCGCTCCACGGTCCTGCGCAGCTTGGGCGCCCAGTACCAGTCGTTGACCGCGGGGTTCCTGCCGTGTTCCGGGCAGGCATGCCAGAAGCAGCCGTCCACGAAGACGGCGACCCGGCGCGCGGTGAACGCGATGTCCGGCCGGACCCGCTGGCCGGTGTCCAGGTCGAGCCGGTAGTCCTTGCGGTACCGGTAGCCCAGCTTGTGCAGGGCCTGGCGCAGCAGGACCTCCGGCTTTGTGTCGGTCCGGCGAATGGCCCGCATGTTCGCGCTGCGCCCAGGGCTGGACGGGCGCGGGTAGTCCGCCATGCCCGCCTACGCTAGCCGTTCGGCGGCCCGGCGTGCGCGAGGTTCACGATTGGCTCCGGTGCCGTCAGCCCTTCAGGGGGAGGTTGAGCAGGCCGGCCAGGCGTGCGGTGGTGGCTATGGGGTCGCTGTGGTGCACGCCGGCCATGCCCAGGGCGGTCGCGGCGTCGACGTTCGCCTTGACGTCGTCGATGAAGACGCACTGCCGGGGGGTGAGGCCGAGCTGGGCGGCGGCGTGCCGGAAGATCTCCTCCTCGGGTTTGCGCATGCCGACTTCGGCCGAGATTACCCAGGCGTCGAACAGCTCGGGGAAGACCTCGCGCGGGTAGTCGTTGTTCCCCCAGGAGTTGGACAGCAGGCAGGTCCGGATGCCGGCTCCGCGCAGTGTGCGCATCAGGTCGTACATGGCGGGGATGGGCTCACTGCCGGCGAACATCCGGTCGAGCAGGCCCTCGGCCGGCACCGGAGCCCCGTCGGTGCGGATCAGCCGGGCGGCGAGCTGCTGCTCGAATTCGGCCGGCTCGCCCAGGCCGCTCTCGAGCAGGTGGACCGGGTTGCCCCCGGGATCGCCCTCGTAGGCCTGGCTCAGCCAGGGGCGCATGACGGCGGCATAGCTGCGCTTGTCGATGAGATCGGCTTCGAGCCAGGCATTGACGGTGTCGGCGATCGGGTTGGTCAGCACACCGCCCCAGTCGGTGATGACACCGCGCAGCCCGCCGCCGTGCAGGCGTTCCTCGTGCGCCACCGGCGCCGCCTCGGGTAGCTCGTCCACAGCCACACGATAATGCGCTGGGGGCGCCCTCGCAGGGCACGATAATGTCGGTGGTCATGCCAGAACCCACGCGGCGCTTCAACATCCGGATCCCGATGCGGGACGACATCACGCTGTCCGCCGACCTGACCCTGCCCGAATCGCTCCCGGCCCCCGTGGTGGTGCTCAGGACGCCGTACGGAAAGTCGGGCGAACCGCAGTCGAAACGCGCCACGACGTTCGCCAAGGCCGGCTACGCCACCCTGTCGGTCGATGTGCGCGGGCGCGGCGACTCCGACGGGGAGTTCCAGCCGTACCGCAACGACGGGAAGGACGGTTTCGACGTCATCGAGTGGGCCGCGGCGCAGGACTGGTGCAACGGGGATGTGGCCACCCACGGCGGCAGCTACCTCGGCCGGGTCCAGTGGCTGACCGCGCTCGAACGCCCGCCCGCGCTGCGCGCGATGGTGTGCATCGTCACGCCGAGCGACCCGTTCGTCGAGCACCCGACCGGCCTGCCGTCGCCCATGCAGATCAACTGGTACCGGCTGGTGGACGCCCGCGTCCCCCAGTACCGGGAGAACGTGGACTGGATGGAGGTCTACAAGCACCGGCCGCTGATGGCCATGGACGAGGCGGCCGGGTTCTTCTCACCGAACTGGCGGGAGGATCTCATCCACCGCACCCTGGACGAGTGGTGGGAGCCGGTGCGGTACCAGCACCGGATCGGCGAGATCGACCTGCCGGTGCTGCACATCTCCGGCTGGTACGACGACGAGCAGATCGGCACCCCGGCGAACTTCGCCTCGATGGTCGCGGCCGGACGGGCCGGGCAGCGGCTGCTGATGGGCCCGTGGGGTCACCAGGTCAACACCACCCGCACGCTCGGCGAGGTGGACTTCGGCCCGCGGGCGCTCATCGACCTCGACGCCGCCGTGCTGGCCTTCCTCGACGAGCATGTGAAGGGCATCAAGCCCGGGACGCCGGCCGCTCCGGCCCGGATCTTCGTGATGGGGGTGAACGAGTGGCGGGACGAGCCGAGCTGGCCGCCGCCGTATGTGGCCGAGACGGCCATGTACCTGTCCAGCGAGGGCTCGGCGAACAGCCTGAACGGTGACGGGCGGCTGACCACGGCGGCGCCGGCCGCCGGCCAGCCCGCCGACATGTGGGTGCACGACCCGGACCGGCCGGTGCCGTTCATCACCGAGGCCAGCAGCGCCCAGATCGGCGGCCCCGACGACTACCACGGCGTCGAGACCCGCGGCGATGTGCTGGTCTACACCAGCGACCCGCTGACCGAGCCGGCCGAGATCATCGGCCCGGTGCGGCTCATCGCGCACGTGGCGACCTCGGCCGCCGATACCGACGTCATGGCCAAGCTGATCGACGTGCACCCGAACGGCTTCGCGCAACGGCTCTGCGACGGCATGGTCCGGCTGCGGTACCGGAACGGCTTCGGCCGCGAGGACTTCATCACGCCCGGCAAGGTGTATGAGGTCAGCATCGTGATGTGGGACACGTGCGTGCGGCTGGAGCCGGGCCACCGGCTGCGGCTCGACATCGCCTCGTCGGCCTTCCCGAAGGTGGACGTGAACCTGGGAACCGGTGGCGACATGGTGACCGAGACCAAGGGCGTCATCGCACACAACGAGATCTGGCACACCCCGGCCAGGCCGTCCCGCCTGCTGCTGCACACCAGGCAGCCGGTCTAACCGGAACCGCCGGCCGTCGGCATCCGGAACCTGGGCAGCGGCGAGGCCAGCAGCGACGCCGCACCGATGACGCCGCCCACCGTGGCGATCCACAGGGTGGGCCGCAGGCCGATGAGCGTGCCGAGCGTGCCGCCGGCCAGGGCGCCGATGGGCCTGGTGCCGTAGTTGACGGCCTGGAAGGCGCCGCTGACCCTGGACCGCAGCCCGTCCGGGATCACCACCGCGAAGATCGCGCCGATGCTGATATCGAGCAGCATCACACCGAAGCCGGTCAGGAACTCGGCCAGGAACAGCAGGCCGAGGACGAGCGGCTTGGGACCGCCGGCCAGCGGCCAGCACACCACCGGCACGGTGAACATGAGCGCACCGAGCGTGTAGGCCCAGCCGATTCCGATCCGGCCGGCCAGCTTCGTGGTGGACAGCGAGCCGATCACACCGCCGACCGCACCCGCGCCGAGCACGAGCCCGAGCACACCCGGCCGGACGTGCAGCGCCCGGGTGGCGTACAGCACCAGGAGGGCGAAGAAGACGAAGTTGAAGAAGTTGATGACCGAGACCGACAGCAGCGACGCCCGTACAATCTGCGAACCGTTGATGAAACGGGCCCCGGCGGTGAGCGAGCCTTTGCCGCCCCGGTCCGGCGGTGCCTCGGCGGGCCTGATCCGGCTCAGGAAGAAGGCCGACCCCAGGAAGGACAGCGCGTCCGCGGCGATCGCGAACGGTGCGGTGAACAACTGCACGAGCAGCCCGCCCAGGCTGGGGCCGCCGACGAAGGAGAAGGCCCGGCTGGCGTAGACCAGCGAGTTGCCCTCCACGTACTGATCCGGCGGCATGACCTTCACCGACAGCGAGCTGTCGCTGACCGTGAACAGGATGCTCAGCGTCCCGGCCCCGAACGCGACACCGTACAGCTGGGCCAGGGTCAGCACGTGCAGCGCGTAGCCGGCGGGGACGCTGGTGAGCAGGACCGCGCGGCCGAGGTCGGCGGCGATCATGATGACCCGGCGGCGGCCGAACCGGTCCGCCCATATCCCGGCGTGCACCGCGAACAGCAGGCTCGGCAGCCAGATGGCGGCGGTCAGCAGGCCCATCTGGGCTGCCCGCGCGTGCAGCACGAGCACGGCGGTGAGCGGCAGCGCGATGGAAGAGATCTGGTCGCCGAACATGGAGATGGACTGTGCGCTCCAGTAGCGCCGGAACGTCCGCTCCCGCAGCAGCGGCGGGATCCGGGAACTGAGCCGCTTGGGGGCGGGGCCGGTATCCAGGGCCGTGGTGCTCATCGCCCCGCCTCACCTGGCTTGCCCGCGTCCGGGGCGCCGGAGATGTCGCCGGGGAACGCGAGGTGGAGGAAGGTGACCCGGCGGGCGCCCGGTGGGCGCAGCTCCGGGTTCTCCAGCCGGTCCAGGTAGCGGTCCATCATCGCCTGTATCTCCTCGGCCAGGCCGATCAGCTCGCCGGAGGTGAGGTAGAGCATGGTGTCGCCGAAGTGGGCGGCGTGCTGCCATTCGGCGGGCTCGCCCGGCTTGGCCTCCAGCCAGCGGGTCAGGGACTCGAACCAGCGCTCGGCGATCACGGTGTTCAGCAAACCGGAGGCCGCGGCGGTCTCGGGCGTATCGGCCACGTCGGGCCAGGAGGTGAACATCGTGGTCGCGCGCCAGGGGCGCTCCCGGCCCTTCCCGCCGCCGGCCTCTTCGACCAGACCGTACTTGGCGAGCTGGCGGAGATGGAACGAGCAGCTCGCCGAGCTCTCGTTGATGAGGTCACCGGCCTGGGTCGCGGTGAGCGGGCCTTCGCGGCGCAGCACGGCGATCAGGGAGAGCCTGGTCGGATGGGCCATGGCGCGCAGCGCCCGGGGATCGGCCAGGCGGGTGACCTGGCGAGTCCTGGGGTTGCCCGGGCTATCGTCAGTCATGCATCCAAAGATAGCTTTGCAAAGTTATCTTTGGAAAGGGTTGTTTGGAAAGAATGCTTTGGATGCTGGGTGCCTGAGCGGTGAACGTGCCCGCGGGTTCAGCCGGTCTGGGTGACCTTGGTGAGGCCGCGGGGGGTGTCGGGGTTCAGGTTCAGGCGGCGGGCCAGCGATTCGGTCAGCAGCTGGCCGGGGACTATGAGGCCGATGGGGGCCAGCCATTCGGGGAGCCGGGGGCCGGGGAGGGAGCGGTCGCATTCGCGGGCCAGGCCGGGGCCGCCGCCGATGGCCAGGGCCATGGCGTTGGCGCCGGTGACGCGGCGGGCCAGCTGGATGGCGCCATCCAGGGCCGGGCCGGAGTCGGCGGCGACGATGATGGCGGGGGTGCGGGCGTCTACGACGGCTATGGGGCCGTGCAGGAGGTCGGCGTAGGACAGGCCCATGGCGTGCAGGTAGCAGGCCTCTTTGAGCTTGAGGGCGATCTCCAGGGCGGTTGCGTAGGCCAGGCCACGGCCGGAGACGACCATGCCGACGGCGCCGGCCAGGGCCGCGGCGGCGCCTTCGATGTCGCCGGGGTCGGCGAGCATGCGCTCGATCTCGTCGGGGACCTGGCGGAGCTCGGCTGCGTCCACGTTTGCGCCCAGGCCGATGCCAAGGACGGCCAGGGCGGCGAGCTGGGAGCTGAAGGTCTTGGTGGCGGGGACCGCTCGCTCGGCCCCGGCGGCGGTGACCAGGGCCAGGTCGGCGGTGCTGGCCAGCGGAGAGCCGGCCGAGTTGGTGACGGCCACGGTCTTGGCGCCGCACCGGCTGGCCCAGGCGAGGGTTTCGACGATTTCCTCGGTCCGGCCGGACTGGGACAGCGCTACCGCCAGGATGCCGGACAGGTCGGCCTGACTGTGGTAGGTGGTGGCCACCGACGGGGAGGCCAGGGTGGCGAGCCTGCCCGCGTACACCTGGAGCAGGTAGCTGCCGTAGACGGCCGCGTTGTCCGAGGTCCCGCGCGCGATGAACAGCACCTGCCGGGTACCGGCGGCAACCGCCGCTATCTCGCCGGTGCGGGGCAGCAGCGCGTCCAGGGTGGTGCGCAGCGCGGCCGGCTGCTCACCGATCTCGGTCCGCATCTGGGTGACCAGGCTGGCACCACTCACTACCGTGCTCCTTCAGTTGACGCCGGCCGCGGCGCGGCCGGCTTGCGACGCCGAGTACACCATGGTGCCCCCGACCCAGGTTGCCCGGGTCCGCAGATCATCGCCAAGCCAGACCAGGTCGGCGGCTGCACCCGGAGCGATTCTGCCCAGGTCGGGGCGGCCGATCAGGTCCGCCGGGATGCGGGTGGCTGCCGCCACCGCGCCGGTCAGGCTGGCCCCGGTGGATACCAGGTTGGCCACCGCGACATCCATCCGCAGCGCGGAGCCGGCCAGAGTACCGTCGGGCCGGACCGGCGGCACGCCGTCGCCGGGCGGCAGCTCGATCGGCTCGCCGCCGAGTATGTAGCGGCCCGGCGGCATGCCCGCACATGCGGCGGCGTCGGTGACCAGACAGATCCGGCCCGGGGCCGCGGCGTGCGCGATCGCGCAGACCTGGCCCGCCACGTGGTGCAGGTCGGCGATGAGGCCGCTGGTCAGCCTGGTGTCGGTCAGCGCCTGGCCGGGCACTCCGGGCTCGCGGTGGTGCAGCGGGCGCTGGGCGTTGAACAGGTGGGTGACCATCCGGGCGCCGGCGCCGGCGGCGGCGGCCACCTGGGCCGCCGTCGCGTCGCTGTGGCCCACGCTGACCACGATGCCCGCCCGGGCGAGCTGGCTGATCGCGGCGAGGCCGCCATCGCGTTCCGGCGCGAGAGTGACGAGCCTGAGCAGGCCCGAGCCGGCCGCGATCAGCTCGTCCAGCACGGCCGGGGACGGGTCGGTGATCCACTCGGGGTTGTGCGCACCGCGGCGGACCGGGGCGATGAACGGGCCCTCCATGTGCACGCCGAGCACCCGCGCGCCGTCCGGCAGGCCCGGGTGCAGTGCCGCCGCGTTGCGCAGCGAGGCGGCGAGCCGCTCTACCGGGGCGGTGATGATCGTGGGCAGGAACGCGGTCGTGCCGGTCTCGGGGAGACGGCGGACCACGGTGGCCCAGCCGGCCGCGCCCGCCGTGCCGAACTCAGCGCCGAAGTACCCGTTGACCTGCAGGTCGACGAAGCCGGGCAGCAGCAGGCCGCCGGGAAGCTCGACGTCGGGCGGACGCGGCGGCGGGCCGGACCCGGCGCCGGCCACCCGGCCGTCGCGGACCAGGACATACCCGGGGGACAGCACGCCAGAGCCGGTGGTGGCCGGGATCAGCCGCGGCGCCGTCAGCACCAGCTCGTTCGTCGCCGCCCCAGCCATGAGTGCTCCATCCTGCCAGGCCAGTCAGGAAACGGAAGCGCGTTCGCCCGGTCTAGACCATTCTGCCAGCCGGGCTCGCCGGGTGCCCGGTCGCGGTGGCCCGGCGGGCAGCGGCCGACATCATGATCCGCATTTCGGCGGCCACGTCGGCGGGCCGCTCCATCTGGGCCACGTGGCCGGCCCGCGGCAGCACCACCACCCTGGCGCTGGGGAACGTGCGGGCGGCCCGGCCGGCCATCCGGGGATCGACCAGCCGGTCGTGGCTGCCGTAGACGATCAGGGAGTCGGCGCTGACCCGGGCGGCATCGCGCCACAGCGAGGTGGGACCGCGGCGGAAGTACTCGGAGATCAGGCCCTTGGCCGAGCTGAGCAGGACCTCACCGGAGTAGCCGAGCGCGTCCTCGCGCTCGACCTCGGCCACTTCCTCGGCGATCCGGTCCGGGTGCACGACGCTGACGTCGAAGTAGACGTCGTTCAGGGTGACCTCCACCCTCCGGCGCGCCGGGATCTTGGCCGCCCGGCGGATCATCCAGCGGCCGAACCCGGGGATCCGCAGCGCGGACACCCGGGCGGGAACCACCCGTGGCCACAGGTCCGGCAGCGCCGGGGAGATCAGCGTCAGGGTCCTGACCAGGTCCGGCCGGTGCGCCGCCAGCCTCGTGCAGACGGCACCGCCGAGTGAGTTGCCGACCAGGTGAACCGGCCCGCGGCCGCCTCGTTCGATCAGCGTGGCAACCACGCCGGCCTGGGCCGCGATCGTGTAGTCGCCGTCCGGCGCGGGCGGTGAGTGGCCGTTGCCCGGCAGGTCCACGGCCTCGCAGCCGAGCGGGTGCCCGCCCGGCCAGCGCGGCCAGGCGGAGTCCGTGCTGTCGAGGTCGTGCTGGCCGGGCGCCAGGTCGGGCCGGCGGAGCAGGTCCATCAGGTCGGTCCAGTTGGTGGACGAGCCGCCGAGGCCGTGCACGAACAGGGCCGGCTCGGCGCCGGGTTCCGCGGGTGCCGCCCGGACGTAGACCTCGGCCGCGCCCAGGCAGACCAGCCGCCCCGGCCAGTGCGGAATCGGCGGCCCGGGCCGCTCCCCCGCGGCGAAGTGCGGGATCGGCGGGTCGGGCCGCTTCCCCGCGGCGGTTGGCCGGTCCATGCGGGCAAGCCTAACTCGCTACGGGCGTGGGTAGAGAACCCCACTGACAGGGCACAACACTTGAATGTCAGTCAACACCTTAGTGATCTTGTTATCAGGTCTGACCAGCAACAACTTCCCACGCGCAGATCGATTTGAATAGCATTCACTAGGAACGGCGGCCTTTGCCCGGCTCGCCGGATTCGGCATTGTCTGCCGGTCTCCGGACGCCCGGACGCCCGGCTGCGATGATGAACGGACCAATTCCCGTGCGGTGGGACCGGGGGAAGGCAGGACAGATGCCACAGTTCGATGTCGTCGTGTTCGGCGGCGGGACAGCCGGCGTGCACGTCGCCACCGAGGTGGCCAGGGCGGGCCGCACCGTCGCGGTCGTTGAAGCTGGCCTCGTCGGAGGCGAGTGCCCCTACCTTGCCTGCATGCCGTCGAAGTCGCTGCTTCAGTCGGCCCAGCGGGGCGAGACCTGGGAGCACGCGGTCGCCCGCCGGGACGAGGTGACCGGACACCTGGACGACACGGCGGCCGCGGCGCGGCTGGCCCGGGGGGGTGTGACCCTGATCCGCGGCACGGCCACGGTGAGCGAGCCGGGTGTGGTCGAGGTGACGCCCATCGCCGCCGCTCCCGAGCAGGTGCACGACATCCGGGCGGGCAACCTCCCGGACACGGCCATCGCCTCGCTGGGCTACACCGATCTGGTGATCGCCACCGGAAGCGAGCCGGTGGCGCCTCCCATCGAGGGCCTGGCCGACGTCCCGGCCTGGACCAGCGCGGAGGCGCTGACCGGTCCCGACCTGCCGCGCCGGCTGATCGTGCTCGGCGGCGGGCCGGTCGGCTGCGAACTCGCCCAGATCTACGCGGCGTTCGGCAGCCAGGTGACCCTGATCGAGGCGGAGGACCACGTGCTGCCCGGCGAGGCGAAGTTCGCCGGGGAACTGCTGGCCGACGCGCTGCGCCGGACCGGCGTCGACGTCCGGCTCGGATCCAACGCGGTGAAGGCGGAGACCACCGACACCGGGCTGGCGCTGACCCTGACCGACGGGAGCCGGATCGAGGCCGACCGGGTGCTGCTGGCCACCGGGCGCAGGCCGCGGCACGGCGGCCTGGGACTGGACAAGCTCGGCGTCGAGATCGAGCCGGGAACGGCCCTTCCGGTGGATGCCTCATGCCGGGTGCTGCCGACCGCCGCGGGGCGTGGCCGGCCGGAGAACCCCATCCCGGTGTGGGCGGCCGGGGACGTGACCGGCGTGGCGGCGTACACGCACACCGCCGGCTACCAGGCGCGCATCGTGGCGGCGAACATCCTCGGCGGCGAGCGGGAGGCCGACTACCGGGCTATCCCCCGGGTGGTCTACACGAACCCCTCGGTGTACGCGGTCGGGCTGTCCCCGGCGCAGGCGGCCGCGTCCGGGATCGCGCTGGACACCGCGGGCTTCGACCTCGCGGAGACCGCCCGGGCGACCGTGCAGGACGACGACAGGGGCCGGGTGGAGCTCTACGCGGACCGCGACGGTGACGTCCTGCTGGGCGCCGCCGCGGTCGGTCTCGACGCCGATGAGTGGATGTCGGAGGTCACGCTGGCCGTGCGTGCCGCCGTCCCGCTGGCCACGCTGGCCGACGTCGTGCACGCCTTCCCGACCTACGGGGTGGCGATCGAGCAGCCGGTCCGCGACCTGGCGGCCAGGAAGCTGCGCGAGGCGTGACACGCGGCCTCGCGTCCCGGCCGCGGGGAGATCCGCGGCCGGCCGGCCGTGCCCGGCGGCGCCGGATGGCACCGTACGGTAGAACTACACATCATCTTTTGAATTTGGCCGCGCGACCGAGGGGAAACACCGGATGACCGACCGCGGTTTGGAGAAACCAGAAGACGATGTGGCCGAGCAGGACCGCACCGTCACCGGCGACGCCGAGAACACGACGAGGCCCGAGCGCGAACTGCCGATGGACGTGAACGAGGCCGACGCCGACGAGCAGTCCCGCGTCATCGAAATGGACGAAGACGAGTACCGCTGACCCGCCTGACGGCGACTCGCGACGTCACGACCTCGGCACGAACCCTTACTGAGTCGTAGGATTGCCGGAAACGGGGTGGAACTACCACCGCGCAGACCCACCGGAGACCGAGTTGACCGCTACCCCCGATGCCCGGCCACGCAGCACCCGGCTGCCAAGGCCGGCCAGGCGGCGCCAGCTGCTCGGGGCCGCACAGGAGATATTCGTTTCGCAGGGATATCACGCCGCCGCCATGGACGAGATCGCCGAGCGGGCGGGCGTCAGCAAGCCAGTTCTTTACCAGCACTTTCCTGGGAAGCTGGAGCTTTACCTCGCGCTGCTCGACGAGAGCACGGACGCGCTGATAGACACCGTCCGGACGGCACTGGGTTCCACCGCGGACAACCGGCAGCGGGTCGCGGCCACATTTGTCGCTTTCTTCGATTTCGTGAGCGGGGCGGGAGAGGCATTCCGTCTCGTGTTTGAGTCAGATCTTGGTAATGAGCCCGCCGTGCGGGAACGGCTGGATGCCACGATGCAGCAGTGCGCCGAAATGATCAGCGAGGTGATCAGGGAGGATGCCGGCATCGGGGACGACGAGGCGCACCTGCTCGGCATGGGGCTGGTCGGCATGGCCAATGTCAGCGCACGCTACTGGATGAGCAACGGGCAGGACATCCCAAAGGATGCCGCGGAGCAGTTGCTGAGCCGGCTGGCGTGGCGCGGCATCAGCGGCTGGCCGCTCACCGGCTAACGGCCGCGCAATGGCCCGGGCTCGCGCCCGGTTCGCCTGCGGCGCAGGAGCGGGCGGGCACACCGCTCCGTTCGGGGGGTGGGCAGGTTAATCTCGTTAGACCGTGCCCCGTCGACTCGAAACTCCGCCGAGAGGAAAGTTGTGGAAGTAAAGATCGGAGTCCAGTCCACCCCACGTGAGCTCATCGTGGAAACCGAGACTGTGGCCGAGGAAATCGAGCGCGCTCTGGCGTCAGCGCTTGCCGACGGCGGCATCTTCTCCATTCGCAACGACAAGAACGGAAAGATCCTCATCCCGGCTGACAAGATTGCCTACATAGAGCTGGGCAGCTCCGAGCCGCGGCGCGTCGGCTTCGGCAACCTGTAACCGCTCAGATCGACAGGCCGAGGGTGCTCATTCGCTCGGCGTGAGCGTCGGTCAGCCGGGCGAACATCCGGCCTATCTCGCCGAGCTGGCTTGGCGGGCCGGAGCCTTCCTGCGGGCCGGCCCGAACGTCGCCTGCCAGCAGGCTGGCGAGGGGTGGGCGTTGCGCGGTGACCAGTTGCGCCTGGCCGAGAGCCTCCCCCACCAGCCTGCGCGCCCACAGCGCGAGCCGGCCGGCCACCTTGGGGTCGGCGGCGATGGCCGCCCGCACGTGCTCGACCGCGAACTGGGCGTGGCCGGTGTCGGCGAGCACGTCCAGCACGAGGGCGCGCGGCTCCGGATCGAGCACCTCCGCCGCCGCGCGGTAGAAGTCGGCCGCGAACCCATCCCCCACATACGCCTTGACCAGGCCCTCCAGCCAGTCCGATGGCGCGGTCCTGGCGTGGAAGGCATCGAGCGCAGCGGTGAACGGCTCCATGGCCTTGCCGGGATCGGCGCACAGCCGCTCCAGTTCGGCCCGGATCCGTTCAAAGTGTGAGAACTCCGCCACCGCCATCTTGCCGAGCGCGGCCTTGTCGGCCAGCGTCGGCGCCAGCGCGGCGTCGTCGGACAGCCGGAAGAACGCGACCAGTTCGGCGTAGGCGAGCAGGCCCAGCAGGTCGATGACCCCATCATCAGTCACGACTGGCAGCGTAACGGACGCGCGGTAACCCGCTGCGGCCCCGGTGATCGCGATCCTGGTAAACTTGCCATGATCCGTGGCCGGAATGTGGTAGTGCCAGGTCGTGTTGATCTTAGTAATGTCGATTCCCGACCGTGGCCACCCGGCCAGACCTCGCGGACTACCCTGAACGACTTCCGCGAGCCCTTCGATGGAGGCTGAACGCCCTGACAACCCAGACGACTACTGAACAGATCATGCCGGAGGACAGCGATGCCCCCGGCTCCCACCGGCCACCGCGGCAGCCCGAGCCCGATCCCATCTCGTTCCGCGACCTCAGCGTCGCCGGCGACATCTGCGCCGCGCTCGAGGACATAGGGATCAAGACCGCCTTTCCCATCCAGGCGCTGGCCCTTCCGGTCGGGCTGGCCGGCAACGACATTATCGGCCAGGCCAGGACCGGCACCGGCAAGACGCTGGCGTTCGGCATCCCGGTGCTGCAGCAACTGGCCCACGGCGGCGCCCGCCCCCAGGCCCTGATCGTGGTGCCGACCAGGGAGCTGGCCATCCAGGTCGCGGGCGACCTGCGGATCGCCGGCGCGCGCCTTGGCACCCGCGTGCTGACCGTCTACGGTGGCCGCGCCTACGAGCCACAGATCGAGTCCCTGCGGACCGGCGTCGACGTGGTGGTCGGCACCCCGGGCAGGCTGCTCGACCTGACCGGCCAGCACCACCTTGACCTCTCCGGTGTGCGCGCGCTCGTTCTCGACGAGGCGGACCGGATGCTCGACCTGGGCTTCCTCCCCGACGTGGAGCGGATACTCAAGCTGGTCCCCGAGCAGCGGCAGACCATGCTGTTCTCGGCGACGATGCCGCCGGAGGTCGTGACCCTGGCCCGCCGCCACCTGAACCGGCCCATGCACATCCGCGCCGAGGGCAGTGACGAGCCAGAGCACGCGCCCGAGGTCGAGCAGCACGTCTTCCGCATCCACCACCTGGACAAGATCGAGGTGCTGGCCCGCGTGCTGCAGGCCGGGGAGCGCGGGCTGACCATGGTCTTCTGCCAGACGAAGCGGGCAGCCGACCAGGTCGCCGGGGACCTGACCACGCGCGGGTTCGCGGTGGCGAGCGTGCACGGCGACCTCGGCCAGGGCCAGCGGGAGCGGGCCCTGCGGGCGTTCCGCAACGGCAAGGTGGACGTCCTGGTGGCGACCGATGTGGCCGCCCGGGGCCTGGACGTGGACGACGTCACGCACGTGGTCAACTACGAATGCCCCGAGGACGAGAAGGCCTACCTGCACCGGACCGGACGGACCGGCCGGGCGGGCCGGACCGGGATCGCGGTCACCTTCGTCGACTGGCGTGACCTGCACCGGTGGAAGCTGATCGACGAGGCCCTGGGGCTCGGCTGCGCCGAGCCGCCGGAGATGTACTCGACCTCGCCCGAGCTGCTGAACGCGCTGCGGATTCCGCAGACCGTCACCGGGACGCTGCCCAAGGCCCAGCGCGAGCGGGCCGGCCTGGCCGCCGAGGCCATCGAGGACATCGGCGAGACCGGGCGGGCCAGGACGCCGCGGGCCAAGAGCCGGACCCGGCAGCGCGGCCGGACCCGGTCGCAGGGAGCAACGGCGCAGGAGCCCGCGGCCACCGACAGCCCGGCCGCCCGGCAGGCCCGGGTCCGGCGCCGCACCCGGCGCGGTGAAGATGTCTCACGAGGGCAGCAGCATGGCCACGACCAGTACCAGCAGCGGTCAAGCCACCGGCAGCGTGCGAGCTAACAGCCGGCTCGGCTCGCTTCGCGACCCGGCACCGGCAGGGTGGGCCCCCGTGAGCACTCCGCGCTCCATCGACGTCCCCTCCGGCGTGCGGTGGATCACCCTGCCCACCGAACGTGGCCAGTTCGCCGCGTTCGAGGCGCTGCCGGCCACGGGGGTGTGCGAACGCCGCCCGGCCGTGCTGGTGCCCGGCTTCACCGGCAGCAAGGAAGACTTTCTCCCCATCCTGCGCCAGCTCGCCGCGGCCGGGCGCCGGGTCATCGCCATCGACATGCGCGGGCAGTACGAGACGCCGGGGACCGATGACAGGGACAGCTACTCACTCGCGGAACTGAGCGCCGACATCGGCGCCATCGTGACGGCGATCGCCGCCGACCCGGCACGGATGCCGGCCCGGGGCGACGCCAGCGTGCACCTGCTCGGCCACTCGTTCGGTGGGCTGGTGGCCAGGGAGACGGTGCTGGCCGACGCTCAGGCCGTCTGCTCGCTGACCCTGATGAGCTCGGGTCCCGGACGGCTGACCGGGCCGGCCGCCGGCACGCTCGCCGCCGTCGTCGGGCCCCTGCAGGGTCTGACCGGGCGTGAGCTGGCCGCGCAGGTAAAGCGGCTGTGGGAGACGCAGCTCAAGGTTCAGGCGCGGCAGGAGGGCACGCCGCGGCTCATCCTGGACTTCCTCGAGCGGCGGATGCTGCGCAGCAACGCCGACGGCCTGATCGCCACGGCCGGGATCCTGCTGACCTGCCCGGACCGGACCGCGGCGCTCGCCGCGACGGCTGCCATGCCCATCCTGGTCATCTACGGCGAGTACGACGACAAGTGGGAAACACGAGTGCAGGAAGACGTCGCGGAGCGGCTGCGGGCGCAGCGGGTGTGCATACCCGGGGCCACACACTCCCCCGCCGTTGAGGCTCCGGAGACGACCGCCAGCGCGCTGACCAGCTTCTGGAACAAGGCCGAGACCGCTACTCCTCGATAGGACCGTCGACGCCGGCGAGGCCGTCCCAGGGCTTGCGGGGCTCGGTCAGGGCGGATCCCTCGGGGCAATGCCTCAGATAGTCGCACCAGCCACACCAGATACCGGTCCGGGGTGGGAAGACCTGGTCGGCCTGCGCAACGTCGAGGCCGCTGCGATACCTGCCGTCGGCGGCCGCGCATTCGGCGGCGATGTCCTCGGCCCGGCCGAGCTGCCTGGCCAGCGTTTCCTCGGTATGCTCCCAGGCGAGCACGGCGCCGGTCGGCAGGTGGTGCAGCTCGACCCGGTGGCACCTGCGCCGCAGCACCCGCTGCGCGGCGAGCGCGTAGATCGCCATCGGCAGCGAGGCGCGGGCATCATCCACGGTGAGCAGGTGCCTGCCGGTCTTGTAGTCCACCACGACCAGCTCGCTGCCGCCATCTGCCGACCGGCGCTCGTCCAGGCGGTCGATCCGCCCTGAGACCGCGATCCGGCTGGTCCTGGTGGCCACCGTGCGCTCCACCCCGAGCGGTTCGGCGGCCGGGTCGAGCTTGCTGACATACTGCTCGACCATCACCCGGGCCCGGTCGCGGTAGGCCAGCGACTGCTCCCGGTCGGCGAACCCGAGGTCGATCCAGCCCCGTTCCAGCAGGTCGCCCGCCTCTTCGACGCGGCGCTGGCGCACTGGCAGCCGCCACCAGGCGGCGAGGGCGGCGTGCACGCTGGCGCCGAGGCTGTTATGCGCCCATGGCGGGCCCTTCTGCGGCGGCGGCCGGTCCAGGTAGGTCATCCGGTACCGGCGCGGGCAGTCCAGCCAGGTGCTCAGCCGGGTGGGCGTGCAGGTGTACAGCCGCTGCGGCATGCCCTCGAGGCCGAGTTGCTCCCCCTGGGTGCCGCTGCCGGTGCGATCCACGATTGTTTTTCTCTTCTTACGGAGTCAGCGAACTCGGCGGCAATCCTGCGCCTTGTGGCTATTCGTCTTCTTCCCCGGGCGCGTCGGGGCCGGCGGTCACCCAGGAATCGAACTTCTTCTCCGCGGCGGCCACCGTGATCTGGTCGCCGTGGCCGGGCAGCACCTGGGTGTCGGGCGGCAGCGTCAGCAGGTGCTCGCCCACGGAGTTGAGCTGGCCGGGGAAGTCGGGGAACTCGCCGCAGAACCTGGCCGGGCCGGTGGCCAGCAGCGCGTCGCCAGAGAACACCACGCCGAGTTCCTCGCAGAACAGCGAGACCGAGCCGGGCGTGTGACCGGGTGAGTGGATAACCTCCAGCTGGACGTCGGCCACGCCGAACAGGCCGCCGTCCGCCATCTCGATGTCAGGATCGTCGTCGGGGAAGGTCTCCCGCCAGGTCAGCAGGTCCTTGGGATGCAGCGCGATGGGCGCCTCGTCGCGTTCGGCGATGTCGAAGGCGGCCGCCACGTGATCGGGATGCCCGTGCGTGCAGATGACCGCGAGCACCTCACGGTCGCCGACCACCTCCAGCACGGCCGCCGCGTCGTGGCCTGGGTCGATGACGATCACCTCTTCGTCGTCACCGAGCACGTAGGTGTTGTTCTCCATCTCGTGGGCGGTGCCATCCACGGTGACCTCACCCGAGGTCACGACCTGATCGATCCGCGCGTCCATGCCGGCCCGGCCCTTCCTCTCCGGCTCGTTCACTGCCTCAGATCATCCTTGCCTGACGAATGCTCGCACAGCCTGAGCGACAAGCTCTACCGCTATGGCTGAGAGCAGCAACCCGGCGATCCTGGTGAGCAACTCGACTCCGTTGTCGGTCAGGACACGATGGATGACAAAGGCGAACCGCATCGCGAGCCAGGCCGCGACGGCAACCGCCACGATGGCCACCGCCAGCGCGACCGCCTGCCCACCGGTCTGTGCCCGCTGTACGTAGAGCATGGTAGCCACGATCGCGCCGGGACCGGCCAGCAACGGCGTTCCCAGTGGCACAAAGGCAACATTGACCCGGGCCATCTCCTGCTCGGTCGGCTCGTCCGCCTTGCCGGTGAGCAGTTGCAGCGAGATCAGCAGCATCAGCAGCCCACCCGCGGCCTGCAACGCCGGCAACTGCACGCCCAGGTAGGACAGGACTGACCGGCCGAACAACGCGAAGCCGACGATCACCCCGAACGCGACCACCGCGGCCTGCCAGGCGAGCCTGCTGCGTTCGTGTTTGGACAGCCCGCGGGTGAGCCCGAGAAACACGGGAACCGTCCCCGGCGGGTCGATGATCACCAGCAGGGTGACGAACACTTCCCAGAAGAACTTCACAGCAAGCTCCTGACCAGGAACTTTGCCTCATTCGATACCACCAGAAGGCACATCCAGGGCACTTCCCCCATCATCGGCTCTGCGGAAGAACTGATCCATCGCCTTGCGTCCGCGATCATCAGCATCGGGCATCAGATGGGCATACGTCCTGTGTACGGTCTCAACCGTGTCACCAAGCCAGGCAGCCACGGCTACAATATCGGCCCCGGCACTTAGCCAGGCTGACGCGGCTGTATGACGGAGCACGTGCATACCCTGATCACGCGCAGCTTTGCGTCTCTCGCCCTTGCGGCGGGCAGGCGTGATCCCGGCTTTTTCCTGCGCTCGGTACCAGATGACCTGATCGAAGCCAGGTCCTCTCCACGGTCGGCCGTCCGGCCGTGCGATGATCAGCTCGCAGGTGACCAGGTCACCATCCGGTTGTTTCCATGGCAGCGTAACGGTCACTGGCGGATAGAGCCGGATATGCTCAGCCAGAATCGGAGACAGTGAGTCTGCCAACGGGACATCGTGTTCCTTGCGGTTCTTAACCGGAGCAAAGCAAGCAACTCCAGCGACTACCCGGACCTGCCGGCGCACGTGAATAACCGGACGGCGGCTCAAGAACTCGAGGTCATCCACAGCGAGGCCGAACATTTCAGCCTGACGCATTCCAGTTCCAGCACCAAGATAAGGCAGTATTGCATACCTATTCGGGAGTGCCGCTGCCATGGCCTCGACCTGATCGAGAGTCCACGGCCGGGCTTTTTTCAGTTCGGGTTTCGGCCGCGTAACCGACTTTGCGCGAGTGGGATTACGATTCACTAGCCCATCGTCGATCGCAGCAATGAAGATGGACGACACTAGGCTGATCACTTGCTCTTTCGAGCTGTCCCCGAGCTTCATGCCCGATACCCACGCTTGCGTAAGGCTTGGCCGTTTGCTCAGCTCCCTCAGTGTGCGATGGCCAAGGGCAGGCGCACCGGTCGGAGTCTTTCCTAGGGTTGACGGGTCAGCATAGACATGACGCCGTAGCGTACCTGCTACCCGAACAGCCCTGACCATGTCGTACGAGCGTGTCTGCCGCCAGTCCTCAGCGAACGCCTCAAAGGTTATATTCGCGTCGTGGGGGTCCACATAAGAGCCATCATCGAGCGTGGTTTTGACCTTAGCATCAAACGCGCTAGCGCACGTCTCAGGGTCATTGCCCTCACGCTTAGTGAAATTGCGCTTGTGCTGCTTCTTGTTCTCGTCACGCCAGCGTACTTGCCAGCGGTCCCCCTGACCATGCTCGGCTGTTGGATAGAGTACGCTTCTCCCCCGGCTATGTTCCCTGCACGGAATGTCATCCTGCTGAGGATGGCGCTTGTGCCAGCGATCGTAAATACTCATACTGTCCCCCGCTGCTCACGAAACCACGCGATTACGTCAGCGGGGTCATATCTGACATGACGTCCAACACGACCAGACTTTGGCCCGCAACCAAGATACCGCCATTGGTAAAGAGTGCCCTTGGGAATGCGGAGATAGCTCGCTACATCATCCACGGTCCACAGGCAATCAGTTTCGAGCTTCACCGATACATCGCTTCTCCTTGGAGTTGATAACGGATACGGATCATGTGGTGGTGACTGGCCATTCGTCGTGCTCGCGGGCGCGTGCGGCTGCGGAGAGGGCGAGTTCGGTTTCGGCGTCGGTACGGTAGCCGGTGCCGGTGACGGTCCAGGTTTTGAGGATCAAAACCACGGTGTCATCCAGGGGCCTGCCCCACGGATCGCGTTCGCCGTCTGGGTGGTGCTGTGCGCGGCGGTGGTCGCGCCGGTCGGTGCGGAGCTGGCCGAAGGTGACCGAGTAGCGGCGGGATTTGGTCAGGAAGTGGCCACCGAAGCCGAGCATGTGGGCCCATTTGCGCAGCGGTTCGCCGCACGCGCCCTGGCGGCCGAGCCGCCAGGCGGTGGTGATCAACCGCTGGTAGTGCTCAGAGCAGGACAGCCGGTCGAGGTCAAGCGCGGTGCGGATGCGGTGGTCGGGCAGGCCTGGTGCATTCAGGGTCTTGGTCGCGTACTTGGCGATGTAGTTCGCCACGGCCTGCACGGTCAATGCCTGGCCGGTGGCGGGCAGCTCGGTACTGCGGCGGATGATCTTAGGGAGGCACTGGTCTCCGAACCCCAGCGTGCTGGCGGGCCTGTCCGGGTGCTCGGTGTCGGGCTCTACGGCCAGGCGGACAGCGGCAGCGGCGTCTCTGATCGCGTCGGCTAGCAGTTCGGCGGTGAACGGGCTGGCGGGTGGCTGGTAGTTCTGGCCGGGGGTGTCCAGGCGGATCACGGCGTGGAAGTGGACCGCTCCCCTGGCCTGGTATTCGGCCACTTTGACGTAGCGGATAGCCACGTGTTCGCGGAGCTGGCGCTGGGTGATCGCCGCGAGGCGGGCCAGGTGGCGGGGCAGGTAGGTGGTGAACCGGCGCCACAGCTCGCCCGCGCAGGCGTTGAACAGCACGGCCGAGGTGTAGTCGTAGCAGTCTGGGCACAGCGGCTTGCCAAGCCGGGGGTCGGCCTCATGGTGGCGCACCGGGCAGGAGATGTCTCTGCCGTGCGGGCAGCGCCGCTGTGCGGCGTCACGGCGCGGGCGGCAGGGCAGGATGGTCTTGCCCCGTTTGCGCCGGGAATGCACCGGGCCGAAGGAGGGTGCGGTGAAGGTGGCGAACACGCACGGATGCACGGCGATAGTCTCGGGGATGCCCTTGCCGCCGGTCAGCCCGGCTCTGACGAGCTGGCGGGCGTCGCGCTTGTAGGTTTGGGAGCAGGGTGGGCATACGCTCTCGCGGCGGTTGCCGCAGGCGGTGAGCAGCACCCCGCCGGGTTCGTGGTCGGTGTGGTAGACCGGACGCATCTCCCCGGTGGCCAGGTCCACCGCGTCGATGCGGCCGTGGAGGCGGATGGGGTTGGTGCAGTAGCCGGTGTTGTGGACCTGGGTCTCCCACCGGGCGAAGTCATCCCGGCTGGGGTGGGTGCCGCTGGCGGATGCTCCCAT
>DATGGU010000161.1:0-24143 GCA_035308365.1 Streptosporangiaceae bacterium
TCCGGGCACTGGCCTGACCGTCACCGCCTGGGGCGCCTGCCCGGGAGGCCCAATCAGCCCGGCACGCAAGCCATCGCGGAAGAGCCAGCGCGCCGCAGGTTCGGCCTGCGGAACTTCGCCGGCCAGCCGCCGGTGGGAGCCAGCCCTGACCGCGGGGAGATTCCTGCTGCGCGTCTGCCCGTCAGTCATGAGCTTGCATGCCGACACGGTTCGATCTGAGCGCACACCGGGTCCGCCTCGACACCGCTCTACAGCAGAACTACTTTGCGAACGCTCTCATCTGGCTCTATTACAGCGATCTGATTCCCGAGCGCCTTCTCATCCTCCAGGAACTTCCAGACGGCTATCGCACGGCGGACGCCCTCGCTGATCGAAAGCCCCTTGCGTTCGATTAGTTCTTTGAAGATCGCAGCCGTCTCGGAGCCCAGGTTGACCGACAAGCGTACGAAGTGGTTCTTGCCAGGCTTGTGCCCTGGAGACTGGTCTGTCCCTGAGGACTGAGGAAACATGAGGCTGGTCTCCGGCGGATCGCAGGGGATGGGTGAATGATGGTGTTCTGGCCGCGATGGCAGCCCGCATCACCGCGCTCTGACGAGCGCCGCGCAGTCGCGAGCTCCGCGTGATTCGCGCGATGCTCATGGGTACTGTGGCAGCTAACATCGGGCGGCTGGGTCGCTCCGTGGCATGACTCCTCCTATATGACTTGGACAACGAGTTACTGCCTAAAGAGTGGTGCGCCAAAATTGTACATCAGACCTTGTTTGCGGCCGTGGCTACATGCAATCTCCGCATCCAGCGCGCGCATATCTGACTTTAACCGCGCCTCTTTAGCAATACACCTTCCTTACCCTATTTGCCCTGGAATGCGGGGATATTGTGTATTGCCAGTGGGGCTCTTACACGTTACATGTGCTTCAGGTCTCACTTTTTACGCATCTGGCGCACTCCATCCTTCAAGTTCAAGCAGGTCAATAACACATTAGTTAGCATGATTACCGACGCAATCGACGTGGTGTCCAAATGACCAGGCCGTCCTGCCCGGGACAGTCGGCGCCGGCATAGACGGCTTAGCGCGGGTTGCGTGGGATGAGGGCCTGCGGGTGTCTCAGCAGGTCTTATGGCAGCCTGCAGTCCTGGCTGGACGGTACCGGCCGACCTAGTCAACAAAATCGATAGTATTAGGGATATCTCCATATTAATGAGTCAGAAAGAGATAGCTGAAATCCTTTCGCATCTCTCACGGCTGGAGTACGGTGATGATGATAATAGTTCTGCTCCGGACCCTGGCAGCCGGCGTATCCGTGTGTGCTGGCGGCTGCGTGTCAGGTCCGGAGTTTTCTTTCGCCTAAAGGGGGAGACAGGGCGCGGCCGTCGAAGACGTCTGGCGAGACATTCAGCCGCGAAACCCGGGGAACCGTGGTGTCTTCAGGGAAAGTCTTTGGCTGCGTTCGCGTCGCGGCATGTGCCTTGGCTGACAGTGGCGCAGCACACCTGAGAAACCAGGGTCCAGGCCAAGGCCCTGGTGTGCGTGCCGGGAGGTGGAGTTGCAGCGCACAGGAATGCCTACCCATCCCGCTGTGTGGGTGAAGGGGAAAGTCTTACCAGCGAAGAGGGAAGCAATGTGATGAAGACTAACGTAACGGGGCCGCGCAGGAAGCACCTGCCGGGCTTGATGACCATGATGCTGGCCGGGGTATTCCTCGTCTCCAGTGCCTTCGCCCTGACAACGGCCGGGGCCTCGGTGGCGGGTCTGGCCAGCCAGCCGGCGCCAGTAAGTCTCGGGACGGCGTCGTCGTTTGCCGTCCTGGCTGGTAGCACCGTCACCAACACGGGTCCGAGCGTGATCACCGGGGATCTCGGGGTCAGCCCGGGGACCGCGGTGACCGGGTTTCCGCCCGGAATGGTCGTGAGCGGTACCATTCACGCGGGCGACGCCGTGGCCGCAGCGGCCCAGGCAGACCTGACCACCGCCTACAACGATGCGGCGGGCCGGGCACCAGACCAGGATCTGACCGGCCAGGATCTCGGCGGCAAGACGCTGACGGCTGGCGTCTACAAGTTCGACTCCTCCGCCGGGCTCACCGGCACGCTTACCCTTGACGGCCAGGGCAACCCGGATGCGGTGTTCATCTTCCAGATCGGCTCGACCCTGACCACGGCGTCGGCCAGCAACGTGGTGCTCATTAACGGCGCGCGGGCCTGCGACGCCTTCTGGCAGATCGGCAGCTCCGCCACGCTGGGCACGGGCACCTCCTTCATCGGCAACATCTTGGCGTTGACGTCGATTACGGCGACGACAGGCGTTACTGTGGACGGACGTCTGCTGGCCCGAAACGGGGCGGTGACGCTGGACACCAACACCGTCCAGAGAGCTGGCTGCACGCACGCCAAGCCGAGCATCACTGTCTCCAAGACTGCCAGCCCTGCTTCTCGCCCGGCGCCCGGCGGCTCCTTCAGGTTCACTGTGACGGTTCATAACACCAGTACCGAGGCCGTCACCTTGACCAGCCTCACCGATAACGTCTACGGCGACCTGAACGGCAACGGCACCTGCGCCACCGGCGGCACCATTGCCGCGGGCCAGAGCTACACCTGCGCGTTCTCCGGGCAGTTCCTCGGCAAAGCCGGGGACAGCCAGACCGACACCGTCACTGCTGTGGTGACCGACTCCAGGAACCAGACCGCGAGCGCCAGTGGCTCGGCCACGGTCACCTTGACCAAGCCGGCACCGTCCGGCTACATCGAGATCTGCAAGCAGGCCGCCGGCCCCGGGGTGAAGGGCATCTTCACATTCACCGTCGGATCGCATACCGTGCACGTTCCGGTCGGAGCGTGCAGCCCTCTCATCCGGGTGCCCTCCGGACGGGCCGTGATCACCGAACTCCGGCGGGCGCCGGACTATCTGGCGAGCTGCCGGACGGTGCCCTCTAGCCGGCTGATCAACTGCAACCGCAGCGCCCAGACCGCGACCGTGGCGGTCAAGGCCGGCAGCAGCGCCCAGCAGACTGTGGTGATCTTCACCAATCGGGTACCTGCCGGTGAAGTCAAGGTGTGCAAGGTCGCCGGAGCCGGCGTGCGGATCGGCACCCGAATCCACTTCACCGTCAACCGCCACGCCATCACTGTGCCTGCCGGACCGGCCCCCGGCGGCTACTGCGTCCTCGCCGGCCGGTTCCTCCTGGGCACGCAGGTCACCATCACCGAGCAGATCCCTGCCGCAGAGCATGTCTCGGCGATCACGGCGTCGCCGGCCAAGCGGCTCGTCAGCGCCGACCTCACCACCGGCACGGCGGTGGTCGACGCCGGGAAGGGGTTCACCGATGTGACGTTCACTGACACAACCCCGTAGACACAGGGATCGCGGCGCTGGCCGGCGCTCCCGCGCTCACCATCATCGCCGCGACGAGCAGCATGCCAAGGCCCTCGCAAGGTTAGGCGGGGGCCTTGGCATGCTGCGCCGGCTCCGGCCAGCCCGCCAACCGGGTCATCGCCGTGCCTACCTGTCAGCCCAGTACTGTGCTTAGGTGTAGGTCTACAGTGTTGACATAGTTCTGGAAGAATGCTTGACTGTAGGTCTACAGTGTATTAGAGAGCGGGAGTTCATCATGATCATCATCGTCGGGCTTGTGATCCTGGTCGCTGCGTTGATCACTGGCGTGGCCGGGGTTCTCGCCAACAGCGGGCACGCGCACGCAGTCACCCATTTCGCGGTGCTCGGCTACCACGTAACCGGTTCCACCGGTACCTTGTTCCTGTACGGCATCGTGGTCGGTGCCCTGGCCGCGTTCGGGCTGAGCCTGCTGCTGGCCGGCGCACGCCGCACCTCCCGCCGCGGCCGGGATGCCCGCCGTGGGCTGGCGCAGTCCCACCGCGAGACCGCCGCCGTCCGTGCCGATCGCGACGACCTGATCGGTCAGCGCGACACCGCCCGCGCCTACACCGCCAGCACCCTGACCAACGGCAGCGGCAACGCCGCCGCCCCGGCTGCCGATATTCCTCCCGCGCCCGAGCTGGCGGAATGACCTACGGTAAGCCAGTCCTTCGCTCATAGCAGGTCGCTGAAACCGGCCCGCCCGCCCGGCCGCAGCACCCGGCGCAGCTCCGCCACCAGCCGCGGTTTGCCCGCCGCGCGAATGCAGATGTCACCGGCGGCCTCCAGGCAGATCGCCGCGTGGTGGAGATATCCAGGATGGTCACCCAGATCCAGCGGGGGCTGCCTTCGGAGTCAAGGCCGGCCTTTACTGCGGGCGTTGCCGCGCTGGTGAAGGTTGGCCTGATCTGGCGGTCATAAGAGGGAAACGTGACCGGGTCGGCGCGTGCGTGGGCCAGGTGATGTGCTTAGCTGCCCTGGACTTCGGCGCTTCTTTATCTGGCGTGTATGTGAGCCGAGGCGGCCATGGCAGTATTTCTTCCAGGACAGCATCTGCCGGGTGTCTGTGCGGCTTGTACCGGTTCCGGCTGGCCGGGAGCTGGCCGGGGCTGGATGACCGGGAGCTGCGGGGGCATCGCCGGGTTGCTGCCGCTCTCCAGCGAACGGCGCGCGGCGCATGCGAGCTGCTGGCCGGCCGTTACCGCGGTCTAGTAGGGGCTTGCGTGGACGCCTATGCGTGAGATCCGGTGGAGAGTACCATTCTAGATATTGCTCCGGACCATGCAGCATATTGCTCCGGACCATGCAGCCGCGGTCGCCGCGGTATTCGCGGTAACGTAACGCCGGTCCGGATTCTGGCGCATGGAACAGTGCAAGAAGGGGCTGTGCGGAAATCGAGGAGCCATGTTCAGGACTGGTAATCCAACACCTCCGGCAGTGCCCTTGTCGTCTGGGCCCTTGTCGTCTGGGCCCTTGTCGTCTGGCACGATCCGCCGTCATGTCGTGTGGGGCGCGGCGATCACCGCTCTTGGCGGCCTGCTTTCCGGATATGACACTGGTGTCATATCCGGAGCGCTGCTGTTCATTGGCAAGGACTTTCACTGGCTGACGTCCATCGGCAAGGAACTGACCAGCATCCTGCTGATCGGGGCGCCAGCCGTAACAGGCCGCCGCCGGGCGGCAGCGTAACCTGGAGCGATCATGGCAACCAATTCCGCGCCGGACCCGGCGGCCGATCCCGCGCCGGGCACGAAGGCCCCCGCGGCCAGCACGCCGCCGCCCATGACCCCGTACGCCATCGCGGTCGCCCTGTTCGCCGCCTTCGTGGTCGGCGGCGTCCTTGGGCGAGCCGTTCCGCTGTGGGTGGTCGTCCTTGTCGGCCTCGCGGTCGGGGTCGCCGTATTCGTCATGCTCGACCGCTACCCGCGGCTACCCGGGCGCGGATGGACACGACGATCCTGACACCGCCCGCGTGCGACGCTCGGCTAGCGCCCACATTATCCCGTCAAGGCTTCAGATCCCGGCCTGCGCCGCCATGCTGCGCGCCACGAAGTTCCCAGACCGCTGCGGCTGCTTCTGACGGCTGGCTGGGGCCTGACCGAGTCTGCTGGGTTGCCCGTGGCGGCCTACGCGCTCGCCGCCTGGCTCGATGTCCGCGACGCGGACCTGCTCGCGGGGCTTGCTGCGGGCTGATCCCGCCGATGGACACCGGCGCCGCGGCAGGGTAGTGTAATGGTATTGCTCCGGACCCCGGCAGCTGCACCCCGAATACGGGGGCAGTCCAGGACCCGGAGTTTTTGTGTTTTGGCCCGGCGCCAGAAGGCGCGGCGGCCCAGAAAAGGGCAAGAGCCCGCGGGAGATCATTTCTCCCACCGCGATTTATCGCGCAGGACCGGCTACCCGTACGTCAATTCGTCAATGACGACTGAGGAGTCGGTCATGGGCATCATCGCATGGATCGTTCTCGGCCTGGGCGCCGGCTTGCTCGCCAATATGCTGATCCCCGGCAAGAGATCACAGGGCCTCATCCTGACCTGCCTGATCGGGGTGGCCGGGGGGCTGGGCGGCGGCTGGCTGGCGACGAAGCTGTTCCACGTCCATACCCTGCATGGGTTCTTCAACCTCTCCACCTGGCTGACCGCGATCGCCGGCGCGGCCGTCCTGCTGCTGGCTTACCACCTGGTCAGCAGGCGCGCGACCACCGGCCGCAGCGGGCGGCGGCCGGGCTGGGCGCACCGGTGAACAGCCCGGTCCAGCCCACCGGCAGAAGAGGGGGGATGAGCACCGGCGTCGGCATCACACTGATCGCGGCCGGGGCGATCCTGCGGTTCGCCGTCACCACCACCTCCACCCACGGCCTGAACATACACGTCGTCGGCGTCATCCTCATCCTGGTCGGCATCCTGGGCCTGCTGCTGTCCCTGCTGGTGTGGGGCCCGCTGAACCGCCGCCGTAACCGCCCGGTTAGCTACGGTCACGCAGCGCCGACGCTCACCCGGCAGGGCCGCTCCCAGCACCAGCCGCCCGTTACCGACGACCGGGCCGTCTACCAGGACCAGCCGCCAATGTGAAGCCAACCGCCACGGGACCCGGGCACGGTGCCCGCAGCCGAGCTTGCCATAACTGCTGCACCGCAGGGCGGATCCCCGGCAGCAACCCGAGAGAAACGTCAATCATGCCTGCTCAGTTCGCCACTCTCATGCCCGCTCAGGGCACCGCCTCCTATGACGGCACGGCGCCGTTCCCCGGCAGCGGCAAACCGTCCCCTGCCGTGGCGGGCCGGGTCCGGGTGGGGGTGACGGCCGCGTTCGTCATCGTGCCGTTTGCCGGGCTGGCCGCGGCAGTGTGGCTGGCATGGGGGCATGGCCTGGGTCTGGCCGATGTCCTGCTGGCGGCCGGATGCTACCTGGTCACCGGGCTGGGGGTAACCGTCGGGTTCCACCGGCTGCTCACCCACCGGTCCTTCACCGCGAGCCGCCCGCTGAGGCTGGCGCTGGCGGCCGCGGGATCGATGAGCTTCCAGGGCGATGTGATCGGCTGGGTCGCCATCCACCGCCGCCACCACGCCTTCACCGACCGGCCCGGTGACCCGCATTCGCCCTACCGGTACGGCACCAGCGTCCGCGGCCAGCTCCGCGGCCTGGCGCACGCCCACACCGGCTGGCTGCTGCACGACGACCCTACCCCGCCCGCCAGGTACGCCCCCGACCTGCTGGCCGACCGGTCGATGCGGGCCGTCTCGGCCGCGTTCCCCGCCCTGTGCGCCGTGTCGCTGGGCGTGCCGTTCGCGGCCGGCTGGCTGATCGGCGGGACCTGGCAGGCGGCGCTGGCGGCGCTGCTGTGGGCCGGGCTGGCCCGGGTCGCCTTGCTGCAGCACGTCACCTGGTCGGTCAACTCGCTGTGCCACCTCATCGGTGCCCGCCCCTACGCCACCCGCCGCTATGACCGCGCCACCAACCTGTGGCCGCTCGCGCTGCTCTCGCTCGGCGAAAGCTGGCACAACGGCCACCACTCTGACCCTGCGTGCGCCCGGCACGGCACCAGGCCCCGCCAGATCGACATCTCCGCCGCCGTCATCCGCATCTTCGAGCGCCTCGGCTGGGCCACCGCCGTGCACTGGCCCAACCCCGCCCGCCTCGCCGCCCGCCGCCTCCCCGGGTCCTGAACGGCCCCAGCCCGCGGGACGGTGAGCGTGCCCGACCGCGAGCAACAGGCCCCAGCGGGATACACCGTGGGTGCAGGCCAACCACGCTCGCATGGCATCCATGGATCGTGCTCGTCAAGCACCTGGCCAGAGACGAAGGAAAGCCCGGACGGTAGACCGCCATCTTGTCACCGAGCGTGGCCGGTCAGAGCGCATGAGAGCGCGGACACCCGCCTTCGTTCGATGGGTTCTGACGTCAACCGTGCTTACGAGCGTGGCTGTGATGGCTGCGCCCCGTCCTCAACGGCACCGGCGCGATCCAGACCGCGACCGCCGCCGCCGTCTTCATCGCCAGCAAGTTCACTGCTGGCGCCGGGCTGGTGGTTCTCACGGCGCCCGCCTCCAGAATCCCCAACTGGGCATCAGGGCAGGCGCACCGCTCGCGGGCAGCCACCACGGCGCGCCCCCCGGCCTGGCGGCGGCGTGATCCAGTGCACCACCCCGTACCGGAGATGGCATCCAGGCAAGCAGCCGTGGCAGACCGCGCGGGATCACCGCCCATCCCACGCAGGGATGGGTGACCCAGCAGGTCCAGGTCCGTAACCTGCTGATGAACCTTGAGGACTACGCGGTGGTCCCAAGTTCTTGATCCGGAACCGGGACGCCAAGCTCACCGCAGAGTTCGGCGCGATGTTCACCGCAGGCCGCATGAGGTGACATAATTCCCGGCACCCACAGGCCGGAGGTTCCAGCCATTGCGGCGTCCCTTCACCGGTGCGGCAGCCGGCGCACAATCGTGACAGTCGTTCTGGCCAGGGCGATGCTGAAGTACGCGCTCCGCGGCGAAGCCCTCGGCCCGGACGCCGGGCCGGCCCCCGCTCGGCCCGGCGAGTTCCAGCACCCGGCCCCCGTGGCCTGCCGCACCGGCCACGCTGGCATTCAGGGTGAAGACATCGATCATGCCGGAGGCGGCAAGAATCCCGCCGTACCTGCGGCTGCGGCGCGGCCAGCAACAGGTCACCGCCAGCCTGCCGGGCCTGGTTGCGGACACCCGCCAGCGCGGCCAGGCCGCGGCAATCGATGAATTCCAGGCCGGCCAGATCGATGATGATCTCGCCCCGGTGGGCGGTGAGGGCCGCCAGCGCAGCCGCAGCACTGCCTGCGGCAGCTACGTCCAGCTCTCCGCGCAGCGCCACCACGATCCGGCTGCGGTATCTGCGGGTACTCAGGCCCATACCAGCCATCGGGGAATGCCTTCCTGCCACAGCAGCAAAGGCAAGGTCTGGACCCGGGCGGCTCGTCCGCCAGCTGTCACACGGACACTACGCCTGCTGGGCCCGCAGGACAAGCCGCTGGGCACACGGATCATCACCCACAGCGAAACCGGCGATGAGCGTATTGCGCATGGTTTCCGGGTGCTTACTCGAACACGTGAGCTTTATCGCTGGTCATCGATTACGGGCATAGTATGTTCCGGCGTCACCAACGCGGAGCAGCCAGCTTCGGCACCGCCCTGGGCAAGGTCTTGTTCCAGGAGAGCCCCGGCTCCCGCGGCGCGGTGATCATCACTGAGTGATCTTCCCGAATCGTATTTCCGGGCCCCGCCGGTTCTATTCTCCGGCGCCGGTGCTGAAGCGGGCCGCACGGCGGCGCAGGTGGTGACCCGTTCAGCCAGGTGCTGTTCCAGTTCACTCAGCGCGAGATCATCATGCGCAATCCGGTGTATCCGCACATGCTGCCCGACATCCTGCGCGGCCTGTCCAGCGGCCCGGCGGTTGAGTCCGACTGCCGCGACACCCTGGGCTTCACCGGCCTCGAAGCGGTCAGCGTCCTTCGTTCGCTGATGCCCAGGCTGCCCGCGACGACGTGCAGCCGCCTCCCCGAGTCGTCACGAGAAACAGCACCCGGCCGTGGCTGCTCAGGAAGCTCTAGCCGCTCGTACCCGTTAGCTCATCTTTTCTAGAAAAATATTGCTAGTTTTAAATTGCCGATGTAGCCTGAGTGTAGACGCCAGGGACTATCCGCCGACGGCGGCTATGTGCCCTGGGGTTGCCGAAGGGAGCAGGCCATGATCTTCATCGGCCTGATTGTCATCGTCGCCGCCGTGCTTGTCATGCTCATGATGCGCCGCGGCCGACGGCAGCTGTAGCGAGCCGGTGTCACGATGAAAGCTTACGATTCCGGTGCCCTCAGCGCCGAAGACCTGCTCGCCCTGGCCCGGCTAGACGACGACGGCGCGCCGGCCGCCCCCGCGGCCGCCGCCGGAACCGCGCGAATCACCCAGCTACGCCGGGTCATCCGGCGCGCCCGGCCAATACCAGACGCCCGATAGAGATGGCAGGCAGCGCCCAAACGGGGCGGGGAGGCAGCGGGGATGACCACCTCCCCGGCCGATCGCATCGTCCCGGGCTGCTGCGACGCAGACCGGCCGGCTCTCACCGGGCGCCAGTCAGCCGTACCCGGCTGTACCGCAGACCATGACTACGACATCGGTCACCACAGGCACCGCGGCTCTGGCCCGTGCCCGGGCCGGCACCCCCACCCGCACCAGGTTGTATCGCGATGGGGCGCTAGTGCTTGAGAACTTCCCTGAGGCCGAGATTTCCGAGCACCTGGCCGCTCCCGGATCGGTCGTGTGGCTGGATATGTGCGCGCCCACCGCGGCGGACTTCGCTATGATCAACGCCGAGTTCGGGCTGCACGAACTGGCCATCGAGGACGCGCTCCACGAACGCCAGCGCCCCAAGCTCGACCGGTACCCCCACCACCTGTTCCTCAGTGCCTACACCGTAAGCCTGGACGCCGCGGCTGGCGAGCTGGAGGCCCGCGAGATCGCGGTATTCATCACCGACCGGGCGCTGATCACCGTCCGCAAGGACACCGGGTTCGACATCGGCCAGGTGACCGCCCGCTGGGACGCCTCACCCGACCTGGCCAGCCATGGCGTCGCGTTCTTGCTGTACGGGCTGCTGGACCATCTCGTCGACGGGCACTTCGCCGCCGTGCAAGACCTTGACGACTCCATCGAGCAGCTCCAAGATCTGCTGTTCACCGAAGACCGCGCCCAGATCCGCGCCGTGCAGCGGCGCACCTTCCAGCTCCGCAAGGAGCTCGTCGCGCTGCGCCGGATCGTGCTGCCGATGCGGGAGGTGATCAATTCGCTAATGCGCCGTGACCTGCACGTGGTGAGTGAGCCGATGGCGCCCTACTACCAGGACGTCTACGACCACGTCCTGCGCGTTACCGAATGGACCGAATCGCTGCGCGACCTGGTTACCGCCATCCTGGAGACCAACATCACCATCCAGGGTAACCGCATGAACCTGATCATGAAGAAGGTGACCAGCTGGGCGGCGATCATCGCAGTGCCGACCGCGATCACCGGCTTCTACGGGCAGAATCTGCCCTACCCCGGCTTTGGCAAGGAATCGGGCCTCATCGTCTCCAGCGCGATCATCATCACCCTGTCCACGCTGCTCTACCTCATCTTCAAACACAAAGACTGGCTGTGATGACTGCCGCGGCCTTGCCGGCTGTCCCGGCGAAGCCGGCCGCGTCGTCCCGCTCAACCTGCTCACCACCATTCCCCACACCGTCAGCGTGACCGCGGCGGACTTCTGGCGGCAAGATCCCGGGCCTTTGAGCCTGGCCGCAGCAGGGCAGGGAACCTGGCCAGAGCGGGACACCACCAGCGCGTTCTGTGGTTAAATCGAGCTTCGAAGCCTGGACCTCGCTTCGCCCGGACGTGGTATCCGAATGCCACCCCTTCGGCGGAAGCGGCAATCATGAAGGTCTCGGCAGTGGCCCCGCTTCGAGTGCCCACCAGAATTGACGCCCCGCCTGGGCCCGTCGCGGTGGAGGTCAGCGCACTACCCGGCCCGGCCCCGGCCCTGCCGAGCGGCCCAGCGGGCGGCTTGGCAGCGGAGCTCTTCACGCGTGTGGCGCAGCTGGCAGCGCTGGCTCTGGACACACCATGGGCCTCGGTAACGGTCGTCGGCGAGGGCTCGTCCTCCGGGAGGATCTGGCTTGTCAGCCCGGAAGTGCCGGATCGCCAGAGCGCGGCCGGGGAGGCGTTGCGCCAGTACGTGATCCGCTGCGGGCTCAGGCTGGCAATCGGCGGAATCCGCCGTGACCCGCAGGTGAGTGGTGGCGGACCGGCGAACGTGATCGCGTGGGCTGGGTTCCCGGTGCATGGCGCTGATGGCCGGGTGGTGGGCGCGGTCTGCGTGGCTGACCATCAGCCGCGCCAGTGGAACAGCAGGCACGTCGAGATTCTGCGGATCTTGGCCGATGTCGCCGCGGGCGAAGTCGCGCTGCAAGCCGCGTTGCAGCATGGCGCCGAATGTGCCGCACTTGCCCAGACTCTTCAGGAGAGCCTGCTGCCGCCGAGCCTGCTGGAGATCCCGGGCCTGAATGTCGCGGCACGGTATGCGGCCGGGGGGACAGGGGCCGAGGTTCTCGGGGACTTCTACGACGTGTTCCCCTCGGTGCGGGGGAGCTGGGGAATCGCGGTGGGCGACGTGTGCGGCAAAGGCGCCCCGGCTGCCAAGAGCACCGCGCTGGCCCGCTACACCCTGCGGGCGGAGGCACACAGGGAGAGCCGGCCCAGCGTAATCCTGGCTGCCCTGAACCAGGCGCTGCTGGACTGGCTGACCGACGACCCGCGGTTCCTGACCGCAATCTATGCCACGGTTAGGCCGACTGCCGGCGGGGCCTCGGTGCACATCAGTTCCGGGGGCCACCCGCTGGCCCTGGTGCGCCGCGCCAGCGGGCACGTGCACGCAGCCGGCCGGCCGGGAACCTTGCTCGGGCTCCTGCCCGATCCCGAGCTGCATGACTCGCGCAGCCTGCTGCGAGCCGGTGACAGCTTGATCCTTTTCACCGATGGCATCACCGAGGCGCGCAGCCATATCGACCGGGGACTCTACGGCGATGGCCGCCTCCACGAGCTCATCGCCGGCCTCGGGGGCATGCCCGCAGCGGGCATCGCGGAGGCCATCCAGCAACACGTGCGCAATTTCAGCGGCGGGAAGATCAGCGACGATATGGTCACCCTGGTGCTGGTGGTTCCCCGGCGTGAGGCGCGCGGGCAACTAGCGCGGGCGGGGACCTGGCATGCCGCCCGCCCATTCCCGCCTGGGCAGGCAACGCCCGCGGCGGCGGCAGCCCGGACAGCCTGGATGCCGCCGCAGACCACGATGCGCCGCCCGCGGCAGGCGATGGGTTCGCCTTCCGGCAGCGGTGGGTGCATGCTGATGTTGAACGGCCGGGCCGGCCGTGAGATGGTGACCCCTTGACGCTTGTGCGGGCTGGCGGTTCCGGGCGCCCTGGGGGAGCGGGTGACCCAGCAGGTTCGTAACCTGATGATGAAGCTCGAAGGCCATGCCGACGGGCTGAAGTTCCTGATCCGGGACCCGGGACGCCAAGTTCACCGACGCGTTCGACGCCGTGCTCACGGCAGCCACCGCCGTGCCGCGCGCGCCCACTCCAGACGCGGCTGCGCGAGCGGAACGGCCCGCAGGGTCGCCGGGCGCCGGGCAGCCCCCGCGGCCGTTTCCATGACCGTGTCCCGCTAAGGAGGTGACAGCACGTGATCTTCCTGATCGTCAGCCTCATCCGGCGGTGGATGAACCGCCAGCACAGCTAGGCCACGACCAGGCAGCGCCCCGCCAGCCGACGGGGCGCTTTTGTCATTCCTGGTCATTCTCGCGGATCCAGCGCGGCCGGCGGAACAGGCGGCCGAGGATGTCGTGCAGGCTCTGCCCCGAGTCCGCCAGCGCGTCGACCCGATACACCGGCGCTCCGTGCGGGGGCGGCAACTGTCCAGCCTGCACGTCGTCAAGGCTGCACCTGATGTGGCTGCGCGTAATCTGCTGTATGGCGTCGGCGTCGATGAAGCGCAGCCCGCCCTTCGTGGCGATCACGATGCCGTCGAACACGTCGACCTCAGGTACTTCCAGGACGTGCTCCAGGGTGCCGATCTGCCTGCCCGAGCTGGTCAGCACCGGCGTCCCGCGGGCCGCTGCCTGATAGGAGATGGGAGTGTCGTCGGTCATACGGCTATCCTGTCCCAGCACAGGGCGGCGTAGCCATACCGGCCGGATCTGGCGGACCGCCGGCGCCAGCGGGCAGCCGTGTCGCGTCCCTGCCGGGCGGCAGGCCAAATGGGCGCCAGCAGTCGCGGTTGAACTGCGGGGCGTTGTCAGGCGGCGAGGGACTTCGCCAGGACGACGAAGCTGAGATCAGGCCGCTTCGGCACGCCGAACCGGGTGTCGTCGTAGGGGAACGGCCGCTGTTCGCCGGTCCGCCGGTAGCCCCGCCGCTCGTACCAGGCGATCAGGTCGGGCCGCTGGGCCAGGACGGTCATCACCATGGTCTGCGCACCCCAGTCCTCGCGGGCGAGCCGCTCGGCCTCGGCCAGGATGGCGCTGCCCCAGCCCTGGCCCTGCCGGTCCGGTGGCACCGAGAACAGGCCGAAGAACACGGTGGCCGGCGGCTGCCGTTCGAGTTTGCAGCAGCCCGCCAGCCTCCCGGCGGCCTCGGCCACGAGCATGGCGCTGCCCTCGCTGCTCAGGATGCTGGACACCGTGGCGGCGTCGGTGCGCTGCCCGTCGAGCAGGTCCGCCTCGGTGGTCCAGCCCATCCGGCTGGCCTCCCCCCGGTAGGCGGACTCGACCAGGCTGACGATGGCAGGCACATCAGCAGGCTCAGCGAAACGGAACGTCAGCAGCACGCCTGCCATTATCGCCAGCCCGCACCGGGCAGTATTCCCGGTGACGAGCATCGGCTGGCGGGAACGCGCCATACCGCGACGGCACTGGCTGGCCGCCAACGGCCAGGCAGACGGCGCAGGCCAGCCGATGCTAGGGTGACCGCCCGCGCCCTGACTCTCTTGACTGGTCTCACAGGGTGTGGGAGGCGGTGGCGGCTGGCGGGGCGGTGTTCCCCGGGGGGAGGTCGTCGCCGGGTTGCGGGTGCAGGTCGATGGCAACGTGCAGGCTGGTTGTCTCGCCCCGGGCTAGCTCGATGGTGAGGGTCCCGGCTGGCAGGGCGTCGCTGATGGCGGCGTAGAGCGCGGTGATGGAGCGCAGTTCGGAGCTTGCTGCGCGGACGAGGATGTCCCCTCGGCGGATGCCGGCGTGTCCGGCCCGGCTGCCGGGAAGGACGTCGCGGACCAGGAGCCCGGTGAGGCCGGGCAGCCCGACGGCCCGGCGGGCGTCGAGGGTGTGGTGTGCGGGGGCGAGGGTAAGGCCGCGGGGCTGCCCGGTACGACGGCGGAACGGTTCGTGGCGGATCCGTTCGGGCCTGCGGGTGGCAGGTTGTACCGGACCGGCGACAGGGCGCGTCGGCTGCCCGGCGGGGCCTTGGTGTTCGAAGGCCGGATTGATGATCAGCTAAAGGTCCGGGGCTTCCGGGTGGAGCCCGCGGAGGTGGCGGCGCTGCTGCGCGGGCACCCTTCGGTCCATGAGGCCGTGGTGCTCGGCTGCAAGGACGGGAACGACGTGGTCCGCCTTGTCGCCTACGGGGTGTGGGGCGGGGTGACCGAGCGGGAGCTGCGGGATTTCTGCACGCGTCAGATGCCCTCGTACATGGTGCCGTCGGTGTTCATGGCCGTGGACAGGCTGCCGATGACCGTCGGCGGGAAAGTGGACCGGCGGGCCCTGCCAGCGCCGGTGTTCGATGGGGTGAGTGCGACAGCCTTCGAAGAGCCGCGGGGGCCGGTCGAGGAGTTGCTGGCCGGCGTGTGGGCCCAGGCGCTGCGGCTGCCACGAGTTGGACGCCGGGACGACTTCTTCGTTCTGGGCGGCGACTCGATCGTCAGCATCCAGGTGGTGGCCAGGGCGGCACAACTGGGGCTGCGGTTGACACCGCGAATGCTGTTTCGGTACCGGACGGTGGCCGGCCTGGCGCCTCAGGTGCGGGCTACGTCCGGTGGCGAGATCGCCGAACAGGGCGCGGTGTGCGGCCCAGTCCCGATGACGCCGATCCTGCGGTGGTTCGTTGACCAGCCGCTCCCGCCGGTGCGGCACTACAACCAGGCGGTCTGGCTGCGGATGCCGGGCAGGATCGATGACAACGCCCTGCGCACGACGTTGCGGGAACTGGTTGCACACCATGACGCACTGCGGTTGCGCCTGATCACGGCCTCCGATGGCGAGTGGGTAGTGGAGAACGCGGGGCCGGATGCCGTGGAAAGGGCGGGGTCACTGCTGTCGGTGATCGATTGCTCTGGTCTTGCTCCTGGCGGATGGGACCAGAAACTGGCGGAGTTGGCGGCCGGGGTCCAGGCGAGTATGGACATCGAGTCGGGGTGCCTGCTCCGCGGCGCGCTGGTGCGCCTGGCGGGTGAGGACCACTTGCTGCTGGCCGTGCACCATCTGGGGATCGATGGTGTATCGTGGCGCATTCTGCTGGAGGACCTGGCCGCTGGGTACCGTCAGGCCCTCGGTGGCCACGCCTTGCGGTTCCCCGCGAAGACCACGTCGTTCCGTGCCTGGGCCCAGCGGCTGCGGGAACACGCGCAGTCGCCGGAACTGCTCGCCGAGGCCGGCCGCTGGAAGACCGTGGTCGCAGGGCCCGGGCTGACGGTGCCTATGGACGCTGGCATCGACCTGTCCCGCAACACCCATGGCAGCGCCGCGACGGTCACCGGCCACCTCGACACTGCCGAGACCCGCGCGCTGCTGCGGCCGCGGCCAGCGACGGTCGCCACGCTCGACCTGCTGCTGGGCGCCCTGGGGAGAACACTGTCGGATTGGACCGGGCAGCGGCGGGTGGTGCTGGACCTGGAAGGCCACGGCCGTGACTCCCAGTGGGACGACATGGATGTTTCTCGCACGGTCGGGTGGTTCACCTGCCAGTATCCGCTCGCACTGGACGTCGCCCCGGGGGAGGAAGTTCTGGCCATCGCGCACCGGGTCCACGAGGAACTCGCCTCGGTACCCCATGGAGGGCTTGGATATGGCCTGCTGCGCTATGGCGATGCGCAGACGGTCGCATTGCGCGGGCTGCCTCATCCGCAGGTGCGCTTCAACTATCTCGGCCAGGTGAGCGCGGCCGAGCCGGGCCATGGCACGTCCACCACGCCCCAGGACAGCGCAGCGTTCACCTTGACCCGGGGCAGCACAGGCCCGACTGCCGATCCGTGCGCCCGTCGGCCATATCTGCTGGATATCACCGCGATTGTAATCGATGGGCGGCTGCAGGTGAGCTGGGTTCACTGCCCGGAACTGCACCGCAGGGCGACCGTCGAGTCGCTGTCGTCCGGTTTGCTGGCCCACCTGCGCGAGCGGTGCGGCGAGAAGGTGCCGTCGGGCGGCTTGCATCCCGGGGACTTCCCGCTCGCCTCGCTCGACCGGGCGCAGCTCGCCACGATCGAGGCTCTGCTGGAGGACTGACTGCAGGCTGGACGCGCCTGCCAGCGGAGAGTCAGGGCCGGAGTTCTCCGCTGCGAACCCTGGCGACGTCCCGCATGTAGCGCAGCCGTTCCGGGAGGAACAGATATCCCGCCCGGACCGCGGCCGCCAGGGCGTCCAGCTCCAGTTGCTCGGCGCGCGTCCATCGCTGCGCTAGGAGTTCACGCAGCCGCGGGGGAATGGTGCCGACCGCTAGGAGCCACGACACCCGTCCCAGTATCTCGCGCGGCAGCGGCCACACCAGGCCGAGCCGATCGGGCATGACCGGCGGCCGCTGCGGTTTCCTCAGTTCCCCGAGCAGTGCGCGCGCGGCGGCCGTGTTCTCCAGGTGGTTGGCGGCCATATCCCGGAGATACCTCCGGAAATCGCCCAGTGTGGGTGGCATTTCCCGCTCCGGAACCTGCAGCACGCGCCCTAGCTGGCGCGATTCCGCGTAGAGCTGCCGTTGCTGGGACTCGGTGAGTGGGCGGCCGAAGAGCCGGCGCGCGGTGACGTACCGTTCGAACAGCGTGAGGCTGACCCACGCGTAAGCCGCGCCGTTGAGCGCATGATAGGGGCGTCCCTGCTCGTCGGTGCCGTAAAAAGAGCGGTGCAGGGTGCGCAGCCGGCGCCCCTCGGCCAGCGCCAGAGGGCCGCCGTAGATGTAGCGGAGCATCGAGTTCCCCGTATGGATGCCCCGCCCCCAGATATCCGTGGAGAAACAGGAGTGCTGGGCCACGGCAGCGCCGACCATCGGGTGGGTCACCTGCAGGAGCAGCGCCGACGGCACGATCAGCAGGGTCCGGTACTCGCCGGCGATGTCCCACATCAGAGATCCGGCGCTGAGCGGTTCCCGTCTGCGATCTGTGCGGGTCACGGCCTCAACGGCAGCACGGCAACGACCTCGCCCTTGAAAAGCTGGCCGGTCGGGACGAAGCCCAGGCCGAGATAGAAGGGCTCGGGGCTGTGCTCCCCCTGCGCCCACGTCACCGTCATACTGTCGTGGTCCCGCCGGCGGGCCTCTGCGCACAACTCCCGGACGGCGAAGCGGCCATAGCCACGGCCCTGGTGCTCGGCGGCGATGTTGAGCCGCAGCAGGACGCAGCGAGCCATCGCGTTGCTGCTGTCCGGATCGAAGATCCCCATGATGAAGCCGACCGCTTCCTCGCCTGCGACGATCAGTCGTGGCCAGGCGGTATCGGCGTATGCATAGGCCTCAGCGAGGGATTGCATCACCGGGGCGACAAACATCTCCTGATCCGGATGTACCGAGATGGCGCAGGCCGCGTTGATGTTCTGGGCCGTGATCGGCTCCAAGCGCGGCCCGGCGTCCATACGCTCACGCTAGCATCAGGCGGCGCGGAACATTGTCACCGCGACCATGACCCCGAACGTCACCATGGAGACCAGCAGCGCACAGGTGAAGGTGAGCGCCACATACTGGCCAGGAGTCCCGATCGTTCCGCCCAGCCTGGCGGCGGACCATATGCTTTGGCGGAGCGCGAGCGAGACGGGCAGCGCCGCCGCGCCAGCGGTCACGGAGGCCTGGGCCGCCCGGCTCAGCCGCCCTGGGGCTGGCCGCACGGTCAGCCCCAGGATGGCATCACAGATGATCAAGAAAGCGTACATACCGCCCGCGAACCAGACGGTTTCACCGGGGAACAGCCAGCCGAAGCCGTTCTCCCGAGCGAGTCCGGTGGCCACGGCAAGGCCGCAGGTCACGCTTGCCACTGCCGCGATAAGGATGAAGTGCCGCCGGATCCAGCCTAGGGTACCGGAGTACTGCCCGAGCCGGGAGGCCAGCCGTCCCACCGGCCCCGGCCCCCGGTGCGCCAGCAGTTCGACAACGAGCCGCACGTCCTCCAGACAGTCTGCGGTGGGCTGTTCCCCTGTATGGCGGGGCACCAGCCGCCACGTCAGGATCTGCACAAGCCAGTTCAGTGCTGCCAGGACCGACACTGCGCCAAGCCCCACGATCAGCCAGGGCGTGCCGCCGTCCCACAACCGGTGGTCGGCCTTGACGGCAAAGGCGGCCCAGTCCGTGACGCAGGTCGCCGACACTAGCAGTGCCGACAGGGCGCAGGCCCGGATCACCTGATGCGTCCGGTACAGCGGCACCGGTTCATCGCGCCGGCACAGGAGCGCCCGCACCAGGATGAGGAACACCGTGATCGGCACGAAGAACATGGTGAATGTCACGACGGTGTCATAGGGGTCGTCCTGCCATGGACTGCCGCTCCGAACCGGCGTCACCTGGGTAGTGACCACGGCGAAGATCACAAAGGCGAGCGCGTTCAATGTTGTGCTGACGATCGCCGTCCGGAGGGCCGGCCGGGACGGGTGGCCCACGGGAAGTGTCCGGCCGCTGGTGACTGTCACCACAAGCGTGCCGTGGCCCGGTATGCCACGAGCTTCTGGTCCTGCCATACCTCTGAATAATACACTTCGCGTAGCACTCATCCCGTAGTATTCATACAGGCACGGTGGCGCTGAGTATAGGGGAGGCCTGATGCAGAACCACCATGACGCGCAGACCCTGGTTCTATGCGCGCTGTGCGACGGGCCGCTCCACGGCTACGCCATCAATGTGGCCATCGAGAAGATGACGGGCAGGCGGCTCGGGGTCGGCAGCCTCTACGGCGCACTGACCCGCCTGGAGGCGAAGGGGCTCATCGAATCACTCGAAGAGGTGGCGCGTACCCGGCCCGTCCAGCTCACCTCCAAGGGACGCCAGGTGGTCGAACAGGAACTACGGGCTATGGCCCGGGTCGCCGAGGTGGGCCTGCGGGGCCTGGGGATTGAACCGGCATGAGGATCACGCAGAGCCTGCTTCGCCTGTATCCGGCCTCCGTCCGGGACTACTGGGGGTCCATGCTGGAGACGGACGCGCAAACCGCTGGCTGGCGGTCGTGGCCGAACCTCGTTGCCGCCGCCGTCGACATGTGGCTGCATCCGGTGATCTGGCCGGCCGCGTCCATCCGCGATCGCCGCCACCGGGCGGCGGCGATGGCACTCGTGGTTACCGTGACGATCGGCATCATCGGGCGGGTGGCGGCGGCCACCGACAGCACGTTGACCCGGCACCAGCGCGCGTGGACTCTCACCGACTGCGCCGTGCTGCTGGCGTTCGGCGTGGCCCTGATCCTGCCGCTGCCCCGTCCCAGCCGCGACGCCGTTGCTCAACTGCTCCGCAGCGCGGCCCGAACGCTTGCCGTTCCGCTGTTAATCGCGGTCGGCGCGGCGGCCTTCGCCCAAGGCGCCGGGCCTGCAGAGCTGTCCTCCGCACGGCCCTGGGTGGCGGCCTGCTTCTGGCTCGCACTGGCAGTGGCGGCGGTCCAAGCCAGCCGCATCGTCTGGACGACCGTCGGCTCTGTGGTCCTGACACCGCCGAACTCGGCGCGGCTCCATCTCGGCTTCTCGGTGCTCATCGCAGGGGGCACGCTCGCCTCCTGGATCACCATCAGCGCGGCGGTGGCGGGCGGCGGGTTCGACCCCTTGTCGGCTCTAGCCGGCGCCGGCTTGCTGACCTCGACTCTCACCCTTGTCCTGACCCTGCGCGACCTGCGGCGGTGCTGAGGACACCGCCACCACCAACGAACAAGGAGCGATTCATGAGCGACACCGTCGCCGTAGCCGCCCACGAGCTGAGCAAAAGCTACGGGCGACACCGCGCTATCGAAGACGTGAGTTTTGAGGTGCGGCGTGGGCAGATATGTGGGTTGCTCGGGCCTAACGGTGCCGGGAAGACCAGCACGATGCGCGTGCTGGTCGGCCTGTCGCGGCCCGATCACGGCACGGCGCAGCTACTCGGTGAGCCGAGCCAGCTTGCCGCCACAGTGCTGGCCCGCGTCGGTGTGGCCATCGACGGTCCCGCCTTCGTCCCGCACCTGAGTGGACATCGCAACCTGGAGCTGCTGTGGCGGGCGGGCAAGCGGCGCTGGCCTCCTCCCGCGCTCGAGCCAAGCCTGGAACTAGCTGGCCTAGGCGACGCCCTCGACCGGAAGGTCAAGAGCTATTCAATGGGTATGCGGCAGCGGCTCATGCTCGCCCAGGCGCTCATGGGTGCCCCCGAGGTGCTCATCCTTGACGAGCCCGCCAATGGGCTCGACCCCGGCGAGGTCCGGAAGCTGCGTGAGCACCTCAGACGGCTCGCGGCCGACGGCACCGCTGTTCTCATTTCGAGTCATCTGCTCGCCGAGATCGAGATGCTGGCGACGCACTGCGTCGTTTTGAAGGAAGGCACCCTGGTCACCGCGGGAAAGCTGGAGGACCTGCTCGGCACTGGCGCATACGAGTTCGAGGTAGAGGATGCCGGCCGGGCCGAAGAGGCACTGCGCGCGATGGACGGCGTGAAATCGGTTGAGACACGCGGCGACCGGCTCATAGTTTACGCGCCGGACCGCACCGCGACCGAGCTCAACCAGGCGCTGGTAATGGCGGGCGTGGGCGTCAAAGCCGTGCGGTCAACCCGAAGTCTCGAAGACGTATTCCTCGGATTGGTGGAGCGGAACAGTGCTGCAAATTGAGCTGACCACGCAGCTACGGCGGCTGCGGAGCCTGCTGGTGTACGGCGGTCTCGCCGCCATCATCATCATCGCCGGGCTGACCGAAGCGTCCAAAGCCGGCGGGAAGGGCGGCCCGGCGACGTTCTCTGCGCTGAACTTCACCGAGGCCGGCCTGAACTTCCTGGATCCCGTGCTGCTCGGCCTCGTCATTGCCCTGCTCGGCAGCGTCATCGGAGGTTCCGACCGCGACTGGGGAACGCTGCGGTACCTGTACGTGCGGCCGGTGAGCCGGGCACGGCTCGTCACGGGCAAGTGGTGGGCGCTCGTGGTGTGCTGTGCCCTGGCCATGATCGTATACCTCGGCTTCTCGCTGGTCACCGGGTTGGTTGTCTTCGGCTGGCATCCTTATCACCGGGCCGGCAGCACTGCCCTGTCTGCCGCCACGGCCTTCGTGGGAGTGCTCGAGGCGGGCGGCTACGTGATGGCTTGCATGCTGAGCATCGGAGTCCTTGCCCTTGCCCTTGGCCTGCTCATGCCCCGGTCCGCCGAGGCTCTGGCGATCGCCCTCGCCTTCCTCGTAGGCTCTGTCATCATCGATAATTTCAAGTCCTTGCACGACCTCGTCGTGATTCTGCCGGTTCACTACTGGCCGCGGTACGCGGACCTTTTCCAGAGCGGGAGTAGCGGAGGCGGCGCGCTCGGTCTCGGCCTGGCCGTGCAGGCCGCCACCATCGTCGTCGTCCTGGGGGCCGCCTACGCGATCCTCGCCCGTCGCGATCCAGCCGCGTGAATCCCACGGACGCGGCCGTCGGAGCCGGCAGTACCTACGTGGAGGGCACCACGGGGGGTGACTTCACCCAGCCCACTGGCGGCAGAGTGGAAATTCAGCCCGGGCAGGAAGCCTGGGGTTCTGCCGGGGGGTCAGGCTCGGCCATAGCTCAGGACCCCGCACCTGCTGGTGCGAGGCCCTGCTGCCGGCAGTGTTACCCGGCTGGGCGGACGATGATGGTGCCGATCATGCCTTCTTGCGCGTGGCCGGGCACCGGGCACAGGTAGTGGTAGGTGCCCGGGATGCTGGCGGTGAACCGCAGGGTCCCGGCGTGCATCCCGGCGGCGGCCGGGTTGCCGAGGAACCACAGCGCCGAGCCGGGGAACGCCGGGGAGGCGGTCATCATCGGCATCCACGAGGACCGGGCGTTGCCGGTGGTGACGACCAGCCCGTGCGCCATGTCGTTATCGGCGTTGATGAGCTCCGCGCTGACGTGCGCCCCGGCGGGCATGATCACGGTCGGGCTGGTCAGGCCGGCTATGCGGAAAAACTCGCCGGGCATGGCCGGGCTGGCCAGCACCACCAGGTGAACCGTCGGGGTGGTGAACGTGATGGTGCGGGCAGCGCGGTTGACCTCGGCGCCCGCCGGGACCTGGCTGCCGAGGCGGGCCGCGCTGGCGGGACCGACCCGCGGGCCTGGGGCGTTCGCCCACAGACGGCCCATGATCTTGCTCATGTCACCGCCGGTGCCCATCATGAAGCCCGGCAGGGTGCCGCCGCGCATCCAGCCAGGTGCGCTGGCCCCGCCCATCATCCACCGGTAACCGGTCCCGCCCATCATCCAGCCGTAGCCCGTGCCGCCCATCATGGAGCCGTTGTCCAGGCTGCCCATCATCGACCGGTACCAGGCATAGCCCGGCCCGGTGGCTGTCGCGGCCGCCGGGGAAGCCGGGGTCGCCGGCAAGCTGGTTCCGCTGGCGGCCAGCGCCAGCCCCGTCCCGGTGCCGCCGGCGATCAGGACGGCGGCGGCGGCGGCGAGTCCTGCGTGCTTGCGGTTCACGATGCCCTCCCTGGGTGTAGATTCCGGTTTCCGTTGTCAGTTGCTGCCTAGGCGGCCTGGTGGTGCCCGGCGCCTGCCGCAGCGGCGGGCGCGCGGGCCTGCAGGCCGGCCGCCGGCTCGGCGGGAGCGGGCGGTGCCTGGACCGGCTCGGCCTGGGCCGGGCGGCGCATCTCGGCAACCCGCCACCACCAGCCGATCTTCTTCTCCAGGTAGTAGTCCACGCTGTAGCGGGCCGGGCCGGCGTAGTAGGACAGGGCGAGCAGCCCGGCGAAGACGACCGCGTAAATGATCGCGGTGCCGATGTCGGAGGACCCGGAGGTGTATGGGCCGCCGAACCCCTCGGCGGTCGCCCAGATCACCAGGCTGAACAGCGCGGCGGAGATGTAGGCGAGCTTGCGGGCGAACCCGGCGATCAGCGCCACCGCGATGAGTGTCTCCACGGCCGCCACCAGATAGGCGAAGAACATCACCCGCGGGTGCTGCAGGTTGATCCAGAAGTCGAACCAGCCCCTGAGCCAGCCCGGCTGCCCCTGGGCCTGACCCATGATGGTGCCCATGTAGGCCGACCGGAACCCCGGCAGCCACTTCAGCACGGCGTCGATCAGCCAGATCACCCCGAAGGTGATCCGCAGCGCGGCGGGATCGCCGCGGCGGCCGGCGCCGATCACCAGCCTGGAGCCGCCCCGCCGCCCGGCCAGGACCCCGGCGAGCGCGTCCCCGACCATGGCGGTGCGTCCCGGGCCGGCCCCCAGACGGGCGGCGGCCTCCAGGTAGGCGGCGGGTCCGGCGCGGCGGCGGCCTGGCCGTCTACCGAAACCTAGCGAGCCAGGAGCAAGCGACGCCGGTCAGGGCACATGTTCCCTGCGCGGCACACACTGCCACGTTCTCCCCGCCGCATGG
>DATGGU010000162.1:0-5513 GCA_035308365.1 Streptosporangiaceae bacterium
GGACGGCGGCCTGTGCCTGGTCCGGGTGCCCAAAGGCGTGCTCGGAGAGGAAACCACCCGGCTGCTGGGGTCCTTCGTCCTGGCCCGCGCCTGGCAGACCGCCACCCACCGCGCCCGCGCCGGGCAAGCCGACCGCAAAGACGCCGCCCTCTACATCGACGAGTGCCAGAACTTCCTCACCCTGCCGCACGGGCTGGAAGACATGCTCGCCGAAGCCCGCGCCTACCGGATCTCCCTGGTGCTCGTCCACCAGAACCTGGCACAGCTCAGCCGGGAACTGCGCGAGGCCATCTCCGCCAACGCCCGCAGCAAGATCGTGTTCACCATCTCCCCCGAAGACGCCACCGGCCTGCAACGCCACGTCGCGCCCAACCTGTCCGGTCACGACCTCGCCCACCTGGCCGCTTACCAGGCCGCAGCCCGCCTCGTCGTCGCCGGAGCCGAAGCCCCCGCGTTCACGCTGCGAACCCGGCCCCTGCCACCTCCCGTGCCCGGCCGCGCCGAACACATTCGCGCTGCTGCCCGCGCGGCCCACGGTGCCCGCCCAGGCAACACCCGCAAGACACGACCTTCGCGCGTGGCAGACCCTCGTCGGCGTCCCGCTGCCCCCGCCTCGCGGAGGAACCCATGACCCGGAAGCCCATGCACGCCATCCCTGCTGCCAGGCAAGGCCGGCCAATGCGCCCCGAGCGGCAAGGCCGGCCCCGGCTATTAGCGGATCTGCTCGCCGAACTGGCAGCGCGGCTCACCCGCCGCGACCGGTGGCTGCTGCACATGGTCTTCGAGCATCGCGTCCTGACCACCACCCAGATCACCCAGCTCGCCTTCGGGGCGCTCAGCACCGGCGCACACCGGATGCAGCACCTGTGGTGGCTGCGGGCCGTCGACCGGGTCCAGCCCTTCACCGCTACCGGATCAGCGCCCATGCATTACGTCCTCGGCGACGGCGGCGCCGCCGTCCTGGCCGCAGAGCACGGCATCACCGCCGCCGAACTCGGCTACCGCCGCGACCGGGCCCTGGCCATCTTTCACTCCGCCAAGCTCGCCCACACCGTCGGCATCAACGGCATCTTCACCGCCCTCGTCGCGCACGCCCGCGCCAATCGTGGCAGCGCCCTGGAGGAGTGGTGGCCCGAGCATCGCTGCGCCGCGGTCTGGGGCGACCTGATCCGGCCCGACGGATACGGGCGCTGGCGCGACCGTGGCGCCGAGGCCGACTTCTTCCTCGAATACGACACCGGCAGCGAAACGACCGGGCGGGTCGCCGCCAAACTCCCCGGCTACGCCGACCTCGCCGACGCCACCGGCATCACCACCCCGGTGCTGTTCTGGTTCCCCGCCCCCGGCCGGGAAGCCGGGGTCCGTGCCGCGTTCGGCGACACACCCGTCCCGGTCGCCACCGCTGCCGCGCGCCACGGTGAGCTCGATCCTGCCGGGCCGATCTGGCTGCCCCTCGGCCAGCGCGGGCCGCGGCTGCACCTCGCGGACCTGGGCCGCCTGTACCGCGACGACACCGCACTCTCCGAGACGGTACCGCCGCCGCACCCAGGGCAGGCCAGCCCGCCTGCCAGCGGGCCGACCCTCTCTGTGCCGCCCATGCCACCTCAAACCAACGACGAGTTCTTGGGGTAACGCCGGATGCACAGTCAACCTGGCGCCCGCAGAAGCATCGGGGCCCTCACGGCTTGGCCGTGGGTTCCCGCCTCCTTCGCCGGCCGTCTGGCAACGACACGCCCTGCCCCTGAAGAACAAGGCACGTTAACCCGAAGTTCCCCCGGTGATTCGCGTGGGGTGCCGTTTACCTGGGGTTTTGGGGTGCTGGGGGCTGGCTGCTGACTACGCGACGCCGAGGCGGTGGCTGACGCCGAGCAGGTCGAGGGCGTGGCGCTGGAGCAGGGTGGGGGTGGTGACGAGCCGGAAGCCGGGCAGGGTGGGGTCGGTGGGCTGGATCTGGTTGAGGCAGATGGTGGCCAGGTCGGCGAGCAGGCTGTCGAGGCTGTGCACGGGCAGGTCGCCGGGGGTGCGCTTGGCGGCGGCCTTGGCCAGGGCGCGCGGGGAGCGGGCGGCGGGGGCCACGGGGCTGGGCCGGGCAGCGTCGGCGGTGGGCTTGTCGTCGTCGGTGAACAGCAGTGGTGCGAGCCGGGCGTGCAGGTGCCAGCTGATGTAGTAGGAGATCATCCGCAAGAACACGTGGGCGCGGACGCGCTCTTCGGTGCGGTGGCGGATGGGCCGGATGTCCAGGTCGGTATTGAAGGCCCGGAAGGCCCGCTCGACCTGGGCGAGCGCCTTGTAAGACGAGACGATCTCGCCGCTTCCCAGGTCGCCCTCGGTGACGGTGGTGCGCAGCACGTAGATGCCGTCGAGGGCGGCTTCGGCGGTGATGGAGTCCTCGTTGCGGGCGTAGCTGAAGTGATCATCGCTGATGGTGGTGGTGAAGTGCTTGGCGACTTTGCGGCGGCGCAGCACCCGGTCGGCGCGCAGCGCGATCGCTTCCCTGCCGCGCAGCGGCCGCCGTTCCCGCTGGGTCGCGGCAGCGATTTTCGCCAGGTCAGCTTCGGTGGCGGTGAGCAGCGCCTCGCGCTTGCGAGCCCGCTCGGCTTGCAGGAACGGGTTCTTGCAGGCGACCAGCCGCTCACCGGGGTAGTCCGGGTGGGTGATCTCGGCCAGGTCCACCTCATCGAAGAAGGACAGCTGCAGCGCCCCGTCGCGGACCAGGGCCTTGACCTGCGGGGCGCGCAGCGCGGTGATCCAGTCCAGGCCCGCGGGGCCGACATCCTCACGCAGCCGCGCGGCGGTCAGCATGCCCCGGTCGCCGACGAGCACCACGCGGGCGATCCCGAACCGGTCCTTGACCCTGGTCACCTGGCTGGCCACGGTCGCCGGGTCGCCCGTGTTCCCCTTGAACACCTCGATCGCGACCGGGACGCCATCCTTGCTGGCCAGCAGGCCGTAGACGATCTGCAGCCGCCCCCGCACCCCGTCCTTGGGGTGGCCGATCGCACCCAGCGGGCAGGTCCGGCCCTCGAACGCGGCGGAGGAGACGTCGTAGAGGACCAGGGTGCCGCCGGCCAGGTGCCTCGCCGCCAGGGCGTCCTGGATGCGGTCCTGCCGGGCAGCCAGCCAGTCCATCGCGGCATACAGGTCGTCCTCATCACAGCCGCCCACGCCCAGGACCTCGCCCAGCGAGCTGGCTGCGGTCTCCTCGCGCAGACCGCGGGCGATGGCCAGTTTGGAGTCCGGTGCGATCACCTGCGCGACGGCCATCGCGGTGACCAGGTCCCGCGCCCGGGAGGGCTCCGGGGCAATCAGCTCCTCCAGGCCCAGCTGGCGTGCCGTGCCCAGCACCGCGGCGACGTGCCCGTGCGGCAGGCTGCGGGTGATCCCGAACGTCCCTTCCACGGCGGCGGCTGGGGCGGGCTGGCCTTTCAGCACCCGGGACAGGGCGTCGACCTTCGCCTCGGGCCAGGACGACAGGTTGGCCAGGGTCCGGTTCTTCACCTTGCCTGCCTCGCGGTAGCTTTCGCGAAGCAGCACGGCGGGCGGTGACCCCCGGTTCGGCACCCTGGCCACGTACATGACGACGATGATACCGGAGCATCACTCAACTAAGCAGGCAGACGCGCCGATACTACCATTATTAATGTGATCTACATGACTACGCAACAGGCCGTCACAGGGCACAACTCACCTGGTCACGGCATAACCGCCGGGTTCATCAGAAGCAGATCGGGGGGAACTTCGGGCTAACAGTGCTCTGACCAGCAACGTCTCAGGCACGTCGTGAACTGGCCGCACAGCCCATGTCACGCTGCGCCGGTGTCGCGCATACCACGGGTAGGTGATTACTAAATCGATGAGCATGCCCAATCTTGCCTTTGCGATCATGGGGTCAGGAGACGTCGCCGCACCACGCTGGTTACGGACAAATAGTGGACGGATTCGGGGCTGAAGGAGCGGTTCACCGAACCGCTTGCTTCGCGTCGTGGTGATCATCCGGCCGCTGGTGGACGGGGGGCTGCGGCAAAGCGAGCGGCCTTCTCTGGTGTGACGCCGCGTTCGCGGTCTGTCCTCGCTGCTCTAGCCTGCGTCAGCTTTCGCGTGTGATGGGTGCGATAACGACTTCAACGCCTCGGGCCGCGAGGGCTTGGTCTTGCCTGACCAGGGTGACTTGGGTGAACGTGAAGAGGTTTTCCGCGGTCACCTCCTTGCCCTTGCGCGCCACACCAAGCACCACTTTCTGGGGCTTGGCGGGAAGTTGCGCGGGATCCCAGCCGCAGTCAGTGATCTTCTTCCGGAACTGCTGCTGCGCGCTTTGGTCGAACAGGAGTGCTTCAGCCGATACGAGTGCCTGGGCGAGCAGGTGGCTGGCCGGCGCGGATGAGGACAGGTCCTTGACGTGGATCAAGGCGCCGTCCGGTGCCAGCACGTCGCATACCTCGATGCCGTGGCGGTGCAAGTCGCTGGTCATCGGCGTCCTGTCGAGGCACAGCCCGCCGGTCGCGTGCGCGGCGAGCTTGTTGTACTCGTCCTCGTGCTGCCCCGCGGGCCAGTCCGGCAAGGCGAGACCCGGGTCGCGGGCGAAGATCCGCTGGGCTTGCTGGCGAAGCCGCTCGGCGTACTGCTGGTTCATGAGGTACCAGTGACCGTCGTGCAGGCAGTAGCGGCGGCCGTCTGCATCGGTCTCGAACGCGATCCAGCGAAGGCCGGGGATGAGGTTACTCATGCTGTCGGTGGCGTCGGCGTCCCGGTAGAGCATGACTTTGATCTTCTTCAGCCGCTCGACCCGTTCCCCAGCCGCGGCATCCGCGAGTGGTTCCAGGAATGTCTCCAGCGCTGGCAGCCCATCTTGCGGTGCCGCTGCCTGGTGGCCGAGCCCGTAGACCTTGAACGAGGTCGGGGTGCCGTTCTCGTCGATCCGTTCGTGAGGCCACGACAGGCCCAGGCGCTTGCCATCGGGCGATCCCAGCGCCTCGTCCAGTGCTTGCTCAAGCCGGTCGATGATCTCGGGGTCCTTGAGGGCGACGAGCTGTTCTAGGACGGCGAGTTCGGGCAGCGGCGGCGTGGCGTGCAAGATCTCGTCGAGGACGTCTAGGTCCTTGACGAGCTGCTCGGGTGTCTTGCCCAGCGGCAAGCTGAGCGCGTCGGCCCCGCGGATGCGGATGGGCTTGCTGCCTGCGGTCAACGACGGGATCTCGGCCTTCGCCACCAGGCGGGTGACCAGCTCCCCGAAGTCGCCAACGCCGAAGCCGCGCAGGCTGTCGCCGCTGGGGATCGTCGACCTCTCGGTCCGGGCACGCTGGTCCAGCGTGGTGCGGGTCAGCGAATTAAGCTCCTTCGGGTCTGCCGTCCGGATGGCGATGCGCTGCCCGAAGCCGTTGTCGATCCTGGCCGGGTCCAGCAACTGGAATCCCATGCCGTACGTCAGCGCCCACGTGACATCGAGGTCATCAGGGTCGTCCCCATCGTCCCGGCTGGCCGCCCCGCCCGGGCCCGCGGCCCGGATGAGCAGCACG
>DATGGU010000163.1:0-6556 GCA_035308365.1 Streptosporangiaceae bacterium
CCGGGCGATGTCACGCTGGCTGTAGCGGCGGGTGCCGCCCGCGGTTCGGGCCGGGTCGAGCAGGCCTTCCCGCTCGTAGATGCGCAGGGTCTGCGGGTGCAGCCCGGCCAGTTCGGCGGCCACCGAGATGGAAAACAGGCCGCGGTCGGCATCGGCCCAGTCCGGCCCGGTCAGGCCCAGGCTTACCACGGCCATCTCCACTCGAGCACGCTACGGGGGTCAACGGCCAGCCATGCGCCGTCAGCGGGGGAGGCAGGAGAGCTGACATCCGGCGGGATGACCTGCACCGGGCCAGCCCACAACATGGCACCGGCGGGCCAGCCGGGTGGCCGGGCGGCGGGCCAGCCGGATGGCCCCCACCAGGCCGGGGCCGGGCGGCGGGGCGGCGCGGCAGGGCTAGGTGCTGGCGGGCGGAGCTCCCGGTCATAAGCGGCGCGCCGGGCCGGGTCGTGCAGCACGCGGTAGGCCTCCTCCAGTTCGCGGAAACGGGCCGGTTCCCCGGCCAGGCCGGGATGGGTGTCGGGATGCAGGGCGCGGGCGCGGCGATGGTAGGCACGGGTGATCTCCGCCGCTGAGGCATCGCGGCTCACCCCCAGCAGCTCATACAGGTCATCTGGTTCGCTAGTCACCTGACGGTCCACCTCCCGGTCAGCTCATTCCATCGCCGTACGGGCCGCACTGGCTCACAGCCGCTACCTGCTTTCTATGGTACGACTGGTTCTCTAGTATGCGTCATAGCAAACTTAAGTCGAGTCTTGTCAAGTTATCGGCCGCATGTTATACACATCCGTGGGCGCCGCGCCCACCATACGACACCACCCCCGGCAAGGGAGGCTTGATCATCATGCTTATGCGCACCGACCCGTTCCGTGACCTGGACCGGCTGACCCAGCAGGTGTTCGGCACCGCCGCCCGCCCGGCCGCGATGCCGATGGACGCCTACCGCAAAGGCGACACCTTCTACGTCCACTTCGACCTGCCCGGTGTCCAGGCCGACACCATCGACCTGCAGGTCGAGCAGAACGTGCTGACCGTCCGCGCCGAGCGCAAGCCCCAGCAGCCCGAAGGCGCGCAGATGATCGTCGCCGAACGGCCTGTGGGCACGTTCACCCGGCAGGTGTTCCTTGGCGAGAGCCTGGACGCCGACAACATCAGTGCCGACTACACCGCCGGCGTGCTCACTCTGGCCATCCCGGTACACGAGAGGGCCAAGCCCCGCAGCATCCAGATCACCAGTCACGACCACGAGGACAAGCAGGTCACCGCGGGCGTCTGACCCGCCCATGGACACCAGGCGCGCCGTGAACCCCGAGCTACTCAGTGCTCACGGCGCGCCTGTGTTACCGGCCCGTCTGACCGCCCGGTGACATGTTCGCCATGACACCGGCGCCGGGGGGCCTGCGCACGGTGCTGCACTGGCCCGAACGCGACGAGGATGCCAAGGGGGCTGACGACGTGGGTATGAGTAAATCAGGCTTCAGCTACATTATGTAATTAACGCGGGAGATGATTCCCCCAGGCTTACTCGCTCGATAGCCCATACCGTTCGCACTGGCGGCGTCATTTAGTTCCCACCCGGGATTTCCTGTCCATGCTGCCACACGGGGCAACTCTGGTTTCCGCTGCCTCTTAGAACGTTATTCAAAAGTCACCCCGCGGAAGAAACCGAAGGGCGGGGAAACTGAGCAGGAAGGACAAAGATTGTAACGCGGAGATATCCGCACTGTGGGCACCCATAGAGCGGGTCATCGCGCACTTCAAGTGCGTTATGCGAAAGTCGCGTTATGCAAAATTTCCTGCCTGGTTGCTGTGCCGCTGACCGGCCCGGTCACTTGCGCAGACCCTCCGAGCCCGCACTCGCGATGCGGTTTTGCATAACGCTCCAAGTGTAGCTATTCAGCAAGCGCCAGTGGCTTGCCGCGGTACACGGCCGTTTCAAGATCGTTAAGGCTGCGGGCGGCTGCTGGTGATGGGTTGCGCTGCCACGGCGTATTTCCGCTGGCGTGAGGAGAAGCTCCGGTAGGACGTGGTTCTTCCCACAGATCCGCGTCATTCCCGGAGCTTCGGGCCTCAGATGATCACCGGCGTCCACTGTCCGGCCCGGCCTGGTGCCCGCGGGGAAGGCCGAAGTAGCCTGTGCTCATGACCCCGCCCGGCGCACCAGCTGACGCGGGCGCGGGGGATGCCGGATACTGGAAGACCCAGCCTCCGTGGTGTCGTCACGGGCCCGTCTGGTTGCGCTGGGCTCTTGTGCTGGTTACCGTGCTCGTCGCCACCGCCGTAGGCGGCTGTCTGGCTATCTTCGGCATGTTCGGGCTGGCCGCGGTCAGCCGCACGGGCGAGATCGGCAATATCTTGGCCACCATCGCGTTTGACACCGTGATGTGCAGTCCCGTCGTGGTGCCTGTCGTTATCAAGGTAGTCAGGTGGCGAAGGCGCTGGTATCGCGGGATGGCCCAACGATGAGCAAGGTCACGAAGATCTTCCGCTTCTTCCGCGACGGCTTGATCGGTGGTGCGATCACCGGGCTCGCGGCTGGTCTTGCTGTCGTGGCCGGCGTATTCGGGTCCTATCCCAGCCCCGCCTTGCCCCTGATTGCCTTCGGGGCAGTCGCGTCCGTCTACATGATCTGCTGGGTTGCGTCCAATCTGGTTGTCGAGACGCTGGTTTGGGCCATCCAGACGATCGGGCGGGCCATACGGTTGATTGTCCACGCCATCGCCGGAAAATGACGGGCGCTGGGCACGCTGAGGAGCACCCTCGTGATCTTCCCGTGCCGCGGCAGGTGATCGAAGCGCGGCAGCACTGCTGCGGCATCCGGGTCTGTCATCTCACCCTCCCAGGGCAGAACGCTAGTACCAGCCCGCCGCTCAGGGACCCGGTTTCCCCGGGACAGCCCATCCGTGCGCCGTTACGAGCTCCGGCCGCGCGACGGGCCCAGCTCTTGCTGCCGGTGGGACTCTGTTCAGGGCGGTTGTGGCCTGCTTGAATGTTTGCGGGGGCTGGTTTGGGCTTGGATGTCAACCGGGCAGGGGGCGGGGGGTTTGGTATCGCAATCGGGTGGTGCTGGCGGGCGGCGCGTGGGCGAGTGCCCGTTGCCTGGGCGGCCGGAAGGTGTGGACACTCTTCCGCAGATCGGCCACATCCTGGTTTTGATGATGGAGAACCACAGTTACGACAATTACCTGGGCATGCTGGGCCGGGGCCCGGGCCAGCGGCCCCGGGGAGATGGTTTTACCATCGGCGCCGATGGCCGCCCGACCGCGGCAAATCCAGCTCCCGATGGAAGCATCCAGCATGCGTTCCGCATGCCGACCACGTGCCAGCTGCCGGGGGTGCCATGCCAGGAGTGGGCGCAGGCCCATATCCAGTTCAACGAGGGCCGCAACGACGGATTCGTGCGGTCGGCGAGCGGCCCGGTCGCGATGGGCTACTGGACCGGTGAGGATGTGCCGTGGGCCTACTCGCTGGCCGCCACGTTCGCGCTGGCCGACCGCTGGTTCGCTCCCATCCTCGGCCAGACGCAGCCCAACCGCCGCTATCTGCTGGCGGCCACCTCGGTCGGCATGGTGGACGACGTACTCCCCTACAACGTGGTGCCCGCCCCGAATGGGACGATCTTCGACCGCCTGGACGCCCACCAGATTCCGTGGCGGAACTACTATTCCAGCTTCCCGCCGAGCAGTTGCGTGTTCCTCGGTGAGGCGATCGAAGACCATGCCAGCCTGGTCCCGATCGCGCAGTTCTTCGCCGACGCGAAGTCGGGGAACCTGCCGGGGTTCGCGATCATCGACCCCGATTTCGGCCACAGTTCGCAGGAGAACCCGCAAAACATCGTGCACGGCGAGGTCTTCGCCGCCTCGGTGGTGCAAGCCGTCATGGATTCACCGGCCTGGCCGCGCACACTGCTGGTGTGGACCTTCGATGAGGGCGGCGGCTACTACGACCACGTGCCGCCGCCACCGGTGATCCCACCGGACGATATCGGGCCGCTGTGGCCAGCTACCGCCTATGACGGGTTCGCCCGGTACGGATTCCGGGTCCCCGCGGTGGTGGTCTCCCCGTGGAGCCGGCCCGGGCATGTGACCAGCGTCGTGCACGACCACACCTCGATCCTGGCCATGGTCGAGCGGAAATGGAACCTGCCGGCGCTGACCAGCCGCGACGCGGCCGCCGCCGACTTGTCCGACTTCCTCGACCTGACCCACCCGGCCTTCGCCGAGCCACCCACACTCGCCGCGCCGCTCGCCGGTCCTGCCCAGTTGGCGTGCGAAAAGACCGGTCCAGGGCGAATACCGCCGCCAGACTCGGTGACCCGGGGCTGACGAACACCCAGCTACCGGACCGCCACCGAAGCAAGGGCTCAGGTCGCCCGGACGTCAAGCACGCGACCACCCAGCAACCGCTGCCCAGCCAGCGAGAGCCGCCAACGGCCGGCTGCTGTGCGTGGCCGGCTGAGGGCAGCCGGGTTAGGCTGCTGGTACATCTGCTCATGGGCGGAGGCGTTGGAGATCACCGGGCCGGGGAACGAGCCGGCGGGCGGGCCGGGTGGCCAGGGTCGCCTGCGGGCCTCGCACGCCGACCGCGAGCAGGTGGTTGACGTGCTCAAGACCGCGTTCGTGCAAGGACGCCTGGACCTGGATGAGTTCGATCTGCGGGTCGGCCAGGCACTGACGTCACGGACCTACGCGGACCTGGCCGCCCTCACCGCCGACATTCCCGCCCGGCTGGCAAGAGCCCGGCCGCCGCAGCCCGCCCGGGAATCGGTCAGCAAGACGGCGGTCGTGGCGATGGCCTGCGCGAGCGCCGCATTGCCCAGCCTGTGGCCGGTCATGATGCTGAGGCCCCCGTGGCCGCCCTTTGTGCTACCGGTCGCCGTGATCTGGTTCGCCCTGGTCGTGGCCGTGCCGACGGGCTGGGTAGCGCTGTTGCGCGACTGGCTTGACAAGCGCGGCGCACTGCGCGCGCCGCTGGGCCGGCGACTGCGCCCGGCCCGTGGCCTTGATGCCCCGCCCGCTCGCTAGCCCACCGGTCAGTCACGCCCGGGTCCCTGCGTCGCGACGCGGCCCGCGGCCGCTAACGGGATGGGAGGTCCAGGCCGGCCGCCTTGGCGCCGGCCTCGGCCAGCGCCGCCGCCAGCATGTCCGCGGCCCGCCCGGCTGCGGACAGCGCCTCGGACACCTCGAGCAGCACGCCGCCGGGTTCACCGCCGGTACCACGCGCGATCTGGCCGTCCTCACCCTGTGCGACCAGGAACCGGGCGAGCTGCTCGCACAGCTGGGGCAGTTCGTGGCTCATCAGCGCCAGCCGGGCGATGACCTCGCGGGCCTCGCCCGGGCTGGCCAGTTCGCCAGCATCTGCCGTCAGGTGGTTCAGCGCCCGGGCGGTCTCCACCGCTTGCACGGCGACCTCCCTGATCGTCATCGTGGCGGCCAGCTCGTTCACATACCCCGGCGCGGGATTACGCCGGGACCGGGCCAGCGCGGCAGCCTCGGCGTCGTCACCAGAGCCGAACAGCCGAACTTTCCTGGGCATCTTCCTCCATGATCATTCAGTGGCGACGGCGCGGGCGCAGGCCAAGGGCCCTCCTGCAGACTATGCGCCACCGCATGTGCCGCCGGGCGGCCGCGCCCGCAGTCCGGCTCCTGCCCGGCCGCCGCTTGCGCGATCACCTGAGCGGTCACCTCACCGATCCCGGCAAGCTCCCGCAGCGTCCCATCCCGAATCCGGCCGGCCAGTTCGCCAGCACTCAGCCCGGCGACCACCTCAGCGGCCCGCCGGAACGCCCGGACCCGGTACGTGGGCGCACCGGTTCGCTCAAGCTGGAAGGCGATCTGCCGCAACGCCCACCCCGGATCCACACCAGCCAGCCTACGGACCACGACCACCGCCCAACGGCGGATAGATCGTTCGGGAACCGCATCTGAACCGGGGCCGGGCCGGGCGGCCGGCTGCCCCGGATCAGTTCGAGCCTTCGGCTGCGATGTAGCCCTCTGACTCCAGGTGCAGGATGATCTGCTGGGCGGCCTCTTCGGGTGTGAGCTGGGTCGTGTCGATGGTGATGTCGGCGTCGCCGGGTATCTCGTAGGGGTCGGAGATGCCGGTGAACTCGGGCAGTGCCCCGGCGCGGGCCTTGGCGTACAGGCCCTTGCGGTCCCGTGCCTCGCACACCTCCACCGGCGTCGAGACATAGACCAGCAGGAAGTCGCCCACCTCGGTGACCATCTGCCGGGCCGCCGCGCGCGCCTCCGCGAAGGGCGCGATCGGCGCGCAGATGGCGATCCCGCCGTGCCGGGCCACCTCGGCCGCCACGAAGCCGATGCGCGTGATGTTGAGGTCGCGGTCGGCCCGGGAGAAGGTCAGCCCGGCCGACAGCAGCTGCCGGACGTGGTCGCCGTCGAGCAGGGAGACGGTCCGGTCGCCACGCTCGGTCAGCGTCTCGGCCAGCCCGCGGGCGATGGTGGACTTGCCCGAGCCGGACAGGCCGGTGAAGAAGATGACCAGCCCGCGCCCGGCCCGGGGCGGGCGGGCCCGGCGCAGCTCGCGGGCCACGGTC
>DATGGU010000164.1:0-4166 GCA_035308365.1 Streptosporangiaceae bacterium
CGGCGACCAGGGCAAACGCGGCGACCAGAGCAAACGCGGCGACCAGAGCAAACGCGGCGACCAGAGCAAACGTGGCGACCAGGGCAAACGCGGCGACCAGGGCAAACGTGGCGACCAGGGCAAACGCGACGACCAGAGCAAACGCGGCGGCCAGGTCAGCCGGGGCCATCGTGCTGGCCGTGCGGAGCGCTCGGACCCGGTGCGGCGCGCCGCCTTCGACGTGCTGGCCGCCGTGGACAGCCGCGGCGCATACGCGAACCTGATGCTCCCCTCGGTGCTGCGGGAACGGCGGCTGACCGGCCGGGACGCCGCGCTGGCCACCGAGCTGTGCTATGGCACACTGCGCGGCCAGGGCACCTACGACGCCATCCTCGAGGTGTGCAGCGACCGCCGGGTCGCCCGGATGGACCCGCCGGTGCGCGGCGTGCTCCGGCTCGGCGTTCACCAGTTGCTGGCCACCCGGATCGCGACGCACGCCGCCGTGGCCACCTCGGTGGATCTGGCCAAGGACGTCGCCGGTCCCAGGCCGGCGGGCTTCGTCAACGCCGTGCTGCGCCGGGTGTCCACCGCCGACTTCGACGCCTGGCTGGCCGTGGTCGCCCCGGACCGCGTGGCCGACCCGGTGGGCTACCTCGCGATCAGGCACAGCTACCCGCGCTGGATCGTGGCCTCGTTCGGTGAGGCGCTCGGCGAGCCCATCGTCGAGGCACCGGCGGCCAATGGGCCTGCCGAGACCGAGCAGGCGCTGGCCGCCGGTAACATCGCGCCGCGGGTCATGCTGTGCGCCATCCCCGGGCTATGCGACCGGGATGAGCTGATGGCCGCCGCGCCTGGCGAGCCGGCTACCTGGTCACCGTTCGGCGTCCAGCTGACCGAGGGCGACCCCGCGGCGATCCGCGCGGTGCGCGAGCGCCGGGCCCTGGTGCAGGACGAAGCTAGCCAGCTGGTGGCGGTGGCGCTCACCCGGGCCGAGGTGACCGGCCCGGACAAGCTCTGGCTGGACATGTGCGCCGGCCCGGGCGGCAAGGCGGCCCTGCTGGCTGGGCTGGCCGCCGGCTGCGGCGCCCGGCTGCTCGGCGCCGACGCCAGGGAACGCCGCGCCGCCATGGCCAGGGACGCCGTGGCCGGCTCTGGCGAGGCGGCCAGGACGATTGTGGCTGATGGGACGGTACCGGGTTGGCGGCCGGGGGTTTTCGACCGGGTGCTGGCGGACGTGCCGTGCTGTGGGCTTGGGTCGTTGCGCCGTAGGCCGGAGTCGCGGTGGCGGCGGTCGCCGGCACAGGTTGCCGAGCTGGCCGAGGTGCAGCGGTCGCTGCTGCGGTCGGCGCTCGAAGCGGTGCGGGCCGGTGGGGTGGTTGGGTATGTGACCTGCTCGCCGCATGTGGGGGAGACCCGTGAGGTCATCGCCGGCGTGCTTGACGGGCGTGCGGACGCTGAACTGCTGGACGCTCCCGCGCTGTTGCCTGAGGTTCCGGAGCTGCGTTGCCCCCCACCGTATGGGAAGCTAATTCAATTCTGGCCGCACCGGCATGGCACGGATGCGATGTTCCTTGCCCTCATCCGCCGGATCGGGTGAGCGGCTTTACCCGGTCAGCGCGCGACCAGCGGCGGAATTGACCCGGGCGGCACCGACGTCGGCGCGCTGGCCCTCGGTGTAGCCGTCGCGGTAACCGGCGCCGGTATAGGTGACCCGCAGCTTGCGGGTGACCGGGTAGGCGCGCTCGCACTCGCGCCGGATCACCAGGGCGCGGTCGGCCAGCACCAGGGCCGCGGTCTTGCCGGTGCTGGGCTCGGGTGGGGCCGTCGCGGCGGCGCGCTCTTCGGCGGCACGCACCCGGGCGACCACGGCCGAGGTGTAGCCGAGCAGCCAGCTCCGCCGGTAGGCGCGGACGTTGCGGGCCGTGGCGGGCACCTCGGCGGCGGCCAGGCCGTAGGCCATCTGGACCAGCAGCGAGGTGTAGAGGATCTCGGCGCGCTCCAGGTCGGAGGCGTAGCCGAAAATGTGCACCCGGGTGCCGGGCTGGGTCATCGGCACCTGCACGCAAGCGCAGCGCACGGCGGTGGCCAGCCCGCCCAGGAGCTGGGCCTTCACCTGCGCCCACGGGTTGGGCACGTCGATCATGCGGTTGCCCGGGCGGTCGGTCTGCGGCCTGGCCGCGGCCAGCATCGCCCGGTCGATGCCATACCTGGCCATCAGCTCGGCCGCCTTGGCAGTGAACGCCTCGGCCTCGGCCGTGGTGACTCCTTCGGCTTCCGCCTTGGCCAGTAGCTTGCGCACCCGGTCCAGCAGGGCGCCCGGGGGATCGGCTATCACAGGCAGGCCTCCCGATCGGTAGTCTCGAATACAGTAGCGAGACGCTACCGCCCGGGGCGGACAGTTCCACTAACTCGCTGGTCACTCGGGTGAGGAATGCGCGCCGGCGGCGGGCAGGCTGGCGGGCGGCGTCCGTGCGGGGGCGGGAGCGGTCAGCTGGCCAGTTCGGCGTCCAGCAGGGCGTCGATGCGGGACCAGGCGTCCGCCGTGGCCTCCGGGTCGTAGGTGCCGCGGCGGTCGCACATGAACCCGTGCTGGACGCCGGGGTAGCTGACGATCTCGTGCGCTACCCCGGCCGCGGTCAGCGCGGCGCCGACCGCGTCCATTTCGGCGCCACCGACCGCGTGGTCGGCGCCGCCGCACAGGATGAGCACCCGGCCGCGGATGCCCGGTGTCAGGTCCACCGTGGGTTCGGGCTGGCTGATGCCTATCTCGGTGCCGGTCAGCCAGCCGGGGTAGGCGGCCACGACGGCGGCGAACGGCAGCGCGGTGGCGGCCAGGTAGGCGATGTGGCCACCGAGGCTCAGCCCGCACGCGCCGGCCCGGCCGCTGCCCAGCTCGCTGAGCTTGGCCAGCGCCGCCGTGGCGTCGGCCAGGGCTTCGTCCCGCCGGAGCTTGGCCAGCAGGCCGAAGCCGCGCTCCCGTCCGGTGGCGTCATGCGGCAGCTCAGCGGCTGGCTCGCTGCGGTGGTAGAAGTCGGGGGCGAGCGCGAGGTAGCCGCGCCCGGCCAGCCGCTCACACACGTCACGGATATGGGCGGTCACCCCGAAGAGCTCGTGCACCACGAGCACGCCGGGGTGCGGCCCGGCTGCTGTGGGCCGGGCCAGGTAGCCGCCCATGGTGGTGCCGTCGCCAACCGGTATCTCGATGCGCTCGGTGAGTACGTCACTTTTCATGGCCGCCAGCGTAGGAGCTCGCCAGACTGGTAACCACAGGCTCTTTATACTGGTAAAACCAGTACTACGGTCAGCCGCGCTTCACGGCTTGCAGGGTGTAGCTGTGCGGCAGCCGGCCCGGCTGCCTGGCCAGCCGCCACTCGCCGTTCCCGATCTGCGTCATCTTGCCGGGCAGGGCATTCCACGGCACGCTGTCGTGTTCCTCAAAGGCCGTGATCTGCATTCGCCACACCAGCTTTTCCGGCGACCGCGCCGCAGAAATCGCGGCGGCCCAGCCGAACTCACCGGCCGCCGCGTGCGTAGTGACTCCGTGATGGACCCGTACCTTTCGCGGGTTGACCACGGATGGCGTGACTGCTTCGGCCGAGCAGACTGCTTATCGAGCGTGACCGGTCTCACTCGGGGACGCGCCCACATCCGGGGCGCGCTCCGCCACGTAAGCCATACCTCACAAGGAGATAGCACCTGCCATGAAGACCTACCTGGCCCGGCACGGCTGCGCGCGCGTCAAGCGCTCGGTGGCCGCGCTCGCGGTGACGCTCACTGCCGGTGGTGGGGCGCTGGCCTTCCTCCCGGCCAGCGCCCACGCCGCGCAAGCTCCCGCAGCATCCCCCGGCTACGTGTTCCAGACCCTGAACAACCAGGCCGACCCCACGTTCAACCAGTTGCTCGGCATCAACAGCAGCGGGGTCATCGCCGGCTATTACGGTAGCGGCACCGCCGGGCACCCCAACAAGGGCTACCTGCTCGACCCCGCGTACCAGCAGAGCAACTATGTCAACGAGAACTTTCCCAGCTCGCAGCAGACCCAGGTAACCGGCCTGAACAACAAGGGCGACACGGCCGGCTTCTGGGTCAACACGGCCGGCACCAACCGCGGCTTCGTCGAATGGAACGGCTCGTTCACCAGCTACACCAACCCGCTCACCCCGCACGTCCCCGGCTCGGTCAACCAG
>DATGGU010000165.1:0-15817 GCA_035308365.1 Streptosporangiaceae bacterium
AGCGGCACCACGGTGCTGTCGTCCAGGACCAGGATCCCGGTGGCCAGATGGACCGCATACCCGCGGCCGGCCCCGGGTTCGGCCGCCCGCCAGCCCGGTAGCGGAGCCGGGATGCCGCCGGTCAGTGCCGGATCAATGGGCACCGCCAGCCTCCGTCCCGCATCCAGCCATTGCCAGCCAGGCGGCAGCACCCCCGGTGGGCCCTGCGGCACGGGTGGCTGCGCCTGCGGCACGGGTGGCTGCGCCTGCGGCACGGGTGGCTGCGCCTGCGGGCCTGGCGGCTGCGGCTCCGGCTGCGGTCCCGGTGGTTGCGGCTCCAGTTCCGGTGGCTGCGGTTCGGGCGGCTGCGGCGCTGGCTCCGGCTCCGGCGGCTGCGGCTCCGGACCCGGGGGCAGCAGCGAGTGGGGGCCGGCCTGCGCGGGCTGGAGTTCTGTCAGGACGATCTCGGTGATCGGGCGGCCATCGCCGTCGATGACAGTGTTCCTGCTGAGGACCCCGAACAAGGCTCCCTCGGGAATGATCACTCCCCGGGCCAGCCGGGGAATCACCACGGTGGCGTCGCGAGCATCGGTCCGGCCGGGTGAGAGCTCATAGATCAGGCGCGCGTTGTGGGTCCCCGTCGCCGGGAACGTCCCGCCCGCCAGATGGGCGCGGGCCAGCACGGGGTGGGGAATCACGTGCCGGCTACCGGCCTGGAGGGCGGCCAGGTCGTCATCGTCCAGCGTGGCGGATCGCTGCACCGAGCGTGGGATCGCAGCCGGGCGGGGCAGGTATCCGACGATGTGGGGAGGCAGGCCCGCGACGATCTCGCTGGCGGTATCGAGGACACGGCCCGTGACATCCTGCTGGAACGTCAGCGCGAGGTGCGGCTCGGTGGCCTGCAACAGTTCCGCGACCACGCGTCCGGCCGTGTCCCAGTCACCGGGGAGGACCGGAGAGTCGACGATGACCTGGTACCGGGGACCGGCCGGAATGCCCGCGACCTCGGCGCGCCGTGCGGCTGGTGATTGGTCCGGGTGCAGCCACAGCCCGGCGGGAACCTGCTCCACGAGCCAGGGGCCGTACGTCCAGGCTTCGGGATGAACAACGCTCCGCGGCCGGCCGATCAGCGCCGGCGGCGTCAGGTAATGAACCAGCGGAAGGCCGATCAGGCGGTTGAGCATGCCGGGCAAGCCGGGGGCAACCCGGAGATCCACGGCGAGCGTCGCCCGCTGCGGGTCCGGCAGCATCCCCCGGACCTCCCCGAGCAGGCCCGCGTACTCCTGCGCCGCCATGGTGCCGGGCGGCGGAAGCATGGCCAGGCCGGCTGGGATTCTGTGCAGCGTCACACCGGCCGGTGCCCGCAGGTTCTCCAGCTCTTGCTCCAGGCTCACCTGCCAGGTGAACCCCGGGCTGGCCAGCGCACCGAGGCGCACCGGGCCAGGCCCGGCCGGCTCGAAACGCCACCACGATGCGGCCAGGTTGTCCTCGGCGTACGCGAACAGTCCAGCCTGGGTCGGCGAGACAACGGCATTCGCCGCGACGGTACGCTTCTGGAACCGGTCTGACAGGTGCTCGGCCAGCACCGCGGCACGGCCGTGACCGGCACCATCGTCCTGATCATGGTGCACCATGATCATGCTGAAATCGGGCGGGATCGTGCGCGCTGCCTCCTCCACGGCGGCGGCCAGGTCGTCCTGAGGCAGATCCGCCGCGCTGACGTCCGCCGCGATGAACAGATGGATCACCCCGGCCATGTCCGGCAGCCTGCGGATCAGGGCTCGTTCGGCATCGGTCAGGTCATTGGCCGGGTCGAAGGAGCCGGCCGAGCGGAGCACCACGAGGTTCCGGTGGCCGGCCAGCGGCCCGGCGACCAGGCCGCCGGTCACATCGACGTCGCCGTCCAGCGCGGAGCCCGGACGCGGCCGGAACTGGCCCAGCAGGGTGAAGCCGGTGGGAGGCGGGCTGATCCGGGGGGCGGCACCCGGCGGCGAGAGCGCGGCGTTGTCCGGTATCTGCTCAGTGATGACCGTGTGCAGGTCATGGCTGGCGGGCTGGATGTCGAGCGGGCCATCGCCGTTGAACACGATCCAGTGATGACGGCTGGAGGCTGGCTGCTCGCCGGTATCCGGCTCCGCACCGGCGGCCAGCGGCTGGCCGGCCGTGTCGAACCAGTAGTTGACCGACCAGGTCTGGCCCAGGGGGGTGTGGTAGACATGCGCTCGCGAGGCCAGCACCTGGTTGTGCAGGTAACCCGCGACCCGCTGGGCGAACGGCGGACGGGCCACGGGCCCGGGCGCGCCGGCGTGGGCGGCCGCGATCACCAGGTCTGGCAGCCGGGACCGGTCCCGGCCGTGGAACTGAGCGTGCTCCTCCTGGAACAGGCTCCACAGATGAGCGGCGAATTCGACGGCGGTCAGGTCAGGGGCGCCACCGAACCTGGCCGTCGCCGGGCTGAGCTGGTTCAGCAGCCGGAACGGCTCGGGGAACGGGGTGCCCGCGGGGTAGGGGGAACCGACGTAGAAGGTGTCCCGCTGATAGTCGTAGTGCCCGGCGACGGTGAACCAGTCCCGCAGGGTGGGGTCGAGCCGCCCCGCCGGACGTCTCTGGCTGGCCGCCTCATCCCGGGTGAGCAGTGGCATGTTGAACACGGCGGCCAGCACGCCGGCGTCGTCACCCGGCCGGGGGAAGTAGCGGCCGGCCGGGACGGGGATGCCGTCGCGGTGCAGCAGGCCCAGCCGGATGCTTGCCTCGGGGCTGACGCCCAGTTCCAGGGCGTTGCGGACCCGGAATGAGACGGTGACCGTGCCGCCCGGCAGGTCGATCTTGTCCCGCTGGTTGCGGGCGGCCAGGGTGACGGTGATGACGGCGTCGGCCCCTACCCGCAGCCATGGGATCCTGCGGTTGCGGGCGACCGCCCTGGTCATGGTCTGCAGTACCCCGTACCCGGACCTGGTCGCCGACCCGCTCACGTTGACGTCGGCGCTGGATGTGAGGTTCTGCTTCTGGGGAGCGACGGGAGAGGCCTGGCCCCGGTCGCCGGTGGTCAGCGCCGGGCCCCCGCTGCCGCCGGTGGACCACGCCGCCCCCTGGGCGACGTTGGTGTTGAATTCGGCGAAGTGGTAGCCGACCGATTCCAGCCAGCCGTTGAAATACCCGCGCACCTGCGGCGAGACGAGCCGGATGGCCACGTTGAGCTGGCCGTGTGTGTCGGTGAGCGGGCCGCCCTCGCGCACCAGTCCCGGCATCGTGAAGCCGTGCTCGTCCAGCATGAACTCGAGCTGGCGGGTGAGCATCTGATAGGAGAGCATGTAGTGCAGGGCATGGCGGGCGATGGTGCCATGCTCGGTGAGGCGGCGGACCGCGGCGCTGTGCTGCCCGTTTTGCGGGGTTTCGTTGCCTGCCAGCCTGGCGATCACCTCGTCGAAGAGCACCTGCAGTTTCTCGTGGTCGAAGCCGAGGTTGAACAACTGCCGGTTCAGGATGTCGCCGCGGGTGACATTCAGCGGTGGCCCGGGCAGCGGAGCACCGGGCAGGGTTTCCTCTATCGCCGCGGCACCGGCCGGGACCTCGGGCAGCGTGTCGTTGCGGATCAGGTCGAGCGGGATGAGCACCCGTTCCTTCACCCGGACGGTGCGGCTGGGGAGAGCACGGCGCTGGTCGGCGGACTGCTGAAGCTGGCTGGCCAGCTTTTGCGGCAGGGTCATCCCGGCCGCGTTGGCCAGCCGGGACGGCTGATAGGTGGTCGACAGTGACACCTGGATTTCCACCTCGCCGCCGTAGCGGTCAGCGGGGCCGTCGATGAACAGGGTGTCACGGCTCGCCTCAACGCTCTGCCGGTATCCGTCGGCGGTGACGGTCCCCGTGCCGGTGCCATCCAGCCCGGCTTCCGCCGAGTTCAGCGGCCCGGCCGGCGGGCTGGCCGCAGGCGTGGCGGGTTCGGCCGGCCCGGCGCCCTCCGGCACGGTTGCCTCCGCTGGCGCCTGTACGGTCCAGCCCTTCCCGGTGGCCTTGGCCTTGGCCGAGTTGGCGATGTCGAGCCGGAACGCGTACCGGGAGACATTGGCGCTCTCGACGTGCTCAAGGAAGGCATAGCCCTGGTTAGCGGGGTCGCGCCGGGCGCGCAGCACGATCTGCGCTCGCTCATGGGCCAGCGGGACCGAGCGGGCGGCAGGGCTCAGGATCAGGCCCGGCCCGAGCAGCAGGTCCATCAGCATGGTCAGGGAGCCCAGGTTGAGCACATTCTGGAGGCTGGCCGGGACCCGCCGCTGCGGGGCGTGATCATTCTCGATCGTCCAGTGCGCCTCGAGCAGTTCGGGCGCCTGCTCCTCGAGCAGATCCCGCACGGCATCGAGTACCGGGTTGCCGTCGCCGGTGACACCCGCCGGGCCGCTGACAGCACCATGCGCGGGCGGCATGGGAAACAGCCGTTCGGACGCGGCCGACGGGGGAATCAGCGCGACGATGGGCACGGTACGGGTACTGCCCGGTGTGCTGGGCATGACCGGCACCTGCCGCGCGCCCGGCCTGGCCGCCGCCGTGGTGCGCCGGATTTCGGGGACGGTCCCCGGAACGGTGGGCAGCCCGCTGGCGAAGCGCGGGTCGGGCCCTGGATCGGCCAGCCGCAGGAAGCTGATGCCGCGCTGGACGGTGACGATGGCGGCGGCGGGCCTGGGCGGGCTGCGGTAGATCACGTTCTGGTCGTGGGCGGTTACCGAGATCCGCCACACCATGTCGGCGGTGTTCTCCGTGTACTGCCTGATCGCCTGGGTGAGCCGTCCGGAGGTGGGAGTGATGGTCCTGGCCCGGGTCGTGGTGGAGCCGTGTGTGGCGGCATAGCCGGCCGACGGGTTCACCTGCTGCTCCCCGCCGCTGAGCATGCCAGCCAGCAGGCCGTAGACGCCGCTCAGGGCCCAGCCGAACGACCGTCCCCTGGCTTGCGACGAGCTGACCGTGCCGTCCCCCTCGGCGACGTGCATCTGGAACATCTCAACCGGTCCCGCGCCGGCCTGCCGGGCATTGGTCGGGTAGCCCTCAATCCGGATCACCGCGTGCCGGTCGGTGACGATGCCGTCCTGCACGATGGTGTTCATCAGCACGGAAGGGCCGCGCACCATCGATGAGCTCAGGTGGACCGGGCTGGTGACGGTCCAGTGCAGGTCCCCGATCGAAGCCGGGCTCATTCCGGCGTCTCGCAGCAGCGACTTCAGCGTGCGGCCGATCTGCTGGCTGCCGAGCACCTCCATGACCTGGTCGTCAGGATTCAGGGGCAGATGACCGCCGGGTCCGAGGAACGGCCTGACGTCGGGCAGGGTCACGGTCCGGTCCGGCCCTCGTCTCGGGTCGCGGCGCCGGGGGGCGCGCTGGAAACGCACCACGCGGGCCTGGCCCGTCACGGCGATCACGTTGTGATCGGGAGCCACGTCCCTGGTCAGCATCTCGGGAAGGATGAGCCGGGCTGAGCCGCCGTCCACCCACCTCCGGACGGAGACTGCCGGGCGGTTCGCCGCGGACGCGCCCGCGCTGCTGAACGCCGCCTTGGCGAGCGTGGAGAGCAGCGGCAGCCAGCCCCGGGGCGCGATGCTCCGCTCCGCATGGATGCGTACGTCGATACGGAATCTGACCCCATAGTCGAAGTAACGGGCCGGACCTTCGTAGAGCATTGCTTCCAGGCCGAACCCGGATGCCTGCGCGCGGGTGGTGGCGCTGTGCGTGCGGGAGCCGCTGACGGCCACGCTGGCGCCCAGGCTGCGCGGCGGGAGGCTGTCGCCCAGGCCGATGCCCCCGCCAGCCGTGATGGAGCCGGCGATGCTGGTGCCGACGGTGTCGGCGGCGGAGTTGCCCGCGAATGCCGAGGGCATCACCTCCAGCGTTGCCTCCCCGATCCGGCCGCTGGCGATGTAGCCGGCCCCACGCTCGGCGCGGACGGTGACGGCGATGACCTCGGCGCCGTCCCGGGCCGGGCGGAACAGTTCCATCGTCTCCCCGCCGGGCTGGAACAGTCCGGCGGCTCCGCTGGCCAGCGCCTCCCGGGTGAACTTCGCGCTGAGCTGTGAGCGCAGGTAGGCGAGGTCCAGCGCATCCCACGGCCGGGCCCACGCCAGCGGTTCGTCTGCCTGCCGGACCATGTCCAGGATCGCCGGCAGCACGGCCTCGGCCTTGTGCAGGTGACCGACGGCGGAAAAGCCCATGCCCTGCCCGGCAGCCATGGATTCCGGCGGGTACCGCTGCGTTATTCGTTCGCCGGGCTCGTCATCTACCGGGATGTCCCGGCCGGACTGATGGACTGCTTCATCGATGAGTGCCTCGAAGCGCGCGCGCTGGATGCCGGGGACCCGCAGCGCCACGATGACGTCGCCCTCCACCCGGGGCATGTCTTCCGGAGTCTCGCTGTCCCTGGCGATCTGCACGATGAGGTGCATGTGCGTGGTGTAGCGCACGCTTTCCCCGTGGAAGACCACGCCGCGGATGTCGCCTGACCCGGTGTTGGCCAACTGCGACCGGTCGGCCGACAGCGTCCCGGTGACTGCGCCCTTGACATAGACGCCGGAGTTTCCGCCGTAGGGCGCGGCCGGGGCGCCGATGGTGTAATCGGCTTCGATCTGCGGCAGGGTCAGCGATGCCTGCCCGCTCTGCACCGCCTCGTCCACCACGTTGGTGAACCGCTGCAGTTCCTCCTTGACCGGCACGTGATCGATGGTGGCCGCCTCGACCGTGCGCAGCTCAGCCCGGACGATCAGGTACGCCCGCCGCCCGCTGGAGCCGGTGATCATCGGGGAGATGGCCCCGGGACCGCTGATATCCCCCCACATCCGCAGGAACGACGGCTCGCTGAGAAAGAACTCCACTCCCTCGGCCAGGTCGGCGTCCGGTTCGTCCAGGCCCGCGGCCAGCGTGTCATACACGCGGGTCCGGAGCTGCTTCAGCCCGCCGGCCGACTCAGGCGTGACCAGGAACTGCGACAGCACCGACTGGAGCCTGCCCGCCGCGTCCCTGGCGGGCACCGGCCCGCCCACGCTGTCGCCGGTCGGCTGCCGGATGTGGAAGGTTATCCCCGCGCCGCCAAGCTGGCTCGCCGGGTCGTGCGTGGTGATCACCGCATCGGTGTCCACCTGCTCCTGGGTGACACCCAGCCGCCGCGCGCGTGGAAGCGTGCGCGGCACCGCGCGGAACGCACCCGGCGGATCGCCGGGCTGCTTCACCGGGGCGAACTCCTCGGGAAACCCGGCCCGTGCGCCGCCGTTGAGCGGCAGCCTGCCGGCCTGCTCCGGGCCCGGGCGGCCAGCCGGGCGGATCCGCGTGGTCAGCGCGGCGCCGGGGAAGTCGAAGTAAGCGGTCCCGCCGTGGCTGACCGGGAAACGCTTGGCCGCGGACACCGTGTCGCTGCCGCTGGTGAACGTGCTGCTGCTGGCCCCGGTCAAGGCCGCCCCCGCAGTCACGGCGAACACCTTGCGCGGCAGCGCCCCGAATGGCGTCTTGACGTCCGCCGCCACGCTCAGCTCGCGCCCACTGGCGACGGTGCGCCTCGATCCCGCGATCACCTCGTGGTCGGCCTCGACCGCGCCGTGCTCGATGTCCCCCACCGGCCGGTTCTCCGGATTGGCCTGCTGCCGGTGGACCCACTGCACCGGATCGCCGAGGTCGAGGCCGACCGTGACCTCCTGCCGCGACGTCTTGGTGCTGACATTGAAGGTCAACCCGCCCTCCAGCAGCCGCTGGATGAACGCGTGGTTGCCGTGCTCGCCCAGGAACGTGAGGACACGCGAGGTGACCGTCACGGCCAGCCCGCTCCCGGCCGGCAGCGCGGCCGCCACCAGGCCGGCGATCTCCTCGTCGTCGCCCAGCCGCACCTCGCCCAGCCGGACGAACCGGCCACGGTGGCCCATCGGGTACTGGCGCACCCCACCGACTTCCACGCCGAAGCCCGGCGGCAGTTCCCGGTCCGGCATGCCCTCCGGCTCCACACCCGGGATGCCGGACCGGGAGGACAGGCTGCGCGCATAAAGGCTCGGCCGGTCGGACCCGCCCACCGACCGGGGCGACGGCGGGCCGATCGTGCTCCCGGCGGCGCCACTGGCGTGGGTGGGCGGCGTCAGCACCCCGCCGAAGCCGCCGAAGCCGGTCGAGAACCGCACATCCTGCTGTGGCGCTGGCCACCGCCCGGCCACCGGGTCATCGGGCCCGCCGGGCTGGCCGAGGGCGGTGGCACCAAGCTGGCTCATGACGTCCGCCAGGGTGCCGTGGTACCTGGCCGGCGGTGTCCCGTTCCTGCTCACCCGCAGCCACCCGGCCTGGCGGGAGAGGTCCGGGGCCGGCTGGCCGCCGCCCGCCACCGGCGCGCTGATCACGTCGCCGGCCGCCGTACGCCACACGTCATCCAGTCCGGTCAGCACGTCCGAGCCGAGGCTGGCCGCGAAAGCCTCCAGCCCGCTGATGCTCGCGAGCACGCACGAGACCAGCACGACGGGGCGGCCAGGTACCCACCCGGGCAAGCTGGCCAGCCGGGCCGCGAACTCGCTGAAACCGTACTGCCGCCCGTCCGCCTCGAACCGGCCGGCCTGCTGGTTGAAATGCACCGCGACCACGTGATGGTCCTCGAACCCCGGCAGGTTGCCCGCGGCCCGCCGGACGGTGGGGTCGTCATGATCCAGCGGGAAGAACCAGCCCCCGGTGATCTGCTCGGGCGCGAACTGGACCTGCCTCACGCCTGTCTCGCCCAGCCCCGGCCCCGGCCGCGCACCGGGGTTCTTCAGCGCCGACCGCAGCGGTGGCGCCGGGCGCGTGGCCGGGGCGGGCGGGGCTGCCGCCGGCGAGGCAACCTCGAACGCGGCGGCGCGTCCCGGTCCGGTCATCCGTCCCGCCGCGCTGAGCGGCGTCACCCGTGGACTGGCCGGCGGCACGCTGGTGAGCTGGCCGGCCATGGCGGTGACCGGCGCCGCGAGCTGGCCGGCCAGATCGCTGAGGGTGTCCAGGTCGTGCTGGCCGGTGCCGGGTGTGACATAGACAGTCAGGACCCCCCGGGCCGGCCGCGGCAGCCCGTCCAGGTACCCGCGGACCTGACCGGCCAGCCCGGCACCGGCCTGCCGCGGGTCGATGAAAACCCGGAACACCCCCGCGTCCGGAACAACCGCGCCGGCCTCGGCCAGCACCCTGCCGGGGACGGTGGTGCCCAGGGCGTGCGCGATCACCCCGGACCGTACGTGCGTGAACTCGAAGGTGCCCGGGCTGGGCAGCGGATACCTGGCCAGGACCTGGTCCCAGGACGGCCCCGGGCTGGCCGGGGAGACCGCTGGCTGCCCGCCGGAGGACGGGGCCGCAGACGGCTGGCCAGCCCGCATCCCAGGCAGCACCCAGCCGGGAAGAGGCGGCGGCCCTTCGCTCACCGGGCTGGTCATCTGGCGGGTGACGGCACGGTATTCCCGCCGCAACCTGACCAGCTCCTGCGCGGCCTGCCACAGCGCGCGCCTGGCCTGCGCGGGACTGGCGGTGGCCGGCTGCGCGTGAGGCAGGGGGCCGGCCGCAACCTGCTCGCCGGACCCGCCGGCCGCAATCCGCTCGCCAGAGCCGCCGGCCGCAACCTGCTCGCCAGAGCCGCCGGCCGCAACCTGCTCGCCGGACCCGGCGGCCGGATCCCCGGCGGCTGGCTCACCGGCCGCGACCGCCTTGCCATAGCTGTCCTGCGCCTTCGCGACGGCCTTCAGCCTGGCGGTGACGGCGGTGCGGGCGATCTCGGCCGCGGCCTTGGCCCGGGCCAGCGCCGGGAACGACGTCTGCCTGGCCGCAGCGGTCGCGTCGGCGAGGGCGGTCCGGGCGGCCGCCAGCTCACCGCTGCCCACGGCGGCCGGGTTCTCCTGTGCCGCGGTCTTGATCTGCTGATAGGCGGCCCGCTTGGCCGCGGCGCCGGCGGCGTTCAGGTCATGCGTCAGCCGCAAGACGGTGACGTCGGCCTCGGCGCGGGTCAGGGCCGCCTGCGCGTGGGCGAGGTCCGCCTCGGCCTGGGCCACGGCCGCTTTCGCCTGCGTGACCTGTGCGGCCCGGCCGGTCTGGGTCACCCTGGCCTGCGCCGCCCCGGCCGCCGACGTGGCCAGGCCGGCCTGCCTCTCGGCCTCGGCCGAGGTCTTGGCCAGGGCCGACCAGTAAGCGGCGAGGAGATCGGCGCTGGCCTGCTGGGCGGCCGCTGCCGCCCGGGCATGCTCCGCGCGTGCCGCCGCCTTGGCTGTTATCCGGGCCCGGAGGGTCCGGTAGGCGGCGACGACATCGGCCGCCGCCCGCTTTTCCGCCGCTCTGGCCCTGGCCTGCGCGGCCCGCTCGCCGACGGCTACCCGGTATGCCGTCTTGACCTGGGCCGCGGCCCGGCTGGCAGCGGCTTCGGCCGCAGTGGCGTGCGCCCGCGCCGCGTCGGTGGCCCGGGCGTTCACCCGTAGGGCGCGCCGGGCCGCGGCGATGTCCCCGCGGCTGGCGCCCGGCTGCTGCCGCAGATCACGCAGCCTGGTCGCGGCGGCCTCATGAGCGGCCGAAGCTGCTGCGTACTGTGCTTTGGCCTCGCTGAACGCCGCGTCCGCCGCGCGATAGCCAGCCTTCGCGGATTCGTGTCCGGCTATGGCCCGGTGGACGGACGCCCGGGCCGCCGCGGCCGAGCCGGCCGCTTCGGTGTAGCCGAGCCTGGCCGCCTCGTGTACCGAGGCGGCGGCCGTGACCTCCGCGCCCGCCTGATCCACCGCGGACCGGGCCTCGCCGGCTATCGCCTGGGCGTGCTCGGCGGCGGCGCGGCGGGCGAAGTCCTGTGCCGCCGCGTGGTCGGCCAGCCGCTGTGAATACCGCGACGCCGCCTGCTGGTAAGCCGTGGATGGCAGCGGCCCGGACGGCTGGCCGTCAGCATGCGATGGCCCGGGAGGAGCGTGGCCATCCTGGGCGGTCACTTGCGGGTGTGCCGGGGGTGGGCTGCCCGGCTCGGCACCGGCCCGCGGCGGGTCGCTGGGAGTCTCACCCGCTGCGAACCTGGCCTGCTCGGCCTCGAAGGCTTTCTTCGCGTCGGCCAGCCGGCTGGCGGTCTTGGCCAACTGATACCTGGCGTAGGCATGTGCATACCCGGCCGTCTTGGTGTTGATCGCGCTGGTCAGCCGCGGCAGGCTGCCGCCAGCCCTGGCCAGTCCTTCGCTGGCCGTCGCGTGCTCGAGCTGCCGGGCGGCCGCCAGCAGGCCGGCCTCGCGCTGGTTCAGCTCAGCCAGCCTGGTTTGCGCCTCGGCGGGAGCCTGATCGCCCGGCCGCACACCGGGCGGCGAAGTCTGCGCGGCGGCCGGCTCCTGGCCGGCCAGGTCTGTGCGCTGGCTGAGCACCTCCCGCCGGGCGGCGGTCACCTTCTTCAGCTCGGCGATGATCTCGTTCTTGTTCGTGGCCGGCTTGGGTTCCAGGTTCCCCGCCCGTGGCTTGCCCCACTGCCGGACCTGCTCGGTGAACAGTTTCGCCTCGCTGTCATCCAGCTTCTTCAGCTCGCCGCCGATCTCGGCCAGCCGCCCGGACACAGCCCTGGCCTGCGGCCCGGCCGGGGGTTCGGCCGAGGGTCCGGCTTGCAGCCTGGCCTGTTCGTCCAGCAGTGGCCGCCGCTGCGTGGTGATCTGCTCCAGGTCGCGGCTGAGCTGGGTCCACCGGCCCGGCGGCTCACTGGTCCCGGTCTTCTTCTCCGGCTGGTAGTACGTCCCGCCCGGCCGTCCCCCGGCGGCGAGTTCCTCCTTGACCGCAACCGCATGGGCCAGCGCGTCAAGTGCCTGCTCGTGCTCTGATCTGGCCAGCCCGCTGGCGCTGGGCTGATCCAGCGCGCCTGCTGGCTGCTCAGCCGGGCCGGTGGTGCCGGTGGTGTGCGGCGCCGTGCCTGCCAGCTCGCCCGGGTTCGCCGACGGGCGGTCGTCGAGCTGCTGGCTGATCGACCGCTGGCGCTCGGCGATGACGTCGCGGACCTTCTCCGGATCGAAGCCGGGACCGCCGGGCCTGGTCTCCGGCAGCTTCAGGCCGGTGGCAGCGGGCGCCGGCTTGCCGAGCGCCCGCACGAGAGAGTCATCGAACCCGGACCCGAACGGGTCATCGTGCAAGGCGCTCGCGGACAGGTGGTCCCCGGCGGCCGGGACCGCGCCCGGCAGCTCACCGCCGGCCACCGGATCGCGGGCGGCGATGGGTGCCGGCCCGTGACCAGGTGGAGGAGCCGGCTCATAGCGCGGTGGCGGGTCGGCGAAGGGGCCATCGGCGGCGTCCGGCCAGCCGGTCTTCTTCAGCAGGCCGGCCAGCCCGGGCGGCACGTTGCCGAACGGCTCACCAGCCATCCCGGGCAAGTCCGTCATCCCGGTCCCGGCCGCGCCCAGCTTGCCCAGTCCGGCCGGGATACCCTCGGGCAGCACCCCGATCGGCGGTCCGGATTCCACCAGCACATGCTGATACACACTCGAGAAGCTCGGCAGCTCCAAGTTCGCCACGTGGATCTCGAGCGGACCCTGGGGTACCAGATCACCGATCAGTTTCTCCGCCGCCTTGACCAGCGGAACCTGGGTGCCCGGCTCGGCCATGCGGTCAGCGGATTCACCGGCAGCCTGGCTGCGCGCCACTGGGAGCTGGACCGTGCCGCTGGCCGCCGGGGCCGCGGCGACCGGCTCAGCCACCGTGACCGGGCGGATGGCCGCCTGGGGAACCAGCTCGGCCGGGCCGGACTCGGCCGGGTGTGCGCCGGGGCCGTCCACTGCCGCCGCACCGGCAGCCGCAGCCGGACCGGCATCGCTGCCGGCGCTGACCGGGTTGAACTGGTCCTGCGGCACGGCAACTGCGCTACGGGCGATGATCTCCGGCGCAGTCGTCTCAGCCGGAGCCGCGTGCGGATAGGTGGCGAGGTCGGATGCCGGCCCGGGCAGGCCGTCACCCAGAGCGGTCGCCGGGGTCCCCGGCATTGAGGCAGCGGGCGCCAGCGGGGTGTCCGGCGGCGGGATGTCCGCAGGCGCCCTGGCTGTGGGCGCGGCAACGTCTGCGGCGAGCGGCGCCGACGGCGCCCCCCCGTCCGGGGCGGTCAGCACATCAGCGGGCTGGGCACCTGCGGAAGCGGCGTAGGCAGGCGGCAGGCCTCCCTCAGGGGCCGGTGTGGTGACCGCGGCCTCCGGCGTAGCCTCGGGCGTAACAGGCGGCAGGCCCCCCTCAGGGACCGGTGTGGTGACCGCGGCCTCCGGCGTGGCGTTAGCCGTCAGCGGAGAAGCTGGTGATTCACCGGACAGTGGCACCGGCGCCGCTTCAGGGCCGGGGGGCGGTGCCGGGCTGGTGATCGCCGTGTCAGCGCCCGGCAGATCCGTGACCAGGCCGGCCGGGTCGGAGGAGGGCGCCTTGAGGCCATCCAGAGCACCCACGCCGCCGGTGAGGCCGCCGGTGATGATGTCGTTGATGACCTGCTGTTCGGTCAGGCTGAATGGCTGGTTGGTCAGGTCATCGTTGACCCATGTGACCAGGGCGTCCCCAGCCACTGTCACCCCGGCTCCGGCCACCGCCCCGCCGGTGAAGCTGAGCGTCGTCCCGAGCGCCGGGATACTGCCGGCGAACGCTCGCAAGCCCGGGATGACGAGGTCGAGCAGATCGCCGAGAAGGCCCAGCACCGGGGCCAGGAAGGGCGCGGCGACCAGGCCGGCCACGAAAAGTATCACCGATATGAGACCGGTGATGTTATCGGCGTTCTCCTGCGCCTGTATGTTCGCCACCGTCTGCTGCTGGTACTGCTCGACGGCCTGCGCCCACGCGGTGAGATTGTCGGCGATCTGCTGGCAGGCCGCCGGCACCGGCTCCAGCAGCCCGGCAGAGACGCCGGTGTCCCAGGCGTTGATGGCGGCGGTGTAACCATTGCCGGTCCACGCCATGCTCTGCACCGAGGTGTCCATCGTCGCTGTCTCGGCGGCGAACGTGCCGGCCATGGCCGACCAGGCATCGGCCAGTGCGGTGATGTCGGCAGTGGAGAAGTCGGACTGATAGGGGATGTAGGTCACGAGCGTCTGCCGCCCCATCGCCGGCGCCTGGAGGGGCGGCGGGAAGCTGCGCGGCTCATCCGAGTGCCGTCCAGTTGCTTTCCCCCACAGCGCTGAGCGAGCCGTCCGTGACCGAGGTGCCCGCCGGGATTGGCGCGGTGCCGGACCCGCCGGCCGTGGAGGTCAGTGCGCTGGACAGGGCGCTGAACATCGAAACGACGGACTGCTCGGCACTGGAATAGTTGCCAGCGGCGTTCGCGAGTATGGTCATCACCTGGTTGAGCACTCCCTGGGTCGCGCCCTTGTCCGAGCCGAACAGGTTCGTCATGGCGGCCAGCCACTGATCGGTGAAGTCCTTGGCCTGTGTGGCCGTGTTGCCAGCCCAGCCCAGAGCCAGGTCGCTCAGCGTGGTGTTGATCACCTCGAGCGAGCTGACCACCTCTTCCACCGCGAGTTGGAGGGCCAGGCTGGTCTGCGAGATTTCCAAAGGCGCCATGCTCAGGTTCACGGCGTTGTAGTCGGCGGGAACGGTCATGGTGACTCCGGTGGTTCAGGGCGGCGCCTACTTCTGGAAGTTGCTGACGTTGTGCTGCTCGGCGTCCAGGTAGTTCTGGTACGCGGTGCGCATCCGGCTGATCATTTCCGCCAGCAGGCCAGTCAGCGTGCTCAGCTCCCTGGTGCAGGCCTGCTGCAGGTCGTTGAACGAAAGCTCGGCCGGGGAGGACCAGTTCGCCGCGACTCCCTGCAGCAGCGTCGTGATCGTGGCCGCGCGGGCGTCGATGTACCCGGCGTGCAGCGTGAGGACCCCGATCGCCTCGTCCATCTGCTTGAGGTCGACCTTGAACTCCGGCCAGGTCAGTGTCTGCGCCGCCATGCGGTACCCCATCTCATCGCTCGGTGGCACGAAGCGTAGGCAGACGGTGCGGGACGGTGACAGGACCCGGTCTGGGGTCAGCGCCTTTCGAGGCCGACGGGATGTACCAGAACGGGGACCTTTCCACGGTCCCCCAGCCCGGCTGATCCTGGCCGGAAGTCCCTTGCCGACGGGCGCACCAGGCCCGGAACGGAGAAATCCCGTGACCGATAACTCATCGCCGCCACCGGGCGATGCCTCCGACCCGACGCTGACAATTCTGTGGGGACCGCCCCCGGCCTACACCGGCAATACCGGCGGGCCGGCGGCAACCAGCTCCGCCCCGGTCCCTGACGCGGCACCGATGCTGGTCAACCTGGCCACGGTGCAGGCCGCTGAGCAGGGCGCACTGTCGTCGGCGTCACGAGTCGCCGACGCGTACAACGCCCTGGACCAACAGGTCCAGGCGGCCATCGCCGGGGGCACCTACCTCGGCCAGAAGGCTACCTATTCCTATATCTACGACCCCCGGAGCGCGAACGGGCATGACGTCACCTTGCACTACGCGGACACCGGGCTTCAGCAGGCGGCTCAGCAGTTCGCCGAGCAGATCAATCCCGCGATGAGGCGCGTGCTGCGGATGATCGCCGATGGGACTGAGACCGTCGGCGTGTACATCGCGTTGCTCGACAAGGCCGGCCAGGCGTACACCGCGGCGGACAAGAGTTCTGTGACCCCGCCGACGCCCTCCGGCGGCTAGGCGCTCCAGCCGTCAGTGACCTGCCAGCCCGCCGGGGGCCGGGGCTGGATGGATGAGCATGCTGTGATTACCCGGTGGAACGGGCGACCGCCTCCTGCTGCTCCGGCCGCTGGGCTACCTGGCTGGCCACCTCGACCCGGGAGCGGGCCCCCAGCTTGGCCAGGATCCGCGACACATGCACCTGCACCGTGTACCGGGACAAGAACAACCGCGCCCCGATCTCCGGATTCGACAACCCTTCCC
>DATGGU010000166.1:0-11208 GCA_035308365.1 Streptosporangiaceae bacterium
TTCTGGGCGGCCGCTACGGCGTGCTCGTAGTCCAGGCGGGCGGCGAACTTGGCGATCTCGTAGGGGTTCACGTAGACGGCGAGCGTGTTGTTCTGTGCCCTGAAGCCGGGGGCCTGCTCGGCGGCGGTGAGGCTGATGCCGGTGCCCTCGCCCGAGGATGACCAGTTCGTCGAGCCCTCGAAGGCGACGATGCCGTCGAGGACGCCGCCCTTGGAGTGGCTGATCTGGCCGGTGGATGACGTGCCGATAACGAAATCGTTGGCGAAGCCTTGCTGGTCCTGTGCGGCGTCGCTGCTCAGAATTGTCTTTTCCGCCGGGCCGGAAGCCTGCGTTCTGTCCAGTGTTACCTGTACCATCACCGACGGGTTCTGCACGAGGCCCATCAAAGCCTTGTTGAGCTCCTGGTCGTCGTAGCCAAACATATTCATCTTGACGCTCAGGGTGACCCGGGTGAACAGGTGCATCAGCACGCCGTGAACGTCGTCCCGGCCGACGTAGAAGACCCGGAAGTCGGGGCTGGCGGTCGGGCCGAATGCCTGCTCGGCCGTGTAGACGGCCAGGTCGTCAAGGCTGAACCGCTGGAGTGTCGGGTTACTGGGTGCAGTGCTGGTATCGGCCGACATTTAGTACCTCCCTGGAAGGCAGTTCCGGGCTGGAGCACATCGGCCGCCCCACCCCCGTATCCGCGTCGTTCAATTATGATCGTGGCTATCGGGAATTGACAGCTTCCGGCACGCCCAGCCGCCGGAATCTATTGACATCGCGCCCGGCCGGGCCGCCATTTTCCGGTGCGCTTGACCGATCGTGGAGGACACTGGCCGGGATGGGAACGGCACAAGGCGATCCGGCCTCACCGCGGGCCCGGTTCATCGAGGCCGGCACGCGACTGCTGCCGGTTCCGCTGGTCCCGGAGATCCGGCTGCACCAGGCCGCTGAGCCGATCGAATTGTGGCAGCGGACCGAACGGCTGGCCGGGCAGACCGGGCTCGGCCCGCCGTTCTGGGCGTTCGCCTGGGCGGGTGGGCAGGCACTGGCCCGCTACCTGCTGGACCATCCCGAGGTTGCCCGCGGGCGGCAGGTGATCGACATCGCCTCCGGCTCCGGGCTGGTGGCGATCGCGGCCATGCTGGCCGGTGCGGCGGCGGTGACCGCCTACGACATCGATCCGCTGGCCGTGGCCGCCATCGGTGTCAATGCCGCGGCCAACGGTGTGCGGGTGCCTGCCATCTGCGCCGACATCCTGGACCGGGAGGATACGCCGGCTCCCGGTACCGGGCTGGTGCTGGCCGCCGACGCGTTCTACCAGCGCGACCTGGCGGCCAGGGTGATGCGGTTCCTGGAGCGGGCCCGGGGCCGCCGGGCCGGCACGCTCGCCGCCGACTTCGGCCGGGCGTACCTGCCCCGCGACCGGTTGACACCGCTGGCCACCTATGACGTGCCGGGGGTCGGGGCACTGGAGGACAGCGACGTCAAGCACACGACCATCTGGGCCCTGCGGGAGCGGGTCAGCGGACCGGGGCGACGGCGAGTTCGCTGAAGAAGCTGCACCCGACATATGCAGGGCTACATATGTAGCCTTAGTGCGTGAAGATGACCGGACGGCGCTGCCGCCCGGTAGAGCGTGCCGCCCAGGTCCCGTCCAGCGGATGAGCCGCTCAGCCGCTACATTCTTCTCGCATGGTGGGGAAACAAAGTGGCGGTAAGCCGTCCTCCATCGAGCGGATCCAGCGGCTGGAACGGCTGGAGCGGGAGCGCCTGGACGACAGGGCCCGCAAGGAAGAGCGACGGCGCCAGGTTATCGCCGGGGCCAGGCCGGCCGGCGGGCGGCACGACCTGGTGGACCGGATCGAGCAGGTCACCAGGTACCCGCTGCTCCTGCTGGGGATCGCCTGGCTGGTGATCGGGGTGACCGTCGTCACGTCCAGGGCCAACGGCACGATTTCGATCTCGCTGGTGGCCACGTTGTTCACGCTCTGGGTGATCCTGCTGGTGGAGTATCTGGTCCGGCTGGTGGTCACCCCGGACACCAGGGGCTACCTCAGGCGGCGCTGGGTGGAACCGGCCACCGTGCTGCTGCCACCGCTGCAGGGCTGGCACCTGATCGGCATCGAGCGGATGACCGTGCTGGCTCGCGAGGCGCAGCTGAGGGTGGCGTTCATCCTCAGCCACCACAGCCTGTTCCGGGTGCTCATCGCGGCGGCCGGGAGCCTGTTCCTGGGCGCCTGGCTGGTGCTGCTGTTCGAGGAGAACACCCCGGGCGGCAACATCCACAGCTACCCCAACGCGCTGTGGTGGGCCATCGTGACGGTGACCACCGTGGGTTACGGGGACAGGTTCCCGGTCAGCGGGGGCGGCAGGATCGTCGCCTCGGTGCTCATGCTGGTGGGTATCGGCCTGATCGGTGTGCTCACCGCGACCGTCGCCTCGGTGTTCATGAAGGAGCACACCGACGCCAACAAGGAGGTGTACAAGCAGGGCCACGCCGACATCAGCCAGCAGCTCGCGGTCATCGGCCAGCGGCTGGCCGATGTGGAGCGCCGCCTGGGCGCCAGCCCGGCCGGGCTGGCCGCCGTTGACGCCAGCGCCAGCACCGAGGACGCCGCCGCGCCGGACGACGCGGGATCATCGCCGGGCTGAGCCCGGAGCGTGGCAGTATCTCCCCACATGAAGGGCACCCTCACCCAGACGGGCGGCGCCATGGCGGCCGCCACGCCGGAGGCAATCGGCCAGGCAGTCGCCAGTGGCGAGTTCTTCTGGCTGGATCTCGACATCCATGACCCGGAACCCGATGACGACGTGCCCGCGCTGCTGACGAACACCTTCCACTTCCACCCGGTGGCGGTGGAGGCGGCGGACACGTTCGGCCAGCGAGCCCGGATCGACGAGTATGACGCCTTCGTGCACATCATCGCCTTCGGCATGGCCGACGACGGCAAGCACGTGGCCGAGGTGCACTGCTTCGTCACCGGGACGGCCATCATCACCTTGCACCACGGGAACTGTTCGGCCCTGGCCGGCGTGCGGGAGCGACTGGTCAGCCACCATTCCACCGGGGTGGCACCGCCGCAGGTGGCCGTCGCATACCTGATCATGGACACCCTGGTCGACTCGTTCTTCCCGGTGCTGTCCGACTTCGACGATTCCATCGACGACCTCGAGAGCGCCATTCTGAAGACGCCGACCGAGGAACAGCTCGGGACGCTGTTCGAGATGAAGCGGATGATCCTGACCATCCGCAAGGTGATCACGCCGCAGCGGGACATGATCGACAGCCTGAATACCGGCATCGTGTCGATTCCGGGCACGACCGATGGCGGCGCGGCCTACTTCCGCAACCTGTACGATCACCTGATCCGGATCAGCGACCTGGTGGACGGGTACCGCGACCTGATCAGCGGCGCCATGGACACGCACCTGTCCATGGTGTCCAACCGGCTGAACGTGATCATGAAACAGCTCGCCATGATCGCCACCTTTTTCCTGCCGCTGAGCTTCCTGACCGGGTTCTTCGGTCAGAACTTCGGCTGGCTGGTCGGCCATGTGCAGGTCAGCCTGGGTGCCTTCGTCGGCCTGGGCATCGGCCTGGAGCTGGTCGCGGTCGTCCTGCTGGTCTGGCTGTTCCAGCGCCGTGGCTGGCTGGGCAGCGGCCCCACCGCCTGAGGCGGCCCGCTCCCCCGCGACCAGGCCCGCGCCCAGCGCGGTCAGGCCTCTTCCGCCGCCGTTCCGCCACCGGGCCGGGCCAGGCGGCGGCCGCGCCTGGCCGGGATCGTGGCCGCCGCGTCGGCATCACGGATGGTCAGCGCGACCAGCACAGCCACCGCGTCCACCGCGGCCGCGAGCAGGAACCCGGCGTGGTAGGCGGTCAGGTTGGGCAGCACACGGCCGGCCGCGGCGCCTTCCTTGCCGGAGCCGCGCCCTACGGCATGGCTGGCGCCCACCGCGACCACGGCGGTGGTGAGCAGCGCGACGCCGGCCGCACCGCCGAGCTGGCGCCCGGCGTTGAACATGGTGGACGCCCGCCCGCTGGCCTCACGCGAGATCGTCGCGAAGGCGGCGCCCTGGGACGGCACGAACACCTGGCCCTGCATGAAGCCCATCGCGAACATCAGGGCCCGCATCCACCACAGGCTGGTAGCAGCCCCGATCAGCGCCATCAACGCGATCGTGGTCATCACGCCGGCCAGGCCGAGCGCGATGTGGCGGCGCGGGCCGAGCATCGGGTACAGCACCCGGCTGGCCAGCTGGGCGCCCAGCATGACGCCGAACGCCTCGGGGAACGTGCTCAGCCCCGACCCGAGCGCGGACAGCCCCCGGCCGTCCTGGAAGAACAGCGAGGCCAGGTAGAGGCTGCCGATGAATGCCACCGACGCGAGCACCATGACGCCGCTGCAGGAGCGGAACAGCCGGTTGCGCAGCAGCCGCAGGTCGATCAGTGGGCGCTCGTGGGCCAGCTCGGCCCGGGCCAGGATAGCCAGGATCACCAGGCCGGCCGCGATGGTCGCCAGCACCGCCGCCGAATCCCAGCCGGTCACCGGGCCCTCGGAGACGCCGTACATCAGCGCGCCGAACCCGGCTCCGGCGAGGGCGAACCCCACCACGTCGAACCGCCCGGGCCGCTGCTGGGTACCGTCTTCCAGGAACAGCAGGCCGAACAGCAGGGCCGCCGCCCCGAGCGGCACGTTGACGTAGAACACCCAGCGCCAGGACGCCTCGGTGACCAGCAGGCCGCCCAGCACCGGCCCGATGGCCGGCGCCAGCGTGGTGGGCACGGTCAGCAGGCCGGCCATCCGGATCCGCTCCTCGGGCGGGAACATCCGCAGCAGCATGGCCAGCCCCACCGGCGCCAGCATCCCGCCGCCCAACCCCTGCACGATGCGGAAGATCTCCAGTGCGGTCAGCGAGGTGGCCGCGCCGCACAGCGCGGACGCGGCGGTGAACACGACGATCGCGGTCAGCAGCACCCGCTTGCCGCCGAACCTGTCCCCCAGCCACCCCGAAGCCGGGATGAACACGGCCAGGCTGACCAGGTAGTAGATGGCCACCGTGTCGACCGACGTGGCCGGGACACCGAAGGCGCGGCCCAGGGTCGGCAACGCCACGTTCACGATCGTCGCGTCCAGGATGGACACGAACATCGCGGCCACGTACACCGCGCTGACGGCGATCTTCTGGTTCATCCGCGCGCCAGTCAGCACGTGGTCCATGCAATCACGCGAGTGGCGGCGCGTGCCGATCCGGGCGTCACAGTGCCCAAGCCTGCCCATCGGGGATCCGCGCGAGTTCCTACACGGTCTGTTGTGCCAGCTCTACGCTTGGTAGGCAGCTGGGCACCGGAGAGGTGCTTGCCCAGCTACGGGGCGAACGGGAGAGCCGATGCCAGACAACGGTGACCGCAGCCGGACCCCCGAAGGGGTATTCGGCTCTGAACTGCGTTACTACCGCGAACGGGCCGGCCTGTCACAGGTCGAGCTGGCCGCGCTGGCGCACTGCTCCAACGACGTCATCAGCAAGATCGAGAAGGGTAAACGCCCACCGGCCGAAGGCTTCCCCGCACGGCTGGACGCGATACCCCAGCTCGACACGCGGGGCGGTCTGGCTCGGCTCTGGGGGTGGCTAAGGGAAAGTGCCCGGCATCGCGCATATCCCGGCTGGTTCGACCGCTGGCCAGACTACGAAGCCCAGGCCACCGCACTGCGAACGTTCGAGCTGATCACCATTCCTGGATTGGTTCAGACCGAGAATTACGCGAGGGCCGTGCTGCGGACACGGATCAATACCACCGAAGATGAGATCGAGGAGATGGTGGCTGCGCGCATGGCGCGGCAGTCCATCCTGACCAAGGACAAGCCGCCCATCTTCTGGGCGGTCATCACCGAAGCAGCGATACGGTGCCCGGTGGGTGGCGCATCCGTGATGCGCGAGCAGCTCAACAAGCTGATCGAGATGGCCAAGCTGCCCAACGTGACTCTTCAGGTGATACCGACAGAGCAGGGAGAACACGAGGGATTCCGCGGCCCGTTCGTCATTGCGGAATTTGCGGACTCCCAACCTGTGGCTTACCAGGACACGGCAGTTCAGGGCCAGATTGTAGATCGCCCAGAGGACGTCGCCTCCCTGATGACCCTGTGGGATACGATCAAATCTGAGGCTCTACCACGGGCCGCGTCCCTGCGTTTGATCGAGGAAGTAGCGAAGTCATGGACTTGAGCCGGGCCGTGTGGCGCAAGGCCAGCATGAGCAACAGTAACGGCGGAAACTGCGTCGAGGTCGCCACCTGGCGCAAGGCCAGCTACAGCACAGGTAACGGTGGTGCGTGCGTTGAGGTCGCGCGTGATCTGCCGGGGGTTGTCGCCGTTCGCGACAGCAAGAACCCTGACGGGCCGAGGCTCGTCCTGTCCCCTGCCGGCTGGCAGAGCTTCACCGGCAAGGTCAAGGCCGGGCGGTTCGACGTAGCCTGACCGGCGCATCGGCCGGGTGCCCGGGCGGGCTGACGGTCGGCGTCCTAACATGTCCGGTCATGGATGATCAGCTTCCGCCACATCCGGTGGCGCTGCGCCCGGTGACCGAAGAGGATCTCGCCGTGATCGACCGGCTGACCAACGACCCGGTGGGCGCTGGGCCGCACGAGTGGTACGGCTGGAGCGACCCGCACCTGTACCGGCAGCGGTGGCACGAGAACGGCCTGCTCGGTTCGGTGGGCGGCGTGCTCATGGTGACCCGCGGGGCCGAGGCGATCGGCTTCGTGAACTGGCATCAGATGTCCACCGGGCAGATCTCCTACTGCTGGGAAATCGGCATCAGGCTGCTGCCGGAGGCCCGCGGCCAGGGTGCGGGCACCTGGGCGCAGCGGCTGCTGGTGCGCTACCTGTTCGCCCACTCCCAGGTCAACCGGGTCCAGGCGGCGACGGAGATAACCAACGTCGCCGAGCAGCGGGCACTGGAGAAGGCCGGGTTCACCAAGGACGGTGTGTTGCGCGGGGCGGGCTTCCGGGATGGCCGCTGGCACGACAGCATTCTGTACAGCGTGCTGCGTGATGAGGTCGAGCTCACCGGCGGCGCCGGCGGTTCCGGCTAGGTCGCCCCCTCCGTCAATTTTGAGAAATCCTGAAAATATGGCGGAAACGTAAAAACCTCCGTAACGGCGAGCACCCCCGGCCACCGGGCCGTCACCCAGACGCCCTAACGTGGTCAGTGACTGAAGAGTGTGCACAGCCCGCGGAGGCTTCATGACCGAGCAGGACTTCCTGACCGTGACGGACAGCCGCACCGGCCAGGAATACACGATTCCCATCACGGATGGCACCATCCGGTCTACCGACCTGCGGCAGATCAAGGTGCAGGACGACAAGCACGGCCTGGTCAGCTATGACCCGGGGCTGTTCAACACGGCCGTGGCCCGGAGCAGTATCACGTTCCTGGACGGCGAGGCCGGGGTGCTGGAGTACCGCGGCTACCCGATCGAGCAGCTCGCCGCCAACGCGACCTACCTGGAGGTCGCCTACCTGCTGATCTACGGCCATCTGCCGTCGAACGACGAGCTGGCAGCGTGGACCGAGGACATCTCCATGCACACGTTCGTGCATGAGAACATCAAGAACTTCATGCAGGGCTTCCGCTACGACGCGCACCCGATGGGCATGCTGCTGGCGTCGGTGGGCGCGCTGTCCACGTTCTACCCGGACGCGAACGTGTTCGACAATCCGGAGGCCATCGAGCTGCACATCCGGCGGCTGATCGCCAAGGTGCCCACGCTGGCCGCGTTCGCCCACCGGCACAACCTGGGCCAGCCTTACGTCTACCCGGACAACGGGCTCAGCTATACCGCCAACTTCCTGGCCATGCTGTTCAAGATGTCCGAGCGGGAGTACAAGGCGGACCCGCGGATCGAGCGGGCCCTGGAGACCCTGTTCATCCTGCACGCCGACCACGAGCAGAACTGTTCCACCACGGCGGTGCGGGTGGTCGGCTCCGCGCACGCGGACCCGTACTCCTGCGTGGCCGCCGGGATCGCCGCCCTGTACGGGCCGCTGCACGGCGGGGCCAACGAGGCCGTGCTGAAGATGCTGGTCAGGATCGGCGACATCGAGAACGTGCCCAGCTTCATCGACGGGGTCAAGGCCGGCAAGGAACGGCTGATGGGCTTCGGGCACCGGGTGTACAAGAGCTACGACCCGCGGGCCCGGCTGATCAAGCAGGCCGCCGACGACGTGTTCGAGGCCAAGGGCACCAGCCCGCTGCTGCGGATCGCGCTGGAACTGGAGAAGCGGGCGCTGGAGGACGACTACTTCGTCAGCCGCAAGCTGTACCCGAACGTGGACTTCTACTCCGGGCTCATCTACCAGGCGCTCGGCCTGCCCCGGGAGATGTTCACGGTGCTGTTCGCGATGGCCCGGACCAGCGGCTGGGTGGCGCAGTGGCTGGAGATGATCAGGGATCGGGAGCAGAAGATCGCCCGGCCGCTGCAGGTCTACACCGGCGAGCGCGGGCTGAAGTACGAGCCGCGTACCTGACCCGGTCGTCAGCCAGCCGGATAAATAGTTGCCATCAAGCAACTAGCCGTGGGTAGAGTGTGAAGATGTGCGAGGTGACGCGGCTACCGAGGGTCTGAGCAGCAGCGATACGAGAAGCAAGGGCGATCGCTACAAGTGGGTCGCGCTCTCCAACACCACGCTGAGCATCACGATGGCCACCATCGACGCGTCCATCGTGATCATCTCGATGCCGGCCATCTTCCGTGGCATCCACCTGAACCCGCTGACCCCGGGCAATGTCACCTACCTGCTCTGGATGATCATTGGGTACCTGCTGGTGCAGTCGGTGCTCGTTGTCACCCTCGGCAGGCTGGGCGACATGTTCGGCCGGGTCCGGATCTACAACCTTGGCTTCGTCGTCTTCACCCTGGCCTCCATCGCGCTCTCGCTGGATCCCCTGCTCGGCCAGGGCGGGGCGCTGTGGCTGATCGGCTGGCGGTTCGTTCAGGCGTTCGGCGGCGCGATGCTGATGTCCAACTCGGCGGCGATCCTGACCGACGCGTTCCCGGCCAACCAGCGCGGCATGGCGCTCGGCATCAACCAGATCTCGGGCATCTCGGGCCAGTTCATCGGGCTGCTGCTGGGCGGGCTGCTGGCCGCCTGGGACTGGCGCGCGGTGTTCTGGGTGAACGTGCCGATCGGCGTGTTCGGCACGGTGTGGGCCTACCGGAGCCTGCGCGAGATCGCCACCACCAAGCGGGCCAGGATCGACTGGGCTGGCAACGTCACGTTCGCACTGGGCGCAGGAGCGCTGCTGGTCGCGATCACCTACGGGATCCAGCCGTACGGCGGGCACCCGACCGGCTGGACGAACCCGTGGGTGCTCGGCGGGCTGGCCGGCGGCGCGGCGATGCTGGTGCTGTTCTGCCTGATCGAGGCACGCATTGCCGAGCCGATGTTCAACCTGGGGCTGTTCCGGATCCGGGCGTTCGCGGCCGGCAACGCGGCCGGGCTGCTCGGCTCGATCGCCCGGGGCGGCCTGCAGTTCATGCTGGTCATCTGGCTGGCCGGGATCTGGCTGCCGCTGCACGGCTACAACTACGTGGACACACCGTTGTGGGCGGGCATCTACATGCTGCCGCTCACCGCCGGGTTCCTGATCGCCGGGCCGGTCTCTGGCTGGCTGTCCGACCGGTTCGGGCCGAGGCCGTTCGCCACCTCCGGGCTGCTGCTGGCCGCGGTCTGCTTCACCGGCCTGATGCTGCTGCCGGTGCACTTCCAGTACTGGACGTTCGCACTGCTGATCTTCGGCAACGGCGTCGGCTCCGGCCTGTTCGCTTCGCCGAACACCTCGGCGATCATGAGCTCGGTCCCGGCCCGGCACCGCGGCTCGGCCTCGGGCATGCGGGCCACCTTCCAGAACTCCGGCATGTCGCTGTCCATCGGCATCTTCTTCTCGCTGATGATCGCCGGACTCGCGTCCACCCTGCCGCACACGCTGACCAGCGGCCTGCGCTCGCAGGGCGTGCCCGCCGCCATCGCCTCACACGTCGCCCACCTGCCGCCGGTCAGCACGATGTTCGCCGCCCTGCTCGGCTACAACCCCATCCAGCACCTGCTCGGCAGCCACACGCTGGCCGCCCTTCCGGCGCACAACGCCGCCGTGCTCACCGGCAGGCAGTTCTTCCCCCACCTCATCGCCGGGCCGTTCCATCACGGCCTGATCATCGTGTTCACCACGGCCGCCGCCATGTCGGTGATCGGCGCGATCGTCTCGCTGCTGCGCGGTAAGCAGTTCTACTATGACGGCCCCGGCTCGCGTCAGCCTCCGGCTGTCGCCGCCGCTACTGCGCACGGCGAAATCAAGACGAACGGAGTCAGCCGGCCCATCACCGGGACTCCGGCCAATCCGGGGCCGACCCTCCGGCCGCCAGGGTCGTCTCGGTAGGCCGAGACGGCCTCTCCCCTACCGGTTTGTGGAGGCCTTTCTAACCTCTGCGCAGATGCCGGGCGAGCGGGGCGGCAACCGTCTAACATCGGACCGCGTCTAACAAGCAGACGGGCCGAGGCATGAGTCGAAGAGGCGGAGCTTTGTGTCCTGAACGCGTCCCATGGCACGCGGGGGAACCATCCGGGGAACGGGAGCAGTCGTGAGAATCCGGCGTCCAGGCCTTGCCGCCGCGCTCGCGCCCATCCTGTTCGGTTCGGCAGCCGCCGTCATCGTCGGCCACGCCCCCACCCCCTCCCCGCACCCAGCCGCCAGCCTGGCGGCAAGCCTGGCCACCACCAGACCCGACGTCACCGTCGACTGCGCCGGCAAACCGCAGGTCCACCCGGCCACGCTGATGCTGGCCTGCGACGACGGCAACGCCTACCTGTCAGGTCTGCGATGGACGGCATGGGGATCCACTGCGGCCGCAACTGGCACCTGGCGCATCAACGACTGCGTGCCCAACTGCGCGGCCGGCACGTTCCACAGCTTCGCGGCGACCGTAAAACTCTGGCAGCCGGAGCCGCTGCCGCGACATGCGGGGGCGGGCTACTACAGCAAGATCACCATCGACCTGCCGGACAGCCGCTGCTACGCCGCTGCCGGCAAGCGGAGCTGTTACCCAGCCAGCTACACGGGCACGCTGCGGAGCACGCCGGTCATCCGTTAGAGGGTTGGACCTTGCGGCGGGGCCAGGCCGCCCGGATTGCGACTGACCGGCTGGCGCCGAACGTCGCTATCCGGCCA
>DATGGU010000167.1:0-45577 GCA_035308365.1 Streptosporangiaceae bacterium
AGACGGCGCGGCGGGTTCGGGCGAAGACGGGGCCGTGGGGCCAGGCGAAGACGGTGCCGTGGGGCCGGGTGGAGGTGGCGGGGTGGGGCTGGGCGGGGGGACCGGGGATCGGGGTGGGCGGTTGCTTGGGCTGCTTGCGGAGGTGCCGGAAGAACCGGACTTCGGGCGGGGGTACTTGGAACTGCTGGGCGGCGACGGGCCGGAGCCTAGCGGGCTGGCGCAGCGGCTGATGCACACTGGTTTTGTGCCGCTGGTGTACGAGCGGTGGTGGCGGCCCGGTCTGTTCCGGATCCTGAAGGGGCCGGCCGGGCTGAGCGTCCCGGCCGAGCACCGGCTGGCCCGCGACTGGCTGGCCCTGTCCCCCGGCGACACGGTGCTCGACGTTGCCTGCGGGCCGGGCAACTTCACGCGTGGCATGGCCCGCGCGGCCGGGCGCACCGGGTTGGCTGTCGGGCTGGACGCCTCCGCGACCATGCTGGTCCGCGCGGTCGCCGACGCCCGGGCGGCGGCGGAGCGTGGCACTGCGGTCCCGGTGTACGTGCGGGCGGACGCGGCCGGGCTGCCGTTCCGGCCGGCCAGCTTCGACGCGGTGTGCTGCTTCGCCGCGCTGCCGATGTTCGCCACCCCGATGCGGGCGCTGGACCGGATGACCGAGGTGCTGCGGCCGGGCGGCCGGATCGCGCTGATGGCCAGCTACGGACGCGGCGGCGTGGCGCTGCACACGGCCGAGCGGGCGGCGGGGCGCGTGCTGGGGATGCGGATATTCGGCCCGGAAGAGATTACCGGCGCGCTCCGGGTTCGCGGGTACACCGCGATCAAGCAGCACGTGGCCGGGCTTTTGCAGTTCGTGGGAGCCGTCAAGGCGCAGTGAGCCTTCGCCGCTGCTGGCTGGCGGGACCGTTGCGGTTACTGGCTCCGTAACGAGAGAAAATCAGACAGGCGGCCTGCACCCGGTCAGCGGGCGGTCCATTCGGCGGCTAGCTGGCCATAGACGACCTGGTCGAGGAACTGGCCGTTGACCCAGTGCGCGCGGCGCAGGGTGCCCTCGTTGCGGAAGCCGGCCTTGGTGGCGGTTGCGATCATCGCCGCGTTGTCCGCCAGGGTCATGAGCTGCAGCCGGTTCAGCCCGAGGATCATGAAACCGTAGCGGCACAGCACCCGGACCGCGTCGGTGGCCAGGCCGCGGCCGCGGTATGCGGGCCGCAGCGAGATGCCGACGTGCGCCAGGCGGTTGAAATGATCGATACGCCACAGCAGCGCCGTGCCCGCGAGCTCGCCTGTGGCCAGCTCCACCACCGAGAATATGGCGTCGTCCCCGGTCGCATCGGTCACACGGAACGTTGACGCGGCCGAGCCTGCCGGTACCGGCCGCCACGGCCTGGTATCCGCCCGCACCCGGGTCTCGACATCGTCGTACAGCTCGGCGTCGAGAATCGCGAGGTCATCGTCGTGCCGGGCACGCAGCAGGGTCAGGTCTCCACGGAGCATTCCAACGTTCCTACCCGACGCCCGCCCGCAGCCGCAACGGCTTATCAGGTTTGGCTCGCGGCTGTGCGGCAAGTGGCGACCGGACGAAAGGAGAATGTCATGACATACGAGCTGGAGGGCCGCCTGATCGCTTTCATGGCGGCCAATGAGGGGATGGAGCAGGTCGAGTTCACCGAGCCCTGGCAGGCGGTCGTGGACGCCGGCGGGAACGCCGAGCTCCTGGCGCCGGAGCCAGGGACGGTTCAGGCCTTCAACCACCTGGACAAGGGTGACACTTTCCCGGTGGACCGGGCCATCAGCGAGGCCAATCCCGGTAACTACGACGCGCTGGTGCTGCCCGGAGGGGTGGCCAATCCCGACCAGCTACGGACGGTGCCGGGGGCGGTCCAGTTCGTCAAGGCCATGTTCGAGGCCGGCAAGCCGGCCGCCGTCATCTGCCACGGTCCGTGGACCCTGGTGGAGGCGGACGTGGTGCGGGGCCGGACGCTCACCTCGTGGCCGAGCCTGCGCACCGACATCAAGAACGCAGGCGGGAACTGGGTCGATGCCGAGGTGCAGATCTGCAGATCAGGTCCCAACGTGCTGGTGACCAGCCGCAAGCCGGACGACCTGCCGGCGTTCTGCGAGCAGCTCCGCGCGGAGTTCGCCAAGGCCTGAGCCCGCCCCAGCCGCCGGGTGGGACGGCCGGGGGGCGTGCCGGGTGGGACGGCCGGGGGGCGTGCCAGGTGGGACGGCCGGGGGGCGTGCCAGGTGGGTCAGGGGCGGCCGGGGCGGGGGCCGCCGACCCACACGGTCTTGATGTTGCAGAATTCGCGGATTCCCTGGACCGACAGTTCCCTGCCATGGCCGGAGTTCTTGATGCCACCGAACGGCAACTGCGGATACGACGTGACGTTGCCGTTGATGAAGACCATCCCGGCCGCGAGATCGCGGATGAACCGGCTCTGCTCCGCCTCATCGGTGGTCCAGGCGTTCGCACCGAGCCCGAACGACGTCGCATTGGCCAGCTCGATCGCCTCGTCGATGCCGGCCACCCGGTAGAGGGTGGCCACCGGGCCGAACACTTCCTCATGGAACGCACGCATCTCGGGGGTCACGCCGGTGAGCACGGTGGGCGGGTAGTAGAAGCCCGGACGGTCGGGAGCGGCGCCCCCGCAGATTACCTTGGCGCCCAGGGCCACCGCGTCGGTGACAAGCTTCTCGACGTCGTCACGCTGTTGTTCGGAAGCCAGCGGGCCCACGTCGGTGCCGGCCAGCATCGGATCCCCGACGGTCATGGCCGACATCTCACCGGCGAACAACCGCTCGAATTCGTCGTAGACGGCGTCGTGCACGATGAAGCGCTTGGCCGCGATGCAGGACTGGCCGTTGTTGAGGCAGCGCGCGACCGCGGCCACGTGGGCCGCGGACGGCAGGTCGGCCGACGGCATGACCACGAACGGGTCGCTGCCACCCAGTTCCAGGACGACCTTCTTGACCTCGCTGCCGGCGATGGCCGCCACCGACCGCCCGGCCGGCTCCGACCCGGTGAGGGTGGCCGCAACCACCCGTTCGTCGCGCAGGACCGGCTCGATCCGGGACGAGCCGACCAGCAGAGTCTGGAAGGTTCCCGCGGGGAAACCGGCCCGGGCGAACAGGTCCTCGAGGAACAGCGCCGTCTGCGGCACGTTGGACGCGTGCTTGAGCAGGCCCACGTTGCCAGCCATCAGGGCAGGGGCGGCGAAGCGCATGGCCTGCCAGAGCGGGAAATTCCACGGCATGATCGCCAGCACCGGCCCGAGCGGCTGATAGCTGACGTAGGCGCGCGCGGCCCCGACCTCGGCCGCGTCGGCGACCTCGCCGGCCAGGAACCCCGGGGCATGATCGGCGTAGTAGCGGCAGGCGGTGGCGCACTTGGCGACCTCCTGCCGGGCGGCGGCCAGCGTCTTGCCCATCTCGGTAACCATCATGGCGGCGATCTGGTCCTGCTCGCCGTCCAGGATCCCGGCCGCCCGGCGCATCCATCCGGACCGCTCGCCAAAACCGGTCTGGCGGTAGCCCGCAAAGGCCGCCGCGGCGGCGGCCAGGCAGTTATCGACGGCCGCCTCGGTCATCTCGTCAAAGGTCTTCACCGTCTCCCCGGTGGCCGGATTGACCGTCGCGATCGCCATCGTCGTCTCCTTCTATCGCGGCATCAGCGGTCACCTGCCCCGTGCGTGCGGCACAAACACGCCGGGCCGGGCCGCGTCAGTGCGGCACAAACACGCCGGGCCGGGCCGCACCAGTGCGGCACAAACACGCCGGGCCGCGCCGCCGCGCCAGTGCGGCACAAACACGCCGGGCCGCGCCGCGCCGGTGCGGCACAAACACGCCGGGCCGCGCCGCGCCGGTGCGGCACAAACACGCCGGGCCGGGCCGCGCCGGTGCGGCCCGGCCCGGTGGCGTGGGGCTGTTACTCTGCGGAGCGGTTCTGACCGGGACGCGGCTTGTCCATGACGTCCGTGTGCCGGTCAGGGTCGGCGCCCCCCATGACGTCGCTCGCCTGCTCGTCGGGCTCGGGGCCACCCATCAGGTCGGGTTCCTCGTCGCGTGCTGGATTGCCGGTCATGCCGGTTTCCTTTCTTGCCTGCGGTCGTATCGGCCGCTGTCATCATGACGATCTTGGTCGAACGGGTGTGGAGTCAGCCGGTGCGGATGCGCCGGGCACACGCAGAACACAGCGCAGAGTTCGGCGTCCAGCACGTGATGATGGCGTGCAGGCAGTGGCCGCCCGCAGAACGCGCAGTCCGGGCCGTTGCGCGGCAGCACCCTCGCGGGCCTGGCCGGCGCGCGTGGTGGCTGCCGTGGCGCAGGTGTGCTCATCGCCGTCCCTGACCGGTTCGGCGGCGGAATGTGCGGGTCAAGCGGATGAGCATTCGGGCACGCAGGGCCGGCCTGAAGGTGGCCAGCCTGGCGGCGAGCCGCGGGTCGGAGCGGCGCAGCGTGTCCTCGATGCCGACCAGGGCCCGCTGCTCGCCGGGGGCCAGGCTCATGGCCGGCCCCCGGCGGGCTCGCGGGGCGCCAGCGGCCTCTCGCAGCCGGGCATGGTGACCTCCTACTGGCCGGCTACCGGGGCGAACGGCCATATCAGCAGCGGCGTCTTGGCGTTGCCGTACCAGCCGGCCTGCCAGGAGCCGAGCATCGCGGTGGCGATCATGAACCCGAACAGGCCCATGATCGACGGTGCGGCGATCGGCGTCAGCATCACCCGGCTGCGCGACAGCCACGCCTGACGGTCTTCGGCTGTGGCGAGTTCTTCCAGGCTGCGGGCTCCTGGCTGGCCATCCACCGGCCGCATGTGCCGTGGCGGGGGGCCAGGGTTCTGTGCGGTCATGAGATACTCCTCCCCCCGGGCACCGCTTCGTGGCCAGTGCCGCCGGCTGCGGCACGAACCCGGCCAGCAGCGCTGCCCGGAAACACCAGCCCATTACCTCGTGATACGACATATAAACCCAATTTACATCGTGATGCGATATAAATTGTCACGGCCGGCGGCGCTGGATCGTGCTGGCCGCGTTCGCGACGATCGCGGCGAATGGCGGGATCGCCAGTGCCACGACCGACACGACGACCGCCGCGATCACCGAGTACCGGTCCAGGACCGCCCAGGACAGGACGAACAACCCGATGCAGATGCCCATCAGGACGAAGTAGCGGCGCTTGTCCACCCGGGTGGGCTGTGGCACGGCCGGCTGGCCGCTGTGCCGTTCATGGCCTGTCACAAGTGTCTGCCGTTCCTTACCTGCCCAGTGCGGGCTATCCGCGCTGCCCGGATGGCGGCTGCCTAAACCGGCGGAGTAGCGGCCCGCGTCCAGGGCAGGGGAACCCGGAGCAGAATCGGAGGCCAGCATGTCATCGGATGCACAGCGCCGCTACGTCGATGCGGTGAGCATGAGCGACGAGCAGGCACAGGTGTACGAGGCGATCGCCGCCCTGGAATACAGCGGCCGGCCCGCATCCAGGCGGGAGATCGTCCACGCGGCAGGCCTGGACGGGGCCGCGGTGGACGATGCGCTGCACGCGCTGACGGAATGCGCGGCTGTCATCCGGCGCGGCTCAGGCGAGGACGCCGAGTACGAACCGGCAAACCGCGAATGGATGGTCATGCCGCCGGGCCAGTAGGCACGTGTGTCTTCGGGCACGTCCAGGTTTGCCGGCGCCGCCGTGGGTAGTGCGGCCCGCATGGCTGCATTGACCGATATCAAGGACAAACTCACCAGCGCCGCCCGGGCCCAGCAGACCGGCTACGCCAGAGAACAGGACCGGCCACTGCTCGGCTATGCGATGACGCTGACCGCCTACAGCGGGGTGCTGGGCGCGATCGCGGCCGCCGTGCGGCGCACCGGCCGGACGGTACCCGATGGCTTCTCGCCAGCCGACATCACGCTGGGCGCCCTGGCCACCCACAAACTCAGCAGGCTGCTGGCCAAGGATCCGATCACCAGCCCGCTTCGCGCGCCGTTCGCTTCCTACCAGGGCACCAGCGGCCCGTCCGAGGTGCAGGAGGACGTCAGGGGCGAGGGCGGGCGCAAGGCCGTGGGCGAGCTTGTCACCTGCCCGTTCTGCACGGGCGTGTGGGTGGCGACGGGGCTGACTGCCGGGCTCATCTTCTTCCCGACGGCGACCCGGGTGGCCAGGGACACGCTGGCCATGCTCGCGGGCGCCGACCTGCTTCAGTTCACGCACGCAGTGCTGAAGAACGTCGCGTAGACAGGCCTGATGCCATGCGGCTCGATGAGACGATCCATTTGCTGCGGGTGGCCCGGCCGCCGTCCCCCTATGGGGCCCGGCGCCTGGCCCGCTGTTACAGCATCGAGGACGTGGCCAGGAAGGCGCGGCGCAGGCTTCCGCTCGGGTCGCGGGCCTACCTGGAAGGTGGCGGGGAGGGCGAGTACACGCTGCGGCGCAACCGGGCCGCCTTCGACGAGCTGGAATTCGTCCCGGACATGCCCCGTGACGTCAGCCACGTCGACACCAGCACCACCGTCCTCGGCGAGCGCATCCCGCTGCCGTTCGCGCTGTCGCCGATCGGCGCGCCCCGGATGTTCCACCACGAGGGTGAACTCGCGGTTGCCCGCGCCGCCCGGCGGGCCGGCATCCCCTATGGCATCTCCAGCCTGGCCAACACCACGGTCGAGGAGGTGGCCGCGCAAACCGATACGCCGCTGTGGTTCCAGCTCTACATATGGGGCGACCGCGGCGAGACCAAGGAGGCCATCGCCCGCGCCAAGGCCGCCGGATTCGGCGCGCTGCTGTTCAGCATCGACACCTCGGTGCGCTCCAAACGCGAGCGGGAAAAGCACGCCGGGCTGGAGCTGCCCACTCCTAACCTGCCGCTGACCACGCTGCTCGAAGGTGCGCTGCACCCCGGCTGGGGCCTGCGCTTCCTCACCTCCCCGACGGTCAGCTTCCCCAACATCGGCCCGGCGGACCAGCGCTCGCTGCAGAAGCTGCCGGACATGTTCGACGGCACCGTGAACTGGGCGGACCTGGACTGGATCCGTGAGCTGTGGGACGGGCCGATCCTGGCCAAGGGCGTGCTGCGGGCCGAGGAAGCGATCCGGGCGGCCGAACATGGCCTGGACGGGGTGATCGTCAGCAATCATGGCGGACGGCAACTCGACCACCTCCCGGCCACCATCGACGTCCTGCCCGGGATCGTCGACGCGGCCGGGGACCGGCTGGAGGTCCTGGTCGACTCCGGGTTCCGGCGCGGCAGCGACATCGCCGCCGCGCTCGCGCTGGGCGCCAGGGCCGTTCTGGTCGGCCGCGCCCACCTGTACGGGCTGGCCGCCGCGGGCGAGGCCGGTGTGCGCCACTGCATCGACATCCTCGCCGCGGAACTGCGCATGACCATGCAACTATGTGGCGCCCGGAGCATTGCCGAGCTGAACCCGGGCCTGATCCGCCGCCGCGGCCATACCGGGCCTGGATGATGGATTTTCTCCCGGACGGAGGCGGCTGGAGCCGTGGGTATGACGGGAGCGTCCGGGGGTAGGCGGTCCCCATGGGACAGAACGTGGCGCAGAAGCTGATCGGGTCGCACCTGGCCGACGGCGAGATGAGGGCCGGGTCCGAGATCGGGTTGCGGGTCGACCAGACGCTGACCCAGGACGCCACCGGGACCATGGTGATGCTCGAACTCGAGGCGCTCGGCCTGGACCGGGTCCGCACCGAGGTCTCGGTCCAGTACGTCGACCACAACCTGCTGCAGGCCGACGAGCGGAACATGGCCGATCACCTGTTCCTGAGGTCGGCCTGCCAGCGGTTCGGGATCTGGTACTCCCGGCCCGGCAACGGGGTCTCGCATCCGGTCCACATGCAGCGCTTCGGGCGGCCGGGCGCGTCGCTGGCCGGTTCGGACTCGCACACCTGCGCGGCCGGCTCGCTGGGCATGCTCGCCATCGGCGTGGGCGGCCTGGAGGTTGCGATGGCGATGGCCGGCGAACCTCTCTACGTCACGATGCCGGAGATCTGGGGGGTGCGGCTGACCGGGGCGCTACCGCCGTGGGTGAGCGCCAAGGACGTCATCCTGGAGATGCTCCGGCGGCACGGCGTCAAGGGCGGGGTGGGCCGGATCATCGAGTACCACGGCCCCGGGCTGAGCTCGCTGCCGGCCATGGACCGGCACGTGATCGCGAACATGGGTGCCGAGCTCGGCGCGACCACCAGCGTCTTCCCGGCCGATGAGCAGGTTCGCGCGTTCCTCGAAGATGAAGGGCGCGGCGATGAGTTCGCTGAGCTGACCGCCGATCCGGATGCCGGCTACGACGTGACGGACGAGATCGACCTGTCCGGCCTGGAACCGCTGATCGCCAAGCCAAGCTCGCCGGGAAACGTCGTGCCGGTCCGCGAGGTGGCGGGCGAACCCGTCCACCAGGTGGTGGTGGGCTCGTCGGCCAATCCGGGACTGCGCGACTTCGCGGTGCTGGCCGCGATCACCCGCGGCCACCAGGCACACCCGCAGGTGTCCATGGACGTCAACCCCACCTCACGGCAGATCCTCGCGGACCTGACCGCGATGGGCGGGACGCTGAGCCTGATCCGGTCCGGGGCACGGATCCACCAGGCCGGCTGTATGGGGTGCATCGGCATGGGGCAGGCGCCGGCGATCGGCCGCAACAGCCTGCGGACGGTTCCGCGCAACTTCCCCGGCCGGTCCGGCACGGACGAGGACTCGGTCTGGCTGTGCTCGCCCGAAACCGCGGCCGCGGCCGCACTGACCGGGGAGATCACCGATCCGCGGGAGCTGCCCGCCGCGCTGGGGATCGAGTATCCCCGGCTCGAGCTGCCCACGCCATCGGGCAATGGCGCGTCCTGGATCGAGCCACCGCTGCCCGCCCAGGACGCGGGTCAGGTGGAGCTGGTCAAGGCGCCGAGCATCGGCACCCTGCCGGACCTGGATCCGATGCCGGACGGCCTGCGGGTACGAGTGGCGATCAAGGTCGGCGACAACATCTCGACCGATGAGATCCTGCCCGCGGGCGCGCGGGTGCTGCCGTTCCGCAGCGACATCCCCAAGCTGGCCGGCTTCACCTTCAGCCAGGTCGACGAGGGCTACGTGCGGCGGGCGCGGGAGGCCGGGCCGCACGTCATCGTGGCCGGCGAGAACTACGGCCAGGGTTCCTCCCGCGAGCACGCGGTCATCGCCCCCCGCTACCTCGGGCTGCGGCTCGTGATCGCCAAGTCCTACGCCCGGATCCACTGGCAGAACCTGGCCAACTTCGGCGTGCTGGCCGTCGAGTTCACCGACCCCGGCGACTACGACCGCATCGAGACGGGCGACGAACTGTCCGTGGACGGCCTGGCCGGCGCGCTCGGCTCAGGCACCGAACTCACCGTGCACAACGAGGCCAGGAACCAGGACTACCGGGTGCGCCACCGTCTGTCCGCGCGGCAGGCCGCCATGGTGCTGGCCGGTGGTCAGATACCGCTGGTCCGGAGCCGGCGCGACAGGTTAGCCACCACCCAGCTGACCTCAGATAACCAGGGTGGGCCTGGGTAGCAGGGGCTGATGACCAAGCCGCGGGAGCGCTCGGCCCGCACGACCGTCCTGATCGCCGGCGCCGCCAACGTGTTCGTCGCCGCCGTCAAGGTCGTGGCCGGCGTGCTCACCGCGTCCAGCGCCCTGCTGGCCGAGGCCGCCCGCTCGGCCGCCGGCACGCTGAACCAGGCGTTCCTGCTGGCCTCGATCCGTCAGGGCCGCCGCCCCGGCAGACCGAAGGCACCCATTCGGTATCGGAGCCGGCGCGGTGGAGGAACTGTCCGGGCGGATCGACCAGCGGCTGTCGGAGCGGCTGTCAATGACCCCGCACGTGTTCATCGATCCCACCGACATCACCGGCGGAAGCCGGGGCCCGTTGCTGCCCGGAGCTGGCGGCGCCGGCGGCGTCCGAAGATCAGCGCCGGAAATGCCGCATAGGCGGGGGCGTGGCGGGTAGGCGCTCCTGGAACGGGAGGGACCACAACCATGCCAGTTTCTTCGCAGCACGATGTCACCGACACCGTACTGGACGATGCCCTGCTGGCCTGGGCGGTGCGGGACGCGGCCCAGGTCCTGCCCGGCCACCTGCGCCTGGTGCTCTACCTCACGGACGTCGAGGGCCTGAGTTACGCGCAGGCAGGCGAGGTGGTGGGCATATCGCCGGGCGCCGTGGCAGGCGACGTGCGCAGAGCGCGGAGCTGGCTGCGCACCTGGCTGGGCCCGGCGATCCGCCGGGCCATCGGGTAGGTCAGCGCTGCCTGGCTTTCGCGGAGCGTATCCCATTCCTGGTCAAACCCGCTCCGGTTACCCGGAGGATGCGACGGCGCGCATGATCTTGAGGTGGTCATCCAGTACGGGCAGGGCCTGCCGGGCGAGAGCCACCACCTGTGGCGAGGAGCCCTGGCGAATCTCGGCCTCGGTGGCGGCGATCATCTGATGATGGCCGGCCAGCATGGCGGCGATGAAGTCGTCGTCAAAGGTGAACCCGCGTTCCGAACTGAGCCGGTCACCGAGCTGTATCTGCTGGTCGGTCAGGTACTGCACCAAGGCGATGTGCAGCTTGCTGGCGAGCCCGGCCAGCTTGATATCCAGCGCGGTGTGGTCGCGGATCATGGTCGCCCCGGCCGACCGTATGCCGGCGTCAGTCGTGTTGCTCTGCGCGTACTGGCCCGCCTGTATCTCGGCCTGGTCGGCCTGATGAGCCATGTTCAGCCAGTGGATGTCACGGCTGGACAAGTGGTATGGCAAGGCCGGATCCGCCCGCGCAGCGTGGGCGCTGCCGCAGGCCGCGGCCGTTCCCGCTGTGAGCGCCAGCGCCACAGCCAGTGCTGCGGCCCGCCGGCCAGGTGAAACCGTCCTCACCGTCCAGCTCCTGTCTTGCCTGCTCGGCTATGTGGCCAGCCGGCTACCCCGCCGGCCGAACGGCAAACGCGCCGCCATGGCGGCGCGGATGTGCGGTCGCGCTCGCATCCGCCGCCGGATGCGGGAAAGGCGGCTTCGGTACCGGAGAGCCCCGTTTGGGCGGCTGGCGCGGCGGGCAGCGTGGACAGCATGTCCGGCGCGCGGAGCAGTGCGGTCAGTGGCGAGCGGGTCCGGGACTGGCTGGCGGTCGTTCTGACGGTCGGCACCGGATCGCTGAACGTGATCAGCTTCCTCGCCCTGGGCAAGGTTTTCGCCAGCGTCATCACCGGCAACCTGGTGCTGCTGGCCATCGGCCTCGGGAAGCCGGATCACACCATGGCCGTGCACGCGGGAGTGGCCGTGGCCGGATATGCCGCCGGGGTGATCTGCGGTGCCGCGGTGTGCGGGCGGGCCCGTGACCGGCAGCCACCGTGGCCCCGCCGGGTGAGTGCCGCCCTCGTGCTGGAGCTGGCGCTGCTGTGCGCCCTGCTCGGGCTCTGGCAGGTGTACGGGACGCACCCGGCCGCGGATGCGCAGCTCGTGCTGCTGGGGCTGAGCACGGCCGCCATGGGGGTGCAGAGCAGTGCGGTCAACCGGCTCGCCGTACCCGGGTTTTCCAGCACCTTTCTCACCAGCACGATGATCAAGGCCATCACCGAGCTGATGACAGGGCCACGCGAGGATGTGACGATCAAGGTGGCCGCGTTGCTCAGCCTTGTCACCGGTGCGCTGATCGGGACGGGGCTGCTCGGCGCGGTGCCCCGGCTGGCTCCGGCCTTCCCGGTGGCCCTGGTGGCGGTGGTGCTCGCCGTGGCTCAGCTTCGGCCTGTCTCGTGACCGGGGCGGCCTGGCTGCTGGCTGAGCGGACGGCGGGCCGCCGTGGGACCGGCGTTTAACCGCCGGCCGGCCGGGTAGCGCGCAACCGCGCGGGACCGACGGCGAAAGGCGAGCATGCTTGCGGCGCTATTGCTGGCTGGGATCGTGGCGGCCCCGATCAGTTCGGCTGCCCTGTTCGTCCCGGCGAGAAGAAGGGCCCGCGGCGCGGGCACCTCCCCGTCGAGCCCGGCGACGTCGAGCCCGGCGACCTCCCCGCCGGCGACCTCGCCCTCACCGACTCCCCCATCATCGTCGCCCACACCCACGCCCACGTCGCCGTCGCCGAGCACGAGCTCAGCGTCCGGTGCGGGCACCTAACCGATGCCGGCCGCAAGGTCCTGGTAGGGAGGGACGAGTTCGTCCCACCGCGCCTCGATGTCGCCGCGCTCACGCCCGGCGAGGTAGGTGGCGAGATTCTCGGCGTGAATCTGCCACCCGGCCCCATAGAAGGCGACTGTGTCCAGGGGTATGCCGCGGACCTCGATGACCAGGATGGCCTGGTCGCCGTCGGCGGTCAGCGTGGCCTCGATGACCTCATCGAACGGCGGCGCGCCCTGGCCCTCCCGCCAGGACTCATCTGATTCCCTGGTCGTCACCTGCAGCCGCCGTGGGGGCTCGCAGGCTTCCACCCGCCCGGTGCCTTCCCAGCCCTCGGATTCGAGGTACAGGTGGAACTGCCCGCCGGGGCGCAGGTCGCCCGTTACCTCGCCATACCAGCGCGCCAGACGGCCTGGATCGGTGAGCGCGGACCACAGGTCGCCGATATCGGTGTCGTAGCGGTCCTCGACGCGCACGATGCCCTTGCCTTCTGCCGATCGCAGGCTGCCCAGGAGGCGGGCGCCCCGGCGTGCGTCGCTGGTCATCTCGTGCCCCTTCGCTCGCGTTTCCCCCGGGCTATCTCGGTGTGCAGAGCATCCATCCGCTGCTGCCACAGGGCCCGGTACCGGCCCAGCCATTCATCGATCTCGGCGAGCGGCTCGGGGCGGAGGCTGTAGACCCGCCGCTGCGCCTGCTGGCGGACCTCGACGAGTCCCGCCTCCCGCAGCACCCGCAGGTGCCGCGATACCCCCGGGCGGGCGATCGGCAGCAGTGCCGCCAGTTCACCCGCGGTTGCCGGGCCGCCGGTCAAGGTCTCCACCAGGGTCCGGCGGCTTTCATCCGCCAGTGCCCGCAGAGCAGCTTCCATGTGCTTGAATGTACCGCGATGGTTACGTAACCGTCAAGGTACATAAGTCGGTTCAGGAGCCGAGCGGCACCTGCCGGTAGATCGAGGCGTCGTTCGCGTAGAGGGCCTGCGACCCGCGGCCGAACCGGACCTCGCCCCGCACCACCCGGCCGAGGTCGGTGGCCAGTCGTCCCCGGTCGGTTATGCCACCTGGCCGGTGCCTGCGGCCGGCCGGTGAGGTCATCTATCCTCCCGCAGGCGGGGCAGGATCTGCTGGGCGTAGAACTCGAAGAACCCCTCCCGGTTTCCGCCGACCTGGCCGATGTAAACCTCGTCGAAGCCGGCCCGGATGTACTCACGCACCCCCTTCAGGTGTACGTCCGGATCGGGGCCGCACGGTGCCGAGACCATGTCCTCGGACACGAGTTCGGCGAGCTGGCCGAAGTGCCTGGGCAGGGGGAGCAGCTGAGCCGACTCCCCCGGGATGACGTCGTTGGGCCACAGCCGGTGCATGGTCTTGCGTGCCCGGCTCTCATCCGGGTCCCAGCAGACCTTCATCCCGCCCTGGACCGGCCGTTCCCCACCACCGCTCTCGCGGTAGAGCTTGACGAAGTCCGCGTTGGGCTGCACGCACATGTAGCCGTCGGCTATCTTCCCGGCCAGCTTGATGGCTTTCGCCCCGAATCCCGACATGAAGACCGGCGGCGGCCGCTCGGGCAACGAGTAGAGCCGGGCCGTATCCACCGTGTAGTGGCGCCCCCGGTGGGTGATGAGCCGGCCGGTCAGCAGTTCGCGGATGACGGTCACGGCTTCTTCGAGCATGTCCAGCCGCTCCTCGGCTCCTGGCCACGGGCCGCCAAGGATGTGCTCGTTGAGCGCCTCTCCGGAGCCGACACCGAGGGTGAACCGGCCGCCGGTCAAGATGGCCGACGTCGCCGCCGCCTGCGCCACGAGCGCGGGATGCAGGCGGATCAGCGGGCAGGTCACCGCCGTGGTCACCGGCAGCGACGTCACCTGCGAGATCGCACCGATCAACGACCACACGAACCCACTCTGGCCTTGCTCATCCAGCCACGGGTGAAAGTGATCGGAAATCCACAGCGCGTCGAACCCCGCCTCTTCCGCGAGCTTGGCCTGCCGGACGAGCTCGCCGGGCTCGTACTCCTCGCAGGACAGGAAGTAGCCGTAGCGCGTCATGATCGTCGTCCTTTCTTCCGCGATGCCGCTACGTGTCTTCCGCGATGCCGCTACGTGCAAGGGCCGCTACTACCCGTCCGGCGGCGCGCTACACGGCCTCCATGGACGGGTTTGGCCCGCCGGGGTGGCTACTGCGCCGGGGAAGACACTGTGCGGGCCGAGATCAACCGCCTGATTGCCCTGCCCTGCGGGACGAACTGTGGCGCTGTGGCGAGCGTGTCAGTGCCCCTCGATGATCTCGGCCAGCAGCGCACGGGCGAACGGATCTCCGGCCAGCGCCTGGATGTCGGTGACCCGGTACACAGGCCGGCGCTGGTAGGTACGGCTGGGCCGCAGCACCCCGCGGCCGGCCAGCGCTTCCACGTCGGCCCGGCTCACGGTGAGCCCGGTCATCCGGCTCAGCATCTCGGCGCACCGTACAGCGCCGAGTTCCTGGGCGGCCTTCACTGCCGTGGCGATCTTCGGCCAGCCTTCCAGGATTTGTTTGACGGCGGGCCCTGACCATCGTCCGGTGGAAGCGTCCGGCGCGGGCAGCAGGCCCAGTTCCCTGGCGTGCCGCAGCGAGCCGAGTGGCACCCGCGATACGGCCGCAACCTGGGCCAAAGTCAGGCCCGCCGGCTGATCGAGACCGGCCGCCCGGCCGGGCTGCCGGTCTGGACGGGCCGTCGGCCCGCCAGCGTCTTGAGCCAAGGCGCCTGTGCCATCCATGACGTTCTTTGTCATCTTCCCCCCCTCCCGCAGAAAACAGGGCCCGGAGACACCCCGGTCAGCCGATGGGCAGCTCCGCACCGCCAGCCTCTCGCTAGCTCTGGCCTGGCGCTAGTGCAGCACGCGCAGTTCATTGGCCGAAAAACGAACATCCCGGCCGGGCTGGCCCGGCTCGGGCTTGCCCACAGATATCGAAGTCTGTCAATATAGACGCGTGTCGAAGCCTCTGGCAGTGCTGAACCAGGCCGGGGCGGCAGTGTGCTGCCCGCCGCTGTCGGCCGAACCGCTGTCGGCCGAGCAGGCCGAGCAGGTCGCGCCGCAGCTGAAGGCGCTGGCCGACCCGGTGCGGCTGCGGCTGATGTCCCTGGTGGCCTCCCATCCCGGCGGCGAGGCCTGCGTGTGCGACCTGAACGACGCCTTCGACCTGTCCCAGCCGACGATCAGCCACCATCTGAAGGTCTTGCACGAAGCGGGCCTGCTGGACCGGGAAAAGCGCGGCGTCTGGGTCTACTACCGGGCTCGCACCCAGGCACTGGCCAGCCTGGGCGCGCTGATCGGAGCCGCATCGCCCTGACCGGCTTCGGCGCATGACGGGGCCGGCCGCCACCTGGCCCAGGCGCACGAGCCAGGCTCCGGAGCGGGTTAACCGGGCTGCGCGGGGGTAGCGGCTGGGCCGGAGGACGCGGGCTCCGGTACCAGGATGGGGTGGTTGTGACGGGCGCTCCTGATGGTTTCGTCAGCCGGTGGCACACGGTGGACGGCCTGCGGCTGCACGCGCTGGAGTGGGATGGCGGCCCAGGGACTCCGGTTGTCCTGCTGCCCGGACTCGTGACCGCCAGCCGTTCGATGGTCCCGCTGGCCAGGGCGCTGGCCGGGCACGGCATTCACCCGTGGATTCCGGACCCGCCGGGGTTTGGTTACAGCGACAAGCCGCGGCGGGCTCTTTCCCTCCGGGACGAGGCGAAGCTGATCGCCCAGTGGCTGGCCGTCACCGGCTCCCAGCCGGCCGGGCTGCTCGGCAACTCCTTCGGCTCACAGATAGCAGCCGCCATGGCGGCCAGCCATCCCGGAAAGGTGGACCGGCTCGTGCTGCTCAGCCCGACCGTCGACCCGGCGCTGCGGCGGCGGCTGTCCTGGCTGCCCGTGCCGTCCACCCAGGTGAGAGCCGGCCACCAGCCATATGACCGGTGGCGCATCGATCTTCTCGCCCGGCTGCACGCTGCCATCGGCGACGATGCGCCGCTGCGCCTGCTCAACGTGGCCGAATACGGCTGCGCCAGCCTGCCCAGGGCGGCCAGCACGGTGCGAATCGCGGTGCTGGAGCCGATGGAGCCGGCGCTGCCGGACATCACGGTGCCGACCCTGGTGATCCGGGCCGACCGCGACCACCTGTCGTCGCCGGACTGGGCCGGACGGCTGGTCCGGCTACTGCCGGGCGGGCAGCTGGCCCGGCTGCCAGGGGTCGGCCACAATGCCTTCTACGCGCATCCGGACATGGTGGCGGCGGTGGCCGCGCCGTTCTTTTCGCACAGTGGCCCGGTGGGCTGATGGGGTGGCGCCGGTGGTGAGCGCGGAACGGGCCATAGCCGGATTCGATTCGGCCAGCGCCATGGTGCGGATTCTCGGGTCGGCCCTGCATGGCCGCGAGGCGCCGCTGCTTTCGCAGTTCCCCCCCGCCCTGGAGCCGCAGCTCGACTGGCTCGCGCGTGGGGCCGAACGGCTGCCGAAGCGAACGCTGCAGGCCATCTACCGCCGGTCCGGCTGGCTTGACGCGGTCTCCGCCCGCCGGTTGCGGCAGGTGCGAACCGAGCAACTGGCCCAATGGGTGATCGGTCACTATCCACGGCGGCGTTACCCGGTCGTGTTCGCCGGGTCTTCCAACGGCGCCGTGACCCACCTGGCGGCGGCGCTGGGTGCCCCGTGGCTGCCCCAGACGTTGCTGCTGGCCGTCAGGAACGGTGGCCTGGACCCGGACGACCCCGCGGCAGACATGCGCGCGATGACACCGGCCGGCCACGAACTCCTGGCGGCCAACCCAGCCCTGGAGCTGCACCACATGCACGATCCCGTGCAGGACCGGCTGATGATCGCCCGGATGGCCTACTTCCGGGTCAAGTTTCTCCAGCTTCCCCAGGCCTACCGGGCGTTTCTCGCCCACTGCCTGGAGCCGGGCGGCACCGTGGTGCTCGTCGACTGCGCGCTGACCTGGCCGGTCGCCACGGTGGGCGACCGGCACCTGTTTCAGTTCGGTGCACCCGGCGGGGCCACCCAGCGCGAGTTCTTCGAAGGCGGTCCCAGGGTCGCTGAATTCCTGCGCCGCAACGGCTCGGACCGGGAGCGGTGGCAACCGCCCGAGCCCGACGCCGACCGCCCGGAAGCCGAATGGGGCTTCGCGGAACCATTCGCCGCCGACCTCACCGAGGCCGCCGCGGAAGCTGGCCTGACCGTCGGCCGGCTGCGCCTCGAGCAGCCGGAGGACGTCAGCCCGCTGATCGCCGAGCTGTTCCGGCACTGGTACGCCGAGCGTGGGCTGCCCACCGGCCGGTTGCTGGTCAGCTCCTTCCTGATCATGGATCCCGTGCTGGCCATGCGGACCCGCCAGGTGCCGTACTGGGCGCTGTTCGGATCCCGGCCGTCGCTGGACCGGCTGGCTGGCTACCTGTCAGGCACGCCGGCCTACGACGACATCTGGCTGACCGTGTTTCCGCATGGCATGGACTCCATCGGCCTGGCCGGGATCGGCGAATGGCAGCAGATGCTCGGTTACGCGCGCCGGCACGGCCAGCTGCTCGCCATCGAGCCGGGCCACTTCCCCCGGCACTTCCGTGCCCTCACCGGTTTCCATCGCGAGCTCAGCAAGTTGCCCTGCGCGCCATCCGTGCCGCCGCTCGCCTGGGATGCGGCCCGGCAGTATCTGGCCGGCCATGCGGCGGCCCATGAGGTGTCATTCCACGTCGGCCATCGGTGAGAACCGGTGAGCGCGGCCATCTCTCCCGGAGCGTATGGGCAGGTTGCGTGGGTGATTCGACGGATCTTAGAGTGGTGGCCTAGCCCCAAGTTACGTCGGCGTGTCGCCTGAAGTGATCCCTGAGCTGCGAAAACGCGATTTTGGGCCGCGAAAAATGTAGCCAGAAAGATCGGGCGATCATCAGGCGTGATACCAAGTTGATCATCAACGGGCGGCCCGAATGCCGTGCCGAAGAATCGCATGTAGCCAGAACGCCGACTTCCCTCACCCAACGTTTGCCCAGATCACTATCGGTATTCACATCTGCTGGGCCACGTAACTTCGGCCTAGCGGTCAGGCAAGCGGCTGCATCAGCTGGACCGTCCCCGGGAGTACGCCGGGGGCGCGAGCCCATGGGGGGCAGGAATGTTCAGCACGCCGCGCAGGCCGGCGGGATGGCAGCGTCCGGGGTAGGCGCGTTATGACCGACATAATCGAGCTCATATTGGCTGATCACCGGCGGATCCGGCGGCTGCAGGCCGGATTGCGCGCGGCCGCCCGGTTGTGCGGAAGTGAGCCTAGCTGGGTTCTTCCCCGCACGTGGAACGGGCTGGCCGAGGTGATCGAGGTGCACCTCGCGGCAGAGGAAGAGATCTGCTGGCCCGTCTTGTCAGTGGCCTGGCCGGATGGCCCAGCCCGGCTGCGCGAGGTGGCTGCCGATGGCGAGGACATCCGTGCGGCGATCGCCGGGGCTGCCCTGCAACCCGCCGGATCGCCGGGCTGGTGGCGGGCGGTCAACGACGCACTGCGGGACTGTTCCTCCTGCCTGGACCGGGAGGAACGCGGGCTGCTGGGCATCCTTGCCCGCCAGGCCGGCCCGGCGCTGCGAAACCAGCTCGGCCGCCAGTGGCTGGCGTTCCTGGCCGCCCACAGCCGGGACAAGGCCATAGCCGTACCCTCTCCCCGGGTGGGGCAAATGCGCGCCGGCAACGGTGTTCCCCCGGTGGGCGTGACGTGACCGGGTGCGAGATGACACGCAAACGGATCCTGGGCATCGTGCTGGCTGGCGGTGCGGGCACCCGGCTGGCACCACTCACCGCCGGCCGGCCCAAGCCGGCCGTCTCCTTCGGCGGCCGCTGCCGGCTGATCGACTTCGCGCTGTCTAACCTGGTCAACGGCGGGGTGACCATCGTCGGCAGGGGGCAGCAGGTCCCGCCCTGACCCGGCCCCCGGGCAGATTCTGACGGCGGGCCGTGCCGATGCCGGTCTGCCTGCGCCAGCGGCGTGTTTAGGGGGTGGCCTGCGGGCAAGTTGGCGGTTCGTGTCAGGCTTCACCGGCGGTGGTGATGAGGCCCCTGCTCGCCGTGACCGCGCGGCGGTGGGGTGGTTCTGGCGCGGCCTGGCGTTCGTGGTCACGGCGCTGCGGTATCCGCTCCTGCTGGCCTGGATCGCCGCCGCGGCCGCGGCCTGGCTGTACCTTCCTTCACTCGCCGAGCCGACTGGCATCGGCGGCCTGATCCCGCAGAATTCTCCCGCGATCCGGGCTGAGTACGACGCCGCCCGGATCTTCGGCTTCCCGCTGTCTGCCGAGGTTGACGTCGTGCAGAGCGACCCGGCCGGGTTCACGCCTGCTGAACTGGCAACCTCGGCCCGCGCGGCCGCGGCGGTCGACAGCGGGCGGGTGACCGCCATCCCCTGGCTGGCCGGGGCATTGCCGGTGCCGAACTCCGGCGTGGTTCCGGGGTCGCGTGGGCGGCGTTCCACCACGATCGTCACGTTCCTGTTCTTCCACCCCCCGGCCTCGATCGCGACGCAGACCGCCGGGGCCCAGGCCTACGCCCGCCGGTTCCTGGGTGCCCCCAGTGATCACCTGGCCGGGGTGACCGGCCCGGCTGCCGCACAGCAGGCCCAGGGCGACATCATCCAGCGCTACCTGCCCTGGGTGGAGCTGGTCACCGTGCTGGCCATCGCGCTGATCGTCGGCCTGTACTTCCGGGCGGCCGGGGCGCCGCTGGCCACCCTGCTGTGCGCGGGCACCGCCTACCTGGTGGCCGTCCGGGTGGTGGCCTGGGCCGGGCAGCGGGCCGGCCTGACCCTGCCGCCCGACCTGGAACCGGTGCTGGTCGTCCTGCTGCTCGGCGTGACGACCGACTATACGGTGTTCTACCTGGCCGCCATGCGCACCGGCCTGGAGGAAGGCCTGGGCCGGATCCATGCCGCTCGCCGGGCAACGGCCGCAACCACGCCGATCGTTGTGACGGCCGGCCTGGTGGTGGCGGCGGGCATCGCCGCGCTGGCGGCGGCCCGGCTCGCCGCGCTGCGCGCGTTCGGGCCCGGCCTCGCGCTCGCCGTACTGATCGCGGTGGCCGTTGCCATGACGCTGGCCCCCGCGCTCATCGCGATCTTCGGGGGGCTGCTGTTCTGGCCCGGGCCGGCCAGGTTGCGGCGCGCGGCCGCGGCCCGGCACATCCTGCCCGGCAACAGCGCCCAGCCGCGTGGGCTGAGCCCGGCCTGGGCCTGGCGGCCGAGGGTGGCCAGGCTGGCCACCACCCGGCCGGTGGCGCTGCTGCTGGCCGCGGCCTGCCTGGCCGGGCTGCTGATCACCGCGGCAGCCCTGACCCAGATCCACCTCGGTTTCCCGCTCATCCGCGCGCTGCCTGGCACCGCTGAGCCGGCCCGGGCCGAGGCAGCGGCGTCCCGGGGATTCGTGCCGGGCTTGTTGTCGCCCACCGAGATCCTTGTCCTCGGGCCAGGCGTCACCAGGCAGCGCGCCGCGCTGATCCGGCTGCAGCACGCCCTGGCCAGCCGGCCCGGCGTCGCCGGTGTGGCCGGCCCGGCCGACCTTCCCCAGGCGCAGCAAGCCCTGCACGTGACGCTGGCCAGGTCGGGCAACGCCGCCAGGTACGGCGTGATCGAGCAGACCGACCCGCTCGGGGCAACCGCCATCAGCCAGGTCAGCGAACTCAGGCAACGGCTGCCCGGGCTGGCCAGGAGCGCAGGCCTGACCGGCGTTCGTACCGAGACCGGCGGCGAAACCGCACTGGCGGGCGAGGCCATCAACTCGGCCGAGGCCGACATCGGCCGCGTCGCCCTGGCCATCGCCGCCGCGATCGTGATTCTGCTGGCCATCTTCCTGCGTGCGCTGGTGGCGCCGCTGTACCTGCTCGCGGCCAGCGTGCTGGCCCTGCTGTCCGCGCTCGGCCTCACCGTGTGGATCTTCCAGACCGCGCTGGGCTATCCCGGCATCGTCTACTACGTGCCGTTCATCGTGGCCGTGCTGCTGATCTCACTCGGCTCGGACTACAACGTGTTCGTCGTGGGACGCATCTGGGAGGAGGCGCGCCGGCGGCCGCTGCGCGAAGCGGTGGCAGTGGCCGCACCCCGGGCATCACGGGCGATCACCACCGCGGGCCTGGCCCTGGCGGCCGGCTTCGGCGTGCTGGCGCTGATCCCGCTGGAGCAGTTCCGCGAGATCGCCGTGGCCATGGCACTGGGAATCGTGATCGACACCTTCGCCGTCCGGTCCCTGCTCGTCCCCGCGCTGGTCGTCCTGTTCGGGCGGGCCGGCAGCTGGCCCGCCCGGCTGCACCCGCCCCGGCCGCCCGGTGAATACGGCTGAGATCCGAAGGGCGCTGGTCAGGGCGCTGGCCCTGACCGGAGCCGAGCTGCACTTCATCCCCGAGGGCGAGCCCGCGCCGCGCGACGGGATCGCGGCTCTGTTGCGCTACGGCTGAGCAAGCGGCCTGCCCGGGCCAGTGCATAGTCCCGGGATACCAGTGCATAGTCCCGGGATATGCGGGCAGCAGACAACGGCGGGCGTTCAACCGGAAAGGGGGCCCCAGACATGGGCTTCATGGACAAGCTGAAAAACAGGCTTCAGATGGGCAAGGGCCGCGGCAAGGCCAAGGCAGGCCGGGCAGCCGGCGATCCCTACCTGGAGGCCAAGGGCCAGGGCGAACGCGTTTCGGGCGCCGCCAAGCAGGTGGGCGAACAGGGCAAGGACGCGGCGAAGAACGTTCGCGACGCTTTCAAGGAGTAGCTGCCTGGGCCCGTCCGCCTCGCGCCTCGTGCAGCCTCCAGCTCGCGAGGCGCGAGGCGGTCGTTCAGTGACGGGAAGCCGTTCAGGCGCGGGGAAGCAGGGGGCCCAGCGGGCCGAGGTCCAGGTTCAGATCCTCCGGATCGAGCCCGAAGTGCTCGCGAAGCTCTGCCATCCGGTCCTCCAGCGCCATCAAGGTGACACCTATCCGCTCGATCTGGTCGTCGGTGAGATCCCCCTCGTCCACCCGCCGCAGCGCCTGACGCTCCATGAGCTGGCGCAGCAACTCCACGACCGTGAGCACCAGGCAGACCAGACCGCGTTCCACCGACTCCGGATCGGCGTCGATGCGGCGGCCCGGGACCTGGACGGCTGGAGTGCAGTGGCACGTCATGAATGCTCACTCCCGTGTTCCAGAGCGGTGCTGACGGAGGAGATCAGCGCGCGCAGCGAGATGTGCACGAGGTCCACATCCGCGATGGAGAGCCTGACCTCGCCGGAGATGACCACGCCACCGGCCAGCAGCCGGTCGAGCAGGTCGACCAGGGCGATCCGCTCGTAGCGCACCGCCGCGGGACGCCGCGTGGCGACGGGCTGGCTCATTGCCGTGCCGCCGGTGCGGCTTCTGCGACGAAGGCGAAGGAATAGGGCGGCCATGGGCCGGTCAGCTCGACCCGCACCGGCTCGTGCAGGCTGGCGACGCGCTGGACGGCCTCGGCGAAAGCGGCGGACTCGCCATCCTCGACGAGATAAACCGCGTTGAGAATCATCGGATCGCTCTGGCCGCTGAGCTGAGGTGCCTGTGGGGCCCGGGTGCCGGCGGCGACGGCAAGCTGGCCGAGTGACGCGTGGATCTCCTCGGCGCCGGCCAGCGCGGCCCGTTGGGCGTGCTGGCTGGCGTCCAGCTGACTGCGGCGGCGGCGCAGGTACGCCGCACCGGGCCGGTCCGCGTCATGGTCTTCTCCGGCGGCGGTGGCGGCCGGCTCCGGGCGCACCGCATACACCTTCACACCCCACTCGGTCCGCGCCGTCACCCGGCCGAGCGCCTCGGCGAAATCCTGCTGCCTGGCCTCCAGCATGGCGCCGAGGCTGTCGCGATCGCGGTACAGGGTGGCCAGGCGCATCGGGATCACCGGCACGTGCGCACCCACCGCCTCGACGACGGCGTGGTGCGACCGCGCGGTGGATTCCAGCCAGGTGAGATCCTCCAGGTGCCGGGCCAGTGCCTGCTCGCCGTACTCCGCCAGGCCGACCACGCTGACCGCGGCCGCGAGCGGGCCACCGGTGACCACGCTGACCGGATACTCACCCACCCCGGCCAGGTGGGAGAACCACTCCGGCGCCATGCGATCCGCCACGCAGTAAGCCCAGACCGCGGTTGCGTCAGCCACGCCCGGTCTCCCTGCTGTCGCCGGCCTCCCTGTCTTCGGCCTCCCTGTCTTCGGCCTCCCTGCCTTCGACGGCGCGCTGGCCGTCATCGGATTCCAGCTCGGCGATCCGCGCGCGCAGCTCACGGTTCTCGTCGGCCAGCCTGGCCCGGTCCGAGCCTTTCGCGCTGAGCCAGGGGTCGTCCTCCCACCAATTGATGCCCACCTCCCTGGCCGTTTCGAGCGAGGCGATGACCAGGCGCAGCTTGATGGTGAGAAGCTCGATGTCGAGCAGGTTGACGCGGATATCACCCGCGATGACCAGGCCCTTGTCGAGGATGCGCTCGAGGATGTCGCCCAGGTTGGCCACGTCGCCACCGCGGCTGCCGCCGCCGTTGCCGGAGTAGCTCCTGGCCGCCTGTCCCCCGGGCCGCACCATGCTTTCGCCCGGCATCTCAGCGGTCACCGTCACCATTATCGCTGCGGCCGCGCGGATAGCGCCTGGTCCTGCGATAGGACAGCAGCGAGCCACCGGAGTCGAGGTCGGCCTCGTAGATCGCCAGGATGTCGGCGGTGGATGGCACCCGCTCGTCCTCCAGGATCTCCACGCCCACGCGCCACCCCTCGTCGGTGGGTTCCACCGAGGTGACCCCCTGCGGCTTCTTCCCGACCAGTTCGGCAAGACCTTTCATCCCGGCGCGCGCCGCGTCCGCCGCGGAGATGCGCCCGTCGGCGCTGCGTCCCTCGTGGGCAGGAGCGGCGTCCTCGTCGTCGGCGCGCTCGTCGTCGTCGGCGCGCTCGTCGCCGGCGGCGCGCTCGTCGGCGGCGGTGCGCTCCTCGTCGGCGTCCTCGTCGTCGATGCGCTCCTCGCCGGCAGGGGCGGCGTCCTCGTCGTCAGTGCGCCGCCGGTTGTTCGATGTGCGTCGTTTTTCCGGCATGGCTACCCTTCCTCGCCTGGTGCGGCGGCCGCCTCACCGGCGGGCGTCCCGGGCTGGATCAGCCGGCCGACGGCCTGTTCCTCCTGCTGTGCGACATCCTCTTCGGATATCTGGCCGGTCGCGGCCTCCCACTCGGCTTCCTCAAGCTCGTGACGGACCGCCGCGGGATTGTAGTACTCCTGCTCCGCCTCGTCCTGGATGATCTCCGCGAGCTTCATCAGGCCCTGGACCGGCAGCAGCGGCAGGCGGAAAGGCAGCGTCAGCAGGTTCACGGGTCAGCCCTCGGCGGGCGGTGCCCCGACGAAGTCGTAGACCGCCATGGGACCCAGCAACCGCACGGTGACCCGGTCCTCCCAGTCACGGGTCAGGTCCGCCACGGCCTGCTCCAGATCGTCCTGCTTGGACGTGTCCACCATCACGGCCACGTGCACGGCGTCCTGCTCGTGCGTGGGCTCGCGCACGCTGGTCGCCACGCAGTGCGGTTCCAGGATCCGGCCCAGCTCGCGGGTGTCCGCCTCACGCTTGGCGGCGATGGCATCGGCGATGATCTCACCGAGCCGGATCCGCACGTCCCGGGTGGCGTCGTCGTCCGGGGCCTTGCTGATCTCGTCCTTGAGCTCGGCTGCCTCCGGGTTTTCGGACAGGATCTCGTTCAGCACGGCCGGCTCCACGTACCTGCCCTTGACCACGTACTGGACACGCCCCTCCAGTTCCCGCAACGCGCTGGTGAACTCCTCGCGGTGCGGCGCGAGAAGCTCATCGACGACCGCGTCTTTGCTGGTCAGAACCGCTCCGAACCGGAGGGGCAGGACGGCGACCTCGGCCGCGGACGCATCGAGCAACTGCTGATGTGCCATCAGGTCCTCTGGCTGGCCGAGAGGCCGGCTCAGGTCGATCTCGCTGACCAGGGCGGCGATCCCGTCGTGCCGGACGATCTCCACGCGGGCGGGGGGATCCCCCACTCCCCTGGCTTCATCGGTCGGCTCGACGTCCTGGGAAACGATCCCATAGACGTAGCAGCCACGCTCCGATCGCCCTGTCTGCGGTTCCGCTGCCACGTCAGCTCTCCCTTCGCGACTGCCGCCGGCTTCCCTGGCGGTTCGGCGCATGCTCCTGCTCGTCGTCCTGGCCGACGAAGTCCCGCAGCTTGTCGCCCGCCGCCTCCAGCGCGCCCTTGGTCTTCTTCTCCGCGCCGCCTTCCTCCATGTCCCCGACGAGCTCCGGCAGGCTCTCCTTTTCCTGGGAGATGTCGAGCCGGTTGACCGCTTCGGCGAACTTGAGGTAGGTGTCAACGCTCGCCACCACGACACGCGCGTCGATGGTCAGCAGTTCGATGCCGACCAGCGACACCCGCACGTACGCATCGATGACGAGTCCCTTGTCCAGGATGGTGTCGATGACGTCGGCCAGTCCGGTGGGGGACGGCCGGCCCATCTGACCACCGCCACCACTTGTGGTTTGCACTGCGCTGGTCATGATGCGCTCCTCCGTGTGGTGGTACGGGTGGCACGGCGCCGGCCTGGCGACGGCTCACGCGAACCCGCCCGCCGTTCGCCGTTGCTGCTGCCCGCGCGCCCCCGCCTGGAGCGGCCGCCGGTTTCCTCGCTGTCCTCCGGCTGCTCACCCTCCGTCGTGTCCGCTTCCGCGCGTCCTTCGGGACCTTCCCCGTCTTCGCGTCCTTCGGGGCCTTCTTCGTCTTCAGGGCCTTCCTCGTCTTCGCGGTCTTCAGGGCCTTCCTCGTCTTCGCGGTCTTCGGGGCCTTCCTCGTCTTCGCGGTCTTCTGGGCCTTCCTGGTCTTCGCGGTCTTCGGGGCCTTCCTCGTCTTCGGCCGGCTCTTCCCCGGTGGCCGGTTCGTGGTCCTGGACGACCTCGCCGTCTTCGATGACCCCCCGCCAGCCCTCGATGTCGTCCGGGTGGGTGATGACATCGGACATGACGTGCCGGCGGAAGTGCTTCAGTTCGAGCCGTGCCCGCCGGCCCTGGGCCCGCCACAGGTTGCCGGTGCGCTCGAACAGGCCCTGCGGGTGGTATTCGAGGACCAGGAGGATACGGGTGAGATTCGGGGCGAGCTCGTGGAAGGTCACCGCGCCGTCGACGTAACCCTTGTCTCCCTTCGAGCGCCAGACGATGTGATCGTCCGGCACCTGGCTGGTGATCGTCGACTCCCAGGAGCGATGAGACCAGAAGACCTGCGCCTTCCAGCGGAGCTTCTCCTCCGACTGCTGCTCGACGCTTTCCACCTTCTTCATGAACTTGGGGAAGTCGGCGAACTGCGTCCACTGGTTGTAGGCCACATGCACGGGAACGCCAACATCGATCGACTCGACGATGCTGGTGACCTTCAGCTTCTTGCCGCCGCCTTTGCCTTTCCCGCCGCCTCCGATCGCGTCCTGCACCTTGTCCTTGATGCCGGCCGCCCCGGCGCCCAGCAGAGCCCGGGTCGGTGACTTGCCCTCGGCGATGTCCTGCACGCCGGTGATCGCGCCGACAAGGCTCGAGCCGCCCTTGTCCTCGGCGAAGTCGGTCAGCCGGCTTGTGACGCCGCCCACCTTGTCGCGGACGGACTTCACCGCCCTGTCCCCCACCGCGCTCAGCAGGTTCTGGACTTCGCCCCGCAGCCGGTCGGTGGGCAGTGCCTGGCCGTTGCCCCGGGAGTTGCTCGTGGTTGGCATCCGGATCACCTCCGTGTGCGCCGGACGGGCGCACCGGCCGTCGACCGGGTACGGCTGCCCCGGCTGGACGCGGCCCTGCGCCTGCTCGGTGCCGGCTCGTCCTCTGGTTCTTCGTCCTCAGGTTCCTCATCGAGCTCGTCGGCCGGTTCGGCTTCGTCGAGGTCCTCGGGCTCCTCGGGCTCCTCGGTTTCCTCGAAGGCCTCGGGCTCGCCGTCAGCGCCGCCCCGGGCCTCGCCGGCCCCGTTGCCGCCACGTTCGCCGGCCTGCCGGAGGGCATCGGCCCGGTCGTGCAGCTTGTCGCTCACCCGGTCGAGCTGCCCGCGCGCCGCGGTCAGCATCGCGGTCTTGCCGGCTTCCACCAGGTCGCCACGGATCAGGTCGGTGACCTCACCCAGCCCAGGGGAGAGTTTCCCCAGCGCATCGCTCGAGCCGATCAGCTTGCCGCCGCGCTTGAGCAACTGGCCGGTGAGCCCACCGAACCCGCCGCTCGCCGCGGCGACCGACAGGCCGACCGCCAGCTTGAATTTGCGGCGCCGCCCAAGGAGGTAGCCCGCTCCGGCGGCCAGCGCCGTCTGTGTTCCGCACTTCATTGTCCCGTCCTTGCGCTCCGTCTCGGGCGCGTGCCCCTCGCCGCGGTTTCGCGATGCGGTGGGCGGTACACGCATGTCTTGCCGTCTGTCGTCGTTGTGTTGATGGCAGGCTCGGCTACCCGGGGCACAAACGCTTAAACCAGCGGAAACCCGGCCGCGGCCGCCGGCAGAGCCGTGTCGGGGCCGGCTTGCGCCCGTCCGGCCGGCGAGGTGATCCTCGGGAAATGACCACAGGCCGGCGTGGGGACCGAGGAGGCGTGCTGAAGCAACTGCCGCACGGCGCCTCGGCCAGGGTCCGCGAGGCGGTCGCACCGGAGTGGCTGGTCGAGATCGTGCGGCCGCGCCGGGCGGCGCCGCCCTGGCCGCTGATGATCCGTGCCGCCCTGGCCATCTGCGTGCCGCTGGCCATCGGGCTTGGCGTGCACCGGGTGGCGCTGGGGCTGTTGCCGGCCATCGGCGGGCTGATCGCCGTGGTGGTGGACGTCGGCGGCCCGTACCGGGCGCGGGTCAAACGGGTGGGGTCGGCCACGGTGTTCGGCGGGGCGGTGGGGCTGACCATCGGGACCGCCATCCACGGGCGCGGCTGGGTCGCCGTTGCCGTGCTCGTGCTGATCGCCGGCCTCTCGGTGGTGATCAGCGAGCTGGGCAGCACGGGCTCGGTGACCGGGCTGCAGATGCTGACGTACGCGTCGTTCGGCTTCGGCCCGCTGGGCGGGCTGCGGCCCTGGTGGAGCGGGCCGCTGGAATTCCTGATCGGCGTCGCCTGGGCGATGATCCTGATCATCCCCGGCTGGATCCTGTATCCGCGCTCCGCTGAGCAGCACGCGGTCGCCGATGTGTACCGGGCGCAGGCGGCCAGGCTGCGCGTGGTTGGCAGCGGCGATTACGCGGCCGCCAGAAGGGCCGTGACCGCCGCGGTGAGCACGGCCTACGACCAGTTGCTGACCACGCGATCGGCGATCGGCGGGGTCGACCCCCGGCTGAGGCGGCTGGCCGCGCTGCTCAACCAGTCCCAGTTGCTGAGCGAGGCGGCGGCGGCGCTCCAGCTGGAGGACGCCACGGTGCCCGGCCAGATCGCCGATGCGGCCGAGCAGATGGCCGACTCGGTGCAGTACGGGACGCCGCCCCCGTCCGTCCCGCCGGCCTGGAGTGGCAGCCCGGGCGCCAGGGCGCTGTGCAACGCGCTGACTGGTGCGGCCCGGCTGCTGTCGGGCAAGCGGATACCCTCCGGCCCTGAGGCCGCGCCGCCCAGTTTGGGTGAGCGCCTGCGCGGGATAGCGGACAGGATCCGGGCGGGCAGGCTGGTCCGGCTGTTCGCGCTGCGGCTGATGGCGAGCATCGGAGTCGCCGCCGTGATGAGCGAGGTGCTGCCGCTACAGCGCTCGTACTGGGTCGTGCTGACCGTGGCAATCGTGCTGAAGCCGGACTTCGGCTCGGTGTTCGCCAGGGCGCTGCAACGTGGCATCGGGACGATCGTGGGAGCCGTGCTCGGCGCGGTCATCCTGGCGATCGTTCCGTACGGGCCGTGGCTGCTGATCCCGTTCGCCATGCTGGCGGCATTGCTTCCGTACGGACGCAGCCTGAACTACGGGCTGCTGTCAACGTTCCTGACGCCGCTGGTCGTCGTGCTGATCGACCTGCTCGACCGGACCGGGTGGCGGCTGGCCGAGGCCCGGCTGACCGACACGCTGCTCGGCTGCGGCATCGCGCTGGTGATCGGGTACGCGCCCTGGCCGTCGAGCTGGCGGGCGCACCTGCCGGGCCAGTTCGCCGAGACGCTCGGCCACGTCGCCAGGTACACCGAGGGGGCGCTGACCGGCAGCTCGCCGGACCGGGCGAAGCTGCGCAGGCAGACCTACCGGGAGCTGTCGGACCTGCAGGCGGAGTTCCAGCGGACCATGGCCCAGCCGCGTTCCATCAACCACTGGTCCGCTGCCTGGTGGCCCGCGGTGGTCGGGCTGGAGCGGGTGATGGACACCGTGACGGCGACCGCGGTCGGCATGGACCACGGTGAGCCCGCGCCGACGGCGCAGGGCGTGCACCAGCTGGCCGGGGCGCTGGACCGGATCGCCGGGGCGGTGCAGGACGGGTTCGGTGCATCGCTGTCGACGGCGGCCGGGGCCAGCCTGCCCGATGAGGAGGCGCTGGCGCCGGTCGCCGACGCGGTGCGCGGGGTACAGGCCGTGCTGGCGTGACCTGTCGATGCCGTCCTGGTCCGGTCGCTGTTCACGGCGCTGGGCTACGCCGAATGAGGCTGTTACGCCGGAGGTGCGCCCGCGATGATTAACCCCGGAAGGGGGAGGCCGTGGACAGCCCATGGGTTCATCGCACCGCTGACGTGGATGAGAGCGCCGGGCTCGGGCCCCGCACGACGGTGTGGCATCTGGCCCAGATCCGGGAGAATGCCCGGCTCGGGGCGGACTGCATCGTCGGCCGGGGAGCGTACGTCGGGCCGGGGGTGGTCATCGGCAGCCAGGTCAAGCTGCAGAACTACGCCTTGGTCTATGAACCGGCCCGGCTGGAGGACCAGGTGTTCATCGGGCCCGCGGCCATACTCACCAACGATGTTTTCCCGCGCTCCACAGACCTGGCCGGAAATCTGAAGCGGCCAGCGGACTGGGAGGCGCTCGGCGTGGTCGTGCGGCAGGGGGCCTCGGTCGGGGCCCGCGCGGTGATCGTGGCCGGCGTCGTGATCGGGCGCTGGGCCCTCGTCGCGGCGGGTGCCGTCGTCACCCGGGACGTGCCCGGCTTCGCGCTGGTCGCCGGGGTCCCCGCCCGCAGGATCGGCTGGGTCGGCCGGGCCGGGGCCAGGCTGGCCGCCGACGGCGTGGACCGGTGGCGCTGCCCGCAGACCGGCGAGCAGTACCAGGAGACGGACACCGGCCTGGTCAGAACCGAGGACGCAGCCAGGGCCGCTGGCTGAGCCAGTACTGGGTACGCAGGATGTAGTTCTCGCCGCCGGGGCCACGGACTGGTCCGTCATGCCAGTCGCCCGAGTACCAGGCACCGACACAACCCCACAGGTCACCGGCGTGATAGACGCCTCGGGACCGGTTCCGGTGATCGCGCAGCCACCACACCCAGCCCTCATAGCAGCCGCGGAGCCAGCCGCCGAGCACGTCCACGGCCGCGGCGGTGGAGTCCCGGTTCCACGGGTACAGGCCGGGCCAGCTGGTGGATTTCGCGCCAATAATCCCGAAGGTGACCGGGCACGGCAGGTGCCCGTAACCGGGCAGGCATTCGCCGCGATCGCGGACATAATCTCCGTGGTTGTCCTGACGCCAGCCCGATTCCATGTACGCGATCGCCCGGAGCAGGTTGTCGGGCATGCCCCATTTCACCGCGGCCCATTGAAAAATCTCGTCGGTGGTGCCGGTGAAATGGCCGGTAATACGGCCGAGGATGTACTGGTTCCAGCGCGGGTCGTAGGCGTGGTCGGCATCGTTTGCGGGCCGGAGCCGCAGGTGGGCGGGAACTGTGCCGTTGTACCGGGTATTGCCGCGGCGTGGTTCCCAGGTCGACAGGTGCACCCTGGCGGCCGCCGCGGCGTCGCCCGGCAATGACGCGTACCGGCCCACCGGCAGCAACGAAAAGAACCCGTCCGGCGGAGGCGGAATGTTCTCAGGCAACTGCCCACCGGCGGGCCTGGCCACGTGCAAGGCAACCAGCACGCTGGCACCCAGCAGCACGACGGCGCCGACCGGCGGGAACACAAGCCGCCACAAGCCAGAAACCCAGGTCATCTCGGGCCGCCCGCTCCCACCTCGCGGCCGGCTCCCGCGCTCGCCCCGGAGCCGGGCCGGGCCTCGCCGTTGGCGGGGCCGAGCACCCCGTTTCGTGGCGGGTAACTGCGGCGCAGTTCGGCGGCGATCTCCGGGGGAGTGAACCAGGCCGGCAGGTCGCGGCCCGCATAGAGCCGCTGGCGGAGTTCGGTGCCCGAAATCGACAGCGCGCCGGTGGGGGCCTCATCCTCGGGCAGATAGGCATCGCGGGAGGGCACATAGACCAGCCGCGGAAACGTCAGCACACCGATCCCGAGTTCGCCAGCATGCTGCCGCGCCAGTTCCTGCGCGGCATAGGGCGGATAGAACGGCCGTCCGGCAGAATTCGTCCCGGGCCCGGCGTGATCGCGGCCCACGATGAAATGCGTCGCACCGTAGTTCTTACGGATGATCGCGTGCCACAGGGCCTCACGCGGCCCAGCCATTCGCATGGCGAGAGGCAGCAGAGAAAGCAGCACCCGGTCCCGTGGGTAATGCCGCAAAATGGCCTGGTAACAGCGCACACGGGTGGCCGGGTCGATGTCGCCCGGCTTGGTCACGCCCACCACCGGGTGCAGCAGCAGGTGCGCATCGGCCTGCCGGGCGGCCCGGAGCGTCAGTTCCTGATGCACCCGGTGCAGCGGGTTCCGGGTCTGGAAGGCCACCACGCGTGGCCAGCCGCGCCGCCCGAACGCGGCCCGGACCTGTGCGGGCGTATGCCGGAACTGCGGGAACTCCGGGCGCGACGGCAGCCGCAGCACCTTCAGTTCGCCCGTCAGGTACACCGGATGCGTGTCCCGCAGCAGGTAGCCGGCCCCGGGGTGAGCCGGATCCTGGGTCCCGAACACCGTGGCGGCCTCGGCTGCGCGATCAGGGCGCCAGGACTCTGCTACCCGCAATACGCCCAGGAGGCTCCCATCCGCATCCCGCAGGGCCAGGCTCCGCCCGGGACGGGCGGCGGCGGCCACCTCATCGGGCACGTCCAGCATGACCGGGATGGGCCACAGGGTGCCATCTGCCAGGCGGACCGATTCGCAGACCCGCGAGTAATCCGCCTCGCCCAGGAAGCTGCGCAGCGGTGAGAATCCGCCGCAGGCGAGTAGTTCCAGGTCGCAGCGCTGCCGCCGGGTAAGCCGCCAGCCCGGCAAACCGGCTGCGTGCCGGGCCAGCTCCGCAGCCTCGTTGCCGGTCACCAGCAGGTCGACAAGCGCTCCACCGTGCGGTAGCCGGAAGGTTGTGACGGCCAACGCTCCTCCTCTTTGACGCATCCTGGCAGGGACTCCGGGCAGCCGGCCGACGGGGGCGACCGGTTACCGGCTACCCGGAGTCCGGCTATTCGGGCCCCCGGAACATCTCGTAAACCCACCGGGCCCGCTCCCGGAGCGGGGCCAGCGCTGGATGGGCCCACTGCTCGCGCAGCGCGGCCTTGGCCCGGTCGCGTCCGGCCGACGGGATCCACTCATCGGCCGCCGGGCCGGCCCGGCGAGACAGCGCGGCGACCTCCGGCAGCAGTTCCCCGGCTGTCACGGTGCCCGACTCGAAGCCGAGCAGCACCGGTGACAGCGTCCCGCGCAGCTTGATCAGCTCGAAGCACCGGTGCACGTTCTGCCCGGTCGGCTCGAACTCGGCGAACGTAGTTCCGAACCGCTCGTTGATCCGCCGGGTCACCGCGCCGAAGTCCTTGGTGATCTCCTCGAAGTCGGCGACCACGAAGCAGTTCCGCCAGCGGAACAGGCACTCGTAGAACCGCACGTAGCCAACCAGGGCATCGCGCATCACCACGCCGGGTTCCCTGATGAGCTGGGACGTAATCGCCCCCTGCGGCTCCCGGATGACCGCCAGCGCCGGGACCCCGGCCCGCGCCGCGGCCACGAGCTGCGCCGGAGCGTGCAGGTGATGAGCCAGCCGGACCGGCACGGGCTGGGCGAGCTGCAGCGCGTAGACGGCAAATGTCGACGCCGACCTGGTGTAACCGTCGATCACGAACTCGGTCACCGAGCTGATCACTTCCGGGCTCGGCCCGGGGTATTTGTGCCGGGCGAACGGCAGGTAGAGCCGGGGGTACTCGGACACCCGCGTCCGCAGCCGGTGCCTCGCCCGCCGGGCGAGGGTGGGCCGCCCTGAAGTCGCCATCGCGTCACCGTTCCCTGCTCGTGGGGTGGCGCCGGTCCCGGCGGCGCCGGCGGGCCAGGAGCTGGTCGTATACGCCCAGGTAGGCCTGCTCCTGGCGATCCCAGGCCAGGTGCTTCTCGATCAGCCGGCGGCCGGCCAGGCCCAGCTCCATGCGCCGCTGCGGGTCGCCCAGCAGCTCGTCGATCAGCGTGGCGAAGCGGGGCACGTCACCGGCCGGCGCATACACGGCAGCGCCGCCGGCCAGCACCCGGGTCTCGGCCAGGTCGAAGGCCACGAACGGCAACCCGAAGGCCATGTACTCCATGCCTTTGACCGGGGACACGATTTCCTCCAGGTTCGGCTCCAGGCCCAGATCCGCGGTGGACAGGTAGGCAAAGGCCTCATCCTGGTCGGCCCACCCGGGAAAGCTCACCCAGTCTTCGATTCCGAGTTGTGCCGCCAGCCGCTGCGCCGGCTCTCTCGATTCGCCGTCGCCGACAAAGGCGAAGTGACAATCCGCGCGACCGATGACGTGGATCAGGTGGGCTACGGCCCGCAGCGCGACATCCAGCCGGTCCTGTGGGCCCATCAGCCCAAGCCAGCAGCACAGGAACGGTTTCCCGCACTTCAGCCCCGGCCGGGGCGGCCGCCGGTGGGTGCTGGACAGGCGCGGCCCGTTTCCTACCACGGTCACCGTTCCCGGCGCCAGGCGGCCGCGTGCGTACGCCGCCTCGGCCAGCGTGGAGTTGACGGTGATCACCTGGTTCGCCGCGCGGTAACTGCGCCGCTCGAGCCAGCACAGGACCCGGTATGCGGCCCCTTCCCGCCGGTAGCGCAGCGCGTAAAGCTCAGGTGAAAGGTCGCGCTGATCGAACACGAACGGCCGTCCGAGCAGCCGGAACGGCGCCGCGAACGCGAAGTAGATATCGGGGGTGCCGCTGACCTGGAGGGCGTCGAACCGGTCGGTGACAAACACCTTGACGGTCAGCAAGGCCGCCATGGCGAACGAGTAACTGTATTCGCGGAGGAAGCCCAGTGCGCTGGTGCCATCGGCGGGCGGCCGGTAGGTGTGCAGCCCGATTCCGGGAAACCGGCGGTTGCCGGGGTCGCTGCGGCAGATCACCGTGACCCGGTGGCCGTGCGCGCGCAGCGACGACGCCTGTTTCTGCAGCCGGTGATCGCGGGCAAGCGCGACGTTCTCCACCACCAGCAGGACGTGGCTCATGCCTGGATGCCCGCCTGCCCGTTCAGTGGCTGATCCGCCACTCCGCCGGCCGGCGGAGCGGTCAGGCCGATCGCTCCCTGCCCGCTGACGTCGAAGGCGGTCAGTGACCCGCGCCCCACCGGGACACGCCAGCTCTCGCCGTACACGCAGCCCAGGGCTACCAGGATGAGCCGGATCATCACGGCATGGGTCACCGCCACCACCGTCTCACCGAGATGGCGGGAGCCGATGAGCTGCAGCGCGTCCACCATACGCTGCTGGGCGTCGGCCAGCCGCTCGCCAAGCGGGCAGACCGCCCGGCCGGGAGACGTCCGGTAAAGGGTGAACGCCTCCGGGTCGAACATGGCGGCTTCCTCGCAGGTCATGCCCTCCCACGCGCCATAGTCCACGTTGTTGAGGCCGTGCAGGATGCGGATGTCGGGCACCCGGGCCTCGTCGGCGATGATCTGCGCGGTGGCGATCGTCCGGCGCAGCGGGCCGGTGTACACGGCGGCCAGGCCCGCGCCGGACAGGCAGCGGGCCGCGTCCACCGCGTCCTGGTAACCCTGCGCGTCGAGCGGAATGTCCCGGCGGCCCCGGTAGCGGTTCTCAATGTTCAGCGTGGTCGTGCCGTGCCGCACCAGGTACAGGCGGCACGCATCCACACCGGGCCCGTCCAGCGGCCGGGCGGGGGTCAGAACTTGGTCTGTCATCACTTGTCCTTCGTTCGGGAGGGTCGCGGGGCCACTGTCATGACGGGTCAGATGCCACGGTGATGTTGTTGGCGGGCCGGAACACGGGCAGGCCGTCGTGGGCATCGATCTCGTCCCGCAGCGGCCACACGTCCCGCTCCGGCGGGCCGACGATGACCGGGCCGGCCGGCCTGCTGCGCAGCCACCGATAGCGGCCGACGTTGTAGAGTACGGTGCCGATCAGCTTGCTGGTCCCCTCGTGCAGCTCGCCCATGGCCGCCTGCAGGTGGCTGCGGGTGGACTTCCGCGCGTCGCCCACCAGCATGATCATCTCTGCGAGGTGCGTGAGCGGCGCCGTGTCCGAGGTGGCCAGTACCGGCGGTGCGTCGATGACAACGAAGTCGGCGTGGCTGCGCAGCTCGCCAAGTATCGTGCGCAACGCGGGCCGCTGCAGGAACGCCGCCGGGTCGGCGGGAAGCGGTCCCGGCGGGACCACCCGCAGGTTGGGGATTCCGGCCGGCCGCTGCACGGTCAGCAGGTCGATCTGATGATCGAGTACCGTGGTGAGCCCGTCGTCGTCCACCACGCCGAGCAGGCCGTGTGCGGTGCCCCAGCGCAGGTCGGCACAGACCAGGATGGTGCGCCGGCCCGATTGGGCGAGCGCGACCGCGAGGTTGGCCGCGACCATGCTCTTCTTCTCCCAGGACGGGCTCGTCACGAGCAGCGTCCTGGCGCCTCGCGCCGCCGCGGTGGCGATCACCCGGGTGCGCAGATTGCGGTAGGCTTCCGCGACGACCGAGCCGTCATTCCAGACGATCGTGAGCTGGCTGGCCGGATCCGGCCAGAGCGGGCGGAACGCGGGGATCAGCGCCAGAGCCGGGACACCGGTCCGCTCCTCGGCGTCGAAGGGGCCACGAATCCGGTCGTCGAGGTGGTCGCGGATCGCGGCGGTTCCGATGCCCACGCCCAGGCCGGCGATGAGCCCGGCAATGATATCGACCAGATAGTTGGGACTCGACGGGGACGTGGGCAGTGTCGCCGGGGTGATCAGCGTCGCGTGCAGCGTGGTCACCGCGGTGCTCGCCGGGGCTGCCGGCTGTGAGTGGGCCGGAGGGGGGACGGGTTTCGGCGACCGGTACGCGATGTATGCCTCGGAGATGACCTGCGCCCGTTCACGGGCAACCCACGGCATCGGGTCGGAGTAGCCGATCTCCATGATGGACGAGCTGGCGGGCACGTTCACCGACAGCCCCTTCTGCAACACCGCGACGGGCACACCGAGGGAGTGGGAGGCGATCGAGAGGACCGCACCGGACATCACGATGCCCTTCTCCGTCACCATGTTGGGTCCCTGCAACGCCGCCGGGTCCGGAGAGGAGAACCAGACATTCACCTGGGTCTGCGACTTGTACGTCGGCGTCTGGTGATGTGCATATGCCGCTGCCGCGCCCACGACTGCCACGGTGATGATCAGAATCCAGCGCAGGTGTGCCAGCAGGAACCGGTTCCAGCCACCTGGTGCGTCCGGGGTGCGGCAGTACTGGCGAGTGGTCATCCCGGCCAGCTGGGTTCCCCGGCCGACCGGGGAATCCCTGGTGCCCAGGTGGCGGTCCAGCATTCCGCCGGGCGGGGACCGGCGGGGCCGAGCCGGCCGCCCGTTCATCCCTGCTGCCTGCTTGTCCGGCATGACCGTCAAACCTCCCTTGTCAACACGGGCTGTGCTGTCCGTTGCCTGATCCATTGACCGGCCGGCCGCCGGCCGGGACCAGCACCGGCGCTCTGGGGCTTGGTCCAGGGCGGTCCGGCAGCGGCGCCCACCCCACCGGCGCCAGCCGGGGTGCCTGCGCCTGCCGTGCCTGCGACGCCCGCCGCGGCGGCCCGGCGCGCGGCACGGCCAGTGCCAGCAGCATGAAGAACTCGTCTCCGGAGCCCCGGTAGGTCAGGTGCATGTCGAAAGTCATCAGCAGGGTGATCACGATGATCGCGGTGAAGACCGCGATACCCGCCACGCTGCTGCCGTCCCGGTCGCCGCGGGCCGCCTGCCAGCCCCGGTGGGCCGCCGCGTAAACCAGGAAGACGAAGCTGATCAGCAGGGGGATACCGCCGCCCCAGAGCAGCCATGTATAGCCGCTCTCGATCCACACGTAACCCGTGGCCTGGGTCGCCACCACGACGCGGGCCGAGGGCTCAACCCCCATCACGAAATTCCAGTGCGAGAACAGCTTGGGCCAGAAGTAGGTTTGCAGGTTGTCGAGCCGTCCAACCCAGCTCACCGGCAGGCCCGACGCCGACTGGAAGCCGCTGAGCCGTCGGGAGATCACCGGGCGCAGGGCGATCCCGGCGGCCAGGGCGGCGGGCAGGAATCCCCACAGCAACCTCGGCTTGCTGAGCAGAATGGCAATGCAGATCACGCCCGCGAACAGCCCGATCGCGCTGGAAAACTCCCCCGCCGACAGCGCTCCCATGATCAGCAGCGCGGCGGCGGCGGCCAGCGCCGGCCGGTACCGCTGGTAGCGCGTCCACAGACCGCTGATCACGGCCAGGTTGATGATCGCAAGGTCGGCGACGGCCGCCGGCAGGCCGAGTGTGGAACTTCCCCGCGAGGCGAACGCACCGGTGTTCCCGAACGGGGCGTAGTAATGGGTGAGCACCGGCCCCACGCCCCCCACCCCGAGCGACTGCAAGATCGCCAGCATGGCCACGATGCACGCCGTGGCCACCGACAGCCACATACACCACTTGATCTGGCGTTCGGTGCTGACGCTGGTCCGGATGATCGCGTACAGGCCGAGGAACTTCCACAGGACCAGCGCGTATTCGATGTCGTCCTTGCTGATCGGCTTCTGCCGGACGGCCATCCACAGCAGCGGCACGACGGAACTGGCCACCGCCATGAGCACCAGGGCCCACTCCAGCCGGTCCAGCCGGATCTTCGGCAGCCCTCCCGTGCGCAGCCGCACCAGACCACGCGCGGCGAGCGCGAGCCCCAGCAAGAGCGCGATGGCTTCGTTCGGCCGCAGTATGGGCACGGCCGAGCCACGGTTGATGCCCGCGGTCAGCGGATCCAGAAAGATGATCAGGTATGCGGCCACCGCCGGCCGGACCCACACCCAGACCACCAGCGCCAGCCCCACCGCGACGGCGAGCGTCAGCTTCGGCCGGATGGCGCACGCCATGCCCAGCGCGACCGCCCCGGCCAGGGCGGGCCCGAACACCCAGCGACTGCCAGGAAACCGCAGTCCTCGTCCCCGCCACGGGAGGGCCGGCGATGGGACAACTGCCTGGTTCACGTATCCCGCGGCCCACCCTGGTGCGACGCTGCCCGCCGGCTGGCCCGCTACGTTCCTGGCTTTGTTACGAAGGTGGCCGATGCCGCCGGCCAGCCAGGCCAGCTCGGGGGTACGCCAGGCGGCCTGAACGGCCAGGAACACCACCAGCCCGGCCAGCGCGGCGGCGGTGATGCTGACCCGCGGGCCGAACGGCTTGCCCAGCCAGTGCGGGATCGCGGCGGCGACGAGCCACGCGGGGCCGGCCATGAGCACCGCGCCCACCAGAAACTTGCCCAGCGAGGGCGCGAGCTGCTGCGACCCGCGTTCGCTGAGGCTCCGCCACACGTGGAACATCAGGTGGCAGGCGCCGGCGGTCACGGCCACCGACAGGGCCAGCCCGAGCACCAGGAGCACGGCCCAGCCGTGGGCGGCCAGGGCCGCGGGCACCAGGACCAGGCAGACGGCGGCCTGCAGCATCATGGAGATCAGCGGGGTCCGGGTGTCCTTCCTGGCATAGGACGCATAGGTGGCGATCAGGAACGCGGTCTGGCCGACCACCGCCAGTGACAGCGCCGCCAGCGAGGCGGCGACCATGGTGACCCCGGCGGCCCCATCCATCCGGCCGAAGGAGATGGCGCGGGCCAGCGGGAGGGCCAGCACCAGGTACCCCACGGCGGCCGGGATCGTGATGAAGAAGCCGAGCGACAGACCGCGCACGAGGGTGTCGCGGAACCCGGCCTGGTCGCCGCCGGCGTGCATCCGCGCCAGGCGCGGCAGCAGGGACAGCGCCACAGGTGTCGCCCCGACGGCGATCGCCAGGTAGTAGAAATTCAGCGCGATCTGGAAGGCGACGACCCCGCCGGGCAGCCGGTTCGCCACCACCAGCAGGGTGAGCACCTGAAACGCCACGAGTCCCGCCTGGGCCAGGGACGGCAGCGCCCGCCGGACGACCACCCGGACCTCCGGGTCGCGCCAGCCCGGTCGCGGGATGAGCCACGCCCCGGCCCGGCTCGCTCCCCACCATTGCGTGGCCGCGTGCAGGGCGACGGCGCCGGTCGAGCCGAGCCCGAGCAACAGCAACTCCCCTGCCGGGACGTTCCCGAGCCTGGAGCCCGTGCCATAGATCACCGCGGTCGCCGCGAGCACCGCGATCGTGCCCAGGTTCTCCACGGCGGGCGCGCCAGCCGCCAGGGCGAAGCGCTGGCGTGAGTTCATCACCGCCGTGGCGGTGCCCACCACGCCGTAGAAGAAGATCTGCGGGATGAACATGATGATCAGCAGCCGCCCCACCTGAGCCTGCTCCGCCCCCACCTGGTGAGCCGCGCCACCGAGCGTGGCGAACCGCAGCACAACAGGACCGAGCAGGATCGCCACCGGGGCGATCACGACCAGCGCCACCAGGGTCATGCCGAGAAACCCGCCGGCCACACGCTGCGACGCACGGCGGTCGCCGGCGTCGATGTGCCGCACGAGCGCGGGAACCAGCAGCGAGGAGAACAGCGACCCGGCGAGGAAGCCGTAGTAGACCAGGTTCGGCAGGGAGTTGGTGAACTGGTAGGTGTTGCCGAAGAAGGTGGGCCCCAGAACGGCGCCGATACACGCGAACTTCGCGACGCCGGTGACGCGGCTGATTATCGTCCAGGCAGCCACCGTGATGGAGTCACCAGCGGCCGCGGCCGCCTGCTGGTCACCGGCCGCAGGCACCACCCGCCCGCGGCTGGTGTGCCCGCTCTGTCTGCCTGTGCTCATAGGGCGCCGCGGGTGGAGAGCACGACCGGGATGGTCTTGACGAGGATCCACACATCGAGGGCGAGGCTCTGGGTGCGCACGTATTCGAGGTCGAGTTCCAGGCCCTGCTTCATGGTGACCGCGTTCCGGCCGCTGACCTGCCACAGCCCGGTAAGCCCCGGTGGGACGGTGAAGCGGTCGAAGTAGGCGGCGTCGAACAGCCGCGCCTCCCAGGCAAGCGCGGGGCGCGGCCCGACCAGCGACATGTCGCCCCGGATGACGTTGATCAGCTGGGGAAGCTCGTCGATGCTGGTGCGCCGCAGCAACTGTCCCACCCGTGTGATCCGGTCGTCCTGCTCCAGCTTGAACATCCCGGCCCGGCCACCGTCCGGCGGCTGCTTCTCGGTGAGCAGCTTCGTGACGTACTGCCGGTGGACGTCATCGGGGCAGCCGGTGTACATGGTCCGGAACTTGCAGAGCACAAAGGGGCGCCGGTCCTTGCCCAGCCGGGTCTGCCGGAACAGAGCCGGCCCGGGGGTGTCCAGCCGGATCGCCACCGCCACCGCCAGCAGCAGGGGAGACACCACCAGCAGGCATATCGCCGCCACGATGAGGTCGAGCAGGCGCTTGGCCAGTTGCGCGGCGAGCGAGCGGGCACCACCGGTGACGCCGTGGCGCACCGCCTGGGGGCGCGCAAGGGATTCACGCAACGTCGTGCTCCTCCCCCGGCAGCGCCGCATGGACCGCGTCACAGACCCCGGCGACCTGGCCGTCGGTCAGGTGCGGGAACATCGGCAGGGACAGCACCTCGTCAGCGCTGCGCTCGGCGGCCGGCAGCGGGCCGTCGGCGAAGCACTGGTAGGGCTCCTGGCGGTGACACGGGATGGGGTAGTGGATCTGGGTCTGCACGCCCATCGCGGCCAGCTGGCGCTGGACCCGGGCGCGGTCCGGCACCCGCACCACGGCCAGGTGGTAGACCCCGCGCGCCCCGCGGACCTCCGCGACCGGGCGGGCCCGGGACAACGCCAGGGCGGCGTGGTAACGCATGGCAACCGACCGGCGGGCCTCGTTCCACGCATCGAGCCGGGCGAGCTTGACGGTCAGGACCGCTGCCTGCAGCGCATCGAGCCGGCTGTTGGTCCCCACCAGTTCGTGCCGGTAGTGGGAGCCCGCGGCCCGGCCATGATCGCGCAGCACCTTGATCCGGCGCGCCAGGCCGGCGTCGGCGGTTACCACGGCGCCCGCGTCACCGAAGGCGCCGAGATTCTTGCCCGGGTAGAAGCTGAAGCAGCCGGCTACGCCGATGGACCCGGCAGGCCTGTCCTGCCAGGCCGCCCCGTGAGCCTGCGCGGCGTCCTCGATCACCGCGAGCCCGGCCTTGCCCGCGACCCGGCACAGCGCGTCCATGTCGGGCATCTGACCGTAGAGGTGGACGACGATGACCGCCCTGGTCCGGGCCGTAATCGCCGCTTCCAGGCTGCCGGGGGTCAGCAGCAGGGTGTCCGGGCAGACGTCGGCGAACCGCGGCACGGCCCCGGCCAGAACGACCGCTTCCGCGGTGGCGACGAACGTGTTCGCGGGAACGATCACCTCCTCACCCGGCCCGATGCCCAGCGCGACCAGGGTGAGTTGCAGCGCATCGGTCCCGTTGGCCACCCCGATGGCGTGCGGCACCTGGCAGTAGCCGGCCCACGCCGCCTCGAACTGCTCGACCGCCTCGCCACCGATGAACCTGCTGGACGCCAGCACCCGCCGCCAGGCCAGTTCGACGTTGCCACGGACCTCGCGCGTCATCGCGGCCAGGTCCAGGAACGGAATCTGCCCGCTCATGACGCGCCCAGGCGGCCCGCCCCAGGGGCCATCGCTGCGGGCACCCCCCTGGGGCGGGAACTCCATGCCTGCCCGGTAGCGGTGCCGTTCACCGCGAACCTGCGCGCGGAACTGAGTTCCTCCAGCAGCACCGGGCGGCCGAGGCGCCGGGACAGCTCCGCCGCCTCCAGCGCCTCCACCACGGCGAGGCCGTTCTCCCCGTCGGTCAGCGGCCGGCTGCCGCTGGCGATGCAGTCGATGAAGTGCCGGTCCTGCACCGCGAGCGGTTCATCCGGCGAGATGAACGGAACCACGATGTCGCCGTACCGGTAGGACATCGGCGGCTGGGTGAGGTTGTCGCCGTCCGGCTGGAGGCAGACCCCCTTGTCCAGGACGCGGATCCGGTCGTCCACGGCCAGGTCGTCGTAGACGGCCATCTTCTCGCTGCCGACCGCGGTGACCCGCCGGACCTTGCATGGGTCAAGCCAGCTCACGTGGATGTTCGCGGACAGCCCACGGTCGTCGAAGAAGTCATCGTAGAACAGGCGCAAGTAGGCGACGTCCTCGAACCGGCGGTGCGCGTGCCGGGACGCCCACGCCTGGGCCGCGACCGGCTTGCGGCCCAGCACGTGGTTGATGATGGAGATGTCGTGCGGGGCGAGGTCGAGGACGACGTTGACGTCGTTCTGGTACAGGCCCAGGTTGAGCCGGGCGCTGTCGATGTAGTACACCTCGCCCAGTTCCCCCTGTTGGACAAGCTCGCGGAGCTTCCGCACGGCCGGGCTGTATTCGAAGGTGTGCCCGACCATGAGGGTCACGCCCGCCGCCGACGCCGCGTGGCCCAGCCGGTGGGCACCCGCGGCGGTCGGCGCGAGCGGCTTCTCCACCAGGACGTGCTTTCCGGCCTCGATCGCCTGCAGCGCCACCGGCACATGCGTGCTGGGCGGGGTGGCTACGACAACCGCGTCCACTTCGGCAAGGGCCGGGCCGAGCGCGGTGTAATGACGGGCCGACTTGTAGCTGCGGGCCAGGTTCCGCAGCCGGTCTTCGCGTGAATCGACGACGATTACTTCTTCGACACCTTCAGTCGCGTGCAGGACGCGGACATGTTTTGACCCCCAGTAACCGCAGCCAACGACTGCGACACGAAAACTTTTGGCCAGCGAAGATGGTGTCATTTAGTCAGCGCCCCCACTGGGCCGGCCCGGCCGCCGGACCCATAGACCATTCTCAGTATTTGTCAGGAATTCATCTGGCGGTCACTAACCTAAGGGCCACCCGGCAGGTCCGCATCCCCCAACTGTCGTAGCTTTTTCAGCATCGTTGGGGTACGCACAGCAAGACTGTTAAAAAGTAATCCGTACTGGCCGGTTCACACACTAAATTTATTGCCAGTGGCCACTGGTGCGGTCGGCGCGGGAATCGTTCTTACCGGTGGGAGGGCACCCTTCAAGATGCGGGCGGCTTGGCGTGGCAGGTGCCCGTTCCGGAGTCGGTGAAACTGCTCTCACCGTCGTTGACGAACTGCCAATCGTAGCTTCCATTGTGCAGTGTCAGCTTCATAATTCCGTGCGTGGTGTTGTTCAGCACCTGGCTGTTCGGAGCTTCTGCTCCTGGCTGTTCCAGGCCCTCACCGCCGGTGCCGACGATGAACTCCCTGACGCCATATGTGTTGTCTGCCTGGCCCGAAGCGTTCAGCGGCGCGAACCGCTCGTACCAGTGGTCGTTGCCTGCCATGACGACGTCGGCACCGCCCTGGTAAATGTCCTGCCAGAGCTGCTGATAGGTGCTGTCGCCGCCATCTCCGGACGGGTTCGAGGCCCACCGCGGGTCCTGCATGTACACCAGCGTGCACGAAGCCGTGTTGCTGGCCAGGTCGTTGCGCAGCCATTGGTCCATCGGCGAGCCCGCCGCACAGAACGTCACCGGCACCTGGTTATCCTGCTGCAGTTCGCACATCCCCGTGTTCAGGGCGATGATGTGCCAGGTGCCGAGGTTGAAGCTGTAGTAGCTGACGTTCGGGTCGGCGTTCACCACCGAGGGCAGCGGCGAGCCGTACCAGCCGCCGCTGGTGCTGAAGTACTGCTGGTAGTAGGCGCCCGGGGTGCTCGGGCAGCCGGTACCGCCGCTGGTGTGCAGGTCCTGGTCGCCGGGCACCGGGTACATGATCGACCGCTTCACCCCCCAGCTCGGGCCGAAGGACTGCTGGAAGGCGGTCAGCCCGCCACAGTAGTACTGGTCGTCACCCAGTGGCAGCACCGCGTCAACGCCGGTCAGCAAGCTGGCGGTCGACGCCTCCCGGCAGTCGGTGGCCGTGCCCGCGCCGCCGTTGAACCCGGCCGCACCGGGATCACAGGCGATGTCGCCGGCCGCGCCGACGACCGGATCCGGGTTGGGCTGGACCTGGACCGTCTGGGTGTTCACGGCTTCGACGTTGCCCGCGTTGTCCACCGAGAAGAACTTGAAGGTGGTCGTCTGGTTGATGGTGAACGGCTGGATGTAGACAGGGCTCGACGTGGTCGGCGTGGAACCGTCGGTGGTGTAGTAGGCCGCCGCGACGCCGGAACCGCCCGGGTCGGTGGGAACCAGCGACACCGTGGTGGAGCCGCCGTAGGCCGAAGACTGGCACGGCGATCCGTCGCAGTCGAGCGTGGTGACCGGCGGCTGGGTGTCCGGGCCGTTGATGACCTGCGACACCGTCTTCACCACGGTGCCCGTGGGTGCACCGCCGGGCTGCCCGGCGTTCTGCAGCCAGGTCAGCAGGGAGTTGAGCGTGTCCAGCTCCACCGGTCCCCAGGACCCGGTACACGTGCTGTAGTTGGCCGGATCGAGGGCTTGCGAGCAGATCTGGTGGAAGGCGAACTGGATCCAGCCGCCGCCGTTCTGGCTCGCGGCGGTGATCGCGCCCTCCATGCCGGAAAGCGTCAGCATGGGCGCGACCAGTGGGTTTCCCGTCGGGGCGTTGTAGACCGTCCGCGTGGCCAGCGGGTCCTTGGGCGGCACGGACTCGGCGTATACCGGCCCCGCGCCGGGACCATTCACGTCGATGCCGCCGGCCGCCCGGCCGGAGGTGTACCCGCAGCCCGACACGATGCTTTCCGCGGTCGCGTTGTAGGCGCCGAACGGGTAGGCGAAGCTGGTCGGGTAGAACCCGTGACTGAGCAGGTTCTGCCGGTCCTGGCACACCTCTTGGGTCGCTGTCTGGGTACTGTCGGTGGTGAGGTTGGACTCGCTCAGCGTGTGGCCGCCGATCTCATTTCCGGCATTGTTCAGGGCGGTGAGCTGCTGCCAGGTCATCGCGCCGGCGGCAAGGCCCTGGCTTATGCCGGTGGTATTGACAAAGAACGTGCCGTTCATATTGTGCGGCTGCAACGCGTCCTGGAACGCCAGCGTGTACTGGTTGTCAATGCCGTCGTCGAAGGTCAGCGACACGACGATGGTGAAGTTTATGGTTTGCGAGTTCACCTGCTCGGTGTTGCCGGCCAGGTCGGTGGAGAAGAACTGCACGGTGGTGTTCTGCTTGACGGTGAACGGGCCGGTGTAGACGGTGCTGGATGTGGTCGGCGTGGATCCGTCGGTGGTGTAGTAGGTGTTCGCCACGCCCCACCCGCCCGG
>DATGGU010000168.1:0-15756 GCA_035308365.1 Streptosporangiaceae bacterium
GGTCAGCGGCTTATGGTTGACGGTGGCCGCGACGACGAAGGCATCGTCGTTGTTGGACGCGCCGTAGAACGGCGCGGCCAGTCTGGCCGCGACGTTGCTCGGCATGCTGGCCGGCAGGTACTGCGTGTTGTTGTTGTTCACGGCCGCGGCAAGCGAGGGCAGGAACAGCACCGATGCGACGGCACCGCCGATCCAGACGGCCACGACCAGCCAGCGGAACCTGATGGAGAAGCGTCCGAGCATGGCAAACAGGGACCGCATCAAGTGGTTCTCCGGGGGAGTCCGAGGCGACTGACACGCGCGTCAGGCATGGCGTTAAGAGTTAACCATAGGTTGTACGCGCTCGCGCCCGAAACAGGACTATCGCCCTTCAACCAGCCAAACAGACAGATATCAGTCGATCATGACAAGCTGGCGGTGTGCGGCGGCTATCAGGCCACGACAATCACTTTGACGCCAACCGCATCGTAGGTGCCGCGTGCCCGCGGAGCTGGTGCAGGGTCCAGCCCTTGCCGGCCGGGTCGAGTGGCCGGGTGGCGGCGGTGAACAGCTCGGCGGCGCGGCGATAGGACATCCGCGCCTGGCCGGTGACCGGGCACACGTCGCGCGCCCGGACGTGCGCTGCGGCCCTGCGGCCGGTGACGAAGACGGGACCGGAGGTCCGCCCGGCCAGCAGCCAGCGCAGGAGCTGGCTGGTCGCCTCCTGCCATTCGATCGGCGTGCCACCGGAACGGGCCCGGTTGCGGGACAGGTCAAGCTGGCCGGCGTCGAGCGCGAGAATCTCCGCGGCCGGCGCGCCCGAATCGTGCAGCAGCCGCCAGAACGTGTGCTCGCGGAGGCTGGCCGGCAGCCGGAAAAGGCGTGCGGCCTGCTCGGCGTCGAGCGGGGGAGCGGTGGCGGGCCCGGTGCGCAGGTGCCGCAGGCCGGCGGTCGGGTCCAGGGTGATCCAGCGTTGGTCCAGCCACCAGCCGGCCGCGCTGCGCAACGCCGACAGCTCGCGATTGACCGTTCGCGCGTCGGTTCGCGCGGCCCGGTCCGCCAGCGCGGCGGCCAGCCTGGGGCCGGTCCCGGCGTCATCGAGCAGCGCCAGCGGGACCACCGGCGGCACCGCACGGCGGCGGGCCGGGCCCGCCGGGACCGGCTTGCCGACCAGCGGCCAGGCCCAGCCGGACAGCGAGATCCGGTAGACCCGGCGGGAGGCCGGGCTCAGCGCGGCCTGGGCCAGGTACTCATCCACCGCGACCGCGTACTCCACCGGAGCCGGTGCCGGAACAGACGTGGCAGTGACCCGGACGGGCGCCACAGCCAGTGCGAGCCGTCCAGAAGCCACGAGTTCCTCCCGCGTCATAACCGCAGTAAATAAACCTTATCCCAGCAGCCAGGTTACCTTCATGGTAACGCCTTGGCCAAACGCATTTACTGCGGCAAAACCCGGATACTCTCCGTCCCCCGTGACTAGGTGTTGAGCTGCGAGTTTGCCTTTTTCGTTAAATATTTGACATGGTTACTACATGCATGTGAATTGGCGTGCACGGGCAATTGACCACAGTAAGTCAGTGGCTCGGTATTGGTATTCCAACCGCAGTAAATGGACGCTTCAGGGTGGGCCAGCCGTTGGCGCGGACGACGAGCCTGCCGCGCAGAAGCCGCCGGCCGGGCGGGCCACGGCCCGGGGCTCGGTCCAGGGGAAGTTCGCTGTGCTGGCCGGGCGCAACTTCCGGCGGTTCTACCTCGGTTATGCGACCTCGCTGCTCGGCACCGCGATGTCGTCGGTCGCGATCGCCTTCGCAGTCCTCGAAAGCGGCGGGACGGCGACCGGCCTCGGTGTGGTCTTCGCCGCGAACATCGTCCCCATGGTGGCGTTCCTGCTCGGCGGCGGCGTCATAGCCGACCGGCTGGGCCGCCGCCCGGTGATGCTGGCCGCCGACCTGACCCGTTGCCTGGCCCAGGGCACGCTGGCCGCCGCGCTCATCATCGGCCGGCCGCAGCTCTGGGTGTTCGTCGTGGCGGCCTTCGTGGTCGGCGGCGGCAACGCGTTCTTCCAGCCGGCCCTGTCCGGGCTCACCGTGCAGCTCGCGCCGCGCGACCGGCTCGGAGACGCGAACGCGCTGTTCGCCATGGCCGATCCCGCCGCCAGGGTCGCCGGGCCCGCGCTCGCCGGGGTGCTGATCGCGGCCGCCTCACCGGCCACCGTGATCGCGGTGGACGCCGGGTCCTACGCGGTCAGCGCGCTCGCGCTCAGCCTGCTCAGGTTCCCTGCGGCCGGCCTCCACGGCGCGCGGGCTCCGTCGCTGCTCCGCGAGCTGCGCGAGGGCTGGGCCGAGTTCACCGCCCACACCTGGCTCTGGGCGCAGACGGTCCAATTCGCGCTGTTCAACCTGATCACCTGGGGACCGTACCTGGTGCTCGGGCCGGTACTGGCGCGCCAGTATCTCGGCGGTCCCCGGGCCTGGGGCGCGATCATGGCCTGCTATGGCGGCGGCGCGATCCTCGGCGGCCTGCTGGCGCTGGGCCGCAGGCCCCGGCGGCCGCTGCTGGTGAACACCCTGACCACCTTCGGGTTCGCGCTGCCGCCGCTGGCGCTGGCCCTGCACCTGCCACTGGCCGGGGTTGCCACCGGCGCCCTGCTGGCCGGGCTGGGCTCGGCGTTCGGCGGCGCCATCTCGACGACCGTGATCCAGCAGCGGGTACCGCCGGACGCCCTGGCGCGGGTGGGGGCGTTCAACATGGTTGGCGCATTCGCGTTCGGGCCCATCGCCTTCACCGCGGCGGGCCCGGTGGCCGCCGTCCTGGGCGCCAGGACGGTCCTGGGCTTCGGCGCCGCCTGGGCGGCCCTCGGCACCGCCGCTGTCCTCGCCGTCCCCAGCGTCCGCCGGGTCACCTGGCTGACCAGGCCGGTCAGCCCTGGCGAGACCGGAAGGCCGCCGTCTTGACCCGGTTCTGGCAGGTCGTGGAGCAGAACCGCCGGGTGCCGTTGCGTGAGGTGTCCACGTAGGCCCGGTCGCAATGCGGCGCCGTGCACAGGCCCAGCCTGCCGCGGTCGTCGGTACCGAGCACGACGGCCAGCCCGGTCGCGCAGCCCGCCGCCCAGCCGTTGGCCAGCGTGTTCTGCGCGCCGTGGAAGTGCAGGTGCCAGCCCTCCCCGTCGTGATTGTCCAGGGACGGCCGCGCTCCGGTCCCGGCGAGCAGCTTGTTGACCTGCAGCGCCGCCAGGTCCACGTCGCCAGCGGCGACGGCCTCGAAGACCGCGCGCAGCTCGGCCGCGACCGCCCGCAGCTCTTCGGCGTCCGCGCGCGGAACGTCCGGGGTACGCGGGCTGGCCGCGCGCAGCACGGCGGTGACCGCCGCGGGCAGCCGATCGTCGCCGGGCGGCAGGTAGCGACGGCCATGCACCTCCCCTGGGGTGAGGGCGTTGACCAGGCCCACCGCGACCGCCACGACCGTGTCCAGGTGACTGCTGAATCTCACTTGACCAGTTACATCCTCGGCATCTAGCGTGTAACTGCCGAAATCATACTAGACAGTCACCCGACGCGCCCGAAGAAGGAGAAACGGCATGCCGCAGCTCGACCGTGATGCCGCCAGGGAGTGGATCCGCCGCTGGGACCTCCAGCAGGAAGACCACCTGCCCGACCGCGAAGAAAGGTTCACCGCGCTGATCGACGCGGTACAGGACGGGACCGGGCGGCCCGACCCGCTGATCGTCGACCTGGGCTGCGGCCCTGGCTCGCTCTCGGTCCGCCTGCTGGAGCGGGTTCCAGATGCCACCATCGTCGCCGTGGACGCCGACCCGGTGATGCTCGCGCTCGCCCAGGCCGCCTACGGCGGCACCGGCGGGCTCAGGTTCGCCTCGGCCGACCTGCGTGCGCCCGGCTGGTCCGCCAAACTGGAGCTGGACCGGGCCGCGGACGCGGCGGTCAGCACCACCGCGCTGCACTGGCTGAGCCCGGATGACCTGCGGGCCATGTACGCCGAGCTGGCCCGGGTGCTGCGGCCCGGCGGCCTGCTGCTCAACGGTGACCACCTCGGCGTGGACGAGTCGGCCTCGCCGGTCCTGGCCAAGCTGAGCGAGGCCCTGCTCAAGCGCGAGGATCGGCGCCGCTTCCCGGACGGGCACACCGAAAGCTGGACCGGCTGGTGGGACGCCATCGCCGCCGAACCGGCCCTGGCCGGCCCGGTCGCCGAACGGGAAGCCTGGCGGCATCACGCCGACCATCACGGCTGGGCCTCCCGGCTGCTGGCCACCCACGTCGACGCCCTGCTCGCGGCCGGGTTCACCGAGGCCGGCACCCTTTGGCAGCGCGGGGAGAACCGCCTGCTGTGCGCGGTCAGAGGCTGAGGCACCCGTTGACGCGGGAACACCCTCGCCCGGTCCGGCTGGCCGTGACTTCGCCGGGCAACGCCAGCACCCGTTGTATAGAGTTTGCCCCTCGGCGCCGGCACGTAATGCCAGGAACCAAACACTCCCGGATGCTGGCAAACTGAGGATGTGTCCGTGACCTACTCCCTTGATGCCTCGCCGGGCCCCGCAGGCCAGCCAGGCCCCGCGCTGGGGGAGCCGTGTGTGCTGCTCAAGCTCGGCGAGATCGTGCTCAAGGGACGGAACAGGCAGCAGTTCGAGAAGCTCCTGCACACCAACATCCGCGGTGCCGTCCGGGACATGAAGATCTCGTTGCGGGTGTGGCAGCGCGAAGGCGTCATCCTGCTCCGCATCGAGGACGATCCGGGCGAGGCAGGCACCCGGGCAGAGCGCGAGGCCAGGATCCGGGCCCTGGCCGAGCGGATGCGCGACGTCCCCGGCATCGTCCGGGTCTGCCCGGCGCTGCGGGTCGCCAAGGACCCCGAGGCCGCCGTGGCTGCCGCCATCGAGCTGACCAGGGACAAGCCGGGCGCTTTCGCGGTGCGCCCGAGGCGCCGGGACAAGCGCTTCCCGCTCCGTTCGTCGGAGATAGCCATACTTGTCGGGCGGCGTATCCAGCAGGCGCACGGCTACCCGGTCAACCTGAGCAACCCGGACACGACGGTGTTCGTCGAGGTGGACCAGCAGGAGGTGTTCGTATACACCGAGGGCCTGCCCGGGCAGGGCGGGCTCCCGGTGGGCATGAGCGGCCGGGGCCTGGTCCTCATGTCCGGCGGCATCGACTCGCCGGTGGCCGCCTACCGGATGATCCGGCGCGGCCTGCGCTGCGACTTCCTGCACTTCTCCGGGATGCCGCTGACCGGCCCGGAGTCGGTGTACAAGGCATACGCACTGGTCCGCGGCCTGGACAGATTCCAGGGCCGGTCACGGCTGTTCGTCGTGGCGTTCGGCAAGGCGCAGCAGAAGCTCGCCTCGTCCGGCGCGAGCAGGCTGCAGATCGTCGCGCAGCGGCGGCTCATGCTGGCCACGGGCGAGATCCTGGCCCGGCGTCTGCACGCCTCCGCGCTGGTCACCGGCGATTCGCTGGGCCAGGTGAGCAGCCAGACGCTGACCAACATCATCGCGCTGGATGACGCCGCCAGCCTGCCGATCCTGCGCCCGCTGATCGGCTGGGACAAGACCGAGATCATGGCCGAGGCGCGGCAGATCGGCACGCTGAGCATCTCCGAACTGCCCGACCAGGACTGCTGCACCCTGCTTACCCCCCGGCGGGTGGAGACCAGGGCTCGCATCGACGACCTGCACAAGATCGAGCACCGGCTGGACGCCGGCGACCTCGCCGAGGAACTGGCCGCCGCCGCGCAGGAGTACCGGCTGGAGCAGCGCTAACTCCCAGCTCCTGACCCAGCAGTGCTACTCCCGGCTCCCGGCCCGGTCGATGTGACGTTGCCGGGGTTGGGGACGCGGACGATGGGTGCTGCTTATCTTGCGACCGGTTCGGGCTGGGCGACGGCGGTTACCGCCGGGGCAGGGGTCAGCGTCCGGCCGACCAGGGGCGGCAGGTTCACCGCCACGCTGGCGAGTTCCCGCATGTCCGCGTGCATCAGCGCCTGCGGGCCATCGCACAGCGCGCTCTCCGGATGCGGGTGCACGTCGATGATGATGCCGTCGGCGCCGACCGCGATCGCCGCCCGCGACAGCGGCAGCACCAGGTCCCGGCGCCCGCCGGAGTGTGAGGGGTCGACGATGACCGGCAGGTGCGAGAGCTGCTGGGCCACCGGGACCGCGCTGATGTCCAGCGTGTTGCGGGTGGCCTTCTCGAACGTGCGGATGCCCCGCTCGCACAGCACGATCTGCAGGTTGCCGCGCTGCGCGATGTACTCGGCGGCCATCAGCCATTCCTCGATGGCCGCGTTCATCCCGCGCTTCAGCATGACCGGCTTGCCCGCGGCGCCGACCGCCTGCAGCAGCGGGAAGTTCTGCATGTTCCTGGTGCCGACCTGGAGCATGTCGGCGTACTCGCTGACCAGGTCGACGTCGGACGGGGCGATCACCTCGGTCACGATCGGCAGTCCGGTCTCCGACCGTACATCGGCCAGGATCTTAAGGCCGTCCTCGCCCAGCCCCTGGAAGGCGTAGGGCGAGGTCCGCGGCTTGAACGCCCCGCCGCGCAGCAGCGATGCCCCGCCCGCCCGGGCCATCCGCGCCGCGGCCAGGGTCTGCTCGGGTGTCTCGACCGCGCACGGCCCGGCGATGACCGTGAGCGTGTCCGGGCCGATCGGCACGCCGCGCACCCGGATCACCGAACGCTCGCGGTGATGCTCCCTGCTGACCAGCTTGTACGGCACCGAGATCCGCACGACGTCGCTGACCCCCGGCATCCCGCGCAGGTTCAGCGTGCCGAACTGCTCGACGTCCCCGACCAGGCCGACGATCGTCCGCGACACCCCGCGGCTCACGAACGCGTCGCCGCCCGCCGTGCGGACCAGGTCAACGACCGATTCGATGTCTTCCTCGCTGGCCTCAGCGGCCATCACCACGACCATGCTTCCCGCTCCTTACATGAAGAAAGCCCCGGCGCCGTTCCCGGCCCGGGGCTTTGGTCAAGTCGCTTTCGTCAGTGCAGCGCCTGGCGGGCGACCGTCCGAGCCTCGGACCGGTAGCCATAAAAGAACCAGTGCTGCTGCCTGTGCATGCGAGAAGCATAACGTACGTGCTAGCCAGCCCAGTCTGGTACCGGGAGCCGGGGGCGTCCTCGCGGGCAAATACCGCGGGCAAAGGCGAAGCTGGTTGAAGGCCAGTGAGAATGGCCGGCCGCCCCGGCGGTCCGGTCAGTTTCCGCCGTTGAGGTTGGGCAGGCCGTAGTAGATGGTGATCGTGCTGCCCTTGGGGGCCTGGCCGGTTGGGCTGTAGTTGAACACGGTGTGCCCGAACGGGCCCGCCTGCTGCGCGGTGACCTGGAAACCTAGCTGTTCGAGCTGGTGGTAGGCCTGCAGCACGTTCTCGCCGTCCACATTCGGTATGGACACGTTCGGCGGCCCGGACGACACGTAGACGGTGACGACCTCGCCCTTGGTGATGGCGGTGTTCGGCCCGGGGGTCTGCTTGGTGATCGTGCCCTGCGGCGCGGTGCTGCTGGGCGGCCCGGGCTGCTCGTTGATCGAGATCCCGTTCGCTGCCGCCCACTGCTGCGCGGCGCTCACCTGCTGGCCGACGAAGTTCGGCAGCGGCGGCCCGGCACTCACCATGATCTTGACCGGCTGCGGCTGCGGCGTGGACGTGCCGGCCGCCGGGTCGGTGCTGATCACCACGCCCGCCGCGATGGTGGCCGACGGCTGGCTGATGACCTGCCCCGGGGTCAGCCCGGCCTGCCGGAGCGCGGCCTGTGCGGCCGCCAGCGGCTGGCCGCTCACCTGCGGCACGGCGATCATCCGTGGTCCGGCGGACGGGATCAGCTCGATCGTGGCGCCCTTGCGCACCCGCGCAGCCGCCGCTGGCACGGTCGCCATGACATCACCCTTGGCCATCCCGTTGTCCATCCTGGCCGGGGCGGTCTTGACGGTGAATCCCTCGCTGCGCAGCTCACTGCTGGCCGCGGCCAGGCTGAGCCCGGTCACCTTGGGCACGGCCGTGTACCGGCCGGCGAGCTGCCACCAGGCCAGCCCGGCGACCAGGGCCACCACGACGACCAGAACGAGCGCGTAGACGAGCCGCCGGCTGAACAGCCAGCGCTGCAACCGGGGCTCGCGCTCCGGCTCGTCCGGGGTCTGCACGATGAGCGTCTGGTTACCCGGCCCGTACATGGCGGCCGGCTCGACCGGCGGCGCCGCGGGTGGGAAGCCGGGGATCACGGGCCGGTTCCCCTGGGTGCGTGCTGACGGCGGGATCCCGGGCTGAGCTGGGATGGCTGGAAGATTTTGGGATCCATACGGTGCCCCCTCTCCCCTCGGCGACGGGACTCGCTCGGCGGGTGGCTGCACCGGAGGGGGCGGGACCGGCTGCTGGAGCTGTGGTTGCCAGGGAATGGGATGGCCCTGACGCACCTGGCTGACCGCCTGCAGGAACTGCTCCGCGTCGGCGGGCCGCAGCCGGGGGTCCCTGTTGGTGGCCAGGGCGACCAGCGCGTCCAGCACCGGCGGCAGCCCCTGCCACACCGCCGAGGGTGGCGGGACGGTCTCGTTCACGTGCTTGTAGGCGACCGCCAGCGCCGACTCGCCGGTGTGCGGCTGATGCCCGGTGAGCAGCTCGAACAGCATCACCCCGGCAGCGTAGACGTCGCAGCGGGCGTCGCTGACGCTGGCGGTGAGCTGCTCGGGCGCGAGGTAGGCGACGGTGCCCATCAGCACGCCGGTCTTCGTGTGACTAGTGCCCGACATGGTCCGGGCCAGACCGAAGTCGGCCACCTTGACCCGGCCGTCCCCGGCCAGCAGCACGTTCTCCGGCTTGACGTCGCGGTGCACGATCCCGGCTCGGTGCGCGGCGGCCAGGCCGGCCAGCACGCTCTCGATGATGTCGAGCGACTCGCGCGGGCTGAGCCTGCCGCGCTCGTTCAGCAGTTGCCGCAGCGTGCTGCCCGCCACGTACTCCATGGCGAGATACAGGACGTGGCCGTCGGACCCCTGGTCGTACACGGCGACGACGTTCGGGTGCGAGAGCTGCGCGATGGACCGGGCCTCGCGGATGAACCTGGCGACAAAGTCCTGGTCGGCGGCCAGTTCCGCATGCATGATCTTGATGGCGACGGGCCGGTCGAGCCGGACGTCCACGCCCATGTACACGGTGGCCATGCCACCGTGGGCGATGCTCGAGGTGACGCGGTAGCGTCCGTCGAGCAACTGGCCGGCCGGCTGGCCGGTTATGGTCGTGTCCATCGTGGATGAGTGTATTGGTGTTTGGCACACCTTTCCTGGAGTTCTCCACACCCCCTGCCATGCGCGGGCATAGCGGATTCCTGCCACAATCCGGTGAGCATGGACAGGGTCGTTGTCGTCGGTGCTGGTCTCGCGGGCCTGCGGACCATCGAGGAGCTTCGCGCGCGGGGTTACCGGGGCGCGATCACGCTGGTCGGCGCCGAGAAGACGCCGCCCTACGATCGGCCGCCGCTGTCCAAGAAGGTGATGACCGGCGAGCTCAGCGACACCTCGCTGCGCGCCGACTTCGCCAAGCTGGAGGCCGACTTCAGGGCCGGGGAGACCGCGACCGCTCTCGAGGACGGGGTGCTGCGCACCGACCAGAACAGCCACCCGTTCGACCGCCTGGTCATCGCCACCGGCGCTACGCCGGTCAGGCTGCCCGGCGAGGGCAGGCAGCGGGTACTGCGCTCCATCGGCGAGGCGCTGGAGCTGCGTGCCCTACTGCGCCCCGGGGTCAAGCTGGTCATCGCCGGGGCCGGCTGGATCGGCGCCGAGCTGGCCACCGCGGCCGCGTCGCTGGGCGCCCGGGTCACCGTGCTCGACGCGGCGGCCACGCCGCTCGCGGTCGCGGTCGGCGCCGAGGTGGGCGCGCAGACCGCCCCGTGGTATGCCGCCGCCGGGGTGGAACTGCTGTTGAACCAGGCCGTCGAGTCCGTGCAACCCGGTGGGCTCGCCCTGGCCGGCGGCGGCTGGCTGGCCGCGGACGTGGTGGTCACCGCGGTCGGCGTCCGCCCGGCGGTCGGCTGGCTGGCCGGGTCCAGAGTCGAACTGGATCGCGGTGTGGCCGCCGACGAGGGCCTGCGGACCTCGGTTCCCGGCGTGTACGCGGTGGGGGACTGCGCCTCGTTCGTCTCCCGCCGGTACGGCCGCAGGCTGCGCTTCGAGCACTGGGACGTCGCTCTGCACGCGCCCGAGGTCGCCGCCGCCAATCTGCTCGGCGGGAACGAGATCTACGACCCGGTACCGTACTTCTGGTCGGAGCAGTTCGGCCGGATGCTGCAGTACATCGGCCACCACGGCGACGCGGACACGATGGTGTGGCGCGGCGACCCGGCCGGGCCGGACTGGGCCGCCTGCTGGCTGGAAGATCGGCGCCTGGTCGCGCTGCTCACCGTGGACCGTCCCCGCGACCTGGTGCAGGGCCGCCGGGTGATCGCGGCCGGGGCTACCGTGGACGTCGGCAGGCTGGCCGATCCGGGGGTGCCGATCCGTGATGTCGCCAGAGTGTTATTCAAGCCCGTTCAGCGTGTGGCCAGCAGGAACACCCAGGAGGTTTGCATAACACTCGCAGGGCCCATGAGTGTTTGGACGGGCTTAACCTGTGGGACATTCGGAGCGTGGCACAGATCGACGCCGTGGCCGACGCTCTGGTCGGCGAATGGCTCCCACTCCCCGACGTTGCTGCCCGCCTCGGCATCTCCATCGGCCGGGTCCGGCAACTGCTGCGCGACCGCAAGCTGATCGCGGTTCAGCGCCCCGACGGCACGCTGGCCGTGCCCGCCGCGTTCTTCGACGGCAGTCAGATCGTCAAGGGCCTGCACGGCACCCTGACCTTGCTGTGTGACTGCGGCTTCGACGAGCCGGAGGCATTGCGCTGGCTGTTTACCGACGACGAGACGCTGCCTGGGACGCCGATCAAGGCGATAGCCCAGCATCGCCGCACCGAAGTCAACCGCCGGGCCCAGGCACTGGCCTTCTGACCCGGCCCGCCGTGGCGGGCGGGACGACCTCGCGGGCTCGCGCCCAGAGGTCACCGCGATACTCAGGCCTGCAGTGAGTCCGGGCTGCCCGCGTCGAAGAGCAGGATCGCCCAGACGGCCTTGCCCCGGCTGCCGAATGGGCTCCATCCCCAGTGGTCGCTGAGCGAGTGGACCACGTGCAGGCCCCTGCCGTCCTCGCAGCCCAGATCGGGCTGCCGGAAGGCCGGAGGCAGGTCGCTCGGGTCGGTGACCACGCACATGAACGAGTCGGTGCCCTTGAGCAGCCAGAGCCACAGCCCGGCCGCCGTGTCCCGCGAGCCGGCTTGCGCATGGTCCGTCCAGCCATGCCTGACCGCGTTGGCGAGCAGTTCGCTGACTATGATTTCGGCGTCGGCGCTCAGCGCGTCCAGGTTCCATGACGCGAGGGTGCGCCGGGTGAAGGATCGCGCTCTGCTGGCCGCCTCCGGAGAAGGATTCAGCGGACAACCGGTGACAGCCGGTGACTGTGACTCGGCTGGGCAAGAGGCCAGGGCGGCAGCAGACGTCATCGCGTGTTCATTATTTCCAGGGAACGGTGCCGATGCAATGTCGTTTGCACGTTCATATGGACATTTCATATGAACAATTCATTTAAACGTGCAGTTGGCTACCAAGTGGTAACTCTGTGTAGCGAAAATCTCCCGATAGGCCGAACGGCCGGTTCTGAATAAATCGTGGTCGCGGGTGTCGGGTTCCGGGAGGCGCCGTTCGTCGTATGGGTACAAGCAAGTCCGGTGAAAGGAAGGCTCATGAAGTACGTACTGCTGTTCGTGGACACCGCCGAGACCCAGGGACGCTCGGAGGCCGAGGTCAACGAGCTGTCCGGCACGATCATGAAGTGGTGGGAGGAGCAGGCGTCGGCCGGGAAAATCCTGGAGGGACAGCAGCTCCAGGGGCCGGGGACGGCGACGACGGTGCGGCACGACCACGGGAACGTGACGATCGTGGACGGGCCGTTCATCGAGTCGAAGGAGTCGATCGGGGGGTACGGAGTAGTGGAGGTTAAGGACCTGGACGAGGCGATCGAGCTGGCCAAGGATTGGCCGTGGGGCGGGGTGGTCGAGATTCGCCCAGTCGTGGAAATGGGCTAGACGTTTTCGTGGTCGGCAAAGCGCGCTGACCCGCAATAGATAGGCCCCGGGAGCACATGCCCGGCTGCCTGCCTGCCGGCGTTGCCGGACGGCTGGCATCCGGTCATGTGCCCCCGCTTCACTGTGTGCGATCGAACGCGGTATTCGGGCAAGATGGTGAGCCCGGCCAGATCGGGGTGGGGGAGGGCAGACCTGGTCGCGGCGGTTACCGCTGGTTCAGCGAACGTTGTGCGGGTGGAGCATGTGGATAGACGAGGGTGGGTGACGACATGAGTGATGGGGTGCGGGGGTGGGTTGAGGCTTCGTTTCGGCATGAGGTGGGGAGGGTGGTTGGCGCGCTGACCCGGGCGCTGGGGGATTTTGACGTGGCCGAGGAGGCCGTGCAGGACGCGCTGGTGGAGGCGGTGGCGCGGTGGCCGGTCGAGGGAGTGCCGGAGCGGCCTGCCGCCTGGCTGCAGACGACGGCGAGGAACCGGGCCATCGACCGGTTGCGGAGGGAGGCCAGGGGGCGCGAGAAGCTGGCGATCATCGCCGCCGATCCGCTGCGGGAGGTGCCGCAGGCGGAGCCGGATGAAAGGCTGCGGCTGCTGTTTCTTTGCTGTCATCCGGCGCTGAGCGTGGACGCGCAGATCACGCTGACGTTGCGGGCAGTGGCCGGCCTGACGACGCACGAGATCGCCAGCGCGTTTCTGACCACCGAGGCGACGGTTTCGCAGCGGATCACGCGGGCCAAACGGAAGGTGGCCGCGGCGCGGATTCCATACTGCCTGCCCGACGATGACCGGCTGGCCGAGCGGCTGCCCGCGGTGCTGGCCGTGCTCTACCTGATGTTCAACGAGGGGTATCTGAGCAGCCATTCCGATGTGCCGGAGCGGCGCTGGCTGGAAGAGGAAGCCGAGGAACTGACCGGGTTGCTCACCCGGCTCATGCCGCGCGAGCCCGAACCGCTGGGGTTGCTCGCCCTGATGCGCATGCACCTGGCCAGGTCCAGGGCCAGGTTCGATGCCGATGGCAACATAGTGCGGCTGCGTGACCAGGACCGGGAAAGCTGGGATACGGTCGCGATCGCGGATGCCATCCGGGTACTGCGCCGCGCGGCGGGCATGCACAAGCCCGGCCCTTACCAGATCCAGGCGGCGGTCCTCGCCGTGCACGCCGAAGCGCCAAGGTGGGAAGCGACCGACTGGCCGCAGATCGTCACGCTCTACGACCTGCTACTCCGCCACGAGGACACCCCGGTGATCCGGCTCAACCGTCTCATCGCCGTGGCCTTCACCGACGGCCCGCAGGCCGCGCTCCAGCAGGCCGAGCCGCTGCGGGATGTGCTGGCGCGTTACCACCTGTTCCATGCGACCCGGGCCGAACTGCTCCGGGAGCTGGGCCGCATCACCGAGGCGGCCGACGCCGACCGCCGCGCCCTGGAACTGGTCAGCAGCCCGGCCGAACGGGCCCTGATCACTTCCCGCCTGGCCGGCGTCAGCTGAGAAACCCTTTCAACATCGGCGTCCGCCGGGTGATCGCCCAGCTCTGTGCCTAGTTTCATGATCATCGCCGTGTTTTCGCGGCTTCGGCGGGATGCCAACCGGTCGGCTGCTCAGTACGGCCCGCCGTCGCATGGCCGACGAGCGGCGGCCCGGGCGGTGGGTCAGGGCTGCGGGTCCTGGCCGTGCAACTCGGTTTCCAGCATGTTCATGGCCTTGAAGAAGGCTTCCTGCTCGGCCGGGGCGAGCTTGTCCAGCACGCGGGCCATGGGGCTGGCGGCGCCGTCCAGCCATTCGCCGATCACGCCGCTCTTCTCCGGGGTGATCTGCACGATCGTCCGCCGCCGGTCGGCAGGGTCGGAGTGTCTGTCCACGAAGCCAGCCCGGCCCAGATCCGCCAGCACGCCGCTGACGGTGGGCAGCGTCAACCCCAGCCGTGAGGCCAGCTCGCTGACGGTGACCGGGCCCTCGCGAAGCTGCTCGAGCGCGGCCACATGCCGTGGCCCGAGCGGTGTGGGCGCGGCCGGGGCGCCGCGATCCTGCCAGCGCCGCATCCCCCGGGAGACGCGCGGGAACAACTGCATCAGCCGCAGGCACAGCGCCGAGTGCTGCGATCCGCCCTGCTGGTCGGCCATGCCCCTCCTTTGACAGCATCGGCTGCAGTATATATTGTTCGGATATCAAAATAGTTTTAATTTACGAATGAAGTAGAAGCCACGGAGGGATGACATGACGCCGTCGGGACAACTCGCCGCACCCGCTGTGCAAGCCCTGCTGGAGGACGGGAAACTGGGCGGTTCCTGGACGCTGGACGCGACCAGGTCCGAGATCCAGCTCAAGTCCAGGAGCATATGGGGCATGGCCCCGGTCAAGGGCGTATTCCGCGAGGTCAGCGGTTCCGGCACGGTCGCTCCTGACGGTACGGTGAGCGGCACCCTCACGGTGGTCGCCGGGTCTATCGACACGAAGCTCGCCAAGCGCGACACGCACCTGCGCTCGGCCGACTTCTTCGACGCCGGCAACCACCCCAGCATCACCTTCACGGTCGACCAGATCAGGCCGGCCAGCACGGGTGTCACGGTCACCGGCTCCCTGACCGTCCGCGACCGCACCCGGCCGGTCACCTTCGGCGCCAGCGTCTCCGCCTTCGATGGCGACGAAGTCTGGCTGGACGCCGAGCTCAAGGTCAACCGGGCCGACTACGGCCTGACCTGGAACCAGTTGGGCATGGCCTCGATGCACAACACGATCACCATCCACGCGGTCTTCACCAGGCGGTAATCAGGCTCGCGTCCGATGGCAACCAGTGCATACAACGTCTGAACACCGGCGGAGCGGCGCACCAGCGAGGATGGCCGCCGCCCGGCAGCCATGGAACGGGATTCACCAGGCCAGTTGTCCAAGTGACACCGTCAAATTTAAACAAATAATTCCGATCAGAAACTCGTAAAATGGTTCCAGCGCGCCGCAGCGGGATGTGATGGCGGTGTCTGCGGGCGGTGGGCCCGCGGGTGAATTCGGGAGAAGGGCCTCAGCCGGTTCTGGTGTGCCGTGATGGGGTGTGGTGGGCGGCTGGGGTCGCGCGTGAACTCGGGAAAAGGGCTTCAGCCGGTTCTGGTGTGCCGTGATGGGGTTTGGTGGGCGGATGGGGTCGCGCGGTTCCCGGGAGATGACCGTCAGCCAGTCTCGGCTTGGCGTTCTCAGAGCCGGCGGGCGGTGGCGGCTATGGCGAGGTCGGCGAGGGCGGTTTTGGCCTCCGGAGGCGCCGGGAGGCGGTCCAGGACGGTGAGCGCTTCGGCCGTGTAGCGGTCGATCATCGTCTCGCATTCGGCCAGCGCGCCGGTGCCGGTCAGCAGTTCGCGGAACTCGGCTATGCCGGCGTCGTCGATCGCTGGGTTGCCGAGCAGGCGGTCAATAGCCGCTGCCTGGGCGGTGGCCGCCTTTTCCCGCGCGATGGCGGTCAGCACGGTCCGCTTGCCCTCGCGGATGTCGTCGCCGGCGGGCTTGCCGGTCTCGGCCGGATCGCCGAACACGCCCAGGACGTCGTCGCGGAGCTGGAAGGCTGCGCCGAGCGGCATACCGTAGGCGGTGTACCCCGCCATCAGGGTGTCGTCGCCGGCCAGGGCGGCGCCGAGATGGAGCGGGCGCTCGATGGTGTACTTCGCGGTCTTG
>DATGGU010000169.1:0-5926 GCA_035308365.1 Streptosporangiaceae bacterium
GGCCCGGTCTCGCACTGGAAGAGCATCGATGACCCCAACGGCATCGGCTCCACCGTCGTCAACGGCATCAACAAGGCCGGTGACCTGGTCGGCTTCTACACCGACGCCGCAGGCAACACCGACGGCTTCCTGGCCACCCCGTAACACCCCCGAGATATGGCAAACCCCGGCCGGACGGCAGGTGCCGTCCGGCCGGGGGCCGTTTACTGTCAGTGCCCGCGGAGCGGGCGGGGGCGGATTAGTTGGGGACGACCGCCGTGTCGTCCACGACGAACGAGGTCTGCAACGAGGAGTCCTCGGAGCCGGTGAACTTCAGGGTGATGGTCTGGCCGGCGAAGGCACCCACCGAGTACGAGTGCTGCAGGTACCCGCTGATGTGGTTGAGGTTGGAGAACGTCGCCAGCGTGGAGAGCACGGTGCCCGAGGTGTTGAGCACCTGCACCTTGAGGGTGTCGTAGGCGGTGGTGGTGGTCGTCTCGGCCGTGTCGATGTGCAGCCAGAAGCTGAACGTCGTTGCGCTGCACCCGGACGGGATCGTGATGGTCTGCGCGAGCGTGTCGGTGTGGGTGAAGCCATAACCGTCGAGCCAGGCATACCAGTTACCGCTGTGCGCGGTCTCGCCGGCGCCGTTGGGGTTGATCACCCCGGCGGTGGATGTCCACGGTGCCGCCGAGCCGGTCTCGAAGCCCGGGTTGCCGAGCAACTGGGTGTGGTTGGTGCAGCCGCCGCTGGAGCTGATCGTCCAGGTGAAGCTGGCCGACCCGCGCGCGCCGGTGGTGTCGGTCGCGGTGACCGTGACGTTGTAGGTGTTTGCGGTGGTCGGGGTGCCGGAGATCAGGCCACTGCTGGAGTTGATGGACAGGCCCGCCGGGAGGCCACTGGCGCTCCAGGTGAAGGTCTGGCCGGACTGGGAGTCGGTGGCGTGCATCTGCAGGCTGACCGCCGTGCCGACGGTGCCGGTCTGGTTACCGGGGTTGGACACGGTGACGGTGTTGCCGCTCTGCGGGTTGATCGTCCACGTGAAGCTCGCGCTGCCGTGGGCGCCGGTGGTGTCGGTGGCCGTGACGGTCACGTTGCTGCTGCCCGCCGTGGTGGGGGTGCCCGAGATCAGGCCGCTGCTGGAGTTGATGGACAGGCCCGCCGGGAGGCCACTGGCGCTCCAGGTGAAGGTCTGGCCGGACTGCGAGTCGGTGGCGCTCATCTGCAGGCTGACCGCCGTGCCGACCGTGCCGGTCTGGTTACCGGGGTTGGACACCGTGACGGTGTTGCCGCCCGGGTTGGTGACGATGGCGTGGCTGCCCTCACAGGCGCCGCTGCCTCCCGAGCCGTCGTTGGCCCATGTGGTCTGGACGGCGAAGGTGCCGGTGGTCAGCGAGAGGTCGAACGAGCCGCCGCTGGTGCCGGGGGTGATCCAGGCGCACTTGTCGCCGTTCTCGGCGCCGCTGGAGTCCGTGTATCCACCGGCCGGGTTCTGGTCGGTGACCGTCTCGGCATATTCGTGGCCTTCGACGATGGAGACGCCGTCAAGTGGGCCGTTGCTGTTGACGAAGTTCTGCCCGCAGGAGGTTCCGGCGTCGGGGATGTAGGGCAGGTTGGTGAACGCGATGTCGCCATAAGGCGAGGAGACAGCGCCACCGGAGAGGCTGCTGTCGCCGTTGTAGTCGTGCCAGGCGCAGAAGCCCTGCGTCTGGTAGTTGTCCGGGTCGGTGCCCGTCGGCGAGATGATCACGTACTGGGCGTCCCGGTTGAGGGCGGCGGTGGTGTTGCCGAAGTGGGCCGCCGCGTTGACCGCCTCGACGCCGAGCTGGTGACCGGTGGCCGTCTGCGGCGACGCAGTGCTCTCATCAACCCAGACACCTGCGAGCGCGCCGCCAGTGGGATAGGCGACATGTTCGGTGTTGCTGGCCGGGCATGTCTGAGCGCCGGTCGCGACGCCGTCGCAGTATTGCGTCATGACGCCGGACCACAGTTCATTCCCGGTCCCCAGGCCCTTCATGAACTCTTGCAGGTAGGGTGCCAAGCCTGACGGGTCGCCAGACAAGGTGACGTCACCGTTGCTGTTGGTGCCCTGGGTGCCCCACTGGGAGCCGTAGAACACGAGGTAGACCTTCTCGTGGCCGGTGGTGACGCCGATACCGTCGATGCCGCCGCCATAATTGAGGTCGTTGGCCGAGGCCGCCGGCACCACGCCGGGGTGGTTGTGTGCCCACGCCCGCATCTCCTTCAGCCGCGAGATCGTGGGGGTGACTCCGTGGCGGTAGGGATGGTTATAGGCAGGCGAATAGGGGTTTTTCACCGTCGGGTGACTACCGACGGCGGCCTGCGCGCTCGCGCCGGCCTGCATTCCGGCAACCAGAGCCACTGCGGCGAAGACGGTGCCGCCAGCGACCAGCCGCCGGATGGGGGTACGTTTCATCCTGCTCCCTCCACTGCACTGTGGGTCCACGCCCCTGGTCAGGGCGCAAGAGAGGCACGCGGGGTGACCGTGCCTGCACGTAAAATAACGACGCACCAATGGGGCGTCAACGGGCATTACATTTCGTAACTACGACAAATGCGTAGAAAGCTGGAATAATGCGTACATAAGATCAGCGACTTGGGCCCCCCGGCTGGACAGTCCTGGTTTTCGGTTGCTATCAGTGGTCGCCGGGTGAGCCGGTTACCGGGAGTGAGTCACGCGACAGCGCAATTACGTACACCATGGAAGCCGGGGCGCCAATGAGGAACCCAAAACCTAACCAGATATGAATAAATCGAATTCCGATGGACGCACGGTGATGGCGGAACTGATACCGTGCGTGACCACGGAACCAGGAACGCCCCCGGGTGCGTCTAAGTCACCCGAGATGAAACGCTGAGACGGAGAGAAGAGGCAGACCGTGCGTACCGTACAGATGTCCGTCGCCGCGATCCTGGGCACGATGGCAGTCATCGCCGGTTGTGGCCACACTGGCGCTAACGCGAGTGGCGCGGCCGGCGCGGGTGGCAGCTCTTCACCCGCCGCCGCAGCATCATCGAGCCCTTCGGGCGGCGTGCCGGTCAGCGGCAAGAACGTGACGCTCAGCGCCGCGCAGAACGGCAAAATCTACATTGTGCAGAAGGGGACGACCCTGTTCGTCTTCCTCCGGGGGACGCCCACCCAGATGTGGAAGCCGATCCGGTCCAGCTCTGAGTCGCTGAAGCCTGCGGCCAACGGACGGCTGGCACTGATGCTCGGCGAGACGGCGGCGTCCTTCGTGGCGGCCACGCCGGGGACGGCAGTCATCTCATCGACGCGGGCGCTGTGCTCGTCGTCGAGTGGCTCTCCGACGCCCGCGGGCGTGGCACAGTGCGGTGTGATCCAGAGCTACCGGGTGACCGTGGTGGTGCAGGGCTGACCGATTGTGGCCGGCTCGGCTGCTCCCCGGGACGTTAAACTGCCGGGTCGTGGACGAGCGGATCGAGCGAGCTTGGCAGTGTTACCAGGATGCCGTGTTCGGCGGGGATTCGGCTGGGCTGTCCGGTGCGGATCGGGAACTGGACGGGGTTGAGGCCGATCTGGCGCTGGCCCGGGGCCGGATCGTTCACGCGCGGTTTCTTCAGGAGCGGGATGCCGGGACGGCTGCGGAGGACCCGGCGGAGCTGCCGCTGTTCGAGCGGGCGGCGGAGCTGTACCGTGCGCTCGGGGACGTGCGGGGCGAGGGTGAATCGCTCTTCTGGATCGGGTGCTTTCACCAGGTGGTCCGGCGGGACAATGCGGCTGCTGCGCCATATTTGAACCATTCTTACGAGCTCGCGGCGCAGGCCGATGACAAGCTCACGATGTCTGAGGCGCTACGGCACCTGGGCATAGCGGCCCATGCTGGCGGGGAGTTTGACCTGGCCCGCGAGCGGTTGGAACAATCGACGCAGCTCCGGCGCGAGATCAATCTGTTGCCTGGCGTGGCCGCGAACCTGATCGGATTGGCCTATATCGCGGCCGCTCAGGAGCGCCGTGACGATGCGGTGGCCATCCTTGACGAGGCGGCCGCCCTGGCCAAAGCCAGCAACGCCGGCCGCATCCTTCGCACGGTGGAGCAGGCCCGGGCGGAGCTTCGAGCACTGGATGTATGAGCACCTCCCCCGCGCACGCGGCTTTGCCTAAGATGCCGTGTTGTAACAAACTGACGGGGGAAGGGGTCTATCCGTGCCTGGGCCACGCGATCATCCGGCCGTCCCAGATCAACCGCCAGATCATCAAGCTCACCGGGATGTCCGGGACTCGCGCGCTCACGCCGGCGAGCCTGCCGCCGTTGACCGGCTGCGGCTGTCCCCCGGTGACGAACGCCGGATGCGGGCGTTAGAGTCACTGCCACCTGGCCATCCGAGTTCGCCATACCTGGCGGACGGCAGCCGTCGCCCACCGGCCCGGAGCCTGCGCAGCCTTGAACTGCCCTTCCCCGATGAGGCCGCCACGCAGAAGCCGGGCACAGCGGACAACTTGGCCGCCGAGCCAACCGGAGCACCGCAGTCCGACACTCCGGGCCGGCCGGAGGGCCGGCACCGCAGCTACTGGACCGAGGTACCGCACTTCGAGCGCAAGTGGGCCGAACACGAGCGCGAATGGCCGAAGCACGAGCAACCGGCCGCCACGGTGGACCGCTCACATGATCCGCCGGGATCCTGGCGCAGCGACAGCAACCTGCTGCTCAGCCCGCAGGACAACGCCCGCTCCAAGGAGGCCATCGATCGCGTCCAGGCCGCCGAGCCCCGCGTGACCGCAGACCTTGGCGAGGTGGCCCGGAAGTCAGCGTTCGGCGGTGAACTCGTAGGCCTGGAGTTCCGCTACAAGGGCGAAGACCGGCTCAAGGAGAAGGTGGCCGAAAATTTGCAGCGGAGACCCGACATGGCTCCCGAAGAGGCCATGCTAGAAATCAGCGATGCTATCCGGTACACGGTACGATTCAGCCATGAGAACTACGTCGGTGGATATAAGGATGTCAGCGAGCGCCTGACCGAGAGCGGGTATTCGCTATTTTATGCACAAAACCACTGGGAAGATCCCGAATACAAAGGTATCAATACTCGGTGGACGACTCCTGAGGGGAATCGTTTTGAGGTCCAGTTCCATACGCGGGAAAGCTATCACGCCAAGCAGGAGGTCACGCACGAGGCCTACGAGCGCATCCGCAATCCGCTAACATCTGACGACGAGCGGAGTGCACTGAAGACCTTCCAGCGAGACGTGTCATCGTGGATTCCGGTGCCCGAAGGTTCTGCGGGCATTCCAGACCTCAGGAAGGACCCCTTCTAGATGCCGGACAAGATCACGTATTACGCGGTCATCGGCGGCGATCGGACGATCGACAACCCATACGGGCTGGTCCGGCGGTTGGAATTCGACGACGGTGCCTTTACCGATGAAGGAATCAGGAAAGACTTTAGCTGGGCTTTCTCCCCCGCGATCGTCGAGTGGGAGCATGGCGATCTGGAAGATGATCTAGTCGAGGTAAACCACGCTCAGGCCAGCAAGATCATCGAGTATTTCAGGTCGCGCTGGGGACCGTACGGCCAGCCGATTGACTCCTAGTCGGGAGTACATGTCAGCCAAGCTGCTGAAGAGAGGCAGCCGGGCGGGTAACCGGTAAGCACGACGGCGTGATGCCGGTTCCTGTGGATGCCCTCGCCGCCATTGTCGGCGTGAGCACGGCCTCCGCCGCTACTACCTGGACGGTCCGGCCTGGGGCCCGGTCTCGCTGAAGTCCGGGATGTTCAGGCTAACAGACACCAGGGCCAAGGCCACACTGTGAGCGCCACGTTCACCGTCAGCGCGAAACAGACAATCACCAGTTCGTGAGGCGGTCTATGCCTTGATGCTGGTGGTGAACATCTGCCACTGCGCCGATGGGACTAGAAGCTTCGGCCCGTCAGGGTCCTTGGAATCACGAACGGCGATGAGCCGACCAGG
>DATGGU010000170.1:0-12996 GCA_035308365.1 Streptosporangiaceae bacterium
GGGCGGGGCTCCGGGGCGGGGCTCCGGGGCGGGGCTCCGGGGCGGGGCTCCGGGGCGGGCTGGATGGGGGCGGCGAGGTGCGGCTACAGTGCTTGAGCCTGTGACCGGTCGGCTTAGCGAGCGGATGGGATGCCAGTGACGGAATCACGGTGGTGGCACGGCGCCACGTTGTATCAGGTCTACGTCCGGTCCCTGCAGGACACCAACGGCGACGGGTATGGAGATATCCCCGGGGTGACCGCACGGCTGGAGTATCTGGACTGGCTGGGCGTGGATGGCATCTGGCTGTCGCCCACGATGCCGTCGCCGGACCACGACTGGGGCTACGACGTCTCGGACTACCTGGACGTTCATCCCGAGCTTGGCACGCTGGAGGATCTGGACACGCTGATCGCCGAGGCCGGGCGGCTGGGCATGCGGGTGCTGCTGGACCTGGTGCCCAACCACACCAGCAGCGCTCACCCGTGGTTCGCCGAGGCGAGTGGTGACCCGCAGGCGCCGCACCGGGACTACTACGTGTGGGCGGATCCCGCCCCGGGCGGCGGGCCGCCGAACAACTGGCTGGACGCGACCGGGGCCACGGCCTGGGCGTTCGACGAACGGAGCGGCCAGTACTACCTGCACAACTATCTGCCGGGCCAGCCGGACCTGAACTGGTGGAACCCGGCGGTGCACGAGGAGTTCCGCCGGATCGTGCGGTTCTGGTTCGATCGCGGCGTCGCCGGCTTCCGGATCGACGTGGCCCAGGGACTGTACAAGGACGCCGAGTTGCGTGACGACCCGCCGTCCGGGCAGTCCGACCGGCTGCACGGCCGCTGGGGGCTGCGCCAGAAGTACAGCGCGAACCGCCCGGAGTCGCACCGGGTGTTCCGGGACTGGCGGTCCATCGCCGAAAGCTACACGCCGCCCAGGCTGCTGCTGGGCGAGACCTGGGGACCCGACCTCAGCGCGATGGCGGGCTTCCACGGCAACGGTGACGAGCTGCAGCTCACGTTCAACTTCCCGTTCGTGTTCGCGCCGTTCACCGCCGGCGGCCTGGCCGGCGTGGTGGCGCAGACCCTGGCGAAGCTGCCGGCCGGGGAATGCCCGGTGTGGACCGCCTCCAACCACGACGTGAGCCGGTATCCCACCCGCTGGTGCGGCGGCGACCCGCGCAAGGCACGGCTCGCGCTGATGATCCTGGCCACGCTGCCCGGCACGTTCGTGCTCTACTACGGCGACGAGATCGCCATGGTGGACACCGACGTCCCGCCCGAGCTGCGCCGCGACCCGATGACCCCCACCGGCGTCGGCGGCGACGGCCGCGACCGCGCCAGGACCCCCATGCCCTGGGATTCCTCCGCCCTCGGCGGCTTCACCGGCGACGGCGTCAAGCCCTGGCTCCCCCTCGGCGAGCACACCAGGCGCAATGTCGAGACCGAGCGCGCGGACCCGGCCTCAACGTTGCGTTTCTGCCGGGACCTGCTCGCCCTGCGCCGCGCCGAGTTCGCCGGCCGGATCGCCTCCTACGAACACAAGCCCAGCCCGTCCGGCACATGGATCTACCGGTCGGGCGCCCTGACCGTCGCCGCCAACTTCACCAGCGACCCGGTCACCCTGCCCGGGCCACTGGGCGAGATCCTGATCGCGACCAGCGGCCAGCCGGCTCCGGACGGCGTGCTGCCGCCCTGGGCCGGGGTGATCACTCGACGATCTTAGAGATCGGGATCTCCAGGATGTCCCTGGCACCGGCCGCCTTCAGCGCCGGGATCAGGGTATTGACCCCGGCCTTGGGCACGACCGTCTCCACCGCGTTCATCTCGTTGCTGGCCAGCGCGGTGATCGTCGGAGAAGACATCGCGGGCAGCATCTCGGTCACCGCCCGCAGCCGCTGCGCCGGAACGTTCAGTTTGAGCAGCACGTGGCCCCGGGCGTTGATCGCGCCGCGCAGCAGCAGCGCGATATCCTCCATGGCCGCCCGCTTGCCGGCGTCCCGGTAAGCCTGGTGACTGGCCACCAGCTCGGTATAGCTGGTGATCACCGTGTCCAGAATCCGCAGCCCATTGCGCCGCAGCGAGGACCCGGTCTCGGTCAGGTCCACGATCGCGTCCACGATGTCAGGGACCTTGGCCTCGGTCGCCCCGTAGGATGGCACCACCATCGCCTTGACCCCGTGCGAGTCCAGGAACCGCCTGGTGAGCGACGGAAACTCGGTCGAGATCCGGACGCCGTCCGGCAGGTCGGTCACCGACTGCCACGGCGCCCCATCCGGCACCGCCAGCACCACCTGCACCGGCCGCGACGTTGCCTTCGAGTACTGCAGCTCGCCCAGCGAAACGACGTCCGCCTCGGTCTCGGTAATCCAGTCCCGCCCCGTGATCCCCAGGTCGAACAGCCCCCGCTCCAGATACGACGGAATCTCCTGCGGCCGCAGGAACCGCACCCGGTCGATCCGTGGATCATCGATCGACGCGTGATAGTCCCGGTCAGACGACCGCCGCACGGTCAGATCGGCCGCATCGAACAGATCCAGTGTGGCTCGCTCCAGTGACCCCTTCGGCAGCACAAGAGATAGCAAGATAAAACTCTTTTCTTCATTACGGCGCAGTCTGGACAACAGCGGCCATGAACGTCTTTGCGAATTTGAGTGCGCGTGGGAGCGCGCTGGGGACATGCCCCGGATTGCCGGTGTTCGGCGCACGCGGCCCGCCGGGAATCCGCGGCATGTTCCCCGGCGAGGCGAAAGCTGAACTTCCCTGCGCCTAGTGGGCGCTCGGGCTCGGCGCCGTATGTCGGGATACGCGGATGGAGCGGAGCACGAGCGCTGTGTCGAGCGCGGCCACGGCGGCCTCCCATCCCTTGTCCTCGGCGGAGCCCGGCAGACCAGACCGGTCGCGGGCCTGTTCCAGGGTGTCACAGGTGAGCACGCCGTTGCCGACCGGGGTCCCGGCGTCCAGGGCGGCCCGGGTCAGCCCGGCGGTCACCGCGTCGCAGACGTACTCGAAGTGCGGGGTGCCACCGCGGATCACCGCGCCGAGGCAGACGACCGCGTCGTAGCGCCGGGCCAGTTCGGCGGCGACCACGGGCAGCTCGACCGCGCCGGTCACCCGGACCACGAGCGGGTGCTCGACCCCGCAGGCCTGGGCGGCGGCCACCGCCCGGGCGGTGAGCGAGTCGGTGATCTCGGCATGCCAGCGGGTGGCCGCGATCGCCAGGGTCAGCCCGGTGGCGTCCACCGTGCCCGCACCCGGGCTGCCCTCGCCGCTCACCGGGTCTCCAGGTTCACTGTGTTTTCCTGCCCATTGGGGTTCACCGCGACCAGGTCTGGCCTGGTATCAGTGCGCATCGGTGCGGTGAGCGAGTGGCCGGATTCAACCGTAAGAGAGCCCTCGTCATAAAGATCATCAATCTGGTGCCCCAGCCGGTCCCTTTTCGCGGTGAGGTACCGGCGGTTTTCCTCGGTGACGAGGACGGGCAGCGGCAGGCGGCCGGCCACCTCGATGCCGAAACCGCTCAGCCCGCTGACCTTGGCCGGGTTGTTGGTGAGCAGCCGGATCGAGCGGACTCCGAGGTCGGCGAGCATCTGGGCGCCGGTGGAGTACTCACGGGCGTCGGCGGGCAGGCCCAGCTCGAGATTGGCGTCCACGGTGTCCGCGCCGGCGTCCTGCAGGTTGTAGGCCTGCAGCTTGCTCAGCAGGCCGATGCCGCGGCCCTCATGCCCGCGCAGGTAGAGCACGGCGCCGCGGCCCTCGCTGGCGATGGCGGCCATGGCGGCGGCGAGCTGGGCGCCGCAGTCGCAGCGACGGGAGCCGAACACGTCGCCGGTGAGGCATTCGGAGTGGACCCGGGTGAGCACCTGCTCGCCGTCGCCCAGGTCGCCAAGGACCAGGGCGACGTGCTCGGTGCCGTCAACGGAGTTGAGGTACCCGTAGGCCTGCCACTCGCCGTAGGCGTTGGGCAGCCGGGTCTGAGTGACCCGGCGGACCATCCGTTCGGTGTGCCGCCGGTACTCGATGAGCTGGGAAATCGAGATCAGCGCGAGGTCGTGTTCGTCGGCGAACCTGCGCAGGGCCGGCAGCCGGGCCATCGAGCCGTCGTCGTTGACCACCTCGGCCAGCACCCCTACCTCGGGCAGCCCGGCCAGCCTGGCCAGGTCGACCGCGGCCTCGGTGTGACCGGGGCGGCGCAGCACGCCGCCGTCGGTGTAGCGCAACGGGAAGATGTGGCCGGGGCGGACCAGCTCGTACGGTTCGGTCGCGGAGTCCACCAGGACCCGGACCGTCCTGGCCCGGTCGGCGGCGGAGATGCCGGTGGTCACGCCGTCCCTGGCGTCCACGCTGACCGTGAACGCGGTCCGCATCCGCTCGTTGTTCTGGCTGGTCATCAGCGGGATCTGCAACCGGTCCAGCTCCTTGCCCGGCATCGGGACGCAGATGACCCCGCTGGTATAGCGGATCATGAAGGCGAGCAGTTCGGTGGTGGCCTTGGTGGCCGCGAAGATGATGTCGCCCTCGTTCTCCCGGTCCGCGTCGTCCACCACGACGGCCGGCCGCCCAGCCGCGATGTCCGCGATCGCCCGTTCGACGCTGTCGAGCCGGACGCTGCCGGCTTCGGCCGGGGCCTGGGTCATGACCGCTGCCCTCCGTTCGCGCCCAGCAGCTTCTCCACGTACTTTGCGATCACGTCGACCTCGAGGTTGACCGGGTCACCTGGCTGCTTGCGGCCGAGCGTGGTCCGGCTGAGCGTCTCCGGGATCAGGCTCACCTCGAACCACGGCGGGCCCTCGCCGGTGGCGACGACGGTCAGGCTGATCCCGTCCACGCTGATGGAACCCTTCTCCACGACGTACCTGGCCAGGCCCGGGGGAAGGGATATGCGCACGACGTCCCAGCGCTCGCCCGGGCTGCGGGACACGATGACGCCGGTGCCGTCCACGTGCCCCTGGACCATGTGGCCGCCGAGCCTGCCGTCCAGGCGCATCGGGCGCTCCAGGTTGACCGGGCTGCCCGGCCCCAGGCCGCCCAGGGCGGAACGGTTCAGCGTCTCCAGCATGACGTCGGCGGTAAACGTGCCGTCCTGGGTACCGGTGACGGTGAGACAGACCCCGTTGATGGACAGCGAGTCGCCGGGGCTGGCGTCGCTGGTGACCAGTGGCCCGCGTACGGTGATCCGCGCGGCGCCGGCGAGCCGCTCGACGCCGACAACCTCGCCAAGCTCTTCGACGATCCCGGTGTACATCCGCTGTCCCCTCTCCTGGCCGGTCACGCCACGGCACTCCGGGGGACATACCGCCCACGCGCGAACGCGTGAGCACGGTCCGTCAGGACCGCTCGCGTGCCTCCTCCCATCCGGGCTTTAACCGTCGGTCCCGGAATTCCACCGGGTCAGCCGGCCGCTGCGTGCCTGGGCACCGCAGCCGGGTCGCGGACTATAACCGCCGGCTCGGAGTTTCACCGACCCCGGAGTACGCGCTAGCTCAGGTAACCAGTGTGCCATGCCCGGTATTCCGGCTATGTGTCCCAGGGTGCCGTATCAATCCGGCCAGGACGGCGACCGGCCCAGCAGCATGAGGATCCGGTCCAGCCGGTCCAGCCGGTCAGCCCCCGCAGGCGGCTCGATGACCGGCGCGAACGCCGCGTTGGGCGCCAGCCTGGCCGCGCCGGTGGGCACCGCCTCGGCGACCTTGAGCGCGATCGCCAGCACGCTCGGGTCCAGACTGACCGGCAGCCCGACCGACCGCGCGACATCCCAGCCATGCACCACGTAGTCGACCAGGTGGAAGCCGATGGCGCGCCTGCCGGGGAAGGTCATCTCGGTGGAGATCTCGGGCAGCGCGAACTGCCGCTCGGTCACCCCGTCCTCGGCGAACGCCGCCAGCACCACGCCGACGGCCTCCGCGTAGGCGGCCACCGGGTCGTCACCGGGCGCCGGGGTCTGCCAGACCACGGGGTCGGCGCCGTTCCCCCTGGCGGCCGCCGCGAACCCGTAGTGCTGGACGGTCATGTGCGCGAGCAGCTCGCTGAGGTTCCAGCCCGCACACGGCGTCGGCTTGCTCAGGTCGCCGGTGGTCACGTGGGAGACGATCTCGGCACTCGCCCTGACCGCCTGGGCGTTCAGTTCCCTGATATCGGGTCCCGGCATGAGGTTCTCTCCCGGTCTGACTGGAATCGCGAGGTTAGCTTAGCCTGGCGCCGGCGCAGGGTCAGCGAGCCCAGGACGCGTGTGCGGTGGCCTGCTCGGCCTGCTGGCGGAGGGCCTGCACCACGGCGTGCCGGTCGTCAGCCTCGTAGACGGCCGAGCCGGCCACGAAGACGTCGGCGCCGGCCTCGGCGCACAGTTCGATCGTGTCGTCGCTGACGCCGCCGTCCACCTGGAGCCAGATCGAGCCGCCATGCCTGGTGATCAGTTCGCGGGTGCGGCGGAGTTTGGGCAGCACCATGTCGAGGAAGTGCTGGCCGCCGAAGCCGGGCTCGACCGTCATCAGCAGCAGCATGTCGACCTCGGGCAGCAGGTCCACATACGGCTCGATGGCGGTGCCCGGGTTGATCCCCAGGCCGGCCCGCGCGCCGGCCGCCCTGATCTCGCGCAGCGTCCGCACCGGGGCGCGGGCGGCCTCGGCGTGGACCGTGACGTTCCCGGCCCCGGCCCGGGCGTACTCCGGGGCCCAGCGGTCCGGGTCCTCGATCATCAGGTGGCAGTCGAGGGGCAGGCTGGTGTGCTTCAGCAGCGATTCGACCACGGGCAGGCCCAGCGTGAGGTTGGGCACGAAGTGGTAGTCCATGACGTCCACGTGCAGCCAGTCGGCCACGGCCGCGACGGACTCCGCCTCGTCGGCCAGCCGGGCGAAGTCGGCCGAGAGGATGCTGGGCGCTATTTGAACAGCCATGTCGGTAAGGAGTCTAGGCCCGGCGTGGTGACCATTCGAACCGCCAGACGGCGATGACACCGCTGGCGGCGCCCCAGACGGCGATGACCAGCAGGTCGTGCCAGGCCCACGGGGACGCGCCCTTCACCGGGTCGAAGGGGGCGAAGACGGCGGTGATGAAGCGCCGGATGGGGAAGTAGGCGGAGAACTTCGCCAGCCAGGACCCTGACTGGATGGGGAACCACAGACCGGACAGGAACAGCAGGATGAAGAAGACGATGCCGGTCACCGGCCCGGCGGCGTCCTGATTGGGGATCACCGTGCTCATCGCGGCCCCCATGGCGGTGAAGCTGATCCCGCCAACCACGACGGCGAGCACGAAGGCGCCGATGTTGCTGGGCAGGGTGACGCCGAATGCCAGCCTGCCGACCGCGAGCATGATGATCACCTCGGCAAAGGCGATCAGCAGGGTGCTCACGAAGATCGCGCCGAGCAGGGCCCAGGTGGGCAGCGGGCTCAGCCTGAGCCGCTTGAGCAGCCCGGATTCCCGCCGGTTGACCAGGACCATGGTCAGCGTGTTGAAGCAGGCGGACATGACGCCGTAGGCCACGAAGCCGGGCACGTAGTACTGGATCAGCTTGATATGGCCCAGGAAGCTGATCCGCGAGGAGCCCGCGATCGCGCCGAGCAGGACCAGGAACACCAGCGAGAAGCCGACCGTGAAGACCGCCCCGACCGGGTTGAGCCAGAACGTGAGCTGCTCGTAATGGACCTGACGGGCGACCAGGCGCAGGCCGGCCAGCGGCCGGACTCGGGCTGCCTGTCCGTATGGCTGGGTCTGGCCTGGTCTGGCCAGCCGGGAGCTTGTCATGGCCGGATCCCCTCGTCGTCGCCGCTTCGGGTCAGGCTGAGATAGATGTCTTCGAGCGTGACCCGGCGGACGGTCAGCCCGGACAGGGCGACCTTCCGGCCGAGCGCCCAGCCGGTCAGCGTGTGCAGCACGGCGAGCTCGTCCTCGGTGCGGATCTCGATCTCACCGCCGTTGACCCGCTGGCCGGGTACCGGCAGGCTTTCGGGCGGCACATCCGCGGGCAGCCGGAACCGGATGGTGGCCACGCCGGCGTCCCGGCCGCCGATGGCGTCCGGGGTGCCCGACGCCACGATCTGGCCGCCCGCCATCACCGCCACCCGGCTGGCCAGGGCCTCGACCTCGTCCATGTAGTGACTGGTGAGGATCACCGTCGTTCCCTCCGAACCAAGCCGCTTGATCAGCTCCCAGGTCGCCCGGCGGCCGGCCGGGTCGAGCCCGGTCGTCGGCTCGTCGAGGAAGAGCAGCTCGGGCTGGCCGACGATGCCGAGACCGACGTCCAGGCGGCGCTGCTGGCCGCCGGACAGGGTCTTGACCCGGGCCCCGGCCTTCTCCGACAGGCCCACCATGTCCAGCACCTCGTCGACCGGACGGGGGTGCGGGTAGTACCCGGCGTTGCGGGTGAGCACCTGGCGCACCGACAGGAACGGCTCGACCGCGAGTTCCTGTAGCACGATGCCCATCCGGGAGCGCAGCCATCGCTGCGTCCGGCGGTTGGCGGGATCCACGCCGAGCACCTCGACCGCGCCGCGGTCGGCGTCGCGGAAGCCTTCGAGTATCTCGATCGTCGTTGTCTTGCCCGCCCCGTTGGGGCCGAGCAGGGCGAACACCTCACCCGTATCGACGGTGAAGCTCACGTCACCCACGGCCCGCACCCGACCGTAGGTCTTGCGCAGGTTCTTCACGCTGACGGCGGTCATGACCCTGGTTCTCCCTGTTTCTCGTGTGCCTGCCCGCCGGGCGGGGCGAGCAGGAGACGGAGCGCGGCGGTGTAGTCCTCCAGCGCCCGCTGGCCGGTGCGGGTCAGCTCGACGTAGCTGACCGGGGTGCGCCTGCGATAGGTCTTGGTGATCGTGATGTAGCCGGCGTCCTCGAGCTTGCGCAGGTGCGTGGCCAGGTTCCCGGATGTCATGCCGACCAGCTCCTGCAGCCGGGGGAAGGTGATCCTGTCCCCGTCGCCGAGGGCGGCCAGGGCGACCGTCACCCGCAGCCGTGGCTGGGAATGGATCACCGGATCGAGCTCGGGCAGCACCCGGTCCTGGGTCACCGGGCCGGCCGCCTGCCGGCCCAGGCGTACCATCCGGCCGCCACCAGGAACCCGCCACCGCCGGCCAGCGCCAGCACGGCGAAGTTGCCCGGCGGCCCGGCGAACACGCTGGCTGCCCCGGTAATCAGCATCCAGATGCCCAGGCCGTAGTGCACCCGGTCCCGGAACAGCATGCCGCCCGCCAGGTAGAGCACGCCGACGGTGCACGCTGCGGTGCCGGACCACAGCAGCGAGTCCAGCCGGACCGGGAGCCCGTCGCGCGCCAGCGCCGAATCCACCGCGAAGACCCCGGCCAGAGCCAGCGGCCACGCCCACATGTACATGGACATGACCTCCCGCGACGGCCCTTCGATGCCAGCGCCACGGCGGGCGCTCTGGCCGAAGGTCAGCGCGGCGGCGCCCAGGTTCACCACCGTGAGCAAGACCGTGGCCAGCCAGCCGGGCACGGTGGCATGGCGGCCGTAGGACAGGTAGGCGGCGCCGAAGCCAACCAGCCACGCGACCCCCCACGCACCGAGGATCAACTCGATGTCCACCATCAGACGCCCGGCAACCTCGTGGCGCTGCTTCTCGACCAGCGCCAGCGCCTCCTGTGGCGACATTTCCCCCTCGCCGCCGGGCCGCGTCATTCCATTGGGTGGCTGTCCCGTCCCCGTCATCCCTGGTTCCCCGTTCCCGGCCGCAGTCAGGCCGGCCTGTCCCGTACGAATGAGCCGAACCCGTCCAGACCCAGCAGTCAGGCCGGCCTATTCCGTATGAATGAGCCGAACCGGCCCGCGGCCACAGTCAGGCCGGGCTCTTCCGTAAGATTTCAGCTTTGATTTTCAAAGTACTTTGAACCTACTGCAAGGAGGCGTCCCGCGCAAGCGCGGCTGGTTGCCGTTGACGGCTGGCACCGTGCATGATCACAGAACGGGCCCGGATCCCTGGCTAGCTGGACGGTGACCGGATGACGATGGTGTCCGACCTTGACCTGACCGAGCTCGACCTCGGCTCGGCCGAGCTGGCGGGTGACGCCTACCACCTGGCGCTCGCCAAGCTGGCCGCCGACGGTGAGCTGTCCTGGCTGGCCAAGTCCCCGCTGGCGTTCATCGTGCTCGACCGCGAGTCCGGCGAGTTCTTCCTGCGGTCGCGGGCCACGGCATTCCCCGGGCGGCAGATCGCCGGCCTGTTCGGCGTGACGGCGGGCCCGCTGCGCGAGCAGATCGACGCGAACATCCTGAACCAGCAGGGCGACCAGCACCGGCGGCTGCGCGCCCTGGTCGGCCCCGCCTTCACACCGCGAGCGGCGGACCGCTGGCGGCCGGTGATGCGGGGCTTCCTGGCCCAGCTCTGGGACGCCATGCCGCCGGGGTCGCGGTCGTGTGAGTTCGTCGCCGCCATCGCCAAGCCGTACCCGGCGCTGACGATCGCCACCGTGCTCGGCGCGCCCACCGGCGACGCGCCCCGGTTGCACGACTGGTCGAGCTGGGTGCAGAAGCAGTTCGACATCAGGGCGCTGACCAGCCAGGTGCCGGAGATAGAGCGGGCGACCACGGAGGTCTACGCCTACGTCGAGGCGCTGCTGACCGAGCGCCGGTCATCTCCGGGAGACGACCTGCTCACGTCGCTGCTGGCCGCCGAGGAAGCCGGTGACCGGCTCTCCCACGCCGAATGCGTGAACCTGGTGCTCAACGTCATCGCCGGCGGGATCGACACCACCCAGTCGCAGCTCGGCCACGCCATGCGGCTGTTCGCCGCCCACCCGTCACAATGGGAGCTGCTAGGATCACGCCCTGAGCTGGTGGGCCGCGCGGTCGAGGAAGTGCTGCGGGCCGAGCCGATCACGCCGTTCACCGCGCGGATCTGCCTGGAAGACGTGACCCACCGGGGCGTGACGTTCCCGGCCGGAACGATCGTCGCCGTCTGCGCCGAGCGGGCCAACCGGGAGCAGGATGGCGGCGAGGACTTCGACATCACCGCCGAACGGGACGGCCGCCTGCTGACCTTTGGCGCCGGCCCGCACTTCTGCCTGGGCGCGAACCTGGCCAGGGCCGAGCTGGAAGAGGCCCTGACGTTCCTGGCGCCAAGGATGCCGGGCCTGACCGCGGGCGGCCCCGAGGTGCTCGGCGGCGTCGAGGGCATCTACGGCGTCGAGTCCCTGCCGCTGCGCTGGTCCACCTGACCGGTCAGTCCGGCAGCGCCACCACTGCGTCGACCTCCACCAGGAAGCCGGGGCGGAACAGGGACGCGACCTGGACCAGGGTGCTGGCCGGGTTGGGGCGATCGCCCAGGGCCGGGCGGATCTGCTCGTCGCGGGCGTCCCTGATCGCCTGCACCTGGCTGGCGTCGAGCACATACCAGCCGAACCGGACCACGTCCGGCCAGTCCGCACCGAGCGCGGTGAGGATGGCGTGCAGGTTGCGCAGCGCCTGGTCCGCCTGGGCCCGCACGTCGCCGTCGCCGGCGAGCTGGCCATCGGTGTCCAGAGCCACCTGACCCGAGACGAAGGCCAGCCGCCCGGACACCGCCACGGCGTGCGAGTACCCAGGGCCGGGAGCGACGCCATCGGCCTCGGTCAAACGATCAAGAATCGGCACACGATCCTCCATGGTCAGTCATTCGCCGGCCTGCCCGATGTAGTGCTCGATGGCCGCCACCTTCGCGGTGAGGCCATCGGTGACGCCGGGGCGGATGTCCGCTTTCAAGACCACGCTGACCCGGGGGGCCTTTGCGGCCACCGCGTCGACCGCCTGCCTGACCACGCCCATCACATCGTCCCAGTCACCCTCGATGGTGGTGAACATCGCGTCGGTGCGATTCGGCAGGCCGCTCTCCCTGACCACGCGGACGGCGTCCGCCACGACCTCACCCACGCTTTCGCCGATGCCAAGCGGAGTCACCGAGAATGCAACGATCACGGCGTGTCCCTCCTGTTGTGACCAGTTAGAGGCTACTGGTACCGGAAGACGGCCAGAAGCAGGCGGCCTGCAGGGTCCGCCGGGATGACGGCACGGCCAGGCGGATGCGGGGAGTGTGTGCCCTCGCCCGGATCGCGACGTCGCTCATCGCAGTCACCTCTGGGGGTGGGGAAGTCGTCAAATCTGAAAAGGCTGGCCGCCCTGCCGGAACCGGCGTGACAGGGCGGCCAGCCAGTAGTAGGAATGCGGGTTACACGTTGGCGCAGAGCAGCGGCCGGAAGTTGATGGTCGGCATGCCGTTCTTCAGGATGTTGCTGCTGTTGCCCTGGTGCAGGTTCAGGTACCAGCCGCTGGGCGGGATCGGCGTGGTGACCGACGACAGGGTGCGGGTCTCGTTGACGACCTTGCCCTGGCTGTTGGCGGTGTAGTCCATCAGCATGTACGCCACGCCGCCCTGGCTCTGGCAGCTGCCGAAGTGGACGTGCGCGGCGTGCTTGCCCGGGGTCAGGCCGCTGGCGTTCACCGTGACGGTCAGCGTCTGGGCGCCCGGGTTGTAGGTGACGCTGGCCGTTCCCGACGGGGTGCCGTAGTTCGTGCCCGTTGATGTGACCTCGACGGCGGTGAGGGTGACCGGGCCGCTGCCGCCGCTGAGCGACGCGCTCTGGGCGATGGGCTCGTTGCCGACCGGGCCGCCCTGGCTGCCGTTCCGGACCACCAGCATGCTCCCAGGGGGAACGCTGCCGGTGTAGCTGCTGTCCAGGGTTGCGCCGGCCTGGCCGGCGCCGTTGGCGGTCAGGGTGCCGAACGAGGCCACGACCGAGCCGCCGCTGGAGACGAGCTGCACCGTGTGGGCCGAGCCGGGAGTGAGCCCGATCATGTTTGGTGTGACGGTCAGGTCGCCCGAGCCGTCCGTGCCGAAGGTGGCGCTGCCGGACGGCATCGACATGAGAGTGAGGTTCTTGGTCACGGTGACGGCCGGGGTGGCCAGGAAGCCGTCGGTGTTGCCTGCGGCGTCGGTGTAGAAGCCGACCAGGTCACCGGCCTTGTTGATGCCGTTGACGACGGTGGAGCCGATGCCGTTGGGGTCATCGATGCTCTTCCAGTGCGAGACCGGGCC
>DATGGU010000171.1:0-14523 GCA_035308365.1 Streptosporangiaceae bacterium
GCATCCTCTGGCGAGTGGGCATGTGCCATCCGCGTGGTGGCACTCCGGCGCGAATCGCGCTGGGACGGCGCGGTCAGCCGTGGGCCAGGAATGCGGCGAGCCCCTCGTCCTGGCTGGCGATGAAGGCACCGGGCACCGTCATCAAGATTTCGTCCGCGTGGGTCATGCACACCCACGCCGAGTGGCCCGCCGGATCCGCACGCTTGATCTCAGCCCGCTGCGAGCATGACTTCCCGGTTCGGCTGATCTCGCAGTGAGCTGTCGTGCCGCCACGCGCCTGCACCAGGGCCGCTGCCTCCTTCAGGATGGAGAACCAGTCCTGCTCGTCTTCTTCCTGGCCCGGCGGCTGACCTGGTGACCGCGCTTCCTGGCCGAGCAGGATCGTGTTGCCGTCCGGATCGGTGACTTTCGCCTCGCCGCCCGGCGCGTGCGGCGGGTGACCGAGGCGGACGGGCTTGAGCCCAGCATCGCCGAGCCCGTTCAGGAGCGCGTCGAGGTCTTCGAAGAAGAAGTAGAACAGCAGCGGAAACCTCGGAACCGGCAGTGGCGGCCAGGTCGCCGTCAGCAACACCGTATCCCGGCCATTCCGCAAGGCCGACCACGCCGAGGAAGGGCCCCGGCCGGACCGCACCTCGGCAAAGCCCAGCAGTTCGTAAAACGCACGCGAGGCCTCGATGTCCTTGACGTACGTCGCCGCGTCCATCCTGCGCAGCACCGGTTTCATCGCTATAACCTAGCGCCCGCCGGGCGGCAACACACCTGGCTGCCATACCTTCCTGCTGTCCCCACTCAAATATCTGCCTCGGACCCTTGACGAGACACCCGGTGAGCGGCCGGAGATGCGGCTGGCCGTTAAGCCCGGAATGCCCAGTAGGATCGGCCATCCTCGGTATGTTGCTCTATGAGCCGAGTCCGGTCCGCTGGCTCGAGCCCGCTGGCCAGCAACGCGTGCAGATCATTGAGCACGGCGTGGGCCCGTTCGAAGTACCCGTGGCCTAGCAACGACATATCGATGTCGCTCACATCGATCGTGGTGATGCCATCGACGATGGTCAGCGGGGGCACCTGGCCGACCCGAGGGGTGAGGTGAAACAACTCCGATCCCTTTAGAGCCATGTCGCGGGAAGAAACGTAGAGCGTCACTCCTTCAGCTATCTCCCGGAAGCACGCGGCCTCGTTGCGAAAGAAGTGCTGGGGAACGTCGGCCCCCACGAGTGCCACCTGCCCAAGGTGGAGCCGGTCCGATTCGCTGGCATGCTGGGCCGCGCGCATAGCTACCCGCAGCAATGGGCGGTTTCCCATGCTGTAGGCGATCACGTGAACCTTGGCGATGTTCCGGCTGAGGGCTAGCGCGCGCAGGTAGTCATAGAGGTACCGTTCCGCGTGCTGTGCCGCTTCATCGTCGGCCCAGTAGCCGGACCTGGTTCCGCGGGAGGGGAAGCTGTAGAAGGCGCTGATACCACGGACCTTCAGGTCCACGTGCAACTGGGCAGATGCCACAGCGGCCTCGCGGAACAGGCACCGGTACCCGCGGATGTGCACCACCGCGTCTCTGCGGCTGAACGGCGCGCCATCCAGCACCCTGGCCAGGTCGTCCCAGTAGCGGCCCGGCTCGAGGTTCTGGTGACCTACCAATGTGTACTCGCCAGTGAGCCCGGCCGCGTGCGGGCGCAGCAGGTTCCTCCCCTGGCGGCCGTATGGGGCACGGTCGGGGACCCTGACTACGCACAACCCCAGATGCAACCGATCATCAATATGCGTGCCGTACGGCTCGGAGTTCCCGTTGTCAGCGGGCAGGCGGTTTGTCCCATACCACACCGTGACGTCGGTGCATGAGCTCGTCCGTGGGCTGCGGAAATGGCTGCGATCCTCATCCTGGCCGTGGTATTCGGGACGGAGCAATTCGGGCAGGTCACGTCCAGGAATCGCGTCGAAGGCGGCTTCGAAAGCGGTTAGAACCGCCTGGCCTGCCCGGTAGTCCTGATACCAGCGCGCCAGGAACGCGTTGGCGTTCTCCCGGCCCATCCGGCCCGGCAGGCCGATGACGTGTGGTACCCGCATCGTGAGCGCCTGCGCTTCGGTCCGGGAGTAGCAGGAGTCAAGCAACAAGACATCCGGCCGGACACGTTCGAGAACGGCGGACAGTTCTGCAGCCTGGTCGGGCGCGAGCTCGTTTCTCCCATCGTCGTCTGCGACTAGGTGCAGCATTCCAGCGGGTCTACCTTCGCGGAGCGCAGTCAACGGACTGGCCACCACCGCGGGACTGCCGGTGATTGCGGTCACGACCGGTGCTACATCATGGAATGCCCCGTCGTAGAGGAGACCCACGTAGGTGTCTCTGGACACCGCATTCTCCTTTGTGGTTGTCATATGGGCACGGCAAGGCAGGCCAATGAGGAGGTATGGCGCCAGTAGTAGCGGCCGGTCCCGCAGCATCCTTCGGACCGACTGGGGCGTCAGTTGCCGGGGCCGTGGCAGGTAACACCTCGCGGCAGCCAGGACTGGCCGCGGACCAGGCCGTAGCCGGCCCACCGATATGGCCGGTTCTCTGGCAGGCCCGGGTTCTGGCGCCAGGCCTGGGCCGAGTCAGCCAGATATGTCGCGTAGCCGCCCCAGGGATCTGCCACCATCGCATCGACGAGCCGCCTTTCGCACGCTGTCGTCGCCGGGTCGTCGAGAGTCGGCCACAGCGCTCCCGTCACTTGCCGGGTACCTGCCCAGAGCATGGCCATCGCCAGGCCGGTCCACTCGTAGCCGGTTGCAATGCCCAGTGACTCACAGCCGAACAGCAGGCACGTCGACGGACTGCCTTTCATCTCCCGATATATCGTCCGGGCCGTCAACGGGTCTTCGCCTCCATCTTCGGCCGCTAGAAGGATCGCAGCATCGGCCAGGTCCTCGGAACCAGACCGATCGACATGTGCCGCAATGACGACCACAGCCGGTCTGGGGCCCCTGGCGAGTGCGTCGAGCAGCCGTGCCCGGGTGGCGAGGCGCGCCGGGTCACCCAGCCAGGCACCGCCAAGTATCCGGGCACCTGGCCGGGCGTGGGCCCGAGCATGCGGGAGATCACTCAAGGGGTCAGCCACCACCATCGTGCCTGCGCCGTCGCTGTTCGGACGTGACCGCCCAGTCGCGAGGAGGAAGGACACGGGTGGCGTGTACACAATGTCGGCTGCGTCGAACACCCTCGGTGTCGAGACATCTTCACGGTCTGCGGGCTCGCGCAGTGGCAGCAGCCCCCAGGGGACATGGCCGATCAGGCCTATCGGGGCCACTTCCAGTGTGGCCCGGTCGCCGCTCGTGACACGATCGAGCAAGGCTGAGCGGAGCGCTTCGGGTAGAACCTGCTGGGCGAGGCGCCACAAAAGTCCTGTCTCCCCCAGTTCGTTGGCCATGACGGTGACCGGATGGTCGCGGATGGCGGCGCGCTCAGCTTCCGACAGCCATTGCGCACTATCCGCGGCCACCACCGGATCGCCGAGCAACGGCCCGACCGCCGCCCGGTATCGCACGATATGCGGCAGAGACCCGCGCCGCCGCGATGCGTTCTCTTTGTCCACCCGGAACGTCACGCCCAGGCATGCTTGCAGCGCCAGGTAAGCATCGATATCCAACGGCTGACGGTGGGCAAGCGTAGTAGCAGATCCCAGTGCGGCGACGGTGATCAGGCGACGGTCGATCCAGCCGGTGACCCACCAGGTGTCCCGGCCGCCGGGTCGCTGGAAGCGCTGACGGATCTGGGTGACCCGCTGCCGGGGCGGGATCGCCTCACCCTCTTCTGCGGGATTGAGCAACGCGAAGGGCATACCCTGCAGCCACCGGGACAGACCGGGCGGCCCTTGTTGTGCCGGGTCGGGGATCCCGTGAGCCCGGGCCGCCTCCATGACACCCGCGAGCGCGTCCAGGTCACCAGACCACAGCGCGGTGTCAACAGCCGTGGTATAGACGGTCCGCTCCCGGTCGTCCAAGATGCCGGTCCGATGCTCTGCGGCGACCAAGCCGTAGCGGTGCCTGTCGACCTCGGCGACCGCAGTGAGGGCCAGTCCAAGTGCCTCCCGCTGCCGACCCTGGCCTTGTCCGGCGCCCTGTGCCGCAGCGTGCCGAATGGCCACCGCCAGGTTCGCCTGGGCATGTGCCAGCTCGAGGCCGCTCATCCCAGCCTCGCGAAATGCTGAGAGAGCGGACTCGCCGAGTTCGACCGCGTCGTCGCTGTGCCCCATGGTGTCAGCGAGCACGGCCTGGTTAGCCAGGAGCATGGCCACCTCGGCGGGGCGACCTGCAGCCCGCCAGATCTTCGTCGCGTCCTGGTAGGCGCGCCAAGCCTCATCACGATGCCCGGCGGCAGAGGCGAGGTTTCCGAGGTTGCGCAGGGCTTCAGCTACATCGGGCTGGCTGGCCCGGTCGCTGCGGACCTGATCGGTCAGACGATCACTTATCAACGCCACAGCCCGGTCCGGCTCGGCCTCGGCATAGAGCGCGGCTAGGCCTGTTGCCGTCCGGAGCCCTTCCCGCAGCAGACCAGCTCGGTCGAAGTACGAGAGAGCCTCGCGGTAGGCGGTCAGGGCTTCCTCACGCCTGCCCAGCCGGGCAAGCATTGCCCCCTGACCACGGCGGGCCATCATCGCCACCGCCTGGTCCCCACCTTGCCGGAGCAGCTCCTCCGCTTCACCGTAGAGGATCAGGGCCACCTCGAAGTCCCCCAGATGGCTTGCCTGGAACGCTTGGTTGAAGACTGCCGTGGCGGCCCGGAGCGGCATGCCAAGCTCGCTGTAAAGCCGCCGGGCGCGTCTCAGCGCCAGGTCGGCCTCGGCGGTCTGCTGGAGTGACAGCGCGGCGGCCGCAAGGTTCGTTGCGGCCAGCGCGCGGATCAGGTCCCGGTCGGGCAGCCGTGAGCGGCGCGCGTCTTCCTCGATCTGGCCGAGCAGGGTGGCCGCTTCGCGGAGCCGACCGGCCGACATGATTGCCGCGCTGCGGTTAAGCCGACTGCGCAGAATGCCACTGTGGTCGCCCAAGCGCGCGTAGGATTGCTCGGCCCGTAGATAGACCTCGGCAGCGCCCACCGGATCCTCGCGATCCATCCGGAGGCTGCCTATCGCGCCGTACGCACGCGCTAGTTCCGCGTCCTCCCCATATTCGGACAGGACCAAAAGTGCCCTATCCAGCTCCGCATCTCCGACCTCTGACCACCCAGGAAGAAACGCCCATCGCACATCGACCAGTGCCCGATCCAGTGAACTTCGCACCAATGATTCGCCCTGCTGAAGCATCTGGCGGGCCGACTCAGCGTCACCGCGCTCAGTCGCTTCATCAACCGCTTCCAGCATCCTCGCGAAGGCGTTCAGCACGGCACAATCACCCCGTTACGGACATTCTCTGGGGATCCCCGATTAGTGACTGATTCTACTGCAGGCTGGCCACGAGGCTGAGCGTGAAAGCCGCTGCGTTGGCGGCGGCACGGTGTTGCCAACCTGCCTTATCCGTTACCTTTTTTTCCGCGTTCGCGCGATCGCTGATGCCCCGGATGACAAGGACCGGAAGCGATCTGTTGAGGTGCGCAGCGCTGACAACCCCAGCGCCCTCCATCTCAACCGCCGCCGCATCGCTGTAGTACCGTTCAATGAGACTCGCATAACCGGAATCCGCCGCAGCGAGCACAACCTCGCCGGCGGCTATAGGCCGGAAATGCACCGATGGCTGATGGCCAGCGCCCGATGGCAGCCAAGTGCCCAGCCGGCTTATGTACCTGGCCCGCTGCTCCAGTTCATGTGATGCATCCCAGGCGCGCGGACGGACCCTGAAGCCGCCAGGCTGATCGCGGCCACCATGATACGCATAAACCCTGGTCGCAACGACAACATCTCCCAGTGCGATGTCCTCATCAAGTGCGCCGGCGATGCCCACGAACAAGAGCGCCCGGGGCGCGAACATAGCCGTCGCCCGCTCGGTCACGACGGCGGCCGTCTGGTTGCCTTCGCCTACTGCCGACAGCACTATCGGCCGCTTGCACCCGGCCAGCAAGCCGACTTCGAAGAGCGTTCCAGCCGGGTGACCGATCGGGCGCAAGTCCATCAGGTGGGTGCGGACAGCGCTGTACTCCAATTCCAGCGCGGTCAAGATAACCACAACATCATCGGTGCTTCCGGGGCGGCGGCTCACCCGTTCATACTCATGGTGGGCTGGCGCTGCGGATTCCGGTATGAAGGCAGCCAGCGCCGGGGATTCAGGTTCGGGGGTGAACGACGTGGCCGAGTCAAGATCAGCGAACGTACCGGAGCCTGGGGCAATCTCGCCCGCCCGGCTGGGGCTGGCCGTAGCCGCAGGTACAGGCAGTCCGCTCACGGGGTCGGCTATGGTGCGCTGCGGGTCAGGCCCGGGGTGATCGGTCTGGGCAAGGCGGTCCTGTAGGCGCGCGTGCCGGAACTGGTAGACCGCTCCCATCCGCCGCAGCACCCCCCGCTGGGCCGCATCGCCGAGGAACACCACCAGCCGCCAGGGCAGCCGACCGCGCAGCGCGTACCAGCACCTGATCACGGTGAACCGGCCCCATGCCGTGAACGCCATGCTGGCCAGCAGGAACGACAGGCCAACGGCCAGCCCGACAGTGGGCCGGGCCACAGCGGCCACTGTCCCACCCACAATGCACGCACGCAACATCCCACGCGACAGGGCGGTGGCGCGATCGGCGCGCAAGAGCGCTTCCGGGCTGGGCGCCGCCGTTACCTCGGCCGGGACGTCGAACCACAGATCTAGCAACCGGACCAGCAGTACTGCAGCGGCACATCCGGCGGCACCGAACCACCCAGCCCGGCCCCCTACTACGACAAGCAGAAAGGCGGTGCCCGCGATCCATGCCAGCCAGCCCACTGGTGCCGTCAGCCGCACCAGTTGGCGCAGCCCCGGGACCGACCGGCGCAGCCGGGCCGCGGCCCCATCCATACTCCACCGCAGCGTTGTGGGCACCGGGCTATGGCGGAGGCTGACGACCCCGCCGACCACCGCCCCCAGCCCGGTGAGCAAGCCGACGACCACGGCGCCGCGCCCGCTGGCCAGGGTTACGGCGAGCAGGGCGATGCCGCCGACGGCGGCGCCCGCGACGGCGGCAACCGCAGGCGGTGCCCAGTCAACCAGCCGCCACCATGCCAGGTCGTATGTGCCCGCCCGGTCCAAGAGCCCGGCGAGAGTCACCAGCCACCGTCGTGAGCGGGCCGGCTCCCACGACCCCGGCCCAGGGTGAGGGGCCTGATAGGCCACCGGCACCGCCATATCGAGCAGGTGGAAAGCGATCGCCTCGGCATGGGCGAAGCGTTCCCCGGTAAACAGGACGCCCGGATCCGCGTTGGTGTCGCTGAAGGCTTCGCGGGCGAGGCTGGTCATAAGCGGCGGGCTGAGGGCCTTGACGATTTCCCGCGATCGTGCCTCGTCTGGGCGGGCCCGTAGCTGCTCCAACACCGGATCCCACTTGGTTGTCGTATCGGGGCCCGGCCTGGTCGTCCTGGGAAGGTACCCGGTGATGTCATCGAGTGTCAGCGGCAGCAGTTCGATGACCCCAGCGGCGGTGATCGCGTCCGCCCCGGCCACGGCGCTGACATACTCTGCGGTGCGGCAGGTCAGAACCAGTGGCTCACCGAGGTGCAAGGAAGCGTTGAGCCGGTGGATCGCCAAGGAACGCAGCGCCAGCGGCATTTCGTCCAGGCCGTCGAGTACCGGTATGACGTGCCCGTTCTCGACCAGCGCCGTCGCGAGGTTTCGCCCGTCGCCGACATCGGCGGAAAGCGCGGCGTACTCGATCCCGAGCCGCCCGGCGAGCCAGCCGTGGAAATTCTGGGACCGTGGATCCCACGAAGTGATCGCTAGCAGGACCGGGACCGGGCCTGGCGAGCCGTGATCACTGATCAAGTCCAACAGCAACCGGGTAACCAGCGTCGTCTTGCCGGCGCCGGGGGGACCGATGATGACTAATCGGCCCGAGGGCAGGCGCAAAAAGGCCTCCGCCAGATCGGCGATCGTACCGGTAGCCGCCATGATGCTGGCCTTATCCCGGCCCAGTGTCACGTTGGCCCAATGATCCTGCACGCCCAGTGTCGACGACGCGACCCGCCAGCGCACCGGGATGGGCATCGGGTCGTGCAGCCGACGGCGCACCTCCTCGGCCCGCCACTGGTAACGGACCGCGTTCCGCAACTCCGCCTTGTAATCGGCCAGTTCCCGGCCCGGGCGAGGACTATGGCGGAGCGCGACGGCGACGGCGATCAGCCCGGCCACTGCGCCCGCCAGCCCGAGCACCTTGCTGGTCGCGTCCATCGACGGGCGGGAACCGGCGATGGCAAGCGGAATGGCGGCCACAAGACCGATCGCACCGATCGCAACCAGGAGGCGCATGGCTACTAAAGATCCGCGCACTTATCCATGATGGGCGCAAGCAGGTCGCTTCGTCGAAGGCGGCCGGTCAGCCGGGATCCTGGGCGCTCACCGCGGAAGAAAATCGGTAGAAAACGGCGTCATGCTTGAGGCCGCCCGGCGGGCGACCATGACAGACACCGGCTATCGCCCGAACTAACCAGGGGGGACAACCATGACACCACCCGAGCAGACAATGAGAGCGATGATGCGCTTCCTGATGGCGTCTACCTGGGATGATTCACGCCGCGTTCTCAACGCACACCCGGAGTTGATCAATGTCGGAGCCGAGTTGATCGACGTCATGCTCACGGATCCGGCAGGGGCGTTACGGGGGCTGACGCGATCTGAGGCTGAAACCGCGCTCAACGAGCACAGGGCTGTGCTCATGCGATGCCAGCAGGTCGGTGTGGCGCGAGCCTTCGCCGAGACGAGCCGGTGACGGTGACCTAGCTGCCCGGCGCGCAAGCGTGGGAGATCTGGCAGGCGCGGACATGACGGACGGCGCTGAATCACGGCGCAGTCGTGACGAGCTCATCGCGACACTGGCCTCCCGGATCGAAAGCTGCCTGCGGACCGGACCGCAGGCGGTTCTCGATCCGGAGGCGCTCGATGAAGCGCGCCAGCTTGCGGCCCTGGTCGGCTCTCGGTACACCTGCGATGCCGAAGCGGTCATGCTCTTGGCGGCATTCCACATGCACCGATGGCGAGCGCTCCCCCCCGGCAAGGACCGGTGGGACGAAGACCAAATGGCAGCTTGGCTCGCCGTGGCCGGGCGAATCGACCCCCGCCTCGTGCCCCCACCGCTACGCACGATGGTGCCGGAGAGCGCGCAGGAGTTGGACATGCTCAACGTCGCGGCGCTGAACGCGCAAGCCGCGGCGCTGATGACCCACTTCGAGAACACCGGGAACGCGGATCTGCTCCGCCGGGGAATCGCGGCGTGGCAGCAGGGCCTGGACGGCCTCCGCTGCGATCAGCAGGCACCGCGCGCTGGAATCCTGATCAACCTGAGTGGCGCTCTCATCCGGCGCGCGGAGATCACCAGGAACATGGAGGAGGCTGACGAGGCCGCCGCTGCCGCACGGGAGGCCGTCCGCATCACCCCCCACGCCCACGAACTTCACGGCCGGGCCCTGGCACATCTGGGAATTGCCCTCCAGACCCGATACGAACTCTTCGGAGACAATGCCGATCTCACAGAAGCCATCACAGCCGGACGTGCCGCAACAGGGCCCGAATACCAGGCCTCCGCCGGGCGGTGTAAGTCCCTGGCCAACCTCGCCAATACTCTGCGGATCAGCTTCCAAGCCACCGGCCGACTCGCCGATCTAGACGATGCGGTTGCACTGAACCGGGAAGCGCTAGCCATTGCGTCACCCGACGAGACCCTGGTGATCCAGTCGAATCTGAGCGGCGTCCTGCTACTGCGTTTCGAAGAAACGCTAGAGGAGGATGACATCGAAGACGCGGAATACCTCAGCCGGCTCGTTGTCAAGGCGACACCCGCCGGGCGCCCAGAACGAGCGGGCCGACTCTACAACCTCGGGCAGGCACTGCTCACCCGGGCCGTCCTTCGGGTGAAACCCGGCGACGTCACGAAGATCGTCCAGATCGCACGGGAGGCTGTCACCGCCGCATCCAGTGATCACCACGACAAAGCCACGTACCAGAACAACCTGGTGGCCGCGCTGCGGTTCCGGGTCGTGACCGCCTCGGCCTTGGGGACGTTGACCCCCGGTCAGCGTGATTCCGATCTGGCCGAGATGATCGAGACAGCCCGCGCATCGGTGGAACTTACCCCCGAGGGTCATCCAGACCGGGCCAGCTACCTAAACAACCTGGGGATAGTCCTCCGGATGCGAGAGCGCCCTCAAGACCTCGACGAGGCCGTCACGGCCGCCCAGGAAGCCGTTGATGCGACACCGGAGGAACATTACAACTGGTGCCCGCACATGACCAATCTCGGCAACGCTCTTGAGGCAAGATTCCGGCGAACCCGCGAGATCGCGGACTTCACCGCGGCGATCAGCGCCTGGGCCAACGCCGCGAGATCGGAGACCGGCGCGTCGCAGGACCGCCTCGCGGCCGCAATTGCCTGGGGCCGCCTGGCTGCCGCGGAGAAGGACGCCGCCAACGCTGCCGACGGTTTCGGTTATGGTGTGTCACTACTCCCCCTCGTGGCCTGGCGCGGGCTTGAGCGGGGAGCTCAAGAGGAGAATCTAGCCCGCTGGCAGGGGATTGCCAGCGATGCGGCGGCCTGGGCAATCCGGAATCAGGAACCGGAGCGGGCGATCGAACTCCTCGAACACGGCCGATCGGTGCTGTGGACGCAGCAACTGGACCTGCGCACCGAAACCAACCGCCTCGCCGCACGTGCCCCGGAACTGCACAAGGCGATCGAGGACACCCGACGGGCTCTGGACTCCACTGGACGGCACCGCGACCTCTTCAGCGGAGGGGCATCATCCGGGCCAACCCCTGCGCAGCGCCGACGGCTCACCGAGCGGTGGGATCTCCTGGTTGCCCAAGCACGGCGGCTACCTGGCTTTGCGGACTTTCTCGCCCCGGTGCCGTTCAGGAAGCTCCGCCAAGCGGCAGTCGACGGCCCAGTGGCGATCGTGAACACCAGCAGCTATGGCAGCGAGGTGCTGGTGATTAATGGTAAAAGCGTGCTGGTCATACCGCTTCCGGCAGTTAACCATAATGAGGTTGTCGACCGGGCAAAGGCCATGCTCGCGGTACTCGGCCGAGTCGCCACCCGCAGCGCTCACGCTGATGTCGATGAACAGATCGCCCGCGCCGCTAAGCTGCTCACCGACGTCGATGACATGCTCGCTGATGTGCTTGCATGGCTCTGGACTGCGGTTGCCTGCCCCCTTCTCAAGGCACTGCAGATCACTGAACGGCTCGGCTCCACAGACCGGGACACGTCGCGAGCCCGCCGCCTATGGTGGTGTCCTGCAGGTGCCTTCGCCATGCTCCCCCTACATGCGGCGGGACTCCGCAGCGCCGAGAACGCCTCCGTTGCTGACCGGGTCATCTCCTCCTACACCTCGACCCTCGGTGCGCTCGTGCGCTCGCGACAGCCGTCCGCTCCGCGGACTAAACCCCCGCTCGTGGTAGGTGTGTCAAATGCCCCGGGACAGCCACCGCTGCCTTTCGTCGCCGCAGAACTGGAACGAATAAGCAAATACATCACACCGGTTACCATGTTGACGAATGAACATGCCACCCGGGAAGACGTGCTCAAGGCTATGGCTGACCATGGGTGGGTACATTTCGCATGCCATGGACGGCAGAATGATTACAACCCGGTGGACAGCTCGCTTTGGCTCTTCGATGGCCCCCTGTCGGTCGACGCCATCGCAGAACGCGAACAGGCGGACCGTGAACTCGCCTACCTGTCCGCATGCGAGACCTCCACTGGCGTGCCACAACTGGCCGACGAAGCGATCCACCTCGCTGCCGCTTTCCAGGCGGTGGGATACCGGCACGTCATCGCAAGTCTCTGGGGAATCAGCGACCCGATTGCCCCCGTAGTCGCTGATACTGTTTACCAGGCGCTCTGCCGCGACGGGATCCCATGTTCAGCCCAGGCCGCCGAAGCCATCCATCACGCAGTAACAAGGTTGCGTGATCACTATCCTGATCACCCGCACCTATGGGCGTCATACATCCATATCGGTCCATGAACGATCAGTGCTGGGTCGGTCCGGCCGGTGTCAGTGAGCTGGGGGGTTGTCAGCGATGGTGTTATCCGCGGACTCTGGGCTGCCGGAATCTGCCGCTGAGCTGATTCGCGATCAGGTCAATCACAACCGGATTCTCAGCGCGGTGCTGGTTCTGGCTGCTGTTGCCAACGCTGCGGTGATCGCGTTGCTGGCGGTGGGCTTCACCCACCGCCCGCTGACGGCGCTATATGTGGCCGGTGCGGTGGCCCTGTTCGTAGCTGCTGGGGTGGTGCGTGCCTATACCTTCACCGGGCGGCTGCGGGCAGCGGGGCGAGTTAGCGATGAGCGGGCCGCGCGGGTGACCAGGAAGGTTGCGGAGAAATACGGCATCCCGGTGCCGGCCGTGGCCGTCTTGGATGACGATGCGCTGAATGCCCTGGCGACTGGAGCGGGGACCAACGCGGTGGTGGCCTATACCCGCGGACTGCTGGATGAGCTCACTGATAGTGAGCTTGAGGCGGTGGCCGCGCATGAGGTCGGGCATATCGCGGGCCGGGATTCGCGGCTGGCCGCTATGTCGGCGGGCCTGCTGAACTGGGCCCTGACAGTTGGCGCGGTTATCTCGGCGGCCGCGGCCGTGATCGCGGGAATCGGGGCTGGGTTTGCCGCGCAGACCCAAGACGACACCGATGACCCCACCGGCGGGCTACTGCGCCTGGCCTTCATGCTGGTGATCTACCTGTTCGCTGCCATGGTGTTTGTGTTCGGGCTGGCCTGGTCATCGGTTGCCTACCTGTTCCATATGGCCTTGGTGCGGCAGCGGGAATGGCATGCCGACGCCCTAGCCGCCCAGGTCACTGGCCGCCCGGACATGCTGGCCGCGGCCTTGGTCAAACTTCGCGATGCGGACACCACCTTGGCTCTCGGTGGCCGTTTCGCCCGGTCGCTGTGCATCGCGGGCGAACCGCATGAGGGCTACTGGTGGCAGGACTTGCTGGATTCTCACCCAAGCACAGGGCGGCGCATCGCCCGTCTGCTCGGGATCACGTCCGGTGAGCGGGACCGGCGGGCAGGTGTGATCTTGCCGGTCATCGCTGGCCTGATCACCATAACCTTCGCCTGCCTGCTGGCGGCTGGCCTCCTGCACGCCGGTCCAGCCCAGCCAGCCAGCGCGGCAGGCGGCGGGCAGCCTGCAGCGCTCCCGCCGGCGGGCACATCCAGCGTCCAGCCCACCGCCCAGCAGCAACTCGAGCCATCACCCGCTGCCACTCCCGCGGCGGCTGGTTCTGGCGGCGCACCGGCTCCCATCACCCCGTCAGTGACCGCCTCGCCGCAGCACTCCGGAGCGGCAACCTCTTCCAGCCACTCACCGCCGGTTGGGAGTCCACCCGCCGCTGAGGCCCCCGCGACGCCCAGTAATGTTGTCGCGGTCGCTGTCGGCCAGTACAAGGTCGACGTGACCTGGGCCAGCAACTCGGCTAACGCGACCGGCTTCAACGTCGACAACGGCTGCCCCGTGGGCTCCTGCCAGCCCGGCGCGACACTGACCGCGACCACCGGGCCGACCACCTCGGCCACCTTCGCCGTGACACCCGGCACTTACCAATGCTTCCGGGTGCAAGCATTCAACACCGTCGGGGCCTCAGCCTGGTCAAGCTATGGCTGCACCTCCACGCCGGATCTCACCATCCCAGGAACCCAGGAATGGACGGATACCGGAGTCACGGTCAACGCCGGTGACGCCCTGGGCATCACAGCCACCGGCCAGGTCTACATCGACCCGTCCTACCCACAGGGCCCAGACGGGGACCCCTCATGCACTCCTGCGGTGAACTACCCAGGGCAAAGCGCGAGCTTCCCCGCGCCGAACCTGGCGTGCTGGTCACTGATCGGCAGAATCGGCACCGGTCCGCCCTTCGAAGTGGGCAGCTCAACCCTGGTGACCGCAACCTCAGGATTGCTCTACCTCGGTGTCAATGACGGCGATTTCTCCGACAACTCAGGCAACTGGACCGTACGCATCAAGCTCGGAGGCATGCCCCCATCACCCTGACCAGGCCAGACAAACCACCGCGCACGGACCAACGCCGGCAAGCCAACCAGCCGTGCGTGCCCGCATGTAAGGGATGCTCCACGCGCTTTACCTGGTAAGCACATGAACACTACAAATTCAGGTTGGTTAGCTGCCGAGCTTCGACCCGGTGACCCAGAGGCCGATCGTGGCACCCGAGGCGCTGTCGCCGACGGTCGCTACGATCAGGGTCCCGTTCGTCGTAAACGCGGCGGACGCGACCTTCCCGCCGCCCGCGTTCACCGTGGCGACCTCGCGACCGGAGGCCACGTCCCAGACGGCGAGCGTGCTGTCCGCGTTGTCGGCGGTGACCAGCAGCTTCCCATCCGGGATGAAGACCAGCGTCTTCACCGGGCGAGCGTCCGTGTCGCCGGGAGC
>DATGGU010000172.1:0-94171 GCA_035308365.1 Streptosporangiaceae bacterium
TCCCCCGCCGGTGGCCATCTCCTCGATCGTCTTTCCCGATTTCACCGACTCGGCGGCGAAGGAGCCCTTCCGTGCCTTGCTGCCGGTTCTGGCCGGCACGCTGATCATCCTCCTTCGTCCGGCGGCTCGTCCCCGACGATCATGCCGCCGCCACGCCGCCAGGTCAGGTAACGCCAGGACAGGTTGAGCAGGGTCGAGACGCGGTTGCGGCTGCCCAGGATGTAGAAGATGTGCAGGCCCAGCCAGGCGAACCAGGCCAGGGTGCCGCGGATCCGGATCCCCTGCGGCAGGTCGACCACGGCGCTGCGCCGCCCGATCGTGGCCATCAGGCCCTTGTCGTGGTAGCGGAACGGCTCGGTGGGCTGCCCGGCGGCCAGGTGCCTGATCTGCCGGGCGGCGTGCTTGCCCTGCTGGATGGCCGGCTGGGCGAGCTGCGGCGCCGGGTCCTGCTCGGCCACGCCGATGTCGCCGATGGCGAAGATCCGGTCCTGGCCCTTCACCCGCAGGTCCGCCCCTGTGACGATGCGCCCGTTCCTGCCCTGCGGCAGGCCCCAGCCGGCGGCCGCCGCCGGGGCCGCCACTCCGGCCGCCCACACGGTGATGTCGCTGCGGAGTTCCTCGCCGCCTTCGAGGATCACCGAATGCGGGGTGACCTCGCGAATGGTGGTGTTCAGCCGGATGTCCACGCCGCGCTTGACCAGCTGCCGGCGGGCGTACTCGCGCAGCGGGGCGCTGAACGGCGCGATCAGCTCGGGGCCCAGCTCGACCAGCCTGACCTGGACCCGGGCCGGGTCTATCTCGGGGTAGGCGGCGGCGAGCGCGATGTTGCGCAGTTCGGCGAGGGTGCCGGCCACCTCGACGCCGGTCGCGCCGCCGCCGGCGATCGTGATCACCACGTCCTCGCCGGGCCCGGCGACGCTCAGCCGCTCGAGGCCGGCCATCAGGTGGTCACGCAGCCTGATGGCGTCGCTGCGGGTGTACAGGGCCAGGCTGTTCTTGGCCGCGCCCTCGATGCCGAAGTAGGACGCCACCACGCCGGTGGCGATGACCAGGTAGTCGTAGTGAAGCTGGCCGCCATCGGCCAGCGTCACCCAGCGCGCCTGCGGGTCGATCGTCTTCAGCTCGCCCCGGCGGAACCGCACGCCGTACTTGCGGGTGAACCCCCTGGCCGGGTAGGCGATGTCGCCGGGGTTCAGCCCGGCCGTCGCGACCTGGTAGAGCAGCGGCTGGAAGGTGCTGTAGATGTTGTGGTCGACCAGCGTGACGTGCAGGCCGGCCCGGGCCAGGATGCGCATGCCGGACAGCCCGGCGAAGCCCGCCCCCACGACCACCACGCTCGCGGCACCGGGTGCCTGCTGCCCACTCGTTTCCGCACTGACCATCGGACCTCCGCCTCGGGTGGGGAACCGTCAGCTCCCGGTATACCCGCCTCGGGTGTCCACCTCCCCGTCGGGCTTGCCAGGCACCGCGTTGGCGACGTGGGAGACCCGGGTCCCGGTCCGGCCCTCGTCGTCGGTGGCTGCGATCTGGGTGGCCGGGGCGTCGGGCACGTCCCCTTGGGGCTGCGGCCCGCCCATCATGTCCCGCACCGCCTTGCCCGGCTCACCGGCCGCCGCACCTGGTGGCATGGCGGCAGAGCGCCGCTCCTCGCTGGCAGCCGGGTCCTGGCCGGCGTGGTGGCTGCTGCCGCTCACCGGCTCGTGCCGGCGCTGATTCACCCGTGGCCGGTGCCGGACGCCGTCCACCTCCTGTTCCCCGGCCGTCCCTCGTCCGTTCTCCTCACGCATGTGAAAACCCCTGTCAGCGGTTAACGGCGCGACGTGATGTAGCGGCGATGACGGACCTGCTTACGCCGTATCGCCCGCCGCTCGGTTTCGGTGGTGCCGCCCCAGACGCCGAAGTCCTGGCCGGTCTCCAAGGCGAATGCCAGGCACTCGTACCTGACCGGGCACCGGTCGCAGACCTCCTTTGCCTTGGCGAGCTGGCGTGCGGCAGGCCCGGCCGGGGTGATGGGGAAGAACAGCTCAGGGTCGCTGTGCCGGCACGCACCCCTGGCGGCCCAGTCCTGAGGCCTGGTCTTGCCGGTTTCCGTTGTGTACATCGTCACCTCGGATTTGCGGGTTTGCTCCGATATGGCTCCGGTGAACCCGGCTGCTGCCCAGAACGCGCCGAAGTACTCATGTACCGCGCAGCAAAATCCGCTGAGCCCGGATGAAATCCCGCAGGCCGGGTAATCGTCCTGCTGGAGGCAGTCTGACGATGATTCTCACCACCCGCCGGCAGCACCGGATCCTGTCGGCGATGTACAGCTCACTGCGCCGGTCGGATCCTCGCATGGTGGCCACCTTCCTGATGTTCACCCGGCTGACCAGCGACGAAGCCATACCTCCGGTCGAACGGATCAAGGCCGGCCCGCGGCGCTGGTTTCGCAACCTGACCCGCCATGCCGCCCTGCGCTGGCGGCGGGCCACCAGCGGGCCGGGGCCCGGCCTTCGCCGGGCGGTGGGCTGCCTCCTGTTCTGGCCGGCCGCGGCCGCGGCCATGTACGCGGTCACGCTCGTGGTGGCCCAGGGCGGCCGCTGATCCGCCGCTGATCAGCCGCGCTCTGGCCGCTGCTGCGCGGGGCTCCCAGGAAATTCACATGTTTGGTTTCTGACAGGCGGGCACAACTCCCGACGCCAACGGACGTTTCTGCGGCGGGAGATGTGATGACCACGACGGTTTCACGGATCGGCGGGACCCAGGCGCAGCAGCTGGAGGGGCTCGACGATCTGGAACTGCTGGAGACGATGCAGGCGCTGCCGAAGGGAAGCGGGGAACGCGCCGCGGCGTGCGACATCCTGGTGAGCAGGTACACCAAGCTCGTCCGGTCGTGTGTCCGCCGGTACTCCGACAGCCCGGAACCGACCGAGGACCTGATGCAGGTCGGGTACGTCGGCCTGCTCAAGGCGATCAACAACTTCAATCCGGTGTTCGGCACCAGCCTGTCGGCCTATGCCCAGCCGTGCATCACCGGCGAGATCAAGCGGCACTTCCGGGACAAGCGCTGGCAGGTGCACGTTCGCCGGGCAGCCCAGGAACTGCTTCTCGAAGTACGCGCGGCCAGCGAAACGCTCACCCAGCAACTGGGCAGGGAGCCGACCGACGCCGAACTGGCCGGCCATCTCGGGGTCAGTGAGAGCGAGCTGTCGGAAGCGCGCCGGGCCGATGTCGTGTTCCACGTCTACTCACTCGACGCGCCGCTGTCCGAGCGGGAGGAAAGCAGCGAGCTGGCCGAGGTGCTGGGCACCGATGACCCGGGGGTCGAGCACACGCTCGACATGGAGGCCGTCACGACGCACTGGAGCGAACTGCCGGTGCGGGAGCAGCGCATCCTGCTGCTGCGCTTCTACGGCAACCTGACCCAGGCCGAGATCGGCGAGCGCCTCGGGATCTCCCAGATGCACGTGTCACGACTGCTGGCCAGGGCGCTCGGCTACCTGCGCGAGTGTCTCACGGGCCGGGATCAAGATTCCGCGGACACCGCAGTCGCGGGCTGACCCGCGCTCAAATGGAAAGATCACGAGAAGAGGCGACGAGATGAAAACCGCCACTGGACTCACCTTAATAGCGATCGGCGCGATTCTCGCCTTCGCCGTCACGACCAACACATCGGTGTTCAACCTGCACGTCGCTGGTTACGTGATCATTCTGGTCGGGCTGGCTGGCCTGCTGATCCCGCGCCGCCGGTATGCCTCGCTCAGCAGGCGTCTGGTGACCCGGCGGACCAGGTCGTGGCCGACCGGCTCGGTGGTGGAGACCGAGGAGACCAGCCTGCCGCCCTACGTGGTCACCAACCACGGCGAGGGGGCCGATCAGGCTGGCCTGCCGACCGTGCCGAGCATCCCGGCCGACCCGACCGTCCGGGCCGTCATGACGCCGGGTGAGATGCCCCGGGATTCTGAGGTCGTCGAGCAGCTTCGGGACGACTAGCCCGCAGACCCGCTGGCGTTTGCCTCGGCAAAAGACACGATATAACGTGTCTTAGGTTCGGAGACGGGACATTTGGAGGCCTGTCATGCTCTTCATCATCATCATGTGGGCGATCGTCGGGCTGGTGGTCGGCGGGCTTGGCCGGCTGCTGGTCCCGGGCCGCAACACGATTGGAATCGCGCTGACGATCCTGATCGGCATCGTGGGAGCGATCGCGGGCGGCTCGGTCACCCGCGCCCTGATGGGAGCCGGGCACGACGTCGTTTCATTCATCGTCTCGCTGGTCATCGCCGCGATCCTGGTCGCCGCGGTCAGCGGTCCGCAGCGGCTGCGGGCGCGCCGCCGCTGGCGTTAGTCAAGCCTGGCTGCCCGGCTGGCCGGGCTGGTCGCCTGGTGGGGCGGCACCCTGCGGTACGGACTGCCGGGTGGTATCGATCCGGCGGTGACGGTGGGCGGCCCGGCGGAGCTGGATGATCCGCCCGGAGGCCGGGATCGTCACGAGCAGCGCACCGGCGACGGCCGCCAGCAGCAAGGCCACACCTAGCGGCAACCGCCCGTGGGCACCGAAATAGCCGATGCTGGCTTCCTGCCCGTTCTCCAGGATGAAGACGAGCAGAAGCAGCAGCACAATGGCGGACACGGTCAGCCCAACCCAGACACCACCCAGCCTGGTGCGGCGCAGCCGGTGGTGCGCGGGCGCTGAGGCGCCCGGGCGTGGCCGGGCGGTGGATACCGGTACCTGCGGCCCGGCCGCGGGGATGGTGCCCTGGCCGTCCTGAGGCTCCGTGGGCTGCGGCAATCCCCCCATGTCCTGTGGTGATGTCATCGGCTACTCCCCTCCGCCGGCCGGCGGCCCGGCGGCTGTTCCTGCCTGACCTGCAGCCATGCCTGTGTGGCGCGGTTGCGGCCAAGGCATCCCACCTCTACCCGCTGAAACACGTTCGGAACGTGCGGCCGGCCGTGGATGCCGGCAGGGCGTTTGGGGTGGCCGGCTCAGGGCAGACGACGCCTCGAACACGCGATGAGACGGGCCGGCCGGGACAGGCAAGGGTGCGGCGAATCCACGGCCACCGACGGCAGACCGCCACCTGACCGGAGAGGGGAGTGGACAGATGCCCCAGTCACAGGCCGTTCTGGTTGGCGTGGACGACTCCGGTGCTTCACCTGCGGCCATCGCGCTGGCGGCGCAGGAAGCAAACTACCGGAGGGCACCGCTTGTCGTGGTCCGCGCCTACAGCGGCGAACGGCCACTCGGTGCGTCCGCGGTGCGGCGGCTGTCGGTCATTCGCACGGCGGAGGACGAGCGGGCCGAGGCCGAGTCATACCTGCGTGCGGCGATCCGTGAGGTACTCGGTGACCAGGCGGACGGCGTCGAAGTGCTCACCGTGCTCGGCCTGGCGGGCCGCAAGATCGTGGAGACGGCTCAGCGGATCAACGCCCAGCTCATCGTGCTCGCCACCAGGGACAGCCCGTCGCTGCTCGGGACCGTGAGCCAGTACGTGCTGCGCAAGGCCCCCTGCCCGGTGCTGGTCGTGCCCGCCCACCGGCCGGTGCTCTGACCCGCAGGGCCCGGCCGGCTCAGGGCACGGCCTTGTCCGCTTGCACGGCCACCATGGTGAGGTCGTCGCGGAACTTGTTGCGGCAGAATTCCTCGACCAGCTCCCGCACGCCAGCGACCAGAGCCTCTGGCGGCTTCCCGGCCAGCGCGGCGAGCTCGTCGCTGAGCCGGTCCTCGAAGTACACCATGTCCGGGCCGCAGGCGCTGGTCAGCCCGTCGGTGAACAGGAACAGCGCCTCACCCGGTTCCAGCGCGATCCGCTGGATGGCCGGCTCGGCATCGGCGAATATGCCGAGCGGCAGCCCGCCGCCGTCCAGCCCGCGAATCCGCCCGTCCGGCCTGACCACCATGGGCGCCGGGTGGCCGGCGCTGCCGATCTCGACCTGCAGCAGGCCATCGAGCCACCGCAGGTGAGCCACGATGGCGGTGACGAACCGGCCGCCGAAATCCTCGGCGAGCATGATCTCGTTCGTCCCCTGCAGCACGGCGGCCGGGCCGGCCTCCAGGTGCGCGAATGCCCGGATGCAATGCCGTGCGGCAGCCGAAACGGACGCGGCGTCCTGGCCACGTCCGCAGACGTCACCAATCGCCAGCCCCCAGCCGTCCCGGGCCGGGTAGACGTCGTAGAAGTCGGCGCCGACGTCCGCCTCGGTCGTGGCGGCGATGTGGGTGGCGGCGATCAGCGTGCCTGGGATCTGCTTCACCTGCCGCGGCAGCAGGCTGGCCTGCAGCGCGTCGGCGACGTCGGTGCGGCGGCGGAACAGCCGGTCGATCCTGATCGCCAGGGCGAGGTGCTCGCCCAGATCCTCGATCAGGCCGACATCGGCCATCGTGAAGTGCCCCCGGGTTGATGGCGCGGCCAGCGTCAGCACCCCGTAGCTCCGCTCGCCGTCCGACAGTGGGACGCACAGCAGCGAGGTCGTCCCGAGCCGCATCATCAGCGGTATGCCGTCCGGGCCGTCGCCCAGCATCCCGGTGTCCTCGGCGTGCGCGACGAGCAGCGCGCTGCCCGACTCGTGTACCTGCGACGGCGCCGAGCCCGGCTGCGGGTCGAGCGAGGCCGCCGTGCGGGCCAGCTCTTCCGCCTGCTGGGTGTCCGGCCCGGCCACCGTCTGCCGCCGCAGCCGCTTGTCCCGCTCCAGGTCGACAATGACCCAGGCGCCGAGTTCCCTGGCCAGCAGGCGGGCGTACTGCTGGACCGCGACCTGCTCGCTGTAGGTGATGTTCTCCAGCAGGATCCTGGTCGCCGAGGTCAGCAGGTCCAGCCGGCGGGTCATCTCCCTGACCACCCCGGCCTGCTGACCGTCAGGCTTGCCGTTCTTGCCCATCTTGCCCTGGCGGCGCTCCGGCTTGCCCGCCGGGCGGCTACCCGGGTCGGCCAGCACGATGAGCTGGCCGGCGTCCCCCCTGCTGCTCATCGGCCGCACCGTGAGCATGCAGCCGGCCGTTCCCTCTCCGGCCAGCAGCGGGCAGCTCACCCGCTGGGTCTCGCCGGTGCGCAGCGCCGCGGCGAGCTGCGTCTGCACGGCAGCCCTGGCCGGCAGGTCCACGAACGCCGTGAACAGCTTGCCGGTCGGGTATCCCGGCCCCGAGCCAAGGATCTCCCCGGCCGCCGAGTTGACCCGCCGGACCGTCCCGTCCCGGTCGAGCAGGAACAACGGCACCGGCGCCTGCTGAAACAGCGAATGCAGCAGCCGCCGCTCGGCATGCAGGGCACCGGAGGCACCACCCTCGTCACCGCCCGCACCTTGTTCACCGGCGCTGGTCAGGGCCTCAACGGCCGCATCGAGCTCGGTTAGCGCGGCGTGCAGGAGCGAATGCGGATCCGCTCCCTGCAGCGCCGCGGCCTGCCGGAGAGCATCCGTCCGCGCCCGCAGGGCAGCGACCTCATCACCCGCATTCTGGCCGCCGGACTTATTCACTATTTACACTTTCCGCTGATCGACGGTGCCGGCCGCGACGACGCTGGCAGCGATATCGGCGACCCTGACGTTGCGCTGCTGCGAGATCCGGCGCAGCCACCGCATGGCCTCGTCCGCGTCGCAGCCGAGCGCCTGCATGAGCATCCCCCTGGCCTGGTCGACCACCGTCCTGGACTCGGCCGCGGCCTGCAACTGCAGCGCGATGCGTTGCGCGTCACTGTAGTCCGCCGCGTTACCCACCACCGTACGCCCGTAGGCGATCAGGAGTTCGGCCAGGTCGAGCTGGCTGGACTCCAGCGTCCGCGGCCGGGCGCTGAACAGCGACAGCGTGACGGCCCCATGATCATGCCGCGATGCCAGGGTCATCGAGCAGCGCACGCCCTCGCGCAGCGCCACGTCGCTGTACTCGGGCCAGCGGGTTTCGGTCAGTGCGTCGGGGCAGCCCACCGGCTCGCCGCCGGACAGCGCGTCGAGCACCGGCCCGCGGCCGGCGCTGAGCTGCGTGTCGATCAACTCCGGCAGATCGGGATGGCTGGCGACCAGCGCTTGCAGCTCCCGGTCGCGCCACAGGCCGGCGATGGCACCCGAGCACGCCCGCACCTGGCGGGTGGCCAGGATCACCAGCCGGTTCAGCGACCGCGGCTGTGATGCGTTCGCCAGGCTCAGCAGACTGACCGTCTCCTGGGCCAGCTCCGAACCGGACATCAGCGCGCGGCTTTCAGGACGGAACCTCCGGCCGGCTGGCCATGCCGTCCTCGACGGCGGCCACGGCCTTGTCCACGGTCTCGTAGAACGGCAGCCGGTCGGCCAGCCCGGTGATCCACAGTGACTTCGTGTAGCGGTACCGCGCGCCCGCCAGGGCAAGCGTCCCGCCGGCCGCCGTGATCTCCTTCCAGTGCCCGACGATCACAGCCAGCGAACTCGTGTCGAGGAAGTCGACGGCCGACAGGTCGAGCACCACATGACGGTGCTGCTGGCGGATGCGGGCCAGGTACTCATCGAACTGCCGGCCGGTCACGAGATCGAGATCCCCATGGATCATGACGACCATGCTGGCGCCTCGGCTCTCGGATGCGAGCTGAAGTCCTTCCACCCACACTCCCCGCTGTCAGCGAAGCCGGCGATGATGACCCAATCGTATGACCATCGGCTGTTTTCAAGGGGGTCGCATGACCGGGGATTCTGAGGGAATGTAGCGCCGGACACGTTGCGTGCGGCCGCGGCACCGTCGCCCCGCCGCATGCGGGTCCCTAGCCCCGCCCCCAGGGGAGGAATGCTGACGATGAACGATGGCCGCCGCAGCGGCTAGCGAGGGCCTCAGCCATCACGCGCTGTTCTATCGCGACCAGCGCGAATACCAGATGCTCGTGACCAGTTTCGTCCGGGCCGGCCTGGCCGGCGCGGAGCCCGTTTTCATCGCCGTGCCAGGTGCCAGGGACCATCTGCTCCGGGCGCCGCTCAACGGGGCGCCCGGCCAGCTCGCCTACGCCGACATGACCGAGACGGGCCGCAACCCGGCCCGGATCATCCCAGAGCTGCGCGCCTTCGTGGACCGCCATCAGGGGAAGCCCTGCCGGATCGTCACCGAGCCGGCCTGGCGGGGACGCTCGGACGCCGAACTGTGCGAGACCGCCCGGCACGAAGCGCTGATCAACCTGGCCTTCGCCGGGACACCGGTGCGGATCCTGTGCCCCTATCCCGCCGATGTCCTGGCTGGCCCGGTCATCGAGTGGGCCCATTGCACCCACCCCTCGGTCATCAGCGGCGGGGTGAGCGGGCCGAGCGCGAGCTACGCCGGGGCGGGCCGCCTCCCGCCGGCCTGCGACAACCCGCTGCCGCCCCCGCCGCCCAGCGCCGAGGCGCTCAGCTACCGCACCGACCTGTGGCCGATAAGGCGCCTGGTGGCCAGTTGCGCTGACCGCAGCGGGCTGGCCGGTGACCGCGCGGACAACCTGGTGCTGGCCGCCAGCGAGATCGCCGCCAACACCCTGCGGCACACCGAAGGCGGCGGCACACTTCATGTCTGGCAGACCCGGCATGAGCTGCTGTGCCAACTGCACGACCAGGGCTGGATCACCGATCCACTGGCCGGGCGGCGGCGCCGGTCAGCGATCGAAACCGGCCATGGCCTATGGCTCGTCAATCAGGTATGTGACCTGGTGGAACTGCGAACGGGACGGGCAGGCACCACCGTCCGCCTGCACATGAACCTGGCCGGCGTCTCAGGTACGCAGCCGGCGAATTCCCGCCGTAATGGCCACTGCGGCCGTTTAGTTCGCTGTGACGGGGCAGTGTATGCATCGTCAAGCGAAGGGAGCTTGAGGATGTTGCTCATACTGGCTATCCTGCTCATCGCCATCATCCTGGGCGGCTTGGGCTTCGCCATTCATGTGCTGTGGTGGGTAGCCCTGGCGGTCCTGGTGATATGGCTGCTGGGGTTCCTCTTCCGCACGGCCGAAGGCGTGGGAACGAGGCGCCGCCGCTGGTACAGGTGGTAGCGCGCCGGTAGACGAGGCGCCTTCGGCAGGGCCGGGGTTGAACGGCCCCGCCGGAGGCGCTATGGTATGGCCAACGGTGCTTATGACGCAGGCACACCCTTACGTCCACGTGGCGTAACGGAGGGTGTGCCTTTTTTGTGGCTCACGCGGTGATCCGCCGCCCTCGGTTACGCCGTACCGAGGAGGCAACCCTGATGAGGATCGCCATCGTCGCTCAGCGCGGCAGCCCGATGACCCTTACGCGGGACCCGCAGGCTGACACAAGGTCCGCGGCGGTGACATCGCTTGCGCGGGCTCTGGCCGGGCACGGGCACCGAATCACCATCTACGCACGCAAGGACGCACGTGACCTGCCGGACAGTGCGATCCTCGCGCGCGGCGTGACGATCGAGCACCTGACCGCCGGCCCGCAGGCCCCGCTGTCCGGGGACAAGCTGGTGACGCACATCAATGACTTCGGCGCCAAGCTGGCCAAGCGGTGGAGCCAGAAGCGCCCCGACGTCGCCCACGCCCACTTCTGGACCAGCGGGCTCGCCGCTCTGGCAGCCGCTCGCGGCCAGGACATTCCCGTCGTCCAGACGTTCGGCTCACTCGCCGTGGCGCAGCGGCGGCACGGGCTCCGCGTCGCCAGCGGTGACACCCGCGCCCACATGGAAGCATGCATCGCCCGCAGCGCGGGCTGCGTCCTGGCCGCCACCTCGGCCGAAGTGACCGAGCTGATCAGGATGGGAGTTCCGAGGGCGTCCATCGCCCTGGTGCCGTGCACGGTGGATACCGGGCGGTTCAGCCCTGATGGGCCGGCCGCCGCCCGGCGGCACCGGCACCGGCTGCTCGCCGTCGCCCCGCTGCGCTCTGACCAGGGGCTCGACCGCCTGGTGCGGATGCTGATGGGTGTTCCCGAGGCCGAGCTGGTGATCGCCGGCGGTCCGCCCAGAGGGCAACTGCGCGCCGATCCGGTCTACCGCGGCCTGATGAACCTGGCCAGGAGCCTGAAGCTGCAGCGCCGGGTCAGCTTCACCGGCCAGGTCGGCCAGGATGACCTGCCCGCGTTGCTGCGGTCCGCTGACCTGCTGGTCAGCGCCGCGCCCTACGATCCGGTGGGCGCGCTGACCGTGGCCGCGATGGCCTGCGGCACTCCGGCCGCCGTGTCCGCCGTGGGCGCCAACCGGGACGCGGTTCTCGACGAGACCACCGGCCTGCTGGTCGCACCCGACCGGCCTGACCTGCTGGCCCGGCGGATACGTCACCTGCTGGCCACGCCGATGCGGCTGGAGGCGTTCGGCATCGCCGCGGCCGACCGCGCGAGCGCACGGTACTCGGTGGACCGCATCGCCACCGAGACGCTGGCCGCCTACCAGCGCTGCCTGCCGGCCGCTGTGGTTCCTGCCCAGGCCGCCCAGGCGGTGGACGTGGTTGCCGCCGCAGGGTCCGGCCAGGAAAGCGCGGCTCCCGAGCTGGCGGGGATCCGGAAGCTGGCCACCGCGCTGGGCTGACCCGCCCCGGCCGGCGCCGGGGCCCACCCGCTCAGGCTCCGGCGCCGGCGCGCAGGTCCATGGTGAACAGGTGCAGCCCGCCGGCGGGGTGATCGGTGAAGCCGACGTGAGCGTAGAACCGGGCCGCCCGCTCGTTGGCGAACCCCACGTGCAGGTGCAGCCCGGGGGAACCCCGGTCACGCAGCGCTGCGGCCAGCGTCTCGATCAGCCGCCGCCCGGTTCCCCTGCCCTGCAGCCGGGGCAGCAGGTTGATGTGCAGGTGCGAGGGAAAGGGCCCGGCCAGCTCGTCGGGGGTGCTGGGGGGGTAGTGGATCAGGTGGGCGAAGAACTGCTCCTTCGTCCACTGGGCGGCCTCCCCGGGAGGATCCGGGTAGCGCTCACGCAGCGCCGGCCACCACTGGAGTTCCAGGGTCCGCTCGAACTCCTGGCTGTCCAGCGCCCCCACGATGTAGCCGCCCACGCCCTCGCCGTCCTCGGCCAGGAAGGCGAACTCGGGCTGGAACACGCCATAGGGGGCGGCGAAGATCTGCCCGGGCAACTGCGGGTCGTGGAACAGCGACGTCCCGTCCTGGCCGCTGTCGGCGGTCAGCAGGCAGATCCGGTACAGGTCGCCGAGATCGCCGGGGCGGTAGGAGCGGATGCGGATTTCTTCATCAGCCACGGCCACGAAAGCGTAGCCATGACCTGGATGGGTAGCAAGACCGGCGGTCGGCAAGGGAAACGGGAATGGCCAGGTTGCGCCGCAGCGACATGTCAGCGCCTGGGCTGCGCCGGGTGCCACGTGGGCGTGGGTTCCAGTACCTCACCCCGGAGGGTGGCCGGCCGGGCGCCGCCGACCTGGACCGGATCCGGGGGCTGGTGATCCCGCCCGCATGGCGCGATGTCTGGATCTGCCCGCTGGCCAATGGGCACCTGCAGGCCACGGGCGTGGACGCCGCGGGCCGGCGGCAGTACCTCTACCACGCCGACTGGCGGAAGCGGCGGGACCGGGAGAAGCACGACCACGTCCTGGATGTGGCCGAGTGCCTGCCCGCGGCCCGGCTGGCCGCCGGTGAACAGATCCGTGGCCGCCGCCTGACCGCGCGGCGGGTGCTGGCCGCCGCGTTCATCCTGCTGGACGTGGGCCTGTTCCGGGTCGGCGGCGACCGCTATGCCGAGGAGAACGGCAGCTATGGGCTGATGACGCTGGAGCGCGAGCACGTGCACTGCGCGAAAGCCGGGCTGGTCTTCGAGTACCCGGCAAAGGGCGGCAAGGAGCGGATGCAGGTCGTCACGGCTGAGCCGGTCCGCGAGGTGATCTGCGCCCTGCGCCGCCAGCGGCCACCGGGGCAGCGGCTGCTCGCTTGCCGCGACGGCGGCGGGTGGCGCGAGCTGGACAGCACCGACATGAACGAATACCTGCGGGAACTGTTCGGTCAGGAGGTCAGCGCCAAGGACTTCAGGACCTGGCACGCCACCGTGCTCGCCGCGGTGGGGCTCGCCGTCTCCGGCCACACCGCCGCATCCCCGGCCGCCCGCCGGCGCGCGGTCCGCCGGGTCGTCGCCGAGGTGGCCGGCTACCTCGGCAACACCACGGCGGTCTGCCGGCGCTCCTATATCGACGAGCGCCTCATCGACCGGTATCTGGACGGCGAAATGGTCCATCTCCCCACCGGCCGGCTGGGCGCCGGCGTGCGGCCGGGATGGCCTGCCACGCACGGCGACTTCGAGGCCGCGGTGATCCGGCTGCTGCGGGACTGACCGCCGCAGCCGGCGGTCAGTGCCCGGGCAGCTTCACCACCGTGAGGAAGAACGAGTCGATCTGACGGACGGCGGAGACGAACTGGTTGACGTCCACGGGCTTGGTGACGAACGCGTTGGCGTGCAGCTTGTAGCTGTCTATGACGTCTTCCTCCGACGATGACGTGGTCAGGATGACCACCGGCAGGTGGGTGAGCCCCGGATCCGACCTGATCCGCTCCAGCACCTGGCGGCCGTCGTACTTCGGCAGGTTCAGGTCGAGCAGCACCAGGTCCACCGAGGGGGCGCCGGCGTGCTCGCCCCGCTTGTACAGGAAGTCCAGCGCCTCCTCCCCGTCGCGGGTCACGTGAAGCCGGTTGCCGATCTTGTTCTCCTCGAACGCCTCACGGGTCATCAGCTCATCGCCCGGGTCGTCCTCGACGAGCAGGACCTCGATGGACTGCAGATTGCGGATCATGCGGGAGTTCCTTCGCGGCTGGGTGTGGGATCGGCGCCGGCCTGGCCCGGCCGCGATGTCTCGATCTGGGGCAGGGTGAAGCAGATGCGGGTTCCCTCGGCCTGGCCTGTGTCGACGCTGATCTGGCCGCCGTGGTCCTCGACGATCCGGCGGCACAGGGCCAGGCCGATGCCGGTACCCGGGTAGGCGTCCCGGCCGTGCAGGCGCTGGAAGATAACGAAGACCTTCTCGGCGAACTCGGGCGGGATCCCGATGCCGTTGTCCTCGACGCAGAACCGCCACACCTGCCCGGACTCCTCTGTGACCGGCTCGGAGGTGATCCGCAGCACCGGCTTGCGGCCGGGCGAGCGGAACTTGATGGCGTTGCTGAGCAGGTTCTGCCAGAGCATGGCCAGCAGGGTCGCGTCGCCGGTCACGTCGGGGAGCCGGCTGGGCCGTTCGATGGCCGCGCCCGACTCCTCGATGGCGGCGCCGAGCGCGCCGAGCGCGTCGTCCAGCGGGCCATCCAGCGACAGCCGCACGCTGACCTCGCTCCCCCGGCCGACCCGCGAGAACGTCAGCAGGTCGTTGATCAGCACCTGCAGCCGTTTCGCCCCGTCCACGGCGAAGCCGATGTACTGACGGCCGCGCTCATCGAGCTGGCTGCCGTAGCGTTTCTCAAGGAGCTGGCAGAACGAGGCGACCTTGCGCAGCGGTTCCTGCAGGTCGTGCGAGGCGACGTAGGCGAACTGCTCCAGCTCGGCGTTGGACCGCATCAGCTCGGCGGCCTGGGCGTCCAGGTCGGCCTGAGCGGCCCTGGCCTCATCCAGCGCGGCCACCAGCTCGCTGCGCATCGCCTCGACGTCGGCGCAGACGGCCCTCAGGTCCGATGGGCCGGTGATCTCGATGCGGTGGCTGAAGTCGCCGTCCACCACGCGCCTGGCCGCGACCCGCAGCCCGTTCAGCGGCTGGACCACGGTCCGGTTCAGCGCCAGGGTGAGCGCCACCGCCGCAAGCAGGAACGCCACCACCACGATGCCGAACGTCAGGTCCTTCGCGGTCCCCAGCGAGCTGATGGCCGCTATGGCGGCCACGGCCAGGACGGCAAGCACCGCGAACACCATCCGCAACCAGCCCTGGACGGTCAGCCCGTGAAAGACCGGGTGGGACTGGGGGGCGGCCTGCGGGTCCCGGCGCAGCCTGCTGGGCCGCTGCGCGGCCCGCGGAGTGCGCGGCGGCCGGGGTGGCCGGGGTGGCCGGGGTGGCCGGGGTGTGGTCATCCGGCGGCCCGCCAGCCGAGGTGGACCACGGCGACGTCGTCGGCCAGCCCGCCGTACGGCGTGGCCGCCTGCTCCACCCGCTCGATCAGCCGGTCCACGAACGCGGCGGGCGCCTCGCCGGCCAGCTCGCGGGCCATGTCCAGCAGGCCGTCCTCGCCGAGCCGTTCGCTGCCCGGCCCGGTGCGGCACTCGAACAGCCCGTCGGTGAACAGCACCAGGCTGGTTCCCGCGGCCAGCGGCACGTCCTGCGCCCGCCAGTCGTGGCCGGGGACGAGGCCCAGGGCCGGGCCGCCCTCCCCCTCGACCAGCTCGATCCCGCCGGGCACGGCGCTGCCACGCAGCAGCAGGCCGGGGTGGCCCGCCCGCAGAATGTGCGCGCTGCGCCGGTGCGACGGCAGCGACAGATGGGTGAGGGTGGCGAACACCCGCTCACCCTCCCGCTCGGCCAGGAGCATCTGCTCCAGCAGCCTGATCAGCGACGCGTCCGGCGTGCCGGCCAGGATGAGCGAACGCCAGGCGACCCGCAGGCAGACTCCCACGGCCGCCTCGGCCGGACCGTGCCCGGCCACGTCGCCGATGACCGCGTGCACGGTGCCGTCCGCGGTCTCCACGACATCGTAGAAGTCGCCGCCGAGCAGCGACTGATCGTTTCCCGGCCGGTACCTGGCCACTACCTCGACCGAGCCGCTGCGCATCAGCGGCGTGGGCAGCAGGCCGCGTTCGAGCCGCGCGTTTTCCTCCGCCCGCAGTTCGCTGAGCTGCAGCGCGGCCGACGCCTGCTCGACGTGCTTGCGCTGGGCCGCATACCGGATCGCCCGGCTGAACACGTGCGGCGCCGACTGGCCCTTGAACAGGTAGTCCTGCGCCCCGGCGGCGACCGCGGCCAGCCCGGCGCTTTCTTCGGCCAGGCCGGTCAGCACGACCACCGGCGCACCCGGCGCCGCGGCGAGCATCTGCCTCACCACGTCGAGGCCGCGGCCGTCCGGCAGGTGCAGGTCCAGCAGGATGCAGCCGGGGGTCTCCACTTCGGCCAGCCGCTCCCTCGCCTCGGCCAGCGAGCGCGCCCAGACGAGGGCGGCGCGCATGTCGCTGTCCTTCAGCAGTTCCTCGACCAGGATGTAGTCCGCGGGGTCGTCCTCGACCAGCAGCAGTGTCTTGGGGTCCCCCAGCCAGGACGCGACGGCATCGGCCGGGACCGCGGCCTCCGGGCCCCCGGTGGGCCGCAGATCCGAAGCGCCTGCGGTGGCTGTCACGACCGTCTCCTCATCCCATTGTGCTGTGAAGGCTGGCTCAGGTATACCGCGTCAATACTTACCACTAGGGCAACCTGCCGGATCTGCCACGTCCAGATGCTGATTCCGCAACTTCGCCCCCGGGCCAAGACCGGCGCACACGGAGGACGCCGGCGATCGGGTCCGCCGGCGTCCTCACGGCTGCCAGGTAGCAGGCCTCTTAGCTGCCCAGGATGAGCCGGGCGAAACATCCGGTCTTGTTCACACCCTATTCACCCCTCGGCCGGCGGCGAAACCTCGCCCGGTGTCTGCGGCGTTCGCGGCCCGGCCTGCTCGCCGGTGGGGCGGTCGCTGTACGTCACGAGCACGTCCTGCTCGGGACGGCGCTGGTTCTGCAGCGCCTGCAGCGCCATCGAGTACCGGTCCGCCTCGGTCAGCGGCGGCTGGATGATGGCCCGCGGCCACAGCCGCCTGGCCAGCACCACGTTGATCTCGGCGGCATAGACCGCCACCTGGACGGCGATGTACAGCCAGGCGACCAGTGCGAGCACCGTGGAAAACACTGTGTACACCGAATCGGCACGCAGGTAGTGGTGGACCAGATAGCCGCCGAGGACCTGCAGCAATGTCCAGGTCACCCCGCCGGCCACGGCGCCGGCCAGCAGATCCCTGGACGGGACGCCTTTGGGGGTCAGCACCCGGAAGCTGATGAAGTACAGGCCGATGTTCGCGCAGGCTGCCAGCAGCTCGGCCAGCACCACGAAGACCGGGATGTGGTGGCCGAAGGTGTCCAGAGCCGTGAGCAGCGTCGTCAGGACCACGCCGATGCCGAGCACACCGAGGAACAGCAGGCACCTGCCAAGCCGCGGCACGTATCCCGGCCGCGCCGGGCCGGGCAGGTTCCATATCTGCGTCATGGTGAACAGCCCGGACTGGGCCAGCCCGGTGGCTCCCCAGATCAGCACGAGCAACCCGGAGACGAGCCCGATCACGCTGGATCGCCGCAACGTCCGCACGTTGCCGGTGAGCTGGCTGCCGACCAGCGGGAACTGCTTGGCCACAGCCTTCAGCACTTCGCCGCGCAGCGCCGGGTCGGCCGATGAGATCAGCCCGAGGATCGTCACCAGCACCAGAAGTAACGGGAACACCGACACGAACGCGGAATGCGCCATGCTGGACGCGAGGGTGCCGCCGTTGTCATCGCCGTACTTCTTGATGACCCCGAAGACGAAGGCGGATGGCGTGTGCCGCTGCTGGGCGGCGTCCAGCCGCCGCAATCCGCGCTCGATGGGATTCACCGGCGCCTCCCGGGGGCCTGCCCAAATCCAGTGCTTCCTGGCTACCCGCCAGCCGCCATCTCATGCAGGGCGCCGCCGGGCACGGCCGGTTCATACCGCCAGGAATGCCATATACAGAAAGAAGAAGGCGGTCTAGCCGCCGGCTGACCGCTCGCCCGGGCCGGGGGCGCCCGCCTGCTCCTGGTGGCGGACCCGGCGGGCGAGCGGGAAGGCGAACCAGAGCCCGGCGAACAGGACGACGATGAAGACCGTGATCAGCACGGACGGCAGGCCGCGGTCGACGTAGCCGGTCACCAGCAGCACCGCGGCGCTCACGGCCAGGCCAACGGTCACCAGCCCGCCGATCGCCATGGTGTTGGCGGCCCGGACGAGGTGCTCCTTCTGGCGGCGCCGGAAGACCAGCCGGTGGTAGGCGACCGGGCCGAGCAGCAGGGCCGTGGCCACCGCGGCCAGCACCAGGCAGGCCAGGTAGAGCTGGCGCTGCCCGGGGCCGAGCTTGCCGAACCTGTTGGTGAACGGGATCGAGAGCAGAAAACCGAACAGCACCTGCACGCCGAGCCCGGCGACCCGCAGCTCCTGCAGCAACTCGGCCAGGTTGCGGTCGTCACGCTCCTCCGGCGTCTCGTTCCGCGGATCCGCAAGCTCCATGCCCCGCTCACTCCCGCGGGCCTCGACCGTGTGTGGTTCCGGCATCTCCACCCTCCCTGGCCGGGCTCATCGCTTCCCCGGCAAACTCGACGCGGCCACCCGCAGGTCATCCACCAGGCCGGCGTAGGCGGCGTCCCGGTCGTCCGCACGCAACACGGCGGACGGGTGAACCGTGGGCACGACGGTGACCTCGCGTTCCGGCTCCCGCGGCGGTCCGGGTGAACACCAGGCGATCTTCGTGCCACGTTGCCTGGTCACCCGGAACGAACCGCCCAGCAGCGCCCGCCCGGCGGTCGCGCCCAGCGTCACCACCACCTGTGGCTCCAGCCGGGCCAGTTCCGCCGCCAGCCAAGGCCAGCAGGCCCGGATGTGCGCGGCTTCCGGCGGCTGGTGTATCCGGCGCTTCCTGCCGTGCGGCTCGGGCTTCCAGCGGAAGTGCTTGACCGCGTTCGTCGTGTAGGTGATTGCCGGGTCGATCCCGGCCTCCGCCAGGGCGCGGTCGAGCAGCTTGCCGGCCGGCCCGACGAACGGCTCCCCCTCCTTGTCCTCCATGTCGCCGGGCTGCTCCCCGATCAGCACCACGGCCGCCCGGCTGGAACCGCGCCCGAACACGGCCTGCGTCGCGCGCTCATACAGGTCGCAACCCTGGCATTCCTGGACGGCCTTGGCCACCGCGGTCAGGCTCGCCGCATCGTCCGGCACGAACCGGCCGGCTCCTGGGTAGGTCGCGTTGCCCGGCACCTGGGCCGCCCTTCCTCGTTCGCTGCTGGCTGTCTCTACCCACCGCCCAGGTACCGAACCATGCCGGACCTCAGCGCTGAAGCTCGGGAAGTACCTGCTCGCCGTACAGGCGCAGGGTGCCGAGCGGGTCGGCGGCGGACACGTTCATCACCACGACGGCCGTGGCGCCCATCCCCCGCATCATCTTGAGCCGGCGGATGTGAACCGGCGCCGTCCTGAGCTGACCGGTCAGGCGCCTGGTCACCGGGCCGCCCGGTTTCCAGCCGCACGGTGATTATGGCCGGGCATCCCGGGTAGCGAGCCGCGCCACCATCACGGAAGGCACTACGAGACAGGAAAATGCGATGGGCGATGTGTTCGAGGTCCTGAAGTCCGATCACGAAGAAGTCAAGGCGATGCTGGTCAGGCTGGAGACCTGGCCGGCCGGTTCGCTGGCGGAGCGCAAGAAGCTCACCGAGCAAATGATCATCGAGGAGTCCAGGCACGAAGCCCTGGAGGAGCAGTACTTCTGGCCGGCCGTCCGCGAGCAGGGCCCCGAGGGCGCCCAGGTGGCGGACAAGGCCATCAGCCAGGAGCAGGAGGCCAAGCAGGTGCTCGCCGAACTGGACAAGCTCGATCCCTCGAACGCGGACTTCGAGCGCCTGCTGACCAGCTTCATCGCCGCCGCCCGTGAGCACATCGCGTTCGAGGAGGACCGGGCCTGGCCGATCCTGCGAATGGGCATCAGCCCAGACCAGGCAACCGAACTCGGGGAGAAGATCGCGAAGGGCAAGGCGGCCGCGCCCACCCGGCCGCACCCGCACACCCCGCCGCACGAGGGTGTGCTCAAGGCAGCCGGCCCGGTCGCAGCGGCCGCCGACAAGCTGCGGGACGCCGTCACCGGACGCGGGCAGGACTGAGACCGCCGCTGGGCCCGGTGTGTAACCTCCCGGGCGCGCCGGGCCCAGACACCCGCGACTCAACCGTCCCCGGATCCCGTGAGCCGATCGCCTGCTACCCACTGCTCGCCAGCCGGGCCCCCGGCCGCGGCCACCGCCCGCGGCCATGGCCCGATGTCACCGGCGTGGCGGCCGGGGATGGCGGCACCGGTCCCCGGCAGCCAGGAAAGGACGCCCGTGCACCTCACCGTGATCGGCACCGGCTACCTCGGCACCGTGCACGCCGCCTGCCTGGCGGATCTGGGCTTCGAGGTGCTGGGAGTGGACAGCGACCCGGCCAGGACCGGCACCCTGAGCCGGGGGGAGCCGCCGTTCCGCGAGCCCGGCCTCGGCGCCCTGCTCCGCCGTGGGGTGCGATCGGGCCGGCTGCGGTTCACCACGTCGCTGCCGGCCGCCGCGCAGTTCGGCGACGTCCACTTTCTGTGCGTCGGCACGCCACAGCGGGCCGGTCAGCCGCACGCCGACCTCAGCCAGCTCTACGCGTGCGTGGACGCGCTGGCCCCGTTGCTGGAGCGGCCCTGCCTGGTGGCGGGCAAGTCCACCACACCGGTCGGCACCGCCGCGGCCCTGGCCACGCGACTGGCCACACTGGCGCCCGCCGGACCGCGAGCCGAGCTCGCCTGGAATCCCGAATTCCTGCGGGAGGGCCACGCGATCGCCGACACCATCCAGCCGGACCGGATCGTGGCGGGCGTGCGATCGGCCCGCGCCGAGGCGGTACTGCGGGAGGTCTACCGCAAGCCGCTGGCGGCGGGCACTCCGCTGGTGGTCACCGACCTGGCAACGGCCGAGCTGGTCAAGGTGGCGGCGAACGCCTTCCTGGCCACCAAGATTTCCTTCATCAACGCTATGGCCGAGGTCTGCCATGCGGCCAGCGCTGATGTCATGGTCCTGACCGAGGCGCTCGGTCACGATGCCAGGATCGGCGCGGCCGGGATGATGCCCGGGCTCGGTTTCGGCGGCGGGTGCCTGCCCAAGGACATCCGGGCGTTCCTGGCCCGGGCCGAGGAGCTGGGGGCCGGCCAGGCGCTGGCGTTCCTGCGGAACGTGGACGCCATCAACGCACGGTGCCGGTCCCGCGCCGTCGCGGCGGCGCGGGAGCTGACCGGGGGCTCGCTGGCCGGCCGGGCGGTTGGCGTGCTGGGAGCCGCCTTCAAGCCAGGCACCGATGACATCCGCGACTCCCCCGCCCTCGCGGTGGCGGCCAGCCTCAGCGACCTCGGCGCCCGGGTCACGCTGTACGACCCGGCCGCCACGGACCGGGCCTGCACCGCGTTCCCCCAGCTCGCCGGCGCGGAGTCGGCCGAGGCGGCGGCCCGCGACGCGGACGTGCTGCTGGTGCTCACCGAGTGGGACGAATTCAGGAACGCCGACCCGGACGTCCTGGGCAAGGCCGTCCGGCAGCGTCGCGTGCTGGATGCCAGGCACGCCCTCGACCCGGTTCGCTGGCGGGCGGCCGGCTGGACCTACCACGCCCTGGGCCGCCGGTGGTGAGCGCGCCGGTGCGGCGGCCAGCGGGCAGCGGTGTCACCGTGGTGATCGCCACCCGCAACCGCCGCGGCGAGTTGCTGCGCACTATGTCCCGGCTGCACGAGCTGCCCGAACGCCCCCCGGTCATCGTGGTGGACAACGCCTCCACCGACGGCAGCGCGGCCGCGGCCACCGCCTGCTTCCCGGCTGCCGAGGTGATCTCGCTGCCTCGCAACGATGGCGCGGCCGCACGCAACGCGGGGGCCGCCCGGGCGGTGACCCGCTACGTCGCGTTCAGCGACGACGACTCCTGGTGGGAGCCGGGCTCGCTGCGCCGGGCCGCGGCGGCACTGGACGCCGATCCCCGGCTCGGCCTGGTCGCCGCCAGCACCCTGGTGGGCGCGGATCGCGCACCGGATCCGCTGAACGCGGTCATGGCCCGCTCCCCGCTGCGCGACGGTGACCAGGCCGAGGTGCTGGGCTTTCTGGCCTGTGCCTGCGTGGTCAGGAAGGACGCCTTCCTGCGGGCCGGCGGGTTCAGCCGCCTGCTGTTCTTCGCCGGCGAGGAACAGTTGCTCGCTTACGACCTGGCCGCGGCCGGCTGGGCCCGCCGCTACCTGCCCGGCGTCGTCGCGGTGCACGAGCCGTCGGCGATCCGCCCGCCGCCGTCCGAACGCCGCCGGGCCGAACGCCGCAACCTGCTGCTCACCGCGTGGCTGCGCCGCCCGGTCGCGGTGGCAGCCGCCGAGACGCTGAGCCTGGCCCGTGACGCCGTCCGGGATCCCGCCGCCCGCGCCACGCTGTTCGCCGTGGCGGCCCGGCTGCCCGCCGCGCTGCGGCAGCGCCGCCCGCTTCCCCCCGATGTCGAGCGCAAGGTGCTCGCGCTGGCCGCGGCCCATGGGGACCAGCAGTGAGCCGGTGCCCGCTTGCCGTCAGGCCGGCTGAGCTGCGAGCCCGGCAGGCCGGGCCGCTGGCGCCGCGAGCCGGCCGGCGGCGTCGAGTACGTCCCCGGTGCCGATCAGCAGCAGGCGCGGATCCACCGACCGGCCGTGGGCATCCCCGGGCCGGGATCCACTGCCCTTCCACAGGGCCAGGTGGCGTGCCGAATCCCGCGGCGGCCCCCACAGCGCGGGCGAGACCGGCCCGAACAACGTCACCGAGGGTGTGCCATACGCCACCGCCAGGTGAGCGACGCCGGTGTCATTACTGATCACGATCGATGCCGCGGCGACCACGGCGGCCAGGCCCGCCAGCCCGGTCCCGCCCGCCAGCACCGACCCGGCGCCCAGCCCGGCCGACCGCGCGACCTCGGCGGCCAGCGGCCGCTCCGCCGCGGTTCCTGTGATCACGACGGGCAGTCCCCGGCGCGCCAGGGTCCGGGCCACCCCGGCGAACCGGCAGGCGGGCCAGCGCCTGCTGCCACTGGCCGCGCCGGGGTGCACGACCGCCGCGCCGCGGATCCGGGGCGGCAGCCGTGGCGGGGGCAGCCGCAGCGCGGCCGGGTCGGCCGGTATCCCCCACCAGCCGAGCAGACGGCACCAGCGGGCCACCTCGTGCTCGTCATCCCGCCAGCGCGGGCCGGCCACGCCGGGATCGGCGGGTGAGGCGTACATCATCGTGACCGGCGCGCCAACCGCCCGGACCAGGTCGTGGCTGGCCGGCCCGCTGCCGTGCAGGTCGGCCGCGATCACCGGCGGCGGCCAGGCCCAGCGCACCGGCTGCAGTTCGCCAGCCGGAAGCACCCGGTCCACCGCACCGGTCGCCGCGGCCAGTGGGCCGAACCGGGCCGGTGCGGCAAGCACGATCTCGTGATCGGGCAGAGCGGCCCGCAGTGCCCGGTAGGCGGGCACGCCGGTGAGGAAGTCCCCCAGGCCCAGTGCCCGCAGGATCAGCACCCGGGGCCGAACCCTCATTGGATCACCTCGGTCAGCAGCCGGTCCCAGTCGGCCAGGAACCGGGTCAGCCCGTACCGGGCGAGCGCGGCCTCGCGGGCCAGCTTGCCCATCCCGGCGGCCAGGCCAGGATCGGCGAGCAGCGTCCTGACGGCCTGGCGCAGCTTGTCCGTGCTGGTGGACAATATCCCGGCACCGGGCGGGATCGCCTCGGCCGCCTCGGTGGTGGCCAATGCGACCACGGGCATGCCGAGTTGCATGGCCTCGATCAGCGTCAGGCCCAGCGACGTCCAGCGGAACGGGTGCAGGTACACCCGCCGGCGGGCCAGTTCGGCGTGCATCCGCGCCTGGGGCAGATCCTCGTGGCCGGTGACGGCGGCGCACTCCAGGGCGCGGGGCAGGTCGCGCACTCCCATTCCGAACACATCCAGCGGCGCCACCTGCGCGAAGTAGGGCAGCAGGTCGGTGCCGGTGCAGCGGCCACGCCGCACCGGCTCGTTGATCACGGCCGCGATGTGCGGCAGCTCCCCGGTCCACAGCGGCCCGGGATCCGGGATTCCGTGCTCGATCACCGTGGCCGGCGTGCCACCGCAGTCCCAGAACAGCTCGTTGAAGTGGGTGACGTGCACGATCCGCAGGTCGGTCCGGCCGGCCATCGGGTGGCGGGTCAGCGGCACGTTCCCGCTCGGCGGGTCGTGCTCCAGGTAGACGGCCGGCAGATCCCGGCCTGGACGGCGGCCGGTGAGCCTGCGGGTGAGCGCTTCCTCGGCGGGCCGCTGCAGGATGACCGCGTCGATCTGCTCGTCCCGCAGCCGGGTCACGGGCACTTCGACCGCGGTCGCGGGCCAGTCCCAGGTGCGGGCCCGGCCGCGCCCGTACGGGCCGCGGCCCGGCGCCAACGGCAGCAGGCAGGTGTGCCTGCCCTGGACGAACGCGGTGGTCCAGGAGCCGTGCACGTGCCAGATCAGCAGTCTCATGCCTGCTCCAGCGCCCGCAGCCGGTCCAGCGCGGCACAGGCCTGCGCCGCGCTCACCCCGGTGAGGCAGGGATGACCGGGCACCTGGCAGTGCGTGGCCCGGCTGCCCCGGCAGGGCGCGCACTGGTCGCCCAGCAGGGCGACCGGCACCCCGTAGGGTGCCCACCGGGCGGCCGGCACGACCGGCGCGAACAGTGACACGACAGCGGTCCCGACGGCGGCGGCCAGATGAGCCACGCCGGTGTTGGCCACCATGACCGCGTCCGCGCCGGCCAGCACCGCGGCCAGCTCAGCCAGGCCGGTTTGCCCGCCCAGGTCGGTCACCCGGCCGCGGCCACCGTTGCGGGCACCCGCGACCGCCGCGGTCAGGCCACGCTCAGCGGCGTCGCCGGTCAGCACCACGTGATGTCCCTGGGAGACCAGCAGCGCGGCCGCCTCCATCCAGCGCCCGGCCGGCCAGCGGCGGGCGGGCGCCGACGCGCCCGGGTGCAGCACCACATAGCGCCCCGGCCCGGTGAGCCCGCCGGCGGCGGGAAGCGGCCGCCGGACGGCGAGCTTGCCGTCGTCGCCGGGTGGCAGCTCGAAGCCGGCCGCCCGGGCCAGCCCCAGAGCGCGCTCCGGCTCGGGTATGTCCGCGTCGCCGCGGTGCCGCACATCCAGCAGGGAGCCGGGATAGTCCTCGCTGATCGCGGCGATCCGGGGGATGCCGGCCAGCCGCAGCACCAGCGCGGTGGGCAGCGGCGACTGGTGAAACGAGGTGAAGATGACCGCGTCGGTGAACCTGCGGGCGGCCAGCCTGCCGGTCAGTTCGGTCAGCACGTCCGGCCGGACCGGCGGCGGGTCGAGATCCACCCAGGGGGCCATCCAGACCAGCACCTCATCCACCCCGGGCAGCAGCCGGCCGGCTGGCGCACCGCGCGGCCCGGCCAGCAGCGTCACCCGGTCACAGCCCGCGGCGACCGCTCGCACCGCAGGTCCGGCCAGCAGCACGTCACCCAGGTTGTCCAGCCGCACCACCAGGCAGTGCCGACTCCCGGGCCGCTCGCCAGGCGAGACTGGCCCGGTCACCAGAACCACCCCAGCCACTCAGGCACCGCCGGGCGCTCAGCAGCGATCATCCGCGCTCCAGGCAAATCTGGCCACCGCACCGCTCACCCGCGCGGCCCATCCGCGCCTCACCCCAGCGCTCCGCCGCGAACGGCGGCCTGGCCGCGGCGGCAGTGCCCGCCAGGACTCACCCGGCCCCCGGGACCACCCGGGCCAGACCGGGGCAAGCGGGCACTCACCAGTGATCATCCGCACGGCGCTGAGCAGGTCGCCGGCTACCCGTACGCCGGTCAGCTCGGCTGGCCTGGTCTGCGGGGCAGGCACCAGTACCGCGCGGGCACCGGCCGCCCGGGCCGCCGCCACGTCAGCACCGGTGTCGCCGATCACCACACACTCGTGCGGGGCCACGCCCAGGTCGACCGCGGCGGCCAGCACCATGCCCGGGGCCGGCTTGCGGCAGCCGCATCTGTCCCACTCGCCGTGCGGGCACAGCCGCACCGTGCCGAACGGGCCGAGCAGGGCCGCGACCCGTGCGTTCACGGCGTCGGCGCCGGCCCTGGTGAACAGGCCGCGGGCGATGCCGGACTGGTTGGTGATCACCCCGGTCGCCAGGCCGTGCCGCCGGGCGGCACGTACCGCCGCCGCGGCACCTGGCATCGGCTCGACCCGGTCCGGGTCGCCGTTGTAGGGGACGTCGTGGATGAGCGTGCCGTCGCGGTCGAACAGCACCGCCCTGACCGGCGGCCACGGCCGGGCGCCGCGGGCACGGATCCGGCCACGCGCCCAGTGCCAGCAGGCCAGCTCCGGGATGACCAGGCTGGTCGCGGTCATGGTGGCGATCTCGCGGAGGGTCTTGGGGCCGGGCGCGATCCGCGCAGCGGCGAACTGTGCGGTGCCGCCCAGCGCAACCGTGGCGGCGGTGAGTGCGGCCCGGCGCCGCCGCGCAGCGGCCAGACCAGCCGCGGCCAGCACGGCGCCGGTGATGAGGGCGTGGCCCGGCCGGCGGCCCAGAGGTGCCTGCGCCCGCCGGTGCCAGCCCGGGCCATGCAGCACCCGCATCAGCGCGTCGTCAGCGTTGCCCGCCTGGCTGCGCACGCTGGCCCACGGCGAGGCCTGCCGGACCGGGTGCACGGTGCGCCTGCGGCCACGCCGCAGCTCCCACCCGTCGGCCCGCAGCCGCAGCGCGAGGTCGGCGTCCTCCCGGTAGGCACGGGGGAACCGCTCGTCGAACCCGCCGGCCTCGGCCAGGGCGGCCCGCCGGCAGGCCATGTCCGCAGTGATCCAGTTCGCCGTGGCCAGGGCCATCGTGTTGCGTTCCCAGTCGGTCGGCGGCCGGCCCTGCGGGGCGGGCACGGTGATCCGGCCCTGCACGCAGGCCACGTCGGCCGGCTGGCCGGCCAGGTCCTCGGCGAGCCGGTACCGCCAGTCCTGGGTCACCCGCACGTCGTCGTCGAGGAACACAACCCACGGGGTGACGGTGGCCTGCCAGCCGGCGTTGCGGGCAGCGGCCGGGCCGGCCCCGCCGCTGGTCACGACGCACAACGGCAGCGTGGCCTGATAGGTGTCAGGTGAACCGTCAGGAAGCGCAGATCCCGGCCGTGCGGGTGCGCCGTCTGCACCGGCCGGCCCGCCGGACCGGGCCGGACGATCATCGACCACGACCACCAGCTCGGGCGGCGGCCCTGGCGCGGCGGCGAGCGCGGCCAGACAGTCGCCCAGGCAGTAGCGCCCGGCGGTGGGGATGACCACCGAGTAGCGCGTCATTGCCGCCTGACCAGGAACGGGCCGATGGCCAGTGCGTCCACCGGCGTCGAGCCGAAACACTCCAGGGCGTCCTTGATGTCGTCGGCCATCGGCCGGCCGGCGGTGTTGAGGCTGGTGTTGACCAGAACCGGCAGCCCGGTGCGCTGCTCGAAGGAGGTCAGCAGGGCGGCGGTCAGCGGCTGCTCGCCCGGGTCGACCGTCTGCACCCGGGCGGTGCCATCCACGTGCACCACGGCCGGGATCCGGTCCCGCCAGTGCCCGGCCACGTCGTGCACGAACAGCATGTAAGGACTGGGCAGTGGCCCACGGGAGAAGATGCCGGCCGCCCGGCCGGCCAGCACCATGGGCGCCACCGGGCGGAACTTCTCCCGGCCCTTGACCTCGTTGAGCCGGTCCAGGTTGGCGCGCCGGCCCGGGTGGGCCAGCAGCGACCGGTGACCGAGGGCGCGCGGCCCGAACTCGCTGCGGCCCTGGAACCAGGCCACGATCCCGTCCTCAGCCAGCACGCTGGCCACGGCACCGGCGAGATCCGGCGGGCGCTCGAACGGCACCCGCGCGGTGCGCAGCGCGGCCTCGATCTCGGCGTCGGTGAACCCCCGGCCAAGGCCGGCGTCTGCCATCGACCACGGCGGCTCGCCGTCGTCGGCGGCGAGTTGCAGGGCCGCGCCGAGCGCGGTGCCGGCGTCACCGGCCGCTGGCTGCACCCAGACCTCATCGAACGGCCCGCGTTCGTGCAGCACGGTGTTGGCCACGCAGTTCAGCGCGGTGCCGCCGGCCATGGCCAGCACCCGGTCGCCGGTCTGGGCGTGCAGTTCGCCGGCCAGTGCCAGCAGGACCTCCTCCAGCCTCCGCTGCACGCTGGCGGCGAGGTCGGCGTGCGCGCCGGTCAGCTCGCCATCTGGCGGGCGGGCCGGGGCCAACCGTGGCCAGTCCACCGGGCCGGTGCGGAAACCGCCGGGAACCGGCCTGACCTTAGCCCGGATCTGGTCGAGGAAGCGTGGCCGGCCATAGGAGGCGAGCGCCATCACCTTGTATTCGTCGCTGGAGCGCAGGAAGCCCAGATGGGCGGTCAGTTCCTCATACAGCAGCCCGAGCGAGTGCGGCAGCGGCTGGGTGGCCAGCACCTTGAGCTGGCCGCCGGAGTACCGGCCGGCCAGGCACGAGTCCCGCTCGCCCCGGCCGTCACAGACCAGCACGCTGCACTCCGTCCGGCCCGAGGCCAGCCCGGCCGAGGCGGCGTGCGCGACGTGGTGGCGCACGAAGCGGGCCCGCGCCGGGTCCAGCCCGGGCAGCTCGCTGGCGAGGAAGTCAGGGGCATGCGCCGCATACATGGTGCGCAGGTAGTCCCACGGATCGTCCAGGCCCATGTCGGCGGCCGGGCGGGTCAGCGCCGGATCGTAGGAGAAGCCAACCAGGTCGATGTCCTCGGGGGTGAGACCGGCCTGGCGCAGGCACCACCGGGCAGCCTGGGCCGGCTGCTCCCAGGCGGAGAACGGCACCGGCCGTTTGCCGTGCTTGCGGCGGCTGAAGCGCTCCTCCTCGGCCGCCGCGGCCACCACCCCGTCGATGACGAGCGCGGCCGCCGGGTCGTGAAAGACGGAGTTGATGCCGAGCACCCGCATGTTAGTGCCTCCTGTCGCCGCGGAGCGTGCCGGCCCGGGCCGGCACGCTCTCTGCCCTGGCCATCCGTTCGCAAACCTCGACGCTACCGGCCTGGAGGGTGGCAAAACGGCACGCCGTCACCAGGCGGATTCAGTCAGTGATGTTTCAGTCACTGCAGACAGGTAAGTGGCACCGGCCTCATCAGCCGGAATGGGGGCCCCGTGAGGATCGACATGATTTCGGAACACGCCAGCCCGCTCGCGGTGCTGGGAGGCGCCGACGCTGGTGGGCAGAACGTGCACGTCGCCGCGCTCGCCGCCGCGCTCGCCCGCCGGGGCCACGAGGTGCAGGTGTTCACCCGCCGCGACAACCCCAGCCTGCCGGGCGCGGTGCCACTCGCGCCCGGCGTGACCGTGTGGCACGTGCCGGCCGGGCCGCCCCGGCCGCTGCCCAAGGACGGCCTGCTGTGTCACATGCCGGCCTTCGCCCGCTGGCTGGCCAGGCGCTGGCGCGAGCGGCCACCCGATGTGGTGCACGCCCACTTCTGGATGAGCGGCATCGCCGCGATCTGGGCCGCGGCCCGCGGCCAGATACCCGTGGTGCAGACGTTCCACGCGCTGGGCAGCGTGAAGCGGCGTCATCAGGCTGAAGCCGACACCAGTCCCCCGCAGCGGGCCGGCGTCGAGGCCGCCGTGGCCCAGCGGGCCAGCGCGATCATCGCGACCTGTACCGAGGAGGTGTCCGAGCTCACCGCCTACGGCGCCAGGCCGGACGCGATGTACGTCGTCCCGTGCGGGGTGGACTGCGATCTGTTCCATCCCGGTCCGGGCTGCCAGCGGCCGTCCCCGGTGAGCCGGGTGATGACGGTGGGGCGGCTGGTCCCGCGCAAGGGCAACGACACGGTGATCGCGGCCATCGCCCGGGTGCCCGGCACGGAGCTGGTGGTCGCCGGCGGCCCCGCCCATGGCCAGCTCGACGGCGATCCCGAGGCGACACGGCTGCGCCGGGTCGCCGGGGAGTGCGGCGTGGCGCACCGGGTCCGGTTCGCCGGCCGGGTAGCGCACGAGGACGTGCCCGCGCTGATGAGATCGGTGGACGTCGTGGTGTCCGATCCCTGGTACGAGCCGTTCGGCATCGTGCCGGTGGAGGCGATGGCCTGCGGGAGGGCCGTGATCGCCTCGGCGGTCGGCGGCCACCTGGACACCATCGCCGACGGCGTCACCGGGCTGCTGGTGCCGCCGCGTGACCCGGCGGCGCTGGCCGGTGCGCTGAGCGGCCTGCTGACCGAACCGGGACGGCTGCGGGACCTGGGAGCGGCCGGCGCGGTCCGGGCCGCGAGGTACTCCTGGGACAGGATCGCGGCTGAGACCGAGGCCGTCTACGCCTGCGTGCGGCAGGACCGGATCGTGGGGGTGGGGTGAGTATGAGCGCGCATCCGGCTGCCAGCTCCCATCTGGCCAGGCTGGAGGCCACGCTGCGCGGGTTCGCGCCGCAGGTGCCGCGGCTGGAGGCCTGGGGACGGCGGGCGGCCGAGCTCCTGTCGGCCGGTCACCGGCTGCTGGCCTGCGGCAACGGCGGCAGCGCGGAACAGGCGCAGCACCTGACCGCCGAACTCGTCGGGCGCTATCACGACGAGCGGCGGCCGTTCGCGGCCTTCGCCTTGACCAGCGACATGGCCGTGCTGACCGCCCTCGGCAACGACTACGGAATGGACCAGATGTTCGCCCGGCAGGTGCGGGCGCACGGGCGGCCCGGTGACCTGCTGGTCTGCCTGTCCACCAGCGGCCAGAGCCGGAACGTGATCACGGCCGCCGAGGCCGCGGCCGCCGTCGGCATGACCGTCTGGGCGCTGACCGGCCGCGGGCCCAACCCGCTGGCCGCCGTCTGCACGGACGCGATCATGGTGGACGCTCGCGCGACGTGCACGGTGCAGGAGGTGCACCTGGCCGCGATCCACATTCTGTGCGCCGCGGTGGACGCCGCCACCCGGGAGTGCGCCGCCTTGGGCCGGGAGCGCCACGATGGTACAGCCAGCAACGGCCGGCCGTCCATGCTGAGGACGGCGTTGTGAGGGGCGGCCCGCTGGTCGTAGTGGGAGACGCACTTCTCGACGTCGACCTGTACGGAAGGGTGCAGCGCCTGGTTCCCGGCTGTCCGGCACCGGTGGTCGACTGCCAGCGTGAACGGCACCGGCCCGGCGGCGCGGGCCTGGCGGCGGTGCTCGCCGCCAGGATGGGCGGGCCGGATGTGCTGCTGATCACCGCACTCGGCCAGGACCGCCCCGGCAGGCGGCTCGGCGGCCTGCTCGCCCCGCATGTGCAAGTGCTGGCGCTGCCGCTGAGCGGCGGCACACCGTGCAAGATCAGGGTGCGGGCCGGTGGCCAGACGGTGGCCCGGCTGGACGCCGGTGACGGCCTGGCCCGGCCGGGGCCGGTGGGTCCAAGGATCGAACGGGCGCTGCTGCACGCGGGCGCCGTGCTGGTGGCCGACTACGGCCGCGGCATGACCGCCCATCCGGTGCTGGGTGCGATGCTGTCCCGGCTGCCCGCCGCAACACCGGTCGTGTGGGATCCGCACCCGGCTGGTGGGCGGCCGATGACAGGCTGCAGGCTGGTCACCCCGAATCAGGGCGAGGCGCACAGGTTCGCGGCCGAACTGGCGGACGGCCACCGCGATGCCCCGGCCGGCCAGGACACCATCGGCGCCGCGGCTCGTGATGCCGCGGTGCTGAACCGGGCCTGGAAAAGCCCGGTCGCCGTCACCTTGGGCGAGCACGGTGCACTGCTGACCACCGGGGCGGATGTCCCCTTCCTGTTCCCGGCCGAAAGCGCCGGCCTCAGGCAGGACACCTGTGGGGCCGGGGACTGCTTCGCCGCCGCGGCGGCCCAGGTACTGCGGGCCGGCGGGCTGCTCACCGAGGCGGTGGCCGAAGCCGTGCGCTGGGCGGCCGGTTTCGTCCGGGAAGGTGGAGCCAGCGCGGTGCCGGGCTCGACGGTACCCAGCGACGGTGAGCATGCGGGTGCCGGTCCCGCTCAGCCTGGGCCGGCTCGCGACGGCTGGAGCACGGTCGCCCAGGCCAGAGAGCGCGGCGGGAAGATCGTAGCGACCGGCGGGTGCTTCGACCTGTTGCACGCCGGGCATGTGGAGTTGCTGCGCCAGGCCCGTGGGCTTGGCGACTGCCTGGTGGTGTGCCTGAACTCCGACACCTCGGTCCGGGCGCTGAAGGGACCGGGGCGGCCACTGATGTGCGCGCAGGACCGGGCCCGGGTACTGATGGCCCTGGAGAGTGTGGACGCGGTGGTGGTCTTCGACCAGCCAACCCCGTCCGCGGTGCTGGACCGGCTGCGCCCCGACGTGTGGGTCAAGGGCGGCGACTATGCCCACAGCGAACTGGCCGAGGCGGAGGTGGTGCGCCGCCACGGCGGGCAGGTGATGCTGCTGCCCTACCTGGACCGGCATTCGACCAGCAGGCTGGTGGCCGCCGCCCGGGGAGAGGCGGAGCCGTGACCTGGCACCTCGCCGGGCCGTGGTCACCGGTGGGGCCGGCTTCCCCGGTTCTCACCTGTGCCAGCGGTTGCTGCGGGCCGGCGCCGGCGTGGTCTGCCTGGACAACTTCGTCACCGGGTCGTCGTGCAACGTGGCGCACCTGTCCGGCCGGCGAACTCGTCGGCATCATGAACGACACGGTTTCCTGGGGCAGCAGCCCGGAGCTGGACGACGACCGGTCCTGAGCCCGGTCATAACTGGCCGTCGTCGCCCCGCAGCGCGGGTTCGTCGCTGGGCTGCCTGGTGCTGCCGGGGGCGCCGGTGTCCCTGCGGCGGCCCATCGCCCGCAATCCAGGCAGCGCGGCCAGTGCGAACGGCAGGGGCAGCGCCAGGGTGAGGATCCGGTAGGCGAATATGCCTGCGGTCGCGACCGCCAGCGGAGCACCGCTGTACCAGAGGGTGAGCGGCAGCACCAGGGTGAGGACACCGGCTCCGGCCAGCGGCCCGGTACGGCGGGTGAAGACCATGCCGGTCCCCATCGCGACGATGAACGTAGCGGCGTTCATCCGGTAGCCGAAGGCGGCCAGCCCCAGCCAGGCGGCCAGCATGTCAGTCGCCCAGAACAACGCCATGCCGGGGGCGGCCGGCCAATCCTTGCCCGGCGCCAGGAACAACGTCCGGATCAGGTGAATGCCGTCGAGGAACACCCCGGCCTTGCCGCGCAGCCCGGGCCGGTCGCGTAGCCGGGCCCGGTAGCGCTCGGCCAGCCAGAACCCCAGCAGGAAGCCGGGGACGGGAATGATGGCCCACGGCAGGGTGAAGTCCGGCGGCGGCGCACCACTCCCGGTGGCCAGCACAGTGATGGCCGCGGGAACGACCCCGATGGCCAGCACCCCATGTTCCAGCCCGGCCAGCCCGGTGACCCGCACGGACGCATCCCGCTTGCTGGCACCCGCCGCCTCAAGGGCATAGCCGTCAAGGGCGGGGCCGCCGTGCGAGAGGAACCCGCCGAATCCCGCGGCCACTATGGCGCGCATCCGCGGCCCGGGCACCTGCGGGCCCGCCTCCACACTGAAGATTCCGTCGTAGGCGAGGTAGTAGCCGTAGAAGGAGACGGCCAGGCTGCCTGCCACGCCGGCCAGCCAGGTCCAGTCCGTCCAGAAGTGCGGCAGGACCTGCTGGACGCTGGCGAAACCGGCGATATACGCCAGGCCCGTGCCGGCGGCCAGTTCCAGGGCGAACGCAAGGCAGATCAGCAGGCCGATCTCGGCCGCACGTGAGTCGATCAGGTGACCGGAACGCAACAGCGCAGCGATCTTTATCGGCGTTCGCGGCTGGTCAGAGCTGTCTGCGGATGCCTGGCTCACTCTCGGCCTGCTCGATCTGGTGACTGAGGCCGCCTTCGATCGAGGTGCGGGCCCGCCCGCGGCGGCCCAGTGGCGGCACCGTCCGCTGCGCACCATCCTCGGGCCACCGGCCGCAGCATGATCCTGGTGATGGCTTCTGGCGCGAACTCAGCGTGCCGTCCGGGCGCCTGGTCGGTTACCACATCTGCCCCTTCCGGTGAGTCGCAGCCTGGCTACCCGGACGAGCGCCGAACTAACGACCTTGGGCAGGGGGGTTTGGCCGGGCCGGCTCGTGGGAGTGAACGAACTCCGCTAGAGCGACGAGGGGCGATGATGACGAGCAACATGGCTGATGGCCACGAGCCGGTGCGGTATGGAAGCGAGCAGGCCGGGCGCGGTGCTGGCGGCGAGACCCACCAGGTCGCCGGGGGCGGGCGGCCGAGCCTGACCACCCAGCAGGGCGCGGTGGTGGCCGACGACCAGAACACGCTGCGGATCGGCGAGCGCGGCCCGGCCGCGCTGGAGGACTTCCACTTCCGCGAGAAGCTCTTCCACTTCGACCACGAGCGGATACCCGAACGGGTGGTACACGCCCGGGGGTTCGGCGCGCACGGGTTCTTCGAGAACTACGAGTCGCTGGCCGACATCACCCGGGCCGGCCTGTTCGCGCGGCCCGGCGAGCGCACCCCGGCGTTCGTCCGGTTCTCCACCGTGGCCGGCAACAAGGGCTCCAGCGACCTGGCTCGCGACGTGCGCGGGTTCGCGGTCAAGTTCTACACCAAGGAAGGCAACTGGGACCTGGTCGGCAACAACATCCCGGTGTTCTTCATCCAGGACGCGGTCAAGTTCCCCGATGTGGTGCACGCGGCCAAGCAGGAGCCGGACAAGGGCTTCCCGCAGGCGCAGACGGCGCACGACAACTTCTGGGACTTCGTCTCGCTGATGCCCGAGTCCACCCACATGCTCCTGTGGATCATGTCGGACCGCGCCATCCCCCGGTCGTTCCGGTTCATGGAGGGCTTCGGCGTGCACACCTTCCGGCTGGTCAACGAGGCCGGAAAGGCGACGTTCGTGAAGTTCCACTGGAAGCCCAGGCTCGGCCTGCAGTCGGTGGTCTGGAACGAGGCCGTCAAGATCAACGGCGCCGATCCTGACTACCACCGGCGGGATCTGTGGGAGGCGATCACCCGGGGCGACTTCCCCGAGTGGGAGCTGGGCCTGCAACTGTTCGACGAGGAGTTCGCCGACCGGTTCGACTTCGACATCCTCGACCCCACCAAGATCATCCCTGAGGAGCAGGTGCCGGTCCGCCGGGTCGGCCGCCTGGTGCTGGACCGGGTGGTGGACAACTTCTTCGCCGAGACCGAGCAGGTCGCCTTCTGCACCCAGAACATCGTGCCCGGCATCGACTTCACCAACGACCCGCTGCTGCAGGGCCGTAACTTCTCCTATCTCGACACCCAGCTCAAGCGGCTCGGCAGCCCGAACTTCAGCCACCTGCCGGTGAACGCACCCAAGTGCCCGGTCGCGCACTTCCAGCAGGATGGCCACATGGCGGTGCGCAACCCGGTCACCCGGGCCAACTACGAGCCCAACTCCTGGAGCGCCGAGCAGGGCGGCCCGCGCGAAGATCCGGCCCGCGGGTTCCGCAGTTACCCGGCGGCCGAAGGCGGCGAGAAGCGGCGGCTGCGGCCGGAAAGCTTCGCCGACCACTACAGCCAGGCCCGCCAGTTCTACCGCAGCCAGACCGAGACCGAGCGGCGGCACATCAGCGCCGCATTCACGTTCGAGCTGAGCAAGTGCGAACAGGCCGGGATCCGCACCCGCATGGTGGCCGGCCTGCGCAACGTGGACGAGGAACTGGCCCGCTCTGTCGCTGACGGCCTCGGCCTGCCCGGCCTGCCAGGCCCGGTGCCTGCCGCCCGGCCCACCCGCGAGGATCTGGCCGAGTCTCCCGCGCTCAGCATCCTGCGCAACGGACCGGAGTCCTTCACGGGGCGCAAGATAGGCGTCCTGGCCGCCAACGGGGCCGACGCCGGGCTCATCGCCAGCCTGCGCGAGGCGGCCCAGCAGGAGGGCGCCACGGTGGAATTCGTCGCCCCCACGATCAGCGGCATCGAGGCCAGCGACGGCACCACCATCGAGGCCGGCCAGAAGCTCGACGGCGGCCCGTCGGTGCTCTATGACGCGGTGGCGCTGCTGCTGCCGGCCGGGGGAGCGGCCGAACTGGCCCACAGCCCGGCGGCGCGCGACTTCGTCACCGACGCCTACGCTCACTGCAAGTTCATCGGCTACACGCCTGATGCGGCCGGGCTGCTGCGAGCCGCCGGGGTGGCGGAACTGATGGACGGCGGGTTCATCGAACTCACCGGCAACGGCAAGGACGCCACCGGTTTCGTGCACCGCTGCCGCCAGCTCCGGTTCTGGGACCGGGAAGCGGCCAGCTAGCCGGATCGGTTCACGTGCTGGGCCAAGGTGGACTGCGGTCGGTGCCGCGCGGGTCCGGCTGAGGCAGCCGGACCCGGCCGGGCCTACGGGTGCAGCAGAACCTTGGTGTAGCCGTCCGCGCGCTTGCCGAACTTCTCGTAGGCGGCGGGCGCATCGTCCAGGGGCAGTTCGTGGGAGACCAGCAGAGACGGGGTCGCCTTCCCCGCGACGATCAGATCGCGGAGGAACTCGTTGTACCGCTTGACCGGGCACTGACCGGTCCCCACATGGCCCCGGTTGGCCTGGACCTCCCCGCGTACCTCGCGCTCCAGCGCGTCGTCCTTGCGGGGCCCGTGCAAAGCGCCGCTGCCGGTCATCGTGCCTCCCTCCCCCGGCAGGCTGTGGCCAGTCCCGGCCGCCCGGTCAGAGAATGTCCCGCGGGCGGCCGGCTTCCTGGCGCAGCTCGTGCTCGGTCCCGGCGGCCCACGCCTGCCCGCCGGAGAGTCAGGACAGCCTGCTGGCGAGCAGCTTCTTGCCGAGTTCGGCGCCCTTGCGGCTGTCGGACTGTGCCTTGCGGAAAAGCTCCACCAGCTCGCTGTCCCCACCGCGCTCCGCGTCCTGGATATAGGTTTCCAGCCGGAGCGCATTCTTCAGGCAGGTCTCGGTGTACCAGATGAGGTTGTAGTCCTTGTCGGCCGTGCCGGTCGCGTGACCGGCTTCCTGGTTACCCATAGCGCACCTCCGTCACTATCCGGTGAAGTGCCCTCGCTTTCCCCGGCCGGCGAAGCTAAACCTCCGGGATCCGGCCGGACGGACGGCCTTACCCGGTGGCTCCGGCCGCGACCGGTGCATCCGCCCGTTCCCCGGTGCCCGTGCGGCCGGCCGATGCGGCTTCGGCGCTGCGCCGGGCGAGTTCCACGGTCAGCGCGGAAGCGGCGGCACCGGTGCCGAGCGCGGCCAGTGCCCAGCCCGGCCCGGTGTCATGAATCCCCAGCGCACGGTCCGCCGACAGGGCTCCGGGACCGCCGTCGACCAGTCCCAGCAGGGCCGCGATGAGCACCAGGTTGTACTCGAACCCGCCGTCGGTGATCCATACCCCGTTGGCCGCATGCACCTTCCTGATCGCGGTGATCATGACGCCGATCAGGCTCCCCGCGGCCAGCGGGGTGGCCAGGCCCGCGACGAGCAGTGCGCCGCCGGCGGTCTCGGTCACACCGGCGGCCAGTGCGTTGCGGCGGGGTGGGTGCATGCCGATCTTGTCCATCATTGCCGACGTGCCCTCCGGCCCGGGACCACCGAACCAGCCGAACAGCTTCTGCGTACCGTGCCCGATGAACAGCCCGCCGATGACGAGGCGGACCAGCAAGCGGCCAGCCTTCATGTCGCTTCCTTTCGCTCGGCACTTCGCCCGCTCAAATCTTGGGCTCTTGCGCGTACTGGAGTGTTTCTCTGTCCACTCAAGGGAAAGCAAACACATCGGCCCCGGGCAATTCCGGCCACAGCGACCCGGTTGCCCGGGTAGGTCCGGCCGGTGTAGCCTCCGGCTCCCAACCTGGCATAGCGGGGAAAGGCATAAAGGTGACGGCTGGCAGCACGGGTACGGCTGGTTGGCTGGAGAACAGGCTGCGCGATATCCAGTCGATCACCGACGCCGAGATGTCCCGTCTCAGCCATCACGATTTCCTGGCTGAGCTGCTCGGCAGGGTCAGGGGCGCCCTGCAGGCCGACACCGTCGCGATCCTGCTGCTGGATGCCCGGCACAAGCAGTTGATAGCCACGGCCGCGGCCGGGCTGGAGGAGGAGGTGCGCCAGGGCGTGCGCATCCCGGTAGGCCGGGGGTTCGCCGGCCGGATCGCCGCCGAAGGCAGGCCGGTGATCCTGGACCGGGTCGACCACACCACGGTGCTCAACCCCATCCTGCTGGACAAGGGGATCCGCTCGCTGCTCGGCGTGCCGCTGATGGCCAGCGGCACGATGCTGGGGGTGATGCACGTCGGTTCGCTGACCGGCCGCCGGTTCACGTCGCAGGACACCGAACTTCTCCAGCTCGCCGCCGACCGGGCCGCCACGATCGTGCAGTCAATATCGGCCCGCGATGACCGGATCGCGGCCGAGACCCTTCAGCGCAGCCTGATCCCCACCGCGCTGCCGGTGATCCCCGGTGCGGAACTGGCCGCGCGCTACATCCCAGGTCATGGGGCGGTGGGTGGCGACTGGTACGACGTGTTCGTTCTGCCGTCGGGCGAGCTGGGGCTGGTGATCGGTGACGTGGCCGGCGCCGGTCTGGCCGCGGCGGTGATCATGGGCCGGATGCGCAGCGCGCTGCGCGCCTACGCACTGGAAACCCGCGACCCGGCCGAGGTCCTTGGCCGGCTGGACCACAAGATGCAGCACTTCGAGCCCGGTGCCATGGCCACCGTCCTGTACATGATCATTGACCCGGACCTGAACCAGGCGCACATGGCCTCGGCCGGGCACCTGCCTCCCGTCGTGGCCAGTCCGGGCCGGCCCGCGGCACTGGCCCAGATCCCGCCCAACCTGATGATCGGCGTCTCCCCTGACACGCGGCGGCAGGTGACCACCGTGGACATCACCCCGGGCATGGTGCTGTGCCTGTACACAGACGGCCTGATCGAGCGCCGCGGGGAGGTCATCGACGAGGGCTTCGCCCGGCTGTGCCGGGCGGTGCCGGCGCAGCCGCCAGACGCGGGCTGCGCCGCCGTGACGGCGGCGCTCATCGGCAACGCGCCCGCGCGCGACGACATCGCCCTGCTCATGTTCCGGCGCCGGCCACACGCTCTGCCACCGGCCTGAGCTGGATCAGGCGTCGCCGGCACCGGTTCCGCGGCCGCCCAGGGCGGTCTCCAGCGAGGGGTAGACATGGAGCACCTGGTCGGCGGCGGTGAGCTCCATCATCCGCCGTACGATCGGGCTGGGGCCCGCCAGCCGCAGTTCCGCGCCGGCGTCGGCGGCCTGCAGGTGCACGCGGATCAAGGTGTGCAGACCCTCGGAGGCGCAGAAGGCGGTGGCTGTCATGTCCGCCACGATGACGACCGCTCCCGAAGCCAGGACGTGCTCCAGCGTCTCGCGAACCGCCTGGCTGTTGAGAACGTCGATCTCGGCGGGCAGCGTCACGGTGGCCTGCCGGCCCGCCCACCTTACCGGGTAGGTATCTACGGTCAATGGCTGCTCCGGCAGCTAAGGGTGCTCACACCGGTCGAGCCACGTCTCCGGACCCGGTAGAGGCGCTTGCGCGCGCTGTTATCAGCCATCGTGGCCGATCGGGCGCTGCCATGCAAATCTCCGGCCTCCATCGGTGTTACCCGGTCAGGCTCATCCGCATGATCACAGTAGTGCCGGACAGACCCGTCAGGATATCGACTTCATCGCAAATCCGGCGGGCCAGGGCCAAGCCCATCCGGCCCCGGCCTTCCGCTTCCCCGGGCCGCACCCCGGTCTCCCAGCGGCCGGTATCGCGAACCACGGCCAGCACCGTGTTTCCCGTCCCGCTCCGCAGTTCCAGCTGCGCTTGCGGCGATCCGTAGCGCACGGCGTTCGTGGCGATCTCGCTGACCGCGATCACGAAGTCCGCAACCCGCCCGGACGTCAGGCCCGTGGTGGCCATCCACCGTGCCGTCTCCTGCCGCACCCGCCGCAGGTCGCCGACCGAGAACCGGATCAGGTAAGGCGCGGGCCGCGGTACCCCGTCCACTGGTCCCGGCCCTGTCTGCACTGGCCCTTCCTACCATTCCAGCCGCTTCCGAAACCGGCGCGGGACCGTGGTGTCCTGGCTGACCAGGAAAAATCTAGACGATATGTTTGGCTCCCGCCTCCTGGGTAGCGGGCCGGATCCCGGGCGGCTGGTCTGGCACCGCGGTCAGCGGTGCCAGCGACCCGGGTGAAACGTCCGGCGAAGGGAGAAACGATCATGGTGCCCGAGGGCGAACCGGGGTCGTGATGCTGGGAAACAGGCCAGGTTCGTGATGCTGGGAAACAGGCCATGAGTCTCGCTCCGGAAGAGCGGCGGACCCTGGCACGCATCGAGGATTCGCTGTCTCGCTCTGATCCCAGGCTCGCCTCCTGGCTCACCACCTTCACCCTGCCGGCCCGGCTGCGCCTGGTGGTGGGCTGCAAACGTGCGATCATGCGCGGTAGCCGCCTGGCCTGGCGGAGGTGGCCCGCCAGGCTTGCCCTGCTGGCAGCCGGCGCGGCCGTGCTGAGCCTGATCATGGCCGGCATGGTTGCGCTGAGCCGTATCAAGCTGCCTTCGTGCACCGAGCACGGCGTCCATGCCAGCGTCTTTCGCCCGATACTCACCTGCCGGCGGCCCAGCGGCAGCGTGGCTGGCAGGCTGAACCTGCCCGGCAGTGTCAGCCGTCCAGGAGCATCGATGACGGCCAGAGGCGCGATGCCCGGTGGGCCGGCCCGGGGTCAGCTCAGGTCATCCAGCGCCGGTGCCGGGGCCGGGATGCCTTCTTCCAGGCCTGCCGCGCCCGTGCCTGAAGATGCTCGCGGCCATGGGACTCGCGTTCGTACAGCAGGCCGTAGCTGAAGGCGTTCTCACCGGCCAGGTGCGCGCTCATCCCGAGCTGGCGCACCTGCTGGGCCGCTATCACCGCGTCCTGGTGCTCGCCGAGCACGGACTGCACCCGCTTCGTCCGCTTGGCGAACCGCCGGGCCGGCTTCCCGGCCGCCGGCGTGACCGCTTCCGCGGCGTAACGCAGACGCTTGACCGCCTTGCGGGCCCGGTGCAGCGCCACGTCCCTGGCCGGTCCCGGCGGAGCGTGCCACGCCCTGCGCATCCGCCGGGCCACCTTCTTGTGGACGCGCCGCACCTGAGCGGGCAGGACGTCCCGGGCCGGGCTGCCCGCCGCCGGGCCGGATGCGGGCTGCCCGGTCAGCCGGTCCAGGGCGTCGAGCAGCGCGAAATACCGGCGCGAGCTGAGCACGGTCATGACCTCGGCATCCGCCTCCCTCCGTACGGAAGCAAAATGTCCCTGAATGCGGGCCTGCACCGGCCCGATATTCTGCTCCACCGGGAGCTTGTGCAGTTCGGCGAGCAGGTGCGCGGGAAGCACCTCACCGTCGCGCGCCGCGCCGAGCGCCCGGCCGAGCCAGCGAAGCTCGGCAGCCAGCCGTTCGGTCTCGGCGTTGCCGGCGACCCGCCGGAATGACCGGAGTGTGCTGCGCAGCCGGCGGGTGGTCACCCGCATCTGATGAACCGAGTCCGGCTCGTGCATCCGCACCATCGGGTCGAGCGAGATGAGCCGGCGCGCCTGATCCCGCAGGTAAGCCAGGATCACCTGGCCCGCCGTGACGGGCCCGGACATATCCGGGCTGGGCTGGATGAACCGCCGGCCCAGTGCGTGTTCCAGCTTGGCTGACCAGTCCGACCGGCGCAGCCCGTCCCGGCGCAGCATCTCCCCCGCCGCCTCGAGCAGCCGGCGGTCGCCCCCGGTCAGCTCCACCTCGACCTCGTGCCACTGCGACACCGTGGTCGACTCCCCCATGGTCTGGGCGGACACATCGTCGGCGGCGATCTCGGCCAGCGACTCCCCGGACCGCCCGAGCAGGACCGCCCGCTGCCGTCTGGTGGCGATCCGCGCCACCGGCCTGAGCGTCTGGCCCCTCGCGAACGCCTGGACCAGTTCGGCCAGCTCCCCGGGTGGCGTGTCGCCATCCCCCAGCGGCAGCCGGACTTCGCGCCGGGTCCCAGGACCGGCCGGGAGCTTCAGGTGCCACCCGGCGTCGTCGCCGCCGAGCCGCCGCCGCAGCGTGACGCCCGCCCGGATCAGCCGCAGGTCGGCGGAGTCGTAGTACTCCGCTTCGAGCCGCTGCTCGTCGGGCCCGGACGTCCCGGCCACCTGCGGCAGCCTCTCCAGCTGCGCCAGGTACTCCTGGTAGGCGAACCCGGTGTCCGCCGGGGCCTCATACTTACGCTCGGTCTCGTTGACACTCACAGTCATTTCGGCATCACTACCCTGTTGTGATATCAGCCAGCGGCCGTCAGCGAGCAACCCGCTGCGTGCTGGCGGACCTGCCGGGTTCCTCCCCGTCGGCAAAGCTGACCTCGATCTTCTGGTCCGGGCGGCGCTGCTGGACCTGGGCATACAGCTCGTAGGACTGCCGGTCCTGGTCGGTCAGCGGGGGCGGGAACATGCTGCGCGGCCACAGCTTGCCGGCGTGCACGACGCTGGCCTCCACCGCGTACAGAGTGATCTCCGCCTGCAGGTACAGCCAGGCCAGCAGCCCGAGCACCAGGGCGAACGTGCCACCTACGACGGAACTCTTGGACACCTCGCTGCGCAGCAGATAGGTGCCGACGCTCTGCAGGATCTGCCAGGCGACCGCGCTGAGGATCGCACCCAGCCACAGCGCCCGCCCGGTTATCTCGGATGCGGTGGCCAGCCGGAAGCCGAGCCAGAACAGCCCGACGTTCAGGATCAGGGCGACCGCCGTCGCCGCCACGTACGCCCCGGCTCCGGTGAACGACTTCCCCGCGCCACCGGCCAGGCCGGCGATGATCAGGGTGGCGATCTCGCCGAGCCCCACCACCAGGAGCAGGCCGAGGCTGCGCAGGTTGGCCGGCAGGAATCCGGGCCGCCGGGTCATCGGCACCTCCCAGACCTGGTTGAACGCGTTCTGCGCGGCACTGGCCACGCCCCGGGCGCCCAGCAGGGTCAAGATGATGCCGATGGCCAGCGCGAAGCCCGTTCCGTGCAGGTGCTTCAGGCTGCCGATCAACTGGCTGCCGAAGCCGGGGAAGTCGGCGATCGCCTTCGTCTGCACCGTGTGCTCCAGCGCCGGATGGTGCTGCAGCACGATGCTGGTCACGGTGACGAGCACAAGCAGCAGCGGGAACAGCGACGCGAAGGCGTAGTAGGCGATCAGCGCGGCCAGGCTGCCGGCCTGGTCGTCGCCGAATTTCTTCCACACCGCGACCGGGAACGCCAGCACCCGCCGCCGCTGCTGAAATCTGTCCACTGCCCGCAGCAGCGCCTTGATGGTGTCCATCGGGTTCTGCTTCCCCCCAGCGGCTCGGCCAACCACTCAGGGAGCAACATAACCGCAGGTGACAAATTAACGGTTGATCAGCACCAGTTCGGGGGTCTGGCAGATGTACCCGGCCGGGGTCTGGATCCGCTGCGGGCAGGCGGACAGCAGCACGGTGGGGTCGGTGGAGCCGGCGCTGCCGCCGATGCCGGACAGGTCGACGAAGAAGTGCGGCCAGGGCAGCGTCCTGGTGCTCCAGATCACCCGCTGCTGGGCCACGTCGTATCCCCAGGCCTCGCCGAGCGCGCCCAGGTCGAGGCCGAGCGCCACGCCGTCGCGCACGCCGTAGACCCCACCGGTCGCCGAGCCGCTGGCGCCGGTCACCCGGGCCACGCTGTGCCCCGACCAGGCCTGCACCCCGGTCAGCGTGCTCGTGCTGCCGATGGCGAGGTAGAACAGGCCGCGCACCACGTCCACGCTCTCCGGCACGACATCGGCCCGGTGCCAGAGCAACTGGCCGGTGGCACCGCTGTACGCGCTGACCCCCTGGGTGGACGCGAACAGCACGACACCGCGGACCACCGCCGCGAGCCTGCCCACGTACGGGCTGCCCGAAGGGTAGATGATCTGCTCAAGGCCGGTCCGCAGGCTGATCCGGCGGACCGCCGTGACCGGCCCGGTTCCCATGGGCCCGCCCACGGCCTGCGCGACATACAGGTGGCCGCCGTCCGAGCGCCAGCTCTGCAGGTCGTCCCCGGTGGAGCGGGACCAGGCCACCCGCCCGGTCGCGTTGTCGTAGCTGGTCACCGCCGACGGGCCGACCACCACCGTGTCATGGCCCGGGGCCGCGACCGCCCCGCCGAACGGGGCGGCCGGGTAGGAGCGGAGCTGCCGCCCGCCGCTGGCGGTGAGCAGGACCGTGCGCTGGCTGGCGCCGCCGGGACCGGGCTGCGGCCCGTCCGACACCCCCACGGCGACGACGGCCGGCCAGACCCGGACGGACACGATCCGCGACCCGGCCGGGAAGCCGGTCAGGCCGGTCACCCAGAGCGTGTGGCCGGTGCGCGCGCTGTAGCCGTAGACGATCATGCCAAAGCCGAGCGCCACCACCGACGGCCCGGCCGCCGCGTACACCTGCTGGGTCTGCGGCCCGGTGCCCGGTGTGGCGCCGGAGGACGGTAGCGTGCTCGCGCCCGGCGGCGGGGAGCTGGTCCCGGGGCTGGTCGCAGGGTAAGCCGGGGCGAGCGGGACCGTGCCGGGCAGCGCGCTGGAGGCGTCCCAGGAGCCCGGCAGCGAAATGATCCAGCGCACCGTGCCCGCCGTGGTGGCGGCGCACGGCGAGCTGCCGCAGCCGGCGGCCGGGTTGCTGGAGGTCGTCACCGGTGCGAACGCGACCACGGCCAGTACGCCGGCCAGCAGGCCGCGGCGCAGCCAGCCGTGCCATGCGCGCGCCAAGGTCACGCCTCCGATCTGGGGCTGAGCGGTTCGCCGGGCGACGGTCCGCCGGTCCGCGAGGGGATCGCGGGCACCGTACGGAATCGCGATCTTTTTACTACCGTAACTGCGCAGCCCCGTCAGACGAACGGGACTGAAAGCGGATCCCCGGGGTAGCGCGCGGCGGTGACCGATAGCGTTGTGCTGGCCGCGCGCGCGGCCCGCCGGTTGAGGAGGAGAGATGGCAGAGCGGGCTCCGTTGCCCTACGAATTCATGCCGAAGGTGCCGTCGTTCACGGTCGAGAGCAACGATGTTGCCGATGGCGAGCAGATGAGCGACGCCCAGGTGTTCAACGACTTCGGCATGACCGGGCAGAACGTTTCACCGCACCTGCGCTGGTCAGGATTCCCGGCGCAGACCAAGGGGTTCGCGGTCACCTGCTTCGACCCGGATGCCCCGACGGGTTCGGGGTTCTGGCACTGGATCGTGCTCGGCCTGCCCGCCTCGGTCACCGAGCTGCCCACGGGTGCCGCCGCGGACCTGCCGGGCGGGGCGTTCCACGTCCGCAACGACTACGGGGCCAAGGACTTTGGCGGCGCCGCGCCGCCGCAGGGCGACCCGCCGCACCGGTACGTGTTCGCCGTGCACGCACTGGACACCGATGACCTGGGTGTCAACTCCGACATCACGCCCGCGGTGGCCGGGTTCAACCTGCGGTTCCACACGCTCGCCCGCGGGCTGCTCATTCCGGTGTACGGTCACTGACGCTCTTGGCCCGGCGGGCCGTGGTGCGGCCTGGCAGCGTGGCGATGTGCTCGCCGCAGCGGCCGGCGTCGTAGCCTGGCAGGCTGTCGAGCTGGGCCAGCAGCCACGGCGAGGACAGCACCCTGACCATGCTCTGCACCTCGCGGGACTCGGCGGCCGAGCGCGGGATGACCAGGTCGAAGCGTTCGTCGGCGAGCGGCACGAACGGCAGGCCGTAGGCGAGCGCGGCCGGTTCGGCGCAGATGCCCGCCTCGGCCAGCCCGGACGCGATCGCGGAGGCGACCTGCAGGTGCCCGGTCGCCCTGGTGTCGTAGCCGGGCAGCGCGTCCGGCTTGACGCTGCGGGCGGCCAGCTCGCGGTCGAGCACCTGCCTGGCCTCCGAGCCCACTTCCCGGTTGACCAGGCGCAGGCCCAGCCGGGCCAGGTCGGTGACTCCGGTGACCTCACCGGCCAGCCACGGCGCGAGCACCAGCCCCTCCCGCCAGGCGGAAAGGCCGATCACCTCGGCGCCCTGGCCACCGAGCAGCTTGCGGGCCTCACCGTAGGGTGTCTTTCCTGCCGGGAAGGCCGGGGTGCCGTAGTCTGCGCCTGGCCGGTCGGGCAGGTGCACGCCGGCCACGTGCACCAGGCCGGCGGCGGCCAGCCGGAGCGCCTGCTCGCTGCCGCAGGGCCACCAGGCGAAGCCGACCGGCGGGTCGAGCAGCGCCAGCGGCGCCTCGAGCAGCGGGAGGGCGGGGTCGCAGCCGGCCACGACCAGGGTGGACCGCGGCGGCGCGATGGGCTGGACCAGGCCCGGCTCGGTGCCGGCCAGGCCGCCGGCCGGGAGGAACCCCGCCCTGGTCGCGGTGTCCCCGGTCAGCGGCAGCGCGACGAACCGCTCGCCCACCGGGGCCAGCGCGGTCCGGGCGCCCGGGCCGCCGAGCCCGGCCACCGGCTCCACCTTGATCTCGGCCGGCGTGTCGCCGGGGCCGAACACCTCCTCGACCGTCATGCCGAGCACCCGGGCGACGGTCAGCGCCACCCGCAGCGACGGGTCGCTGTGCCCGGCCTCGATGGCGGAGACGGCCTGCCTGGACACGCCGGCCATCCCGGCGAGCTGCTGCTGTGAGAAGCCGCGGGCCTGCCGGGCCAGCCGGAGCCGCAGGCCGCGGTTGCGCGCTATCCGCATTCGATCCCCCAGGTTGCCGCGGCGGCCGTGGCTGCTGGCCGGGCTGTGCCGTCCGGGCCGAAGCGAGGCGGGTCCAGCGCGGTCACCAGCAGTTCCCCGTCGTGTGCTGCCGGGTTGTCCGGCAGGTAGCAGGTGATCACAGTCTCGCCGACCTTCAGGTCGGCTTCCCAGCCTGCCCCGGACGGCCGGTGCGCGGCCAGCGTCGCGGCCAGGACCATGCCCTTGGCGGGGTGGGCACCCGCGATGACCCGGCCGGGATGTATGCCGGCCGTCGCGCCGCCGCCGGGCAGCGGGACGAAGCCAAGGTAGCCGACCAGTTCGGCGACCCGGCGCGAGGCCGGGTGCAGCACGACCTCGTGCGGGGTCCCCGTTTGCAGCATGACACCATGGTCGAGCACGGCCAGCCGGTCCGCGAACGCCTGGGCATCGGGAAGCTCGTGCGTCACCAGGATCGCGGGCAGCCCGCGTTCGGCGATCAGCCCGGCCACAAGCTCGGTGAGCGACCGGCGCAGGGAGGCGTCAAGGCCGCGGTAGGGCTCGTCGAGCAGCAGCGTGTCGCAGTCGGCCAGCAGCAGCCTGCCCAGCGCCACCCGGTGCGCCTGGCCGCCGGACAGCCTGGCCGGCATGGCGGCCAGCAGGCCGCCGATGCCGAGCAGCCCGGCCAGTTCGGTGAGCTTGGCGCCGCGGTCAGCGGTCGGCGCGTAGCCGAGGTTGGCCCGCACCGACAGGTGCGGGAACAGGCTGGGATCCTGGCGCAGCAGGCCGACCCGGCGCTGCCACGGGGGGATGGCTGTCCGGGGCGGCTGCGTTGCGGTGAGCACCCGGCCGTTCAGGGTGATCCGGCCGCGGCGCAGCGGGACCAGCCCGGCGATGGCCTCCAGGATGGTGGTCTTGCCGGCGCCGGAGGGGCCGAACAGGGCCAGCCGGTCCCCCGGGGCGGCCGACAGGGCCGCGTGCACGCGGAAGTCCCTGCGGTCAACCTCGACGTCGGCGTCCAGCACGGGCGCTCCAGATGTAGGCGGCCAGCGGCAGCGGCAGCGCGACAACCAGCAGGACCAGCGCGAACGGCAGGGCGGTCGGCAGCCCGGTCTCCTGCAGCGTGGTGAAGATCTGCATCGGTATGCCGTAGGGGTGGTAGGCAATGATAACGACCGCGCCGAACGCGCCCATAGCCCTGGCCCAGGCGATGGCCAGCGACATGGCCAGGCCCGGCGCGGCCAGTGGCAGCGTGACCCGCCGGAACACCCGGCCCGGCCGGTCGCCGAGCAGGCCGGCCTGCTGTTCGAGCCGTGGATCCACGCCGCCGAAGGCCGCCTGCGCGCCCAGCACGTAGTACGGTGCCGACTCGTACACCTCGGCGATGACCAGGGCCAGGAACGTGTTGGTCGCGGACAGGTGCAGGTGGCCGATCAGCTCGCCGGCCGGCGTGTACGGGCCGACCAGGAAGACCAGCAGCAGGCCGATCACCAGCGGCGGCAGCAGCAGGCTGGCCAGCACGCCGGCCTCCCAGACCCGCGGGAACGGGAGGGTGCCGCGGGCCAGCTTCACCGACAGCGGCGTGCAGATGAACAGCAGCACGGCCAGCGTGACACCGCCGGACTCGACCGAGACCAGCAGCGGGTCCAGCGCGCCCGGTGCGGTCAGCGCGCTCTTGATGGCGCCGCCGGACAGGTGCGTGAGCAGGGCGATCACCGGGCCGAGCAGGGCGATCCAGATGACCGCCGCGCCGGCCACCGAGGCGTATCCGGAGATGGAGCGCAGCGCTGGGCGGTCCCTGGCAAGGTGGCGCGGGCCGGGCTGCCCGGGAGGGTCGTCCCGCCAGGCAGCCCCGCCTGCCGCCGCCGCTGGGCTAACCTCCCAGTTCACTCTTTACCGCGCTCGGGACGCCGGTGCCGGTGGCCGTCGGGGTGAGCAGCGTGAAGCCGCCCTGCTTGTACTCGGCCAGGCCGGCGCTGGACAGCGTGTACTCGATGAAGGCGATCGCGGCCGGGGTTGGCGTGCCGATCGTCGTGATGTCGAGAACCTGCGGCGAGCCGTGCTCGGTGGCGTTGCCGGTGACCGTGACCGAGGCCTTGTGGTACTGCGCCGCGAGCGCCGCGTCGCCGAGGTTGATCGCGGGCGGCAGCGGGATGTAGTCCAGGTGCAGCTCGATGGCCTGGGTGATGAATGCGCTCGAGGCGTCGAGCTGGCCGGACTGCAGCGTGGAGTCCAGCGAGGACTCGGCGAAGATCTGCGGCGAGGAAGCCGTGCCGAAACTGGAGGTGCCCAGGATCTTGGCGACCGTGTCCGAGGGCAGATGGTAATAGGACTGGGCGAGTTCCAGCATGTAGATGAAATCCCGGCCCTGCGGGTCGATGTTGGGGTCGGTCCGGCCAAGCTTCAGGCCGGGCGTTGCCAGCAGGGTGAACAAGTTTTTCAGCGGTTCTTTTCCGCTGGCAATGGCCTTGAACTGGCCGGCGTATTTGCTGTCCGGATTGTAAGCAACCACCATTGAGGTACCGGCGTACTGAACATACCATTTGGTGAACTTCGGTTCGAGCGGCGTGATGTTGCCGGCGCCGACGGACTCGAAGACGTTCGGGTGGATCACGCCGGCCGCTATCTCGGCGGACAGTTCGCCGGAGGACGCCCCCGTGCCGCTGTAGCTGTAGCCCTCCGCCTCAGTGAAGGCGGACCCGGCGACCTTCGAGTTGAGGAACTGCAGCGAGGACGCATAGGCGACGTTGACCGTTCCGGCCGGCCGGCCTGACTTCGGCGAGCCGGACGAACTGCAGCCCGCGGCGGCAAGCCCGACATAAACGATTCCCAGCAGGGAGCCCAGCCGGGCGCCTCTGTTTGTCATGTTGATCGCCACGATCCGAGGATAGCCAGCTATATTTGCGTGAGGCAAGAAGACATGACAGCCTGGATGCCGGTCCTCCTGGATGCGCCGGGTGGGATGGCTGAGCTGCGCCGGGGTGCGGGCGGGTGCCTGGCGACCTCGCCGGAGCGTGCCCGAGATGGGAATCTGGGCAGACTTTTTCTCTTGATGACGAGATTGGGCTTTCATATGCTGGTGGTTATTGCCGGTTACGTCTCGTAGCTTTTTCGTGATCGGTATTGCTCAGCGTCACGGATGATCCGTCGAGAAGGAGGTTGCCCATGACGACATTCGCTGATAGCAGGCTCAATGAGGTCACGGTTGCGGACACGTACCGGGCCAAGGACATCGAGATGGCCGCCAAGGTCGACACGGTTAATCGTCTCGTCCTGGTCACTGGCGCCATCGACACCAATGAGCACAGCATTCTCGTGCGTATCGAACTGCCGTCCGCAGGCCGGTGGCAGGTCATCAAGAGCGAGACCAACCTCACCGACCGGTCATGGACCGCATGGCAGGTGAGCCTGGGCGAGGGCACGACGGTGGCCGGCGACGCCGCCGTGCAGAACCTCTCCCGCCAGTTCGAGAAGGTGTACGTGCCCGAGGACAGGTCGCGAATCACCTTCTACGGCGGCGAGGTCAGGCCGGGCGAGGCCATCCTGAAGATGTACACGCTGGACGCGAAAGTCCCACGGATCGTCATGGCCCACGCCCGTGAGCTGGACGAGGGCGACGACGAGCCCGACGAGGAGGTGCCCGCGCCGCCGGAGGAGTCCGAACTGCCCGAGGCCCGGATCCGCCGCGGACTGCCGGCCAAGCCCTACATTGAGGTGTTCCTGCCGGTCACGCTTATCGACGCATGAGGTTCTCCGGTGACAGCTATGCCGCGACCATTCCCCCACCCGCTGCCCGGCCGCCGCACACCGGCGGCGGGCTGACGTGGAGGGCGGCGTAGCCGAGCCGGACGGCCATGCCACAGCGGCCTCGGCCGAGCGCTCGGCCGGCGATGGCGAGCGCCCGGCTGGGGACCGGCGGCCCTGGCGTGATCAGGGATTCGTCAAATACCTGACGGCCCGGACGGTCTCCATCCTCGGTGACCGGTTCACCGAGCTCGCGCTGCCGCTCATCGTGCTCACCCGCACCGGCAGTGCACTGGACGCCGGGCTGGTCGGAGCCGCCGCGCAGATCCCGGCCTTCATCATCGCCCTGTTCATCGGCGAGATCGTCGACCGCGGGGCACGGCGCTGGATGATGGCCGGGGCCGATCTCACCCGGATGGCGCTGGTCGTGCTGATCGGCGTGCTGACCTCGCACGGTCATCCCAGCGTCTGGCTGCTTACCGCGATCGCCTTCTTCATCGGGCTGGCCAACCTGGCCTACACGACCGCGGCCACCGCGCTGCTGCCCAGCCTGGTCGCGCGGGACGACCTGATGACCGCGAACACCGTGCTGGAGGCCGGGGACGCCGCGTCGAGCATCGGCGGTCCCGGCGTGGCCGGCGTGGTGATCGCCAGGTTCGGTGCGTTCTGGGCGTTCGCGGCGGATGGGCTGAGCTTTCTCATCTCGGCGCTGTTGCTGGTCTCGTCCCGGCCCCGGCGCAAGCCAGGCGACGACGTCCCCGCCGATGTCCCGCCAGGGGGCAGGCTGGTGCCCGGCCGCCTCGGCCGGGTGTGGGCCGGCGTGCTGGAGATATGGCGGCGCTCGGACCAGCGGCTGCTGCTGACCGCCTCGCTGCTGCTGAATGCCCAATCCGGTGCGATCATCCTGATGGTCGTCGCACTGGTCAAGGACAGCCTGCACCTGAGTGCCACCGCGCTCGGCATCGTCATCGGGGGCGCCGGAGTCGGCGCGCTGGCCAGCTCGTTCGCCGTCGCCCCCCGGTTGCACCGGGTGCGCTGGGGGCCGTGCCTGGGCGTCCTGCTGGCCATGGCCGGGGCGGCGATCCTCCTGCTGGCGGCCAGCACGGGCGCCTGGGTCGCGTTCCTCGGCAACCTGGCGATGGATGCCATGATTTCCACCGCCTACATCGTGGCCGCGACCATGCGCCAGCGGCTGACCGCGGACCGGCTGCTCGGCCGGGTGGCGAGCACGTCGTTCGTGATCACCTCCTGCATCCGCGCGGTCAGCGTGGTGGTGGCCGGCGGGCTGATCATCTCGATCGGCGCCAGGGGCGCCCTGCTGGTGTACGCCATGGCGCTGCTGGCCGGGGGGGCCTTGATCGCCCTGCCGCGGGCCGGGCAGGTCAGGCTGAACGAAGCCACACCACGGTGAAGTGATCGGGCCGGAAGGCGGGTGGCAATGCTTGTTCTGGGCTTGAACGGCAAGTTCGACGGGCACGATCCAGCGGCCGCGCTGCTGCGCGACGGGCAGCTCGCCGGTGCCGTCGAGGAGGAGCGGTTCACCCGAACCCGGCACGCGCCCACCGCGCTTCCGCACAACGCCGCCGCGTGGGTTCTGGCTCAGGCCGGTGCCGGACTCGACGACGTCGACGTGGTGGCGCTGGGCTGGGATCCGCGGCTCCAGCCCGATGCACCCGAGCCGGCCGGCGAGGGTGAACTGCTGGACATGCTGCTGCCGCCCACCTGGTTTCCGCGCCGCCGCCGGCCGCCGTTGCTGCGCGTCCGCCACCATCTGGCGCATGCGGCCTCGGCGACGGCCGGCGCACCGTTCGGCCGGGGCGCCTGCCTAGTCGTGGACGGCTCCGGCGAGCGTGAGTCGATCACCGCCTGGAAGTTCGACGGCGCCACCATCGATGAGCTCTGGTCACTCCCCTACGCGCAGTCGCTGGGATTCTTCTATGAGGCGGCCACGCTGTTCACCGGCCTGGGAAAGTACAGCGAGGGCAAGACCATGGGCCTGGCCGCCTGGGGGGATGCCGAACGGTACCCGCTGCCGTCGCCGGTCTTTGACCCTCCGGTGGCCGTGGCCGGCGAGCCCGATTCCGGTCATTACCTCGATGTGCTGCGCGGCTGGATCGACCGGTTCGCCGCGGTCACCGGCCAACGCCGGCTGCGCCGGGTCAAGGTCGGGCCACCGGCGGCAGCGACCCTGACCACCAGGACGCCGGAGATCGGCCGGGCCTACCGGGACCTCGCCGCGGCGGTGCAGCACACGCTGCAGCGGGAGATGCTCGCCCTGGCCAGGCAGGCGCTGGCGGACGCCGGTGCGACCCGGCTGTGCCTGGCCGGCGGGGTCGCGCTCAACTGCGTGGCGAACGGTGTGCTGGCCACCGCGCTGAACGCGGACCAGATCTACCTGCCGCCTGCGGCGCACGACGGCGGGGTCGCGCTCGGCGCGGCGGCCTGGGCAACCACCCGGGCCGGCATCGCGGTGCGGCTGCCCGACCACCACGTGTACGCCGGCCCGGCCTGGTCGGCGGGCGCGGTCGCCGACCTGCTCACCGGCTGGGGCCTGCCGTTCAGCGCTCCCGATGATCCGGAGGAGGGGGTGGCCGAACTGCTCGCCGAAGGCAGCGTGGTCGCGCGGTTCGCAGGCCAGGCCGAACTGGGCCCGCGGGCGCTCGGGGCGCGGAGCATTCTCGCCGATCCGGGCCAGGCCGCCATGCTGCACAGGGTCAACGCGCTGAAGCGGCGGGAGGTCTGGCGGCCGCTGGCTCCGAGCCTTCCGGCCGAGCACGGGCCGAGCGTCTTCGGCCTGTCGCTGGACAGCCCGTTCATGCTGGTCAGCCTGCCGGTGACGGAGGCGATGCGGGAGCTGATCCCGGCCGTCGTGCACGTGGACGGCTCAACCCGGCCGCAGTTGCTGACCGAGGACACCAACCCGTCCTACCACCGGCTGCTGACCGCCTTCGCGAAGCTGACCAGCAGGCCCGCCGTGCTGAACACCTCGTTCAACGTGGCGGGCCCCATCGTGCTCAGCCCGGAGCAGGCGGTCGCGACCTTCATGACGTCCGGCATCGACGTGCTGGCGATCGAGGGCCTGCTGGTCAGGAAGGACGGCCGCGGATGAGGCCCGGTTCAGCGACCGCCCACGGTGAGCATCTGGACCCGGACGGTCGGGTTGCCGTCGGACACGGGGACATAGTGCCCGTCCTTGCCGCAGCTCCCGGTGTGCGTGCCGAAGTCGGTGCCGACCGCATCGATCAGCCGCAGGACCTCGGGCCCGTTGCCGACCAGCGTGAGCTCCGGCAGCGGCGTGGTGATCTCGCCATTCTCGATCAGGAACGCGTCGGTGGCGGTGAACGTGAAGTCCCCGGTCGGGACCGTGCAGCTGCCACCGCCCAGTTCCACGCAGTAGATGCCGCGCCGGGTCTGGCGGACGATCTCGGCCGGGTCATCCTGGCCGGGCAGCAGGAACGTGTTGGTCATCCGGCTGGCCGGCTGGCAGCGGTAGTTCTGCCTGCGCCCGTTCGCGGCCGGGATGCCGAGCACCCGGCCGCTGTAGGAGTCGGCGAGGTAGCCGCGCAGACAGCCCCGGTCCACCAGCACGGTCCTGCGGGTCGGGTTGCCCTCGTCGTCGCAGCCGCTCGACCCCCAGCCCTGCGGGACGGTGCCGTCATCCACCAGGCTGACCATCGAATCGGCCACTCGTTCGCCGAGCCGCCCGGCGAAGGCCGCCGCCCCCCGGCGCACGGAATCGGCCTCCATACAGTGCCCGCACGCCTCGTGGAACAGGATGCCGCCACCGCCAGGTGCGAAGATCACCGGAAGCCGTCCGGCCGGAGCGGCGGCGGCACGCAGCCGCCTGCCCGCGCGCTGCCCAGCGAGCCGCGCCGTGCCGGCCACGTCGTCGGCGGTCAGCGCCGTGAACGTCCCGGCCCGGGCCCAGCCGGCGAAACCGCCGTGACGCTTGCCACCGTGCCGCGCCACGGTCCGGATGCTCAGGCTCGTCCGGTAGGTCAGGTCGGTGCGCTCGCCGCCGTCGGCCGTGACGATTCGGACCCGGCGCCTGACCACCCTGGCCTGAGCCCGGACCGAGCTGACCGCTGGCTCTGCGGCGCGCGCCTGCTCCCGCACCGTGCGCAGGCTGTCCATCATGGCGGCGAAGCTGCTCAGCAGTTCGTCGCAGGCACCTGGTTCCGGTGGGCTCGCCATGCGGCTGGGCGGCTGGGAGAGCGGCGAGGACACGATGCTCCGGGCGGCTTCGGCGAGTCCGGGCCCGGACAGGTCTGCTGTGCAGGCGAACCAGATGGCCGTGTCGCGTTCCAGCCGGAAGGCGGCACCGCGGCGGGTCGCCGACCGCAGGCCGGTCACCTGCTCGCCCTCCAGCGCCGCCGCGACCAGATGGGTGTCCTCGCAGAATGCCTCGGCGAACTGACCGTGCCTGGCCAGCTTGGCGACCAGCGTCGCCACCGCGTCCTCGTCCGGGATCGTCACGTGCTCGCTTCCGGTCGCCGATGCCGCCCTGGCCCAAGGATAGAACCGACCCGGCCGGGGGCCGCCGGTGGCTGAGCTGCTCCAGCGGGCCGCCTGGCTGGCCGCGCAGGCGCGCGGCGGCGAGGATGTGGAGGTCTACCTCGTCGACAGCCGGCGGCTGCAGGCCAAGGCGACCGTTGCCGGGGTCGAGTCGGTGTCGTCGACCAGGCACATCGGCGCGGGAGTCCGGGTGGTGCGGTCGGGCCGGCTGGGCTTCGCGTCCTGTGTGGGGGTCGAACCCGCCAGCCTGAGCCAGGCGCTGGCGAGGGCGCGGGCCCTGACGCCGATGAGCTCGGTGTCGCAGGACCACGTCATCGCCCGGCCGGACGGCCACACCCGGCCGGTGGCGAAGCTGTGGGCCGATGACGCGGGCAACTGGACCGGGTATGACCGCCCGGGGTTCGCGCTGACCGCCGAGCGCGCCGCGTCGCTGCAGCCGGGGATCGTCGGCAGCCGGGGCGCGGTCTACCAGGACGCGGTGACCGACACGGCGGTGGCGACCTCGACCGGGATCGCGGCGGACAGCCACACGACCGTTGCCTACCTGGCGATCACCGCCGTGGCGGCGCGCGATGGCGACACGAAGACCGGGTACGGCGTCCAGTCCGCGCGCAGCCCGGCCGGGCTCGACCCGGAATGGACGGCGCTGGACGCCGCCCAGCGCGCGGTCAGCCTGCTGGGCGGCGCGGCCATTCCCAGCGGGCGCTACCGGGCAGTGCTCGCACCCCGGGTCGCCTCGGCGTTCTTCACGCTCATCGGCAAGGCGTGCAGCGCGCAGAACCTGATCCACCGCCGGTCGTTCCTGGCCGGCCGGCAGCGCACCCGGATCGCGGCGGGCTGCCTCACGCTCCGGGACGAGCCGGCCGCGCCGGGTTCGGCGATGGCCCGGGCGCACGACGGAGAGGGCCTGTGGAACCGGACGGTGCCGATCGTGACGGATGGCGTACTGGCTGGCTGCCTGCACACCGCGGCGACCGCCCTGATGACCGGCGAGCAGCCGACCGCGTCGGCCTACCGCAGCTACAGCACGCTGCCCGCGCCGGACACCCGCGCACTCGCGGTCGCGCCGGGCACCAGCAGCCGCGATGAGCTGCTGGCCGAGCTGGGCGATGGCGTGCTCGTGGAAACGGTTCAGGGCGTCACCAGCGGCGCCAGCATCGTCTCCGGGGACTTCTCGGTCGCGGTGGAGGGCCACCTGGTGGCCGGCGGGGTCCCGGTGCAGCCGTTCCGGAGCAGCACGATGGCGGGCAACCTGGGCAGCCTGCTGACCGGAATCCTCGCCATCGCCGATGACGTTGCCTGGTTGCCGTCAGGGCATCAGGGCGTCAGCGTGCTGGCCGGGGAGTTGTCGTTCAGCGGACAATGAGACGGGATTACGCCGCGGCGCCGCGCGGCAGGGAGATGGGGAAGGATGTTCCGGTTCGTACCGAGGCCCGAGCTGCTGGACAGCGAGGTCGGCCGGCAGATCGTCCGTTTTCCCGGACAGCCCAGGCCGCCCGCCGGGCCTGTCCCGGGACAGGCGGACGTGGTCATCGTGGGGGCCGGGCTGGCCGGCACCGCGCTGGGCACGGCGCTCTGGCACGCCAAGTTCCAGCCGAAGACGGTCATCCTGGACCCGTCACCCCGGCCCGCCGGGCGCTTCCTGGACCGGGTGTCGGCGCTGCACCAGCGCGTGCTCCGCAGTCCCTATGAACACCACGCCGGCGCCGAGGGGCACCGGGACTGTGAACTGGCCGACTTCGCCCGGGCGCACTGGAGCCGCCTGTCCGGCATCGAGCGGGAGCAGATCCGGATGGCCCAGTCGGGCCAGCGCAGCGTCGTACCGGTGGACGTCTTCGCCGCCTACACCCAGCACGTCGCGATCTGCCACGAGCTGCCGGAACGAACCCATGCGGCCCGGGTGCGGCACATCGAATACCGCGGCCCGCGAGATTTCGCCGTCCACCACGACGCCGGAGTGACTACCTGCTCGGCGGTTGTCCTGGCCACCGGAGAGGAGGCCAGGGAGATACCACCGCAGTGGCTGGCGCACGGCCTGCCAGCTGGGGCGGGACTGGTCGTCCGGTGGGATCAGACGCGGGATCTCGACTGCGACCGTCCCGTGGTGGTCGGCAAGGGCCTGTCCGCCGCCAACCTCGTGTGGTCGCTGTGCCACCGCGGTGCCCAGGTGACCTGGCTGATCCGCGGGACCGAGCGTTACCAGTGCGCCGACGTGGACGCTCGCTACTTCAGGCCCGAGGGCCGGGCCAGCTTCATGCGGCGGGATCTGGCCGGCCGGATGGCGATCCTGGACCGGGAGCGGCGGCCGACCGTGATGTTCGAGTTCCAGCCGCTGTTCGACGCCTGGGAGCGGGAGGGCAGGCTTCGTGTGCAGCGCGAGACGGTCATCGGCCGGCTGGCCGGGGCGGGCACCGGGATGGCCGTGACGACCACGGGGCCGGACGGCACGCTGACCCGCCGCTACGACCGGCTCTACGCCGCGCTCGGCGTTCGGGTCGCTCCGCCGCCGACGTTCACCGGCACGACCGTGCGGACGACGGCCGGCCTGCCCGTGCTGGATGACACCTCCTCGCAACTGGAGTCCGTGCCCGGCGCGTTCGGGCTGGGTATCCTGGCGTCGCTGAGCATCGGCCCGGCGGCCAGGAACATCGACGGAATCCGGATCGGTGTGCAGCGCATCGTCGCGGAGCTGGCCCGGTGGTGACCGGGCCGGTGCCCGGTCCCGCGGCGGACGACGGCTATGAGCAGGTGCTGGCCCTGCTCGGGTTCGGCGCCGAGGATCTGCTGGCCGCATTCGGCTGGCGCCGCGCCACCGGCTATCTGGACAACGTGTTCGTGGCGGTCGACCAGGCCCGGCATCACGGCGAGTTCAGGCTGCCCAGGCAGGCCGCTGTCGCAGCGGGCCAGGCGGAGTGGGCCGCGTTCTGGGACCGGCTCAGCTCACCGCCTTCGCGGCCCACCGACGGCGCGGCGGATGAGCTGCTGAGGCTGGCGGACCAGGCGATTTTCGGGGACCCCCGGGAGTGGCTGCCGCGCGTCCACGCGGCCGTGGCCCGCTATCTGGACGTGCCGCCGGATACCCCTGACACCTACCTGCTCAGCGCGCTCGTCCTGCTGCGCGGTTCGCTGCAACCGGGGTAGCAGCAACCCGCGGGACCAGAATGTCGGTAGGTGGTGCTAGGAGTCACAAGCATGAACTCACCGAACATGCGCTACGGCTTCGTGCTGCCCGGCGGGACCGCCCCCGAGCAGCTCGAGCTCGCCATGCTGGCCGAGCAGGCCGGCTGGGACGGCATCTTCGTCTGGGAGGCGGCGTTCGGGGTGGACGCCTGGGCGCTGCTGTCGGCCATCGCCGTCCGCACCAACCGGATCAAGCTCGGCACCATGCTCACCCCGCTGCCCTGGCGGCGGCCGTGGAAGGTGGCCAGCCAGGTCGCGACCCTCGACCAGCTCTCCGGGGGGCGGGCCATCCTCGCCGCCGGGGTGGGCGCCACCGACACCTACCTGCCGTCGACCGGGGAGAACAACGACCTGCGCGACCGCGCCGAACGGCTGGACGAGGGCATCGACCTGATCCGGGCGCTGTGGGAGGGCCGCACCAGCTATCACGGCAAGCACTACCACTACGAGACCGGCCGGATGGACCTCACCCGGATGGCCGGGCCGGTGCAGCGGCGCATCCCGATCTGGGTCGTCGCGGTGTGGCCACGGCCCAAGTCCATGCGCCGGGTGCTGCGCTGCGACGGGATCATCCCGCAGTACGGCGGCGAGGGAAGGCCGGCCGATGTGGTGGAGCTGCGGGCCTGGCTGACCGAGCACGGCGCCACCCCCGGACTGGACGTGATCAGCGACGGACAGACCCCGGCTCTGGACCACGCTGCCGCCGTCGCGACGGTCGCGCCGTGGGCCGAGGCCGGCTGCACCTGGTGGCTGGAGACCCGCTGGGAGATGCCGCACGACTCCGGGGAGCGCCTGCACCAGACCCGCGAACGCCTCACCGCCGGACCGCCCCGGGCCTAGCCGCCGCCCCTCGGGGTTCCCGCCCAGTAACACAGCCTGTGGACAGAGGTGTGGATGACGCGGTGGAAAAACGGCCCGCCTCGGGGATAACCCTGGCCGTTCTGTGGACGGCATGTGGACGGCAAGAAAATCATGAGAATACTGGCTGGAAACCCTTGTGCGGAGACCCCGGGTGGGCGTAGAAATGCACTCACCACCGGAAACGGTGACCACCCGGGGGAGACTCCGGAACGCGGGAAGAGTTGGGAGACCGGCGCTTCTAGCGGGTCATTGGCCCTGGTGACAGGCCTGTAGCCGTCGCTGCTGGGAGCTGGTACGGCCGGGAAACCGGCTAGCTGGAGCCCGGTATGCTGACGCTGCAAGCCGGGCGGGGCCCCTCCATCTCATACATGGAGGGGTCCCGCCTTATTTTCTCTGTGCATTCTGCCCTAACGCAACGCCGCGTACTCACACCGACACGCGAACAATGCGCGAATACCAATATCCCCACGGCCCGGGACGACCGGGCACACGCTCACCCCGATCGATGCGGCACTGCCGGGTCAGAGGTCCGTCCGTTCGCTGAGCATCCGTGATGCCGCCTACTCGGCCAGGCTAGGCTTCACCGGTATGACGGGGAGCGACATACGCATCGTGCTGCGCGCTCACCAGGTGGGCGAGGTGAACGATCCGGTCGTTGACCACCCTGAACAGCCTGAGGACTACGTTCACACAGATGGTGCTGTATGGACTTGGCAGGGTAGGCGGCGGATAGCCGGTGGTGTCCGGCTGCGCATGTACGACCTCGTGACGCGCTGCGGCGATTCGGCCTGAGCATCGCCGGCCTGAGCCTTACCCACTTATGGTTGCCACCATCGATCAGGCAAACTGACCGCTGGAACCAACTCCCCAAATCCCTATAAGTGTCACATATAGGATACTCACTCGGTCACGCCCTCTAAAGACTTACCGACGGAGCGGGCAGCGTAACGTCCGTCATGCAAGGCTGGCGGGACACGCGAACAATACGCAAACACCGGCCATTTCCACTGCACTCGGACGGGCTGTTCAGCCCGGTTGGCGGAGGCTGGGCCGTGCCCCTTTCAGGCACCGCTGAAGGGTGCGGCTACCGGCCGCCTTGCGGTGTTATTGTCACGATCATCTTGGCGGACGTGGTTCACCGGTGGCCGGCAACCGGCCCGGCCGCGTAGCCGTCTCAGCTACAGGGAAGCTTCACCAGGCGAAGCTTCAGAGGGGAAGCTGATGCATGCTCGAAGTCATGTCAGCACGGTCCTAGCGGTATCGGCGGCGTCGGCGGTGCTGGCCGGCGGCATCGCCAGCGCCGCACCAATCCACCCGGGCAGCAACCGCGTGACACTGGCCAGCACCGCTGCGGTGGCCGGCCAGAACTCCGCACTCAGTCCGCTAGCCCAAACCAGCAACGTGCAGGTGAATGTGTTCACCGGCCGCGATCTGACCGGGCTCGCGGCGATGGCCAGGGCCGTGTCCGACCCGGCCAGCTCGAGCTACGCGCACTATCTGACCCCTGCCCAGGTTCAGAAGGACTTCGGCGCCACCGCCGGGCAGCAGCGCGCGGTCGCGAACTGGCTGCACGCCGCCGGCCTGACCGTGGGCTACCACGACCCCTTCGTGGTTGCGGCCACCGGGACCACGGCGCAGGCCGAGGCGGCGGTGCGGGCGAGGCTCGAACTGAACCGTCCCAAGGGTGGCACCGAACAGGTTGTCTCCACCCAGGCCATGTCGGTGCCGGCGTCGGTCGCCGGGGCGATCAGCACGGTCCGGGTGGCTACCGCGGTCATCCCGATGGGCTTCCACGAGCCGATGCGGCCGGTCAGCCGCGCGATCACTGCGAGCATCAAGGAAGAGTGCTCGAACTACTACGGCCAGAAGCCGGCCAAGGGAACGCCGGCGGCCTTCGGCAAGCGGCTCGCCTGGGCGCCCTGCGGTTACCTGCCGCAGCAGTTGCGCGGCGCCTACGGCGCGGCCAGGTCCGGGCTGACCGGCAGGGGTGTCAGCCTCGCGGTCATGAGCGAGGACAACGACTCCACCGCGCTCAAGGACGCCAACCGCTGGGCAAGGGACCGCCACTTCCAGCCGTTCCGGCCCGGCCAGTATGCGGCCCACATCGCCCCGGACGCGCCCAATGGCATCGGCGACGGGGAGAGCGCCCTTGACATCGAGTCCTCGCACGGCATGGCCCCGGACGCCAGGGTCAGCTACGTGGTCGGCAACGGCAAGATCACCGGTGACCGGCTGCTCGACTCGCTGTATGCCATCGTGGCCTACCACATCGCCGACGTCGTGAGCAGCTCCTGGTACGAGGGCTACATGCCGGTGCCGGACAGCATGATCGACGCCTGGGAGACCGTGCTGGAGCGGGCCGCCGTCGAGGGCATCACCGTCAACTTCGCGACCGGTGACTACGGCGACACCACGCCGCTGCAGTACCCGGGCTCCGACCCGTGGATCACCACGATCGGCGGCACCAGCGTCGCCGTCGGCCGCCAGGGCCAGCGGCTGTGGGAGACCGGCTGGGAGACCGACGAGGCCGGGCTCAAGAACGGGCAGTGGAACCCAGCGCCGCCCGGCAACTTCATGGAGGGCAGCACCGGCGGTGTGTCCAAGACCTTCGCCGAGCCGTACTACCAGGCCGGGATCGTGTCGCACAACAAGATCAAGGGCAAGGCCATGCGGGCCGTGCCCGACGTTTCGGATCTTGGCGACTGGAACCTTGGCTACCAGATCGGGCTCTCCATTCCCACCGGCCCGCACAGGCTCAGCTACGAAAACCAGGTCAACGGCGGCACCAGCCTGGCATCGCCGATGTTCACCGGGTTCGAGGCCGACCTGATCCAGGGCCGTCACGGCATCGCGCTCGGGTTCGCCAACCCGGCGCTTTACGACCTGGCCAACACGCCTGCCTACTACGACGTCACCGGCGACCCGCAGGGCCAGGGCAACACCGAGGCGGACGTGTACGGCCCCGCCTACGGGCAGGGACCGACGCTGTCCACGATGGGCCAGTGCGCGAGCACGCACCACTTGTACTGCACGCCTGGCTATGACACGGTCAGCGGCATCGGCACCCCGGGACCGGCGTTCTTCAGCTCGTTCGGTTCCCACCCGAAGTAGTCACCACCTGAGTCCCGGCCGCCGGCGGCCGGTGGCCGGGACTCACAGATGGTAGGCGTACTCGCGGAACTCCCAGTCGGTGACGAAGCGCTCGAACCGCTCGATCTCGTCGCGCTTGTAGCTCAGGAACGAGGCGGTGAAGTACTCGCCGAGCACGCCGGTGAGCTCGCGGTCGGCCTCCAGCGCGGCGAGCGCCTCGGTCAGCCGCATCGGCAGCATGTCCGAACGGCCCGGGTCGTAGCCGTAGCCTTCCAGCTTCTCCGGCGGCTCGGTCTTGTCCTCGATGCCCAGGCAGACCGCCGCGCCGATGGCGGCCATGCCCAGGTAGGGGTTGGCGGTGGCGTCGCCGAGCCGGATCTCCATCCGGGCCGCGGCGCCGCGCTCCGGCGGGATCCGCAGCATGGCGCTGCGGTTGTCCAGCCCCCAGTCGATCAGCCAGGGCGCGAGCGTGTCTGGGCCGAACCGCTTGTAGGAGTTGATGGTGGGGTTGAGCAGCGCGCTCAGCGCCCGCGCGTGCCGCAGCACGCCGCCGATGGCGTGCCTGCCCACGGCCGACAGACCGTCGGGACCGCCGGTGTCGCCGAACACGTTGGCTCCCGCCTCGTCGTTCAGCGAGACGTGCACGTGGAAGCCGGAGCCGCCCTCGTCGTTGAACGGCTTGGCCATGAACGTGGCGAGCATCCCCCGGTGCCGGGCGATCTCCTGCACGGCCGACTTGAGCCGGAACGCACGGTCGGCGGCGTCGGTCAGCTCGGAGTGCCCCAGGTTGATCTCGAACTGGCCCGGGGAGAACTCGTGGTTGGCCGCGATCACCCGCAGGCCGGCGTCGCGCAGTTGCCTGAGCATGTGCAGCAGCAGGCCGTCCGGGTCGCCCTTGCGGCCGACCACATAGACGTTGCCCGGCTCGTCGGCGTAGCGCCGCCAGGCGCCGTCCTCGCCGCGCTGGCACAGAAAGAACTCAAGCTCCGGGCCGCAGATCATGGTGTAACCCAGCCCGGCCAGGCGCTGGGCCACCCGCCGCACGACCACGCGGGGCGATTCCGGCGCCGGGTCACCGTCCGGGGTGGCCGCGTCGCCCAGGCACCAGGCGGCGCCCTGCTCCCAGGGCAGCGGCGTCACCGTGGTCAGGTCGGGGAAGACCGCGATGTCGGGCAGGCCCGATTCGAGGCCACCCTGGACCGGCACCACGTCTCCCATCGGGGAGGTGTGGTAGACGGCCCGGCAGAACGCCAGCCCGTGCCGCGCCGCCGCGGGCAACTGGTCCACGAGCACATCGCGGCCGCGGTCGATGCCGATCAGGTCGGGGTAGGACACCCGGATCACATCGATACCGTCGGCTCGCAGCCGCTCGGCTACCTCCGCCGCGTCCGGCGGGATCATCTTGGCCACTCACGTTCCCCTGCATCGTAAGGAAGCGAATGAAGTGAACCGCAGCGTAACGTCGGCCTACGCAACCGGACAATAGCCGGACCGGGCGGCGGCGGGCCATCCCCTGCCTGGCACGAAGGCAGGTCCGTCGTCTAGCATCCGGAATCGTATGGATACGAACGACCGACATCTCACCGGGTTCTTCTACCCGGCATGGCGCGGCGACGCCACGCTGGAGCTGTTCGGCTCCCCCACCGAGGAACTGGCCAGGCTCACGGTGGACGAGGTGATCGGCGGCTACTACCGTCAGGTCGGCGTGACCTGGGACGGTGGCAGCGTGCTCGCCCGGCCGGCGGCTGGCACGCCCGGGAAGTCAGAAAGATCATGAACCTGATGAGCGTGCCGAGCGTGGCCGGCGTCAGCGTCGACCCGCGGCACTGGATCGGCGGCAGACGGGTGGCGTCCGGTGACACCTTCACCGACGTCTCCCCCATCGGCGAACAGCCGGTCGCCAGGGTCGCCCGCGGCGGCGCCAGCGAGGTATCCGCCGCAGTCCGGGCGCCGCTGACCGCCAGCCTGCTCGCCGGCATCACCCGCGAGGCGGGGCTGCCCGACGGCGTGTTCAACGTCGTGCAGGGCCTGGGCAGCGAGGCAGGCGCTGCGCTGGCCGGGCATCCCGGCCTTTCCCGGCTCGCCTTCACCGGCTCGGCCGCGACCGGGCGCCTGGTCGCGGCGGCTGCCGGCAGCCAGCTCACCCCGGTCTCGCTGGAACTCGGCGGCAAGTCACCGCTGCTGGTCTTCGCCGACGCCGACCTGGATCTCGCGGTCAGGCACGCGGCCGGGCAGTTCGACAACGCCGGCCAGGTCTGCCTGGCCGGTACCAGGCTGCTGGTCTCGGCGGACATCGCGCCGGAGTTCACGGCCCGGTTCGTGCGGCGGCCGGCGGCGCTGCGGCAGGGTGACCCGCGCGACGACACGACCGGCATCGGGCCGAACATCACCCGCCAGCACCTGGACCGGGTGGACGGCTACGTCCGGCGCGCGATCGTGGCCGGCGCGCACCCGGTGCTCGGCGGCGGGCGCAACACCGGGCTTGGCGGCCTGTACTACCAGCCGACGCTGCTGACCGGTGCCGAGCCCGGCGCGGAGATCCTCACCGAAGAGGTGTTCGGGCCGGCGCTCACGCTGCAGACGTTCCGCTGCGAGGACGAGGCCGTCGAGATGGCCAACGCCACGCCGTATGGCCTGGCCGCGACGGTATTCACCGGTGATGAGCGGCGAGCCGGGCGGGTTTCGGGCCGGCTGCGGGCAGGCACCGTGTGGGTCAACTGCTTCTTCGTGCGGGACCTGGCGGCACCGTTCGGCGGCTCGGGTCTTTCCGGGATCGGCCGGGAGGGTGGAACCTGGAGCTTCGACTTCTACAGCGATCTGAAGAACACGGTTTATGCGCCGGAGGGATGGCAGCGCGATGGGTGAAGTGGTCGGAGCGGGCCTGATCGCCCACGTCCCGACGATCATGCTGCCGGCCGGGCAGCGGCTCGAACTCAACGAGGGCAAGGAGATCAGCCTGGTGCCCGGCCTGCGCAAGCTGCGTGCCGAGGCCTTTGAAGCGCTGGACTATGACACCGTCCTGGTCATCGACTCACACTGGAACACGACGGTCGAGTTCGTCGTCGCGGCCCAGGAGGTGCGGGCCGGGCTGTTCACCTCCGACGAGCTGCCCCGCGGGATGTGCCGGATCCCGTACGACTGGCGTGGCGACCCCGAGCTGGCCCATGCCATCGCCGGCCAGGCCGATGCGCACGGGACCTGGATCACGGCCATCGACGACCCATGGCTGCCGGTGTACTACGCCACCGTCAACCTGTGGGCCTTCCTGGGCCGTGGCCTGGACCGGCAGTGGCTCACGATCAGCACCGCGGCGCAGACCGGTGACACCGAGGATTTCAGGCGGGCCGGCCGGGCGATCGCGGCGGCCATCGACGCCACCGACCGCAGGGTGCTCCTGGTGGCCTCCGGGGCGCTGTCGCACACGTTCTGGCCGCTGCGCGAACTGCGGGAGCACGAAGCCAGCGACCCGGCGCACATCAGGACGCCGCAGGCCCGGGAGGCCGACCTGCAGCGGATCGCCTGGCTGGAGGCCGGCGACCACGCCAAGGTGATCGAAACCATGCCGGAGTTCCTGACCGTCCGCCCGGAGGCGAAGTTCGCCCACTACCTGATGATGGTGGCGGCGCTCGGCTGGGACCGGGTGACCGCGCCGGGCCGCGCGTTCAGCGACTACGAGAACTCGGTGGGCACCGGGCAGATGCACCTGTGGTTCGACCGCCCGCCGGGCGGCTGGACGGCCTGACCCATGGCTGAGTACCGGCGGATCCTCCTGGACGGCGCGGCCGTGCAGGTGATCAGGGAGGGTTCGGAGCTGGTCGCCGGGGATGGGCGCCGGGCGCCGGCTGCTACGGCGGTCCATCTGCCGCCGGTGACGCCGACCAAGATCGTGGCCGTGCACCTCAACCACCGCAGCCGGGTCGCGGAGTTCCAGACGGCGCTGCCGCCCGCACCGACCTACTTTCACAAGCCGGTTTCCGCCCTTACGGGGCACGGGGGCGCCGTGGTCAGGCCTGCGGGGTGCAAATATCTCAACTACGAGGGCGAGGTGGCGATCGTGATCGGCCGCACCTGCCGGGGCGTTTCAATGGCCGCGGCGGGCGATTACATCGCGGGGTACACGATCGCCAACGACTTCGGGCTGCACGACTTCCGGGACACCGACGCGGGCTCGATGCTACGGGTCAAGGGCTCGGACACGCTGGCGCCACTCGGGCCCGGTCTGGTCACCGGCTGGGTCTTCCACGGCAAGCGGCTGCGCACCTACGTCAACGGCGAGCTGGCGCAGGACGGGTCCACCGACGAGATGCGGTGGGACATGCACTACCTGGTGGCCGACATCGCCCGGACGATCACCCTGGTGCCCGGGGATGTGCTGCTGTCCGGAACGCCGGCCAACTCCCGGCCGGTCCAGCCGGGTGACGTGGTCGAGGTCGAGGTCGAGGGGCTGGGGCGGCTTACCAGCCACGTGGTGGCCGGGCCACTGCCGGTGTCCGCCGAGGTCGGCGCGCAGCCGTCGGAGAGCGAAGAGGTGCTGTCGACGGCGCTGGGCGGGGACTGGGAGTTCCGCGGCATCCGGCCGCCGCGCAGAGTCTGAGTTCTGGGGGTATCCCGGTGGATCTGCAGGACTGGGTGGGGCGCGCGGTCGGTGCGGTGCAGAGCTGGCAGGACAGGTATGGGCCGTTCGTGCCGCATCCCTCGCTGGCCGTGGACGGGGAGCGGTTCGACGCGGCGTTCGCCGTCTTCACCGGGCGGCTGCGGGAGAACTATCCCTACTTCCACCCGTTCTACGCGGGGCAGATGCTCAAGCCGCCGCACCCGGCCGCGGTGGCCGGGTACCTGGCGGCGATGCTCATCAACCCGAACAACCATGCGCTGGACGGCGGCCCGGCCACCTCGCGGATGGAGAAGGAGGTGGTGGGACGGCTCGCGGGCATGTTCGGCTTCACCGAGCATCTGGGGCATCTGACCAGCAGCGGCACCATCGCCAACCTGGAGGCGCTGTGGCTGGCCAGGGAGCTGCACCCCGGGCTGGGCATCGCCTACAGCGCCGAGGCGCACTACACGCACGGGCGGATGTGCGGGGTGCTCGGCGTGCCTGGGACCGCCGTCTGCGTGGACGGGCGGGGGCGTCTCGATGTGGCCGCACTTGATGCGGTTCTGGCGACCGGGCGGATCGGGACGGTGGTGGCGACGGCGGGGACCACGGGGCTCGGCGCGATCGACCCGGTGCACGAGGTGCTCGCCGTGGCCCGGCGGCACGGGGTGCGGGTACACGTGGACGCGGCCTACGGGGGGTTCTTCACCCTGCTGGCGGGGCGGGACGACCGGGCCGGGCTGGACCCCGCGCCGTGGCGGGCCATCGCTTCGTGTGACTCGGTGGTCGTGGACCCGCACAAGCATGGGCTGCAGCCATACGGGTGCGGGGCGGTGCTGCTGCGGGATCCGTCGGTGGGGCGGTTCTACCAGCACGACTCGCCCTATACCTACTTCACCTCCGACGAGCTGCATCTCGGGGAGATCAGCCTGGAGTGCTCGCGGGCCGGGGCGGCGGCGGCTGCGCTGTGGCTGACCTTCGAGCTGCTGCCACCGGAGCCGGCCGGCGGCGACGGGCACGGCCTCGGGGAGGTGCTGGCGGCGGGGCGGCGGGCCGCGCTGGACTGGGCAGAGCTGCTGGCCGGGTCGTCGCTGCTGGAGCTGTACCAGGAGCCCGAGCTCGACATCGTCAGTTACTACCCGTCGGCGCGGGGGCTGGCGTCGATCGACGCGGCGTCGGCCCGGATGCTGGCCGATGGGATGAACGCCAGCGAGCGGCCGGTGTTTCTCAGCACGCTGACCGTGACCGCGGATGCCTTCGGCCGCCGCCATCCCGGGGTGGCGGCCGACCGGGAGCAGGCCCGGATCCTGCGCAGCGTGCTGATGAAACCGGAGTCGGAGACCTACGTGGCCGAACTGCATGCCCGCGTGCAGGAGCTGGCCGCGGCCGGTTGAGGGCGGTCAGCTCGCGGCGTATCGCCAGAAGTCGCGCATCCACTGCGGCGGGACGGTGCTGTCGGCGGCCACCTGGGTGAGCAGGATGGCGATCGTCCCGGTGGACGGCACGATGTGCGCCGAGGTCCCGGTGCCGCCGGCCCAGCCGTACCGCCCGGCACGTTCCACGGCCCGATGGCGGCGATGTCGGCCGAGCCGCCGAATCCCCACCCCTGGCCCTCCAGGAACAGCGCGCCGATCTCCCGCTGCGCCGCGCGGGCAGAACTAACCGTATCGTCGGGGTGTGATGCCTGACCGGCTGACACTGCCCGATCTGCCGAGGTTGCGCGGGGACCGGGTGATCCTGCGCGAGCATCGGGAACCGGACATCGATGACCGGCTGCGGTTCCCCGTCGACCCGGACGAAGAGGACTGCTACGGCTCGTCCTGGCGGCGGGAATGGGACGGCCGCCGCTATCACACCCGCGAAGATCTGACCGCCGGCAGCCGGCAGCCAGCCGAACCCGGCAGCTACACCTGGGCGGTCGAGCACGACGGCCATTGCATCGGCGGCGCCGGGCTGCGGGTGGACGCCGACCAGCACCGCGCCACCTACACGGTGGGCCTGTTCGTCCCCGGCCTGCGCGGCCTGGGACTCGGCCGGGAAGTTACCCGGCTGGTGCTGCACTGGGCATTCACCGTGCTCGGCGTCCACCGCGTCGAACTGGAAGTGCTGGCCGGCAACAGCCGGGCCATCCGCTGCTATCTTGCCTGCGGGTTCCGGCCCGAGGGCATCCGCCGCGAGGCCGAACTCTACCCGGACGGCTGGAAGGACTTCATCGTGATGGCCCTGCTGCAACCGGAGTACGTAGCCCTGGCCATGACCTCCCCGCAGATAGCCGGGGGTACCCGCTACGGTCAGGAGTCATGATCGCCGCTGGAAGTGCCCCGGCGGCGGCATTCCGCCATCGCTGCCCACCAGAACCGTCCCGTCCGGCGTGCCGGCCCGCTGACCACGCACCTTTGCTGAAGACTTGCCGAAGGACGCTGGGTCCTTGCTGGATAAAATAGCTATCATTATGATAGATGGATATCTCTCGCGCCGGCAAGGCTACGGCGGATGGACACGTTAGCAAGGAGACGGCCGATGGTCATGGCGCCCGCGACGGATTCCACACCTCGCACTCCGGACCTGGTCGAGCGCCGGGCCGCGTCGGCGCCTGGAATACCACTCCTGGCCCTGGGCATCCTGGGGCTCACGGTCGGGGGCATCCTGGTGGGCCTGGGCAGCTCGTCGAAGGGTGGGGCCGCGGGGAGCGAGGCCCTGATCGGCTCGTTGCTGCTGGCCGTGTCGTGGCTCCCGCTGGGGGGCCTGGTGCCGGTCCTGCCCGGCGAGGCCCGGGTCGTCCAGCTCTTCGGCAAGTACATCGGGACCGTTCGCGAACCCGGCATGCGTTGCGTGAACCCGTGGTCCCGCAAGCGCAAGGTGTCCACCCGGATCCGCAACCACGAGACGCCGCTGGCCAAGGTCAACGACCTGGACGGCAACCCGATCGAGATCGCCGCCGTGGTGGTCTGGCAGGTCGAGGACACGGCCAAGGCCATGTACGCCGTCGACAACTTCATCCAGTTCGTGGCCACCCAGGCCGAGACCGCGGTGCGGCACATCGCCACCAGCTACGCCTACGAGACCCACGGCAGCGGCCAGATGTCGCTGCGGGACAACGCCGACGAGATCACCCAGCGGCTGTCCGCCGAAATCCAGAACCGGGTGAAGTCGGCCGGCGTGCATATCATCGAATCGCGGCTGACCCGGCTGTCCTACGCCGCGGAGATCGCCGGAGCCATGCTTCGGCGGCAGCAGGCGAACGCCGTCGTCGGCGCGCGGCAGCGGATCGTGGAAGGTGCGGTCGGCATGGTCCGGATGGCCCTCGACCGGCTGGAAGAAGAAGGCGTCGTCGAACTGGACGAGGAGCGGAAGGCGGCCATGGTCTCCAATCTCCTCGTGGTTCTTTGCAGCGAGCAAGCCACCCAGCAGGTCGTCAACACCGGCTCGCTCTACCAGTAAGGACGGTGCACGATCGCCGGGAGTGAGCGCAAGGGGATCCTGCTGCGGCTGGACCCGGCGGTACACGACGCCCTGGCCCGGTGGGCAGCGGACGAACTGCGCAGCACAAACGCCCAGATCGAGTTCCTGCTCCGCAAGGCGCTGACCGACGCCGGCCGCATGCCCGGCCACGCCGGCAAGATGCGCCGCCCCGGCCGGCCCAAGCGCTCGGGGACGCCCCAGGAGGCGTGACTCCGGGTCAGGGTTTCCAGATTTTCACTTCCTTACGGTGTCCCCTGACCACGTCCTCGCACGCCGCGTCCTGCACCCGGATCCGTTGTAACGACACCAGCCGGGCCGGAAAATCACCGGCCAGTTTGCGGCTGCCGCGGTGTCTCAACCAGCAGAAGGCATCACAACGCAGTCTGGAGGACACGTGAACACCGCGAGCAGACAGGACGCCGTGACCCGCGCCCAGGGCTGGGCCCTGGCGCTGGCGTCGGTGGCGTCGTTCATGGTCGTGCTGGACCTGCTGGTCGTGGCGACCGCGCTGAGCACGATACGCCGCGAGCTGGGCGCCTCGATCGGGCAGCTGGAGTGGACGGTCAACGCCTACACCCTGGCCTTCGCGGTGCTGCTGATGACCGCGGCCGCCGTGGGCGACCGGTTCGGCAGGCGGCGGGTGTTCGCCGCCGGGCTGGGCGTGTTCGCCGCCGGCTCGGCGGCGTGCGCGCTGGCGCCCGGGGCCGGCGCGCTGATCGCGGCGCGCACCGTGCAGGGGGCCGGCGCCGCGATGGTCATGCCGCCGGCGCTGGCGCTGCTGAACGCGGCCGTCCCGCCGCAGCGCCGCGGCTGGGCGATGGGAATCTTCGGCTCGGTGACCGCCCTGGCGGTCGTGGTGGGACCGGTGCTGGGCGGCGCGATCACCCAGGGCCTCGCCTGGCAGTGGATCTTCTGGCTGAACGTGCCGATCGCCTTGCTCACCATCCCGCTGGCGCTGCGCCACCTGGCGGAGAGTTACGGGCCGCGCGCCGCGCTGGACCTGCCCGGCGCGGCGCTGGCCACCGGCGCGGCGCTCGGGCTGGTGTGGGGCCTGGTGCGCGGCAGCTCAGCCGGCTGGGCCAGCCCGGAGGTCAGCGGGACGCTCGCGGCGGGCGCGGCGCTGACGGTGGCGTTCGCCGGCTGGGAACTGCGTGCCCGCGCGCCGATGCTGCCGATGCGCCTGTTCGCCATCCGGGGATTCTCCGCGGGCAACGCCGCGATCTTCCTGGTGAACGCGTCGGTGACCGGGGCGGTCTTCTTCATGGCCCAGTTCTTCCAGGTCAGCCTCGGCCAGGATCCGCTTGACGCGGGGCTGCGGCTGCTGGCCTGGGGCGTGGCGCCAGTCCTGATCGCGCCGCGAGCGGGGCGGCTGGCCGACCGGATCGGCGACCGGCAACTGGTCGTCTCCGGACTGCTGCTGGTGGCCGCCGGGTTCGGCTGGATCGCCGCCATCGCCGCTCCCGGGCTGGCCTACCCCGCGTTCCTCGCACCGATGGTGCTCTCCGGCGCCGGGCTCGGCCTGACCCTGCCCGCGGTCACCAAGGCCGTGGTCGGCTCGGTCCCGCCCGGTGACATCGGCAAGGCGTCGGGCTGCTTCAGCATGATGCGCCAGCTCGGCGGCGCGTTCGGGGTCGCGATCCAGGCCGCGGTGTTCGCCTCGGCCGGCGGCTACACCTCGGCCGCGGCGTTCAGCGCCGGGTTCACGCCGGCCATCGCGGCCGCGGCCGGCCTGGCCCTGGCCGGGGCCCTCGCCGGACTGGTCCTGCCGGGCCGGCCGGGCCGGGCACCGGACGCGCCAGCCGAGCGGTCGGCAACGTCCCACCAGGCCAGGACCGCCGAAGCGGCAGCAGCCAGGCGGTCAGCATGATCACGGTCCGGCCGCCGGCCGCCTCCGCAGGGTCTAGCAGGAAGGATCGGGTGTGCCCCAGGTCGCTGGGGGGCTCGTGCTCCATGGGCCCCAGCTTCCATACTGGGCGGAGCTGCGAGTCGCGTACCAGGTCACGGTGCCGCCCGAGCTGGTGCTGACCGTGGCGGTGATGGTGAGGCCCCATCCGGTTCCGGACGCGCAGACCGAGCGGAAGCCGACTGGTTGCACGCTGGCCACCGCGGACTGGTCAGGGAAGCTGGCCAGCTGTTGCCAGTGCCAGTTGCCGCTGGTGTCGTTCCAGTAGGTCCATACGGTGTTGCCGGTGCCGACCGTCCAGTACTCCTGCTGGGTCAGCCCGGTCGCTGCCACGTAGGGGAACACGTACGGTCCGGTGACACCGTCTCCGCAGGGGTAGGTTCCACCGTTCCAGGTGCAATTGACCGGCCACCAGCCGCCCCAGGTGCCGGACGCGGTGCCGCCGCGGGTGTCGCACCATTTCCCGTCGCTGATCTGGGCGCACAAGGTGATGCCCCACCCGGTGCCGGTCAGGGTGACCGGGCTGGTGAAGCCGTTTCCGGCGCCGCCGGGCTGCGGGCCCCACCCGCTGGAGGTGTGGGTCCACACGCTGGTGCTGGGCGGGATGCCGGCCACCGCCCAGGTCTCGGTGCTGCCGTCGGGGTACACATGTGGGCCGGTGATGGAGTATTCGCAGGTGTAGCTGCCGCCCCACAGGCTGCAGCTGTTGACTCCACTCGGGCCGACCGGCGGCCCGGGAGGCCCGGTCTTGTACCAGCCGGTCCACGTCGCGTCCGCCGAGTCGCCCTTGTTGTCGCACCACACGTCGGCTATGACCGTCGTGCCCTGGGTGGTGGCATCGGCGCCTTGGGCACATACGCCGACCCCGTCGCTGGACGCGCTGGTGGCGGTGGTGGCATCCATGGACACGCCGCTGGTGACGCTGCTGGTGTTCAGCTCGTTCTGGGACCAGTTGCTGCCGCTGCCGAAGACCGTCCATACGCTGTGGTTGCCGGCCACGAACCAGTACTGCTGGACGCCGTTGGAGTACGTGTAGGGGCCGGTCAGGCCGTACTGGCACAGGTAGCTGTTGCTGATCGGGACGTTCGGGATGCTGCAGCTGTACCCGAGCGGTGAACCCGATGGGGTGACCCGCAGCAGCGTGGCGCTGCCGGCCGGCACCGACAGGGAAATACTGCCGCCGGTGCTCCACTGGTTGCCCTGCCACAGGTTGGCGACCGTGTAGGAACTCCGGGCTGGCAGGCCCAGGCCAGCCAGGGCGGTGTCGATCGTGACCGGGGTATCGCCCCGGTTCAGCAGCGCCACCGCCCAGTCGCCGTTCGCCAGTGGTTTGACCCACACCTGGCCCTGGCCGGTCGAGTACGCCACCGCCTGGGCGCCCCCGGGATCCTGGTCGATGGCGATCACCGCCCGGTTGGTCAGCATGCTGATCGTGCCCGCGGACAGGCTCTCGATGTCGCTGCCGATCATGAGCGGGGCGGACAGCATCGACCACATGGTGAACTCGGCCTGCGACTGCGATGCGGTCAGGCTGCCGATCTGCGGGGTGAGATAGTCGGGGTCGTTCCAGTGCCCAGGGCCGGCCGCTTCGGGATGAGCGGAGTCGGCGTCGAGGTTGCGCAGCACGTCTGACCACTGCACCCGGTGCGACGCCCCGATATCGGTGTCGGTTCGCCACGAGCTGGCGATCGAGGGAGCATAACTCCAGATGCTGTAATCCGAGTCGGCATAGGGCGCCCCGTCGCGGCCCGGCGTCAGCCAGTCGGAAAGATTGAGCACCATCGCCCGTTGCGGCGAGTCGTTCTGCAAGGCCTGGCTGAACTCGTCATAGAAGTGCTGGAGCGGCCACGCCGGCGGCCACCCGGCGGCCTGCTCGGCCGGAGCGGCGCCCACCACGTCCACCTTGACCGCATCGAACCCCCAGGCCGCGAACTGGTTCACCGTCTGCTGGTACTGGCCGGCCGGCCCGCCGCAGCTGTCGGTGCCGGCCGAGAGCGTGTTGTTCATGCAGGAGTTGTCGTCAAGATCGGTGTAGGTCCCCGCCTTGAAGCCATGCGCGTGCAGGTAGGCGACCAGGTAGGACATACCGTCCGGGCAGCCGCTGGCGTTGTACGGGTCGGCGCCCGGCTGACTGCACAGCGACGGGTCCGGATCAGGCCAGGTGGCCGGGTTGGCCGACCAGCCACCGTCCAGCCAGACGTAGTTGTACCCGGCCGCCAGCAGGCCATCGGAGGCCATCGCGTTCGCCTCCGCCAGCACCGTCTGCTCGTCGAAGACGGTACCCAGCCCGAAATAGGTGTTCCACCCCATGTACGGCGTGGCCGCCAGCCCGCTGATGGCCGCAGACCGGGCCGCCCGGGCGGCCGCTCCCGGCGCCGCGCTCACACTGGCCATCGCCAGGGCCAGCAGCGCGCCGATGGCCATCATCCGCAAACCCCTGGCAGTTGACCGGCTCGGCTCAGTTATCACGACTTACGCTCCATCCCAGCGGGTTGCCCCGGTATGACGAACAGATCGAGTATGCCCGACTACGCCGCGTTGCGATAGAGGACGCCGCGGGCTGGGGAGCATGGCCTGGACGGCACCGGCTGAGGTAGCTGGGACCGCGCGCCGGTCACAGGCGGGGCCAGCCGCGTTCCTCGGCGATACGCAGGGCCTCGGCGCGGTTGCGGGCTCCGGTCTTCTGGATGCAGGCAGATCAGCCAGACGCCGGTGAAGACGTGCCGGAGCTTGCTGTACTTCTCCCTGTTCACCATGAGGCCGGCGGCCTTGCCGGCGATCGCCTGCGGATCGGGCGCGAGAGTGCGGTCGTCACGTTCGGTCATGCACATCGCCACCCCCTCAGCTCGAGCCTTCCGCCACCGTCCAGGTGATCACGGCGGATGTGACTGCGGCAGTGCAATACGTCCCCGACCTGCCATGACATCTGTCACGTACCGCCGGGCGCGCGTACCATCTCGGTATGCCTCATCGCTTGGCCGCCGCCAGCACCCAGGACCTCGTGCAGGCCGAGCGGGACATCCGCGACCGCATCGGCGATCAGCAGCTCGATTTCGCCGCCATGGCCGCGGTCTCGAACATCTACCGGGCGGCCAACGTGATCCGCAACCGGATGGAGCGGACCGTGCTGGCTGGCGAGGATCTGTCCTGGGCGGCCTTCACCGTGCTGTTCGTGCTGTGGATCTGGGGCGATCAGCAGACCAGGCACCTGGCCGAGGAAGCCGGGGTCACCAAGGGGACGCTGACCGGCGTGCTGAAGACGCTGGAGAAGCGCGGCCTGGCCCGGCGGCGCGGGCACGACGCGGACGGCCGCCTGGTGCTGGTCGCCCTGGAGCCGAAGGGGCTCAAGGTGATCGAGCGGCTGTTCCCGGACTTCAACAAGGGCGAGGCCGAGGTCAGCGCCGTGCTCACCGAGGATGAGAAGAGTCAGCTCGCCTCCCTGCTGCGGAAGATGATCCGCTCGGTGGAGCACGGTTGAGCCGCCCGGCGGGCCGGGTTCGCGGTCCGCGATGGGCCGGCTGATTCCGTAAATTTTAACCAGCCCGGGCGGGGGGCCCGCCGGATCAGGTGGTCAGCGGGCCGGCCTGGCGGCGAGCCGGATCGCGGCGGTCAGCGGGCCGGCCTGGCGGCGAGCTCGATCGCGGCGGCGACCAGGGCATAGGCGCGGTCGCGGGCGGCGGGTTCGGCCGCGACCGTCTCGGCCAGGAAGCGGTCCGGGTCCTGGCCAGCCTTTTCGGCCTCGGCCCGGCCACCGGCCTCCAGCCAGCGGCTGAGCTGCGGGCCGTCGACTTCGGGGTGGAACTGGACGGCCAGGTGGCGGCGGAGGGCGAAGGCCTGGACGCCGAGCTCGTTGCGGGCGAGCAGCCTGGCCTCGCGGGGTGGGTGGCACTGGTCGCCGTGGAACTCCAGCCATGGGCCGGGCGGGACGACGGCGGGGTCGAGCGTGTCGACGAGCGTCCAGCCGATCTCCTTGCGGGCGGCGGGGGTCACGCTGCCACCGAATGCGGCGGACAGGGCCTGGGCACCGAAGCAGATGCCGAGCACCGGAACGCCGGCTTCGTCGAGACGGCGCAGCCAGTCCAGCTCGCCGGCGATCCAGGACCGCTCCGGGCCGGGGTCGTAAACCGACCAGGTCGCACCCAGCAGGACCACGTGATCGATGCCGCTGGGGGCGGGCAGCGGGCCTTCCTTGGGGAACATGTGCACGGTCAGGACGGCCCCGCGGGACTCGAACGCGTCGCCGATGAAGCCTGCCGAGTCCTCTTCGTGGTGGCGGACGACCGTGACGCGCATGGAGAGCCTCTCGATTGCCGGGTACTTCGTTTGGTGCCAAACTATTTTGCATGACCGGCCCGGTGGACCTGACCGACCTCGACCTGTGGGCGCGGGGCGTGCCCCATGCCGAGTTTGCCAGGTTGCGCCGTGACAGTCCGGTCGCCTGGCACGGCGAACGGGCGCCGAACTCCGGGTTCTGGTCGGTGGTGCGCTACAACGACATCGTGGCCGCCAGCCGGGACACGGCGGTGTTTTCCTCGGCCCGCGGAATCTCGTTCGAGGAACCGACCGACGAGGACATGGCGGCGCGGCGCACGATCATCGACACCGATCCGCCGGCGCACACCAAGCTGCGGAAGATCGTTTCGGGCAGCTTCACCCAGCGGGCCGTGGCCGTGTACCGGCACTTCGTCGAGGAACTGACCGGGGAAGTACTGGCCGGGCTGCCGGCCAGCCCCTTCGACTTCGTGGACGCGGTGGCCAAGGAGGTGCCGATCCGGGTGCTGGCCCGGATCATGGGGCTGCCGCCGGATAACCTGGACCGGTTCATCGACCTGGGCGACCGGCTGATCGCCAACACCGACCCGGACATCACCGACGTCGTGTGGGGGCGGGACGACACCGACGCCTACCGCAAGTTCCCGTTCCGCAGCCCATACGGCAAGCAGCTCTGGGATCTGGGCCGGGAGATCGTGGCCGGGCGGCTGCGGGAGCCGGGCGATGACCTGCTGTCCACGCTGCTGCGCGCGGAGGTGGACGGGGACCGGCTGAGCGAGACCGACCTGGACAACTTCTTCTCGATCCTGGTCGTGGCGGGCAACGAGACCACCAGGATCGCGATCGCCCAGGGGGTGCTGGCGTTCTGCGAGCATCCAGAGCAGTGGGACCGGCTGCGTGCCGGCCCCGGGCTGCTCGACTCGGCGACCGATGAGGTGCTGCGCTGGAGCTGCCCGACGCACTTCATGCGCCGTACGGCGACGGTTGACACGTCGCTGGGCGGGGCCGGCATCAGGGCCGGGGACAAGGTCGTGCTGTGGTACGTGTCCGGGAACAGGGACGAGGCCGAGTTCGCCGAGCCCGGCATGTTCGACGTGGGCCGCTCGCCCAACCGGCACCTGAGCTTCGGGCGCGGCGGGCCGCACCTGTGTCTTGGCGCGCACCTGGCCCGGCTAGAGGTGAACGTGGTCCTGGCCGCGCTGGCGCGCAGGGTGCGCCGGTTCGAGCTGGCCGGGCAGCCGCGGCGGATCCGGTCCAACTTCACCAACGGGCTCAAGGAGCTGCCGGTCCGGGTGCGGCGATGAGCCCGAAACTGCTGCTCGTGCTGACCGAGAACTGGACGCTGCGGCCGGCCCCTGACATGGCCGATCTGGTTTCGTTCGCGGTGGCGGCCGAGCGGGCCGGGATCGACGGGGTGATGGTCAGTGAGCACGTCGTGCTCGGACGCTCGGCTAACGCGGGCGGGTTGCCGGCCAACCCCCGGGAGTACGCGCTGCCGGGCAACCAGGATCCGGCGACCGCAGCGGCCGGCCGGCCTCGGCCGGCGAGGTCGCCGCCGTGGTGGCCTGGCTGCTGTCCGGTGCCGCATCGTATGTGAACGGGGCGGTGATCCCGGTGGACGGCTCGGCGAGCGCGGTGGATGTGGGCACGATCGCGTTCGACCCCCGGGTGCGGGTGGATCCTTAGGGGTGCACGACCGGGGGCTTGTCGTGTTCTTCGGCCAGTTCCAGCTCTACCGTGCCCGTCTCGCGCCAGACCTCCCGGGTCAGCACCTGCAGCGCGCCGGCCGCCGGGATGGCCAGCAGGGCGGCCACGAACGCGCCGAAGACACCGCCGATCCAGCTCCCCAGCGACGCCCCGACCAGAATGGCCAGCAGCACGAGCAGCGGATTCACCCGGACGGTCTTGCTCATGACGACCGGGTTGAGAACATGGTTCTCGATCTGGGTGTACACCAGGAACACCACGAGCGTGACAATGCCCGCCGTGGTCGAGTGGGTGAACGCGAACAAGATGGTGGGGATCCCGGCCAGCGCGCCGCCGATCATGGGCAGGAAATCGACCAGCGCGACCCACAGCGCCCACAGGACCGGGAACGGGACGCCCATGATCATCAGCGTCACGAACACGACCAGCCCGGCAATGATCGAGGTCAGGAAGTTCCCCAGCATGTACCCGGTGACCGAGCGGTTGACCTGCCTGGCCACCCGGGAATACCGTTCCGCCCGCTCCGCCGACATCAGCCCAAGAAAGGCCTTGCGCATCTTGGCGCCCTCCAGCAGCAGGAGCAGCACCAAGATGAAAATGGTCAGCATCGAGACGACCAATGACAGGGCACCTTTGCCCAGGGTGAGCGCCGGCTTGGCCAGCCCCTGGCCGAAGCTGACCAGCTTGGGCGCGTTGCTGACCACCCACTTCTGCACGTGATACTTGCGCACCAGGTGCCCGATCCAGCCCGTGCCATGCTCCGCCGAACTGACGTACCCGGGCAGCCTGTCGGCCAGATGGGTGATCCCATTGGCCAGTGGATAGCCGAACGCCAGCGCCAGGCCCGCGAACGCCAGCAGGGCGAGCAGCGTCACCACGGTCACCGCCCAGCCGCGCCGCCGGACCACCCAGCGCTGCACGGCCAGCACGAGCGGATTGAGGATCAGGGCGACGAACCCGGCGACCACGATCAGCAGGATGACGTCCCGCAGCCGGTAGACGAGCTTGCCGGCCAGGTAGGTCGCGACCACCACCGCGACGGCGACCAGGATGGCGCGCAACGGGACATGGTTGGCCTCGGCCGTCTTCCAGAGGCGGGCCCGCCGGGTGGCAGGCGGCTTTTCGTCTAGCACGTGGCAATCATGGCAGTACGCCGTGCCGCCGGGACCATCAGAGGCGCCTGGGTCAGGTTGCGATGTCCGGGTAGGGCAGGGTCCAGTGGCTGAGGCGGGTGGCGTACTCGCGCTGGAAGGCCAGCGGTTCTTCGTAGTCGCGCTCGAACAGGGCGATGAACAGGGTCAGGGTCAGGAACGGGTGGGCGCCCAGTTCGAACAGGGTGACGTAGTCGTGGGCGGCCAGGGCTTCGCGTTCGGGGCCGGTGAAGGCCAGCCAGGTGCTGGATTCGCAGTTGTGGCAGTTGAGGATGCGGTTGGCCTGCTCGGTTTCCCACCAGGCTACGGTTCCCTGCGGGTCGCTGCGGTAGCGCTCGACCAGTTCCGGGCTGCGGTCGATGGTGTAGAGGAACTTGTTGAGCAGGTACTTGCTCATGCTGCCCCCTTCGGGTACCAGGTGAAGTAGGCCTCCATGGTGTGGAACAGATCGAGCGAATCGGTATAGTCGGCCTTTACGTTTTCGCCGGCGACGCCCATCATCAGCATGAAGTCCATGAAGCCATGGGTGGCGTTGCCAGGCTCCCACAGGCTGTCCAGGCTCACCTCGGCCAGGGCGGATTCCAGGTCGGCCGAGGCAATCCATTCGACGGCTTTACGGTCGAATTCGGGATCCGGGCCGTGCGGGCCGAACTGCCTCGGGCCGCCGAGTTCCAGGGACAGGTGGCCGGTGCCGATGATGGCGACCCGCTGGTCGCTGGGCCAGGATTCCACCAGCTTGCGGATGGCCTGGCCGAGCTGGACGAAGCGGCGGGGCTGTGGCATCGGCGGGGCGAAGATGTTGGTGTACACGGGGACGATCGGCAGATCGGCTTCGGGGCGCAGGGTGATGACCGGGCAGGTGATGCTGTGGTCGATCCGCAGCTCATTGCTGAAGGCCAGGTCGAATCCCGCGTCCAGGCCGTGCCGCAGCAGGTAGCCGGACAGCTCCTCGTGGCCGCGCAACAGCATCCGGGGCAGGCCGAACTCCCGCTCTTCGTTGTAAAAGTTTGCGTCGTAGAACGGGGCCTTGCCGACCAGGAACTGGGGCATGTTATCGAGCCATAGCTGGTGGAAATGGTCGCTGCCCACCATTACCAGCACGTCGGGCCGGGCCCGGGTCAGAGTTTGCCGGAAGGACTCGATCTTGGCTACCCACTCGTCGGCGAACGGCGGCCGGTCATGCCCGGTCGCCGTGCTGGCCCGATAGTAGAAAGGGTGGTGGGTCGATGCTATGACCGCGGCAACGGTGGCCATGGCGGCTCCTGGGATTTAACTTTCCGCCGTTTCGGCGGGGGGCTGGTATTCGATGTTGCGGTCCACCGCCTGATAGATATCCATGGCTACCGGACGGCGCCTTTCCTCGGCGATCTGGCCAAGCAGGCCGGCCGCGCGGGCAAGCAGCGCGAAGCCACGTAGCAGGTCGACCGGGAGCCCGAGGTCGGCAAGGGCCGCGCCACATGTGCCCGCGCCGTTGAGCGGCAGGGTACGGCCGAGTACCTGCGGGTGGACCCGGCCGATGGCCTCGAACAGGCGCAGGTGCGGGCCGAGCAGGCCTTCCTCCGCGGCGATCCGGAACAGCACCGGGGTGCGCGGGTCGGTGACCTTGTGCACCGGGTGGCCGAGGCCCGGGATCAGGCGGCCCTCGGCCCGGGCCTGCCGGACGGCGGCGAGAGCGACGGCGTCCCAGCCGGCCCGGTCAGACGGCTGGCCGGCCTCGGCCAGCGCGGCGGCGAGGAAGCGGCCGGCGTCCTCGGTGACGCCGAGGAACCGTGAGCCACCGCCGAGCAGGCCGGCGGCCAGTGCGCCCTGCAGCGAGTCGGGCGCGCTCAGGTAGGTGAGGCGGGCCGCGATCGCGGTCGGGGTGAAGCCGTGGTCGGCCAGCGCGACCAGCACGGCCTCGAACACGCGAACCTCGGACGGCGTAGGCCGGCGCTGGGTGACCAGCCACATGGCCAGCTCGCCGAAGCCCACCTTGCCCATCAGGCCGGCGGCCAGGTCCTGGCCCAGCACGGTGATGGTGTCGGTGTCCGAGGTGCCGATGGAGGTGGGGAAGCGCAGGTCCGGGGTCATGAGGCTCCTTCGCTGGACAGCCAGGCCCGGATCTCGCCGCCGTGTTCGTCGAGCCGGGGCGGCGGCAGGTCGTAGCGCGGCGGGGTGACCGAGAACGTCAGCGGATGGCGGACGGTCGGCATGGCGGCCTCGCCCTGCCCGGCGATCACCACCGGATCCAGGCCGATCTCCCGGGCGAACGCGACCCCGGCGTCGACCGTGTTGATCGGGCCGCAGGGCACGCCGGCCTTGATCAGATCGTCGAACCAGGCCGCGGCCGAGCGGCTGGCCAGGCGCTCGGCGAGCAGCGCGCGCAGTTCCTCCCGGTTCGCGGTCCGGCCCTGGTTGTGGGCGAACCTCGGGTCGCCGGCCAGGGCGGGCACGCCGAGCACCTCGCACAGCCGGCCGAACTGTGCGTCGTTGCCCACGGTCACGATGAGGTCGCCGTCACCGGTGGGCAGCGGTTCGTAGGGGTACACGCTGGGGTGGGAGTTGCCCATCCGGTACGGCACGGTTCCGCCGGCCACGTAGGCGCTGGTCTGGTTCACCATGCCGGACAGCGCGGAGGCCATCAGGGCCGCCTCGACGTGCTGCCCCTGGCCGGTGGCGGCCCGGTGGTTGAGCGCGGCCAGGATGCCGATTGTGGTGTGCAGCCCGGCGATGACATCGAAGATCGATATGCCCGAGCGGTACGCCGGGCCGTCCGGGTCGCCGGTCAGGCTCATCAGGCCGGACATGGCCTGCACCATAAGGTCATAGCCTGGCAGGTTCTTGCCGCCGGCCGCGCCGAAGCCGCTGATCGAGGCGTACACGATGCCCGGGTTCGCGGCGCTGACCGATTCGTAGTCCAGGCCGAACCTGGCCAGCCCGCCGGGCTTGAAGTTCTGCACGAACACGTCGGCCCGGCGGGCCAGCTCGTGTGCCATGGCCAGGTCGCCGGGGTCGGTCAGGTCGAGCGCGACCGAGCGCTTGTTCCGGTTGATCGCCAGGTAGTAGGTGGAGACTCCGTCCTCGGTGGCCGGTGGCACCCAGCGGCGGGTGTCGTCGCCGTCCGGGCTTTCCACCTTGATCACGTCCGCGCCGAGGTCGGCCAGCAGCATCGTGCAGTACGGGCCGGCCAGCACCCGGGAGAAGTCGGCGACGATGAGACCGGACAGCGGTCCCGGGCCGTGGCCCTGGCTGGCCTGGCTGGCTTGGCTGGTGCTCGCGGGCTCGCTCATGGGCAGCTACGTATCCTCCTGTCCGCTAGCCGGACAAGCGTCCGGGCAGGTCGTCCTGTGCTGCGATGGTCAGCTGGGGCGCTGCCTGGCAAGCGGCCCAGTCCGCGCTGATCGCCCCGGCAGCCTGAAGCAGCCAGGGCAGGTACTCGCCGGTGAGCACCTCGACCGGAGTCTCGGCGGCGTGCACGGTGACGTTCATCGCCGCGATCACCCGGCCCTCGCCGTCCCGCAGCGCGGTGGCCACCGAACGGATCCCCAGGGCAAGCTGCTCATCGGTCAGCGACCAGCCGCGGGCCCGGACGGTCCGCAGCTCAGCGGCCCGCTCGGCCGGGCCTGGCCGCCAGCGGGGGGTGATCCCGGACCGGCTCGGCTCGGCCAGCACCCGTTCGGCCTCGCCCGGCGGCAGGGCGGCCAGCAGCACCTTGCCGAGCGAGGTCGGCATGGCCGGGAACCGGGTGCCGATGGTCACCGCCAGCGCGATGATCTTGGGTACCGCCACCCTGGCCACGTAGACGATGTCCGAGCCGTCGAGCTGGGCGATCGACGAGGACTCATGGGTGCGTGCCACCAGCCGCTCCATGTGTGGCCTGGCGACCTCCCACAGGTTGTGGGACAGCACGTAGGACATGCCGAGCTCGAGCACCCGGGGGGTCAGCTCGTAGCCGCGCTCCACCGCCCGCACGTACCCGAGCTGCTCCAGGGTGAGCAGGATCCGCCGCGCCGTGGGCCTGGCGAGCCCGGCCTGCGCGGCCACCGCGGCCAGGGACATGACCGGCTGGCGCGGCTGGAAGGCCCGGATCACGTCGAGACCGCGGGCCAGCGCCTCGATGAAATCCGGGCTGGGATCGCGGCCTGCCACGGGAGTCCTTTCCGTTGACAGCGTTTCTCGTGACGGTGTTTCCCTTGACATCGGGTCCCGCCACGGGCGACGCTTCCGGTCAGGATACATGTGCCCGTCATGCGGACATGTGTCCGCGACCGCGAATCAGCCGCCTGCCGCGGAGTTGGAGGGTTTGCCATGACCACTGCCGAGCTGGCACCGGGCCGGCCCATCGTGTTCCGGAACGCCACCGTGCTCACCATGGACGACGCTCACCGCGTCATGACCGGTGCCGACGTCCTGGTGACCGGCGACCAGATTGCCGCGGTCGGCCCCGCCCTGGCGGTGCCCGAGGGCACGGCGGAGATCGACGCGGCCGGCGGCATCGTCATGCCCGGCATGATCGACACACACCGGCACATGTGGCAGACGGCCATGCGCGGGTACGGAGCCGACTGGACGCTGACCCAGTACTTCGTCTGGTACTACCTGCAGTGGGGCAAGTGCTTCCGTCCACAGGACATCTACGCGGGCAACCTGCAGTCCGCGATCGAGTCGATCGACGCCGGGGTTACCACGACCGTGGACTGGTCACACGGCCTGCAGACGACAGACCACGCGGAGGCGGCCGTCGATGCCCTGACCGAGGTGCCCGGCCGGTTCGTCCTCGCCTATGGCAACATCCAGCAGGGCCCCTGGGAGTGGTCCACCAGCCCGGAGTTCCGCGACTTCGTCAACCGGCGGATCACCATCGGCGACCACATGCTGGGCTTCGCACTGGCCTTCGACATTCCAGGCAGCGCGGAGTTTCCCGAGCGTGCGGCGTTCGAGGTGGCCCGCGAACTCGGCGTGCCGGTGACCACGCACGCCGGGGTGTGGGCGGTGACCAACGACGAGGGCGTGCGGCACATGCACGAGAACGGGTTCATGACCCCGTCCACCATCTACGTGCACGCCTCCACGCTGAGCCAGGATTCCTACCACCGGATCGCCGCGACCGGCGGGTCGGTGTCGGTCGCCACCGACAGCGAGCAGAGCGCCGGCCAGGGTTACCCGACGACCTGGACGCTGCGCGAATACGACATCCCGGTGTCGCTGTCCATGGACACCAGCGTCTGGTGGAGCGGGGACCTGTTCACCGCGATGCGCAGCACCCTGGGCGCCGACCGGTCACGTGAGCACCTGGAGGCGCACCGCAAGCAGGAGACGGTGACGCACTGCCGCCTGCGGGCCGAGCAGGTCGTCGACTGGGCGACCCGGGGCGGGGCCAAGGCACTCGGGCTCGACTCGGTCGTCGGCAGCCTCGAACCCGGCAAGAAGGCCGACGTGGTGCTGATCAAGAACGACGCTTCACCGGCGATGTTCCCGGTGCTCAACCCGTACGGTCACGTGGTATTCCAGGCCCAGCGCGGCGATGTGCACACGGTCCTGGTGAACGGACGGGTGGTCAAGCACAACCACCGCCTGGTCGGTGTGGACCTGGGCCGGGCCCGGGAGCTGGCCGGGCAGACGGTCGAGTACCTGATGGGTGAGCTGGGGCCGGACGCCTGGAAGGAGGGCATGCACCCGGAGGTCCCGGAGGCCAAGACGCTGAGCAACCCTTACACGTACACCCATGCCGAGGGCGAGACCGGCTTCACCGGGACCGGGGACGCCTGACGGATCATTCGTCCTGGCCGGCCGGTTTGGCCCGGCCGCGCTCACCGGCCGGGTGCTCGACCAGGGCGAGGATGCGGCTGGCCATGAACCTGGCCGTGCGGACCGGCGTCCCGGTGCGGGTCACCTCGCTGACCTCGACGAATCCGCGCCGGGTGATGACGTCCACCCGGCGGCCCGCCCGGGTCGCGGTCACCTCGTAGGCGCGGCTGCCCTCGCCGGTGTCGATGATGATCTCGACCCAGTCCCCTATCATTCCTGCCTCATACCCAGTGCCGGGGCGGCTAGCCAACGTTGATCGTGGGCCCGGATCAGCCGTCGCCATCGGCGGAGCGGCGCGCGCGGGCGCGGCGTTTGCCCTCGTGCATGGCCTGCACCCGGGCAATGGGAATCGTGTGGCCCTCAGCGATCAGGCCGGCGCCCAGCCGCTGCGGCGGCGGCATCGCGTCCGCCCACGGATCGCGGGCGGCCAGGAGGGCAGCCGCGGTGTGCACGGTGAAGTCGGCCGGGCTGACGCCGTCCAGGTCGTCCCAGCCGACCGGGAACGAAACCGGCACGCCTGGCCGCACCCGTGGGCTGTAAGCGGCGACCACGGTCGCCCCGCCGGCCCGGGTGGAGTCCAGGAACACCTTGCCTTCCCTGTCCTCCTTGATGAACGCCGTCGTGGCCAGAACCGGGTCGATCCGCTCGGCGCGCACCGCCAGCGCGCGGGTTGCCGCAGCCACGTCCTCGTTGGCCTGGCCCGGTTCGAGCGGGACGAAGATGTGCACTCCCTTGGAGCCGCTGGTCTTGACCGCACCGGCCAGCCCGGACTCGTGCAGCGCCTGCCGGACCAGGTGGGCGGCGCGGACCACCTGGCCGAACGCGTCCGTGACCGGCGGGTCGAGGTCCAGCACCAGGTGGGTCGGGTGGTGCAGGTCGTCCACCAGCCCCAGCGCCGGGTGGTACTCGATGGCCCGCTGGTTGCCGAACCACAGCAGCGTGCGCCGGTCGTCGCACAGCGCGTAGGAGACCTCGCGGTGTGAGGACTCGGCCCACATTCGCACCGTGCGCACCCAGGACGGGGTGTATTTCGGCACGTTCTTCTGCATGAACGGGTCCTGCCCGCGCAGCAGCCGGATAACAGACAGCGGCCGGCCGCGCAGCACCGGGAGGATCCGGCCGCTGACCGTGTCCAGGTAGTCCACCAGGTCCCGCTTGGTCGCCCCGGCCCCCTCGAACAGCTCCTGGTCGAGGTTGGTCAGCGGTACCCCGTCCCGTTCCTCGCCGGCGCTCACCGGCGGTCAGCCCCGGCCGATGAACGGCATCTCGGTGGCCGTGATGGTCATGAACTGCACGTTGGCGTCCAGCGGCAGCGAGGCCATGTACAGCACGGCGTCGGCGACGTGCCGGGGATCGAAGGTGGGCTCGGGCATGACCGTCCGGTTGGCCTGGAGCGCGCCCTCGCTGATCCCCTTGGTCAGCTCGGTGGCGGCGTTCCCGATGTCGATCTGGCCGCAGGCGATACCGAAGCCACGCCCGTCCAGTGAGATCGACTTGGTCAGCCCGGTGATCGCGTGCTTGGTCGAGGTGTAGCCGACGCTGCGCGGCCGGGGGGCCTGCGCGGATATCGAGCCGTTGTTGATGATCCGCCCGCCCTGCGGGGTCTGCGCCTTCATCATCCGCACGGCGTGGTGCGCGCACAGGAACGCGCCGGTCAGGTTCGTGGCGACCATCGACTGCCACTGCTCCAGGGTGAGCTCGTCCACAGTGCCCGCCGGGCCGAACACCCCGGCATTGTTGAACAGCAGGTCGATGCGCCCCCACCGGCGCTGCACAGCCTCGAACAGTGCGGCCACCGAGTCCGGCACGGTGACGTCGGCCGGCACCACGAGCACGGCGTCCTCGCCGGCCCCGGCCACTGTCTCGCGCAGCGCGCCCTCGCGCCTGCCCGCCACCGCGACCTGCCACCCCGCGGCCAGCAGGGCCTGGGAAACACACCGCCCGAGCCCGGATCCCGCCCCGGTCACCACACTCACGCCCGTCGTTGCCATCGCCGTCCCATCGCCTCGCCCGGATAACGCTCTCAACCTATCGGGCGGGTCAGCGGTCCAGCGCGCTCGGATCGGCCGGGACGTCCACCGCGTTCTCCTTGAGCGCGGCCAGCGGGACGATCTCCAGGGCGCGTTCGTGGGTGGAGGCGAGCACCACCGGCGCGGCGACGCCGTCGCGGTAGGCGAGCAGCCAGTTGGCCGCCGTCACGCACCACCGGTCGCCCGGCACCAGCCCGGGAAAGCTGAACGCCGGGACCGGGGTGCTCAGGTCGTTGCCGATGCGGCGCTGGTGTTCGAGGAACTCGGCGGTGACCACCGCACAGATCGTGTGGCTCCCCAGGTCCTCCGGCCCGGAGTTGCAGCAGCCGTCCCGGTAGAAACCGGTCACCGGATCCATGCCGCAGGGTTCGAGTTCACCGCCCAGTACGTTGCGATCGGCCATGACAGCCAGTATCTGCGGCCTGGCCGGGGCGCTACAAGCACCTGGCCGGCCAGCGGGCCGGCCCGCTTGGCCCCGGCAGGGTCCGCCTGCATCCCCCCGCGAGTGGCCGGCGATCAACGCAGGTGGCCAGTCTCCGTCGTAAATTTTGAGCTGGTATTCCCTCTGTACGACGTGCCGCCCTGCCGTCATGAGACATCGCGGTCGTTCCGCCCGGCCGAATGGTGCAAGGCGGGCCGGTAACCAGCCGCCAGCACCGCGACCGTGGCGCGCGGGGTCAGCACGGTGACACCGCCACCGGGCCTGTCCCGCTCCCTGTGATAGCCGCCGTGGCTCCAGGCGAGCAGACGGTCGCCGAGGACCAGCCAGGGCGCGCCGTCGAGTTCGATCATGGCCCCGTCCGGCAGGGAGTCCAGCGGAGCCTGGTAGGTGCGGCGGACGCCGGGGCTGGCCAGCCGGTCGTTGTGCAGGCGCTCGTTCATCGCCTGGGCGCTCACCGGTCCGGGGAACGCCTCCGTCCAGGCGCGCTTGAACTCCTGGTAGCGGGGGTAGCGGCATTCGCCGCAGGGGCGGTGCCCGGCGGCCAGGCCGGTGGCCTCGTCCAGGAAGAACAGTTCGGTGAGCCGGCCAGGCTGCCACAGCGTCCGGCGTCTGCCCTTGAACTCCAGGACGCAGATCAGCCACAGCTTCCCGCGTGAGTAGCGGGCCAGGTTGCCGTGGGAATCCAGGAGCTGGCCGCGGTTGCCCCAGAACATCCCCCGGTCCTCGGCCGCCTCCAGTTCCCCGTAGGGGGTCACCCGGTTCTGCCGGGGCATGGCGCCACCTCCACCTTCCAGTCTGCCGTGATTTATCCGCTCGCCGGCCGCGGCTGACAGGCCTGGCATCGCGGTATGGCCGCCGCCATGCTCGCGTTCGCCGGTGTCGCGGCCGTCCTCAACGTCACGCCCGGCCTGGACATGATGCTCGTGCTGCGCACCTCGGTGACCGGCTGTCGGTGCTGTACTTCATCGTTTCGGGGGCCGCGGCGGCGCTGGCCGGGCGGCTCGCCCAGGCCTCCTTCCGGCGGCGGATGGAGCAGGTCAGCGGCGTCGTGTTCCTGGGGTTCGCGGCCAGCCTGGTCTGGGAGCGGAGCTGATCACAGCCAGAACGTGTCGTGCTGGAGCATGAAGGCCGCCCGCTCCTCGCCGGTGAGGTGACCGAGGCCGGCCGCTATCCCCTCGAAGTAGCCCTCCCTGGGCGCGCCGGGAGCGAACAGGATCAGCATGGACGCGGCCTCGCCCGACTCGTTGCGGAAGGCGTGCACGCCACCCTCGGGCACGTACAGGAAGTCGCCCTTGGCGCCGTCGATCCACTTCTTGCCATCGAACAGCCGCACGGCGCCGTCGAGTATGTAGAACGACTCGGAGATGCCGCGATGGAAATGTGGATCCGGGCCGGACACCGGGCCCTTGAAGTCCCAGCGATAGAGGCCGAACTGGCCGTGCGTCGAGGCCCCGGTCGCGAGGTAACTGGCGCTGGCGGTCTTCATCGGCAGCTCGGGAGCCTGTGACCCCATCCGGTACACGGCGCTGAACTCGCCGTTCTCGCCCAGGTAGACCGGATCTGGATAGGACATGGTTTTCCTTTCCTGGTTAGGTGAGCGTCTTGGCTAGGTGAGCGTCCTGGTTAGGTGAGCGTCTTGGCTAGGTGAGCGTCTTGGCTAGGTGAGCGCCGCGTCGAACCGGGCGCGCAGGCCGGTGAGGCGTTCCACCGGCTCGTTGGCGAAGACCAGGCGCAGATAGCGGCCGCCGCCCGGCCCCCACCCGGTCATCGGGGTCGCCGCGACCTGGGACCTGGTGAACAGGCGCCGGGAGGCTTCCCCGGGGTCCAGGCCCATGCTGACGGTGTCGATGAGCAGCGACCAGCCGCCGTGCGGGCGGATGACGGGGTAGCCGTCCAGTTCGCGCAGGATGTGTTCGCAGCGCTGCTGCCAGGTCCGGGTGGCGGCCGCGACGTCCTCGGCGGCTCCTGGGTCGCGCAGCGCCGCGGCGACGGCCTGCTGGGCGATGCCGACCTGGCAGACCACGTTGGTCAGGCCGACCAGTCCGACGTCGGCCAGGATGTCCCGCGGCCCGACGACCCAGCCGACCCGCCAGCCGATCATCCGCAGCTCCTTGGAGGCCGAACCGACGGTGATCGTGCGATTGGCCAGTTCCGGGTGTGCGGCTGGATGCGCGGGTGGCTGCCCGTCGAAGCGGATCCGCTCCATGGCGGCGTCGTAGATGATCCACGGGCCGTGCTCCCCGGCCGGGACGGCCAGAGCGTCGTAGTGCTCGGCGGACAGCAGCGCTCCGGTCGGCATGGCCGGGCTCATCAGCAGCACGGCTGCGGTCTGGGAGCCGATCGCCGTCTTCAGCTCTTCGGGGTCGGTGGCCCAGCCCCCGTCGGCCGGGGTGCAGCGGACGTGCCTTGGCACCGCGCCGGCCAGCCTGATCCGGTTCACCAGCCCGGCGTAGATGGGGTCGCAGATGACGACCTCCTGGCCGGGCTCGACGGTGGCCAGCAGCACGTTGAGTATGCCGTTGAGGCCACCTGCCACGCTGACGCACTCGGCGCCGGGGTCGTAGCTGCGCCCGGCGATGGCGCCGACGTGGGCGGCCGCGGCCTCGCGCAGCGCCCGGTGCCCCTGGAAGGGCAGGTAGCTGTTGGCGTCGTCGTCCTCGACCGCGGCGTGGGTGACCTGGCGGGCGATGGCGGGCGGCGGGATGTCGGTGTCCAGGTTCTCCAGCCGCAGGAAGCGCGGGTCAGCGGCCGCGTCGGCGGCGTCACCGACCTTGTCCACGCCGATTCCCGGGATGTGCTGTAGCCGCGAGACGGGCATGTGCGCTCCTACACCTGGACGGGCAGATCCACAGTCAGGGTGCCCGGGTGCCAGTCTGGCAGCCGGGCCACGACCTCGCCGGAGGGGGCGGCCAGGGCGGCGATGCCGGGGAAGTCCTCGTCGACGGTGGCGCCGGCCTGGGTGGCCATGGCGACCCAGGCGCCGGTTCTCGCCGCATGGCGGCTTGCGCCGGCCAGCCCTGCCGATTGCCACCACTCGAATCCGCGACGCCAGCCTTCCTCGCCGGTACACCGTCCGTACAGGCCAGGCGCCGCGCAGAAGAAGATCACCTCGGCGCCCTGCCGCACCGGCTCGTCGAAGGGATAGTCGACCTCGCTCTCGGCACACAGCGCGATCCCGAAGCGCAGCCGGCCGAGGTGGAAGATGGCACGATCGGTCCCTTTCGAGTAGGACTCTTCGCCTTCGCCGAGATGGCGCTTGCGGTAGGCGCCCGCCAGCCGGCCGCCGCTCGTGTAGACCTGGGTGATGTAGGGCGCGCCGTCGCCGCCCAGCTCGGATATGCCGAAGATCGCGGCCACCCCGTAGTGCTGGGTCAGTTCGGTCATGGACCGTACCGCGTGGGCGTCCAGGCTCAGCAACTGCTCCGGGTGCGCGGCGGGATCCACGTATCCGGTAAGTGACATCTCGGGGAAGACGGCCAGGTGACAGCCTTCCTCGCGGGCTTGCCTGAATGCCTGTTCGTGGGTGGCGAGGTTGCCCCGCCAGTCGCCCTTCTGGCAGCAGATCGCGGCCAGCAGGACACGCAGGCCATTGCTATTTTTCCCCTGGTCGGTCATGACAGATCGATAATGCCATCGATCGGGGGGTTGCGCGACACGTTAGTAACCACTAACGTGTCGAGGTGCCGGATCTGGTAGCCGCAGTAGCCGAAGCCAACCGCAGGCGGCTGCTGCAACTGCTGGCTCACGGTGAACAGACGGTGACCGAGCTGGCCAGCAACTTCGCCACCAGCCGTTCGGCAATATCCCAGCATCTCGGGGTGCTCGCCAAGGCTGGCCTGGTGGCCAGCAGACGAGAGGGAAGGTTCCAGTACTACCGCCTGGATCCGCGGGGGATGACGGCTCTGCGCGCCGAACTCCATGCGTTCTGGACACGTGAACTGGATCAGCTTGCCGAAGACGCGTCCGGCCTGAACGACGGCCAGGGAGGCCAGTGATGCCGTTCGAGAAGTCGGTCTTCGTACCGCTCGATGCCGACGAGACCTTCGCGCTGATCACCCGCCCGGACCGGTTGCGCCGCTGGCAGGCCATCACCGCGCGGGTCGATCTGCGGGCGGGCGGCGAGTACCGGTGGACGATCATCCCAGGTCACGTCGCCAGGGGCACCATCACCGAGGTGGAACCAGGCAGGCGGGTGGTGTTCACCTGGGGCTGGGAGGGCAGCACGGACCTGCCACCCGGAGCGTCCACCGTGATCATCACCCTGGAGCCCGCGCCGGGCGGGACCACGGTGCGGCTGGTCCACGAGGGGCTGTCCGAAGAGCAGGCGGCCAGCCACGCCATGGGCTGGGAGCACTACTTCGGCCGGCTGGGCAAGGCCGTCGCAGACGGCGACGCTGGACCCGACGAGTGGGCCGCGGCGCCCGGCCCGATCGACGCGATCACGTCCAGCGCGCTGACCCTGGCCGCGTGCCAGCGGGTGCTGTACCGGATCGGCGAAGCCGACTACGGCCGGGCCACGCCATGCGCCGAGTTCACCGTGGCCGAGCTGGCCGGGCACCTGATCGGCTCGATCAGCGGCGTCGGCCGCAGGGCTGGTGCGGCCTTCCCGCCTTCCGCAGACGGGAGCCTGGAGAGCCGGGTGGCCGATGCCGCGCAGATCGCGCTGGAGGCCTGGGACATCAGGGGCCTGGACGGCACGGTCACGATCCGGGGCGGTGAGATGCCCGCAGCCTTTGCCCTGGCCATCCTGTCACTCGAATTCCTCGTGCACGCCTGGGACTTCGCTCGGGCCACCGGCCAGCGGGCCACCGTGCCAGAGGCGGCCGCGGCATACGTACTCGACATGGCTAACAAGATCATCACACCGGAGAGCAGGGCCGGGCTGTTCGGCGACGAGCTGGCCGCCGACATCGGCGCCGGTGCCCTGGAGCGGCTGATCGCCTTCACCGGCCGCGACACCGGCTCCTAGACCTTTCATCCACCAGCAACGAGGGAGCAAGCTCATGCCACAGCGCACGTCATACGCCCAGGGCACGCCGAACTGGGTGGATCTGCAGACCACTGATCAGGAGGCGGCGAAGTCCTTTTACGCCGGCCTGTTCGGCTGGACCTACGACGACCAGCCGATGCCGCAGGGCGCGGTCTATTCGATGGCCCAGCTCGGCGGGGACAACGTGGCGGCGATCGCCCCGCAGGGCCCGGAGATGGCCGCGGCCGGGGCGCCGCCGATGTGGAACACCTACATCGCGGTCGACTCGGTCGACGACGCCGCGGCCAAGGTGCAGGCCGCCGGCGGGAAGCTCGCCATGCCGGCCTTCGACGTGATGGACGCCGGCCGGATGGCGTTCGTGCTCGACCCGGGCGGCGCGGCCGTCGGGCTCTGGCAGGCCAACCAGCACATCGGGGCCACCCGGGTGAACGAGCCGGGGACCATCTCCTGGAACGAGCTGATCACCGCCGACCCCGGCGCCTCGCTCGGCTTCTACCAGCAGGTGCTCGGCATGACCGCGTCCGAGCAGGACATGGGGGACGGCAACAAGTACACCGTGTTCGAGGCCACCGACGGGCGGCAGGCCGGCGGCGCCGCACCGCCCTCTGCTCCTGGAACGCCCAACCACTGGCACGTGTACTTCGGCACCGCCGGCGCCGACGCCACCGCCGCGAAGGCGGCCGAGCTGGGCGGGACCGTGCTGGTTCCGGCCTTCGACATCCCGGTGGGCCGCGTCGCCGTCCTGCAGGACCCGCAAGGCGCCGTGTTCAGCGTCTTCCAGGCCGCTGGCGAGACGAGCTGACGGGAGCCAGCGGTGGATATGCCCAAGGCGAGTGAGCAGGACAAGACGTTCTTCCGCTCGCTGATACCCGACCATCCCGACGTCGAGGTCAAGCCGATGTTCGGCAACCTGGGCGCGTTTGTGCACGGCAACATGTTCGCCGGGCTGTTCGGGGCGTCGGTCGGGGTCAAGCTCGACAAGGCCGGCCTGGCGGAGCTGACCGCGATCGATGGCTCAGGACCGTTCGGGCCGGCCGGCCGGCCGATGGGCGGCTACATCAGCCTGCCCGACGGCTGGCGGGCGACGCCTGATGTGGCCGCCCAGTGGGTGGAGCGGGCGCTCGCCCACGTCGGCTCGCTGCCACCCAAGGCACCCAAGGCCCCTCAGACTCGGAGGTAGCTCTCTTGCTGGCGTGGTGTGCGGGGCCTGCGCACATCACGCCGACGGTGCTACTCGATGATGTCGCTGCTGGCCGGGCCGAAGATCACCAGGTGGTCGAGCACCGGCGTTGGATCGCCGGACCAGTCGAGCGCGGCCAGCTGCGCCCGGCTGCGGCGGCCGAGCCGCCACCGGAACGCCTCGAACCTAGATGTCTTCAGGGTCAGTGCGCCGTGGCCCGCCTCGCTGGAGTCTGCCCTGCCGGAGTCTGCCCTGCCGGAGTCTGCCTCGCTGGGGCCGGCCCTGCTGGGGCCGGCCCTGCTGGGGCCGGCCCGGAATTCGGCGTCTTCCACCAGCAGGCGCATCGGGACCGGCGGGTCGAGGAAGCTGAGCATCCAGCCCGCGCCTAGCCGGATCACGTCGTTGTCCCTGGCGCCTGGCCGGCCGATGGCGCCACGGATGTCCTGTTCGTGGGCGGCGATGTCGATCACTCCGGGCCAGATCCGGGCGGCGGCGAGCCGGTCGCCGAACGGCCGCGCCGTCTGTTCCCAGGCCGCCAGCATGTCCTGGATGTCGTGCCCTCTGAACCTGGCTACCTGGGCGGCCGTGATGTCGTCACTGGGTATCCCGGTCAGCCGCCCAGCCAGCGAATCCTGCGTAATGGCCAGCAGGTGAGCCACCACGTCCCGGACCGACCAGCCAGGACAGGCCGGGACCTGGGTGGTCAGCTCGGTATCGTCCAGTTCCGCGACCAGCGCGGCCAGACGTGCGTGAGTGTCCTGGTAGAGCGCGGACAGGTCTGGCTCGGTCACCCTGCCACGATACGGTCCGGGGTTGCGGGGTTGCGGATGCGCGTCAAAAATGTAGGGCCAACGTGTTTCCGCTGGTAGCGGCGTTGCTCTGGTTGCACCCCGTTGCTACCAGACGAAAACACGCAGGTCAGCGGCATGCGCGCCGTGCCGCCGCCTCGGACCGCGCGTCTGAGGTGCACCGTGACAATCAGACAGCAGCCGTCTGACCAGCCCGCCAGCGAGGCTACTCATCAGTCACCTACAAATCTGTCGTGCACCCCGGGGTTGCGGGTGTGCGTCAAAATGTAGGGGCAAACGCGTTTTCGCTGGTCGTGACCTTGTTCTGGTTGTACACGTTGAAACCAGACAGAAACATGCTGGTCAGAGGGG
>DATGGU010000173.1:0-2632 GCA_035308365.1 Streptosporangiaceae bacterium
GCGTACCTGATGAGCCGGTAGTTGGGCAGACCGGAACGGCGGCGCCTGACCCGCTGGTACGGAGTTGCATGCGGGCCGCCGGGAGCCTGAGCGATGTACTCGTCCAGGACCGACAGGGCCACATTGCTGAGCAGCGGTGAACTCACGCCCCCAACGCAAAAGGCAATTTCTGCTTCGAGGCCACGCTGGGTTACCGGCGTGTGGAGCGCGGCCGGTGAGCGCCGGGGTGCCGGGGGGGCCGCTGGAGTCCGATCCGGGCGGGTTCTGGCCGCAGGAGGAGCGGGCCGCGGTCCTGGCGGGCGTGCTGGACGGCGTCGAGCTGGGGGCGTGGGACCGGCGGGTCGCGAGGTGGCTGACGGAGCTGGACACCTCGACGCTGGTGACGATCGCATCGTGGATCGCGCGGTCGGGGGAAGCGAGGCGGTCCCGGTGAGCGGGCTGGCGGGGCGGGCTGCCGTCATCTGCCTACTATTGGACGTTATCTGTAGTAGTTTCGTGTCATGCCTGGGGATCGCCGTGCGGGTGCCGCCGAGTACGCGTCGCATGTCAACGCTGCCGCGGCCTTGCTGGATGCCGGGGTTCCGGTGGCGGAGGCGGCCCGGGTGCTGGCCGGGCAGCTGGGCTGCTCGGAGCGGCAGGCCCGCCGTTACCTGGCCAGGGCGGCGGAGTCGGGCCGGGTCGAGGTCCCGGATGACGGGACGGTGTTCACCGTCCGGCTTCCCCTGCGGCTGGCTGCCGCGGTCCGGGAGCACGCCCGCGCGTCCGGGCGCACGATCTCCTCGGTCGTCGCGCAGGCGCTGGAGGAGTTCCTCGGCCGTGTTCACGGGGACCGTCCGTCCAGGTGAGGCGGCTGCGGGTGGAGACGGAGCACGTCTTCTCCCGCCATGCCGCCGCGGAAATGTCAGTGGCCTACGGCATCTTGGTGCCGCAGCGGCGGGCCAGGACCGCCGCCCGGGCGGCGGAAGGGGAAGAGCGTGACGGCGGCGGCGATCTACGCGAGAGTCTCCAGCGCCCGGCAGGCGAAGGACGAGACGATCGGCTCCCAGCTCGCCGCCCTGCGCGACCACGCGGTGAGCAATCGGCTTGACGTCCCGGAAGAGTGGGTCTTCGCCGACGAGGGGCACTCCGGCGCCACGCTCGTCCGGCCGGCGCTGGAGGCGCTGCGGGACCTGGCCGCCCAGGGCTGCCTGGACGTCGTGCTGGTCTACTCCCCGGACCGGCTGGCCCGCAAGTTCGCCTACCAGGCGCTGCTGATCGAGGAGCTGGCCCGCTGCGGGGTGCGGGTCGAGTTCGTGAAGGGGCCGCGCGGCGACAGCCCCGAGGACCAGCTGCTCATCCAGTTCCAGGGCATGTTCGCCGAGTACGAGAAGGCCCAGCTCGCCGAGCGGTACCGGCGCGGCAAGGCCTGGCGCGCCAAGACCGGCAGCGTCAACGTACTGTCCGGCGCCCCGTTCGGCTACCGCTACGTCCGCAAGACCCCGGAATCCGGGGCCCGCTACGAAGTCGTCCCGCACGAGGCCGTGCTGGTCAGCGAGATGTTCCGCCGCTACGCCGACGACGGCGCGGCCATAGCGGGCCTGCGCCGCTGGCTGACGGACCAGGGGGTGCGCACCCGCACCGGCAAGGAGCGCTGGGACCGGTCGGTGATCTGGGGCATGCTCCGCAACCCCGCCTACGCCGGCACCGCGGTCTTCGGCAAGACGCAGGCCGTCCACGAGGCGGCCGGGCTGAACCGCACCGCCCGCCTCGCCGGCCGCACCGTCCCCCGGCAGGTCAGGACGCAGGACCGGCCCCGGGAGGAATGGACCGGAATCCCGGTCCCCGCCCTGGTGGATGAGGAGACCTTCGACCGGGTGCAGCAGCGGCTGGCGGACAACAAGCGGTTCGCCTCGCGGAACACGAAGGTCCCGTCCCTGCTGCAGGGCATCGCGGCCTGCGCGTCCTGCGGCTACGGCTACTACCGCACCACCACGACCACGACCGCGGGGAACAAGATCTACTACTACCGGTGCCTCGGCTCCGACGACTACCGCTACCAGGGCGGGCGCATCTGCCAGAACAAGCCCGTCCGCGCTGACTACGCCGACCAGGTCGTCTGGGGCCACGTCACCGCCCTGCTCGCCGACCCCGCACTCATCCGCGCCGAGATCGGTAAACGGCTGGAAAGGGCCCGCACATCGGACCCGGTCACCCGCAAGCGCGGCCAGCTCGAGCAGGCCCTCGCCAAGACCGGCAAGTCGATCGCCGCGATGATCACCGCCTTCTCCGAGCAGCTCCTGACCATCGACGAGCTCCGCGCCCGCATGCCGGCGCTCCGCGCCCGCGAGGCCGGCCTGAAGGACCAGATCGCCGCCCTCGACGCCCAGGCCGCCGACCGCGACGCCTACCTGAATCTCGCCGGCGACCTCGAAGGATTCCTCGCCCGGCTCCGCGGCAGCGCCGCCACCGCCACCGTCGAGGACCGCCAGCGCGTCCTGCGCGCCGTCGTCCAGGACGTCCTCGTCGGCCCCGAGAAAATCACCATCCGCCACCGCATCCCGGTCCGGGAACCATCCAGCGGCGGCGGCGACCACGATAAAACCGACACGGAGGGTGACATGCGCGAAAGTTCGCTGTTGCGTTGGGGGCGTGA
>DATGGU010000174.1:0-3623 GCA_035308365.1 Streptosporangiaceae bacterium
GCGTACCTGATGAGCCGGTAGTTGGGCAGACCGGAACGGCGGCGCCTGACCCGCTGGTACGGAGTTGCATGCGGGCCGCCGGGAGCCTGAGCGATGTACTCGTCCAGGACCGACAGGGCCACATTGCTGAGCAGCGGTGAAAGGATCGACCCTTGCGGCCTGAGTTCCGCAGTTAGCCGGTTGCCTAGTCCGCGTTAGGGGATGGATGGGCAGGCCAAGTCAGCTGGCGGCACTTAGCAGTGCATGTTTCATAGATACATGCAGGGTGTCGTTCAGGCTTTCCAGAGCCGATTTCGCGGCGTATCGTCTAGTCCATGTACTTGCGGTCGACGCCGCGCCGGAACAAGGACGGCAGCGAGGTCCGCTACCTGCAGCTGGCCCACAACGTGTGGGACCCGGCCGCGAAGCGGTCGCGGGTGCAGGTCATCTACAACTTCGGCCGGGAGGAGCCCGCCACCCGGGAGGCGCTGCAGCGGCTGGTCGCCTCGGTCGCCCGTCACCTGGAGCCCGGGAAAGCCAGGGCCATCGCGGCAGAGGGCCTGGAGTTCGCCGAGTCCCGCCCGCTCGGCGGCACCTGGGCGCTGGGCGCGCTGTGGGAACGGCTGGGCATCGGCCCGGCGGTGCGGGAGCTGCTGACGGGCCGCCGCCTGGACCCGTCGGCCGAGCGGGTGCTGTTCGCCCTGGTCGCGAACCGGGCGCTGGCCCCGTCGTCGAAGCTGGCAGCGTCCCGCTGGGCCAGCCAGGACGTGCTGATCACCGGGCTGCCGGCCACCAGCGACGACGCGTGCTACCGGGCGATGGACTGGCTGCTGCAGATCCGCGAGGCCCTGGAGAAGCGCGTCTTCGACCGGGCCTGCGAGGTGCTCGGCCTCGAGATCGACCTGCTGTTCTTCGACACGACCAGCACATACTTCCAGGTGGAGGAGGCCGACGCCCCGGTCGCCCGCGACCGGCACGGGAACCCGGCCCCGGACGGCGGCGCGGGCGAGGGCAAGGAGACGGGGTTCCGGACCTGGGGCAAGTCCAAGGACCGCCGCGACGACCTGCCCCAGATCGTCATCGGCATGGCCGTCACCCGCGACGGCATCCCGCTGCGCGTGTGGTGCTGGCCCGGGAACACGAACGACTCCGCCCTGATCCGCCAGGTCAAGGACGACATGCGCGGCTGGTCCCTGTCCCGCGTCGTCTGGGTCGCCGACCGCGGCTTCACCTCGCAGGAGAACCGCCGCTACCTGCGCCGCGGCGGCAACCACTACATCATCGGCGAGCGGCTGCGCTCCGGCTCGCCCGAGGCGGACGCCGCCTTGTCCCGGCAGGGCCGCTACCAGGAAGTCGCCGGCAACCTGCGGGTCAAGGAAGTGCGGATCGCCGAGGACGAGCGGTTCGTCATCTGCCACAACCCCGAGGGCGCCGAGCGCGACGCCGCCATCCGCGCCCGCATGATCGCCCAGCTCAAAGAGCTCACCGCCGGCACTGACGCCCTCGGCAAGGACAAGCGGGCCGAGTTGCGGGGCGTCATCTCGACCAAGCCCGGCCTGAACCGCTACCTGCGCGTCACCCCCGGCGGCCTGCTCCGCGTCGACGCATCCAAGGCCAAGGCCGAAGAGAACCTTGACGGGAAGTACCTGCTGCGGACGTCGGACCCGAAGATGACCGCCGAGGACATCGCCCTGGGCTACAGGCAGCTGCTGGAAGTCGAGCGCGGCTGGCGCGACCTCAAGCAGGTCATCGACCTGCGCCCGGTCTACCACCGCAAAGAAGAGCGGATCCGCGCCCACGTCATCCTCTGCTGGCTCGCCCTGCTCCTGGCCCGCGTCGCCGAGAACGCCTGCGCCGCCACCTGGCCCGAACTGCGCCGCCAGCTCGACCGGATCCAGGTCGGGACCTTCAACGGCCCCGCCGGGACCTTCCGTCAGCGCACCCAGATCAGCCCGGCCCAGGCCGCCATCCTCGAACAGCTCGGCATCGACCAGCCCCCGAAGATCTACCAGCTCACCCCAGCCACGAGCGGCTGACCAGCGGAAACACCAACCCTAGATACACGCCCTCCACCCAGGAAGCGGCGCATTCCCGCACGTCAGACCCAAGATTCGCCGATCAGCGCGCCACACAGCTGCGGAACCCGGGCTCCGGCGAGGCTGATTTTGAGTCCTTCGATTTCGCCGGCCCAGCCTTCGCGTTCGGCTTCGGCGATGCGGGCGGTGAGGTTGTCGCGGATTTCCAGCAGGCGTGGTCGCTGGGTCGCGGCGGGCCAGAGCATGGAGCAGCGGACGCAGGCGTGCTCGTGGATGCACGGGGTCCCGAATGCGCGGGCGCAGGTACCGGCCGCGACTTTACGACGTTCGAAGTGGCCGAGGAATTCCTGCCATTCTTCGTCGGTGGGGACGCGGTATTCGTCGGTGGGCCGCTGGGCGCGGCGGCGGGCCAGGAATGCCAGGTGCGCCTGGATGGCCTGCTCGGGGTAGACAGCCTTGTATCCGAGTGTGACGTTGATGTCGCGGTGCCCTGCGATGACCTGGGCTATGTGCGGGGGCAGCCCGTTGATGATCGCGTCGGTGATGAAGATCCTGCGGAAATCGTGGGGGGTGAATCTCAGTGGCTGGCCGGTGGCGGGGTCGGTCAGCCCAGTGCCGGCCAGGGCCTGTGCGAGCAGTTTCCGGGCGGTCCAGTCAGTGATCGCCCGTGGGGTGGTGCCGTGGAGGCGCTGGAATAGCAGCGGCGCTGGCGCCGCCCAGGCGCACTCGTGGCAGTCGTAGGCGCGGACTAGCGGGACGGCGCCGCCGGGCTCGCGGATCCTGCGGATGATCGCGGCGAGCACGTCGGCCAGTTCGGGGTTGACGACCAGCAGCCGCTCGGCGTCGGTCTTGGACGGGGCGATCTGCAGCAGCGGGACCAGCTCGCCGCTGCCGGGCAGCCGGTACTGGACCAGGCTGGCGGGCCAGCGGCCGGGCCCGGGCGATGAACGCCTCGACCGGCTCGGTCTTGTGCCTGCTCCAGGAACGCTCGTGCCGCAGGCACAGGCCCCGGCTGTGCAGTTCGCTCCCGCAGCCGGGTACCAGGCAGCTCCCGCGGGCCAGCGGCCGGATCGGGCGGCGGAACGGCGCGGCGTCGAACTCCTCCCAGCCGGCCCCGGCGGCCAGCCTGGCCCGGCGGCAGCCGTCGCAGCGGCGGTGATGGTAGCGGGTGGCCACCGGGCAGCCGGGCGTGGCGCACGGCCATGCGGCAGTCCGGTCGCGGCCCAGGTCGCCGGTGAACAGCCAGCGCTGCTGGTCCCACTCGCCCGGCCGCCAGCTTCGGTCCAGGCGGTCGCCCAGCCACTCCAGCCAGCCGCGATCGCCGGGTCGCTCCTCCGCCCCGGAAGCCCGGGCGGGAACCGGGGCCGGCCCGGTCACCGGTATCGCCTCCCCGCGGCGACGGCCTCAACCGCCCGGCGTTTGTCCTCGTCGCGGGCATGCAAGTACACGGTCGTCGAGGCCAGCGACGCGTGGCCGAGCAAGGCTCGCACCACGTCAAGATCGGTCCCGGCCCGGACCCAGTTCGTGGCCGCCGTGTGCCGGAACATATGCGGCCGCACCGCGAAACCGCAGTCCCTGGCCAGCCGTTCGAACAACCGCTTCGCGGCG
>DATGGU010000175.1:0-2101 GCA_035308365.1 Streptosporangiaceae bacterium
CGCGGGGCTGACCGCACCTCAGCCAGCCGCAACGACGCCGCAATACTGCATGCCACGCAGAACCAGGGCTTCCGCCGGATCGGAATCTCGGCGGAAGCCCTGCTCAGGAGCCTGCGGAGGCTCGGGGATTTGAACCCCGGATGGGCGCAAACCCAAACCGCATTAGCAGTGCGGCGCCATAGACCGGACTAGGCGAAGCCTCCTGGTGCCTGACCTAGGGTACCGGCCGGCCCACGTCGCGCCAACCTGAACGTTCCGCCTGTCAGTGGACCTCTACGATCTCGTATTCGCCACGGGCGTAGGACTCGCGCATCCGCGTCTTCGCGAACTTCCCGACGCTCGTCTTGGGCACCTCGGCGATGAACGACCAGCGCTCGGGAAGCTGCCAGCGCGGCACCTGGTCGCGGAGGAATTCGCGCAGCTCGGCGGCGCCGATCGCGGCTCCGGGGCGCAATACTACGGCCGCCAGCGGCCGCTCTCCCCATTTTTCATCGTTCACCCCGATGACCGCGGCTTCGGCCACGTCGGGATGCGCCATCAGGCGGTTTTCCAGCTCCATGGATGAGATCCACTCGCCACCTGATTTGATCACGTCCTTGGCCCGGTCGGTGAGCCGGATGAAACCGCGCGGGTCGATGGTGCCGACGTCGCCGGTGCGCAGCCAGCCGTCGCGGAACTTCTCCGGGTCATCGTCCTTGTAGTAGGACCCGGTGATCCAGGGGCCGCGCACCTCGATCTCGCCGACGGCCACGCCGTCGTGCGGCAGCACCGTGCCTGCCTCGCCGGTCAGCCTCGCCTCGATGGTGCAGCTTATTCTGCCTTGGCTGTCGCGGTAGGACCAGGCTTCTTCGCCGGTGACGCCGTAGGGCGGGTAGGCCACGCTGCCGAGCGGCGAGGTCTCGGTCATGCCCCAGGCGTGCAGGATTCTGACGCCCAGCTCGGTTTCGTAGGCCTCTTGCAGGGCGTGCGGGACGGCCGAGCCGCCGCAGGGCACCAACCGCAACGAGGATAGGTCGCCGCCGTTGGCGCGGACGTGGCGGAGCACGTCGTTCCAGATGGTGGGGACGGCGCCGGCCAGGGTGGGGCGCTCGGTCTCGATCAGGCGCACCAGCGGCGCCGCCTGCAGGAAACGGTCGGGCATGATCAGGTCTGCGCCGGCCATGACGGCCGCGTAGGCCAGGCCCCAGGCATTGGCGTGGAACATGGGGACGACCGGGAGGACGCGGTCCCGCTCGGACAGGCCGAACGTGTTGCCCATGCACACGCCCATGGAGTGCAGATAGGTGGACCGGTGACTGTAGGCGACGCCTTTGGGGTTGCCGGTGGTGCCGCTGGTGTAGCACATGGCCGCCGCCGATCGCTCGTCCAGCTCCGGCCAGTCGAACACCTCGGGCTCGGCGGCCAGCAGGTCCTCGTACATGTGCACGCTGCGGCCAGGGCCTTCGAGCTCGGCCACCTCGACGGTTCCGCCGGGGACCGGCGTGACCAGGATGTGGCGGACGCTCGCGATGCTCGGCAGCACCTTGGCCAGCAGCGGGACCAGGGTGCCGTCCACGATGATCACATGGTCTTCGGCGTGCGAGGCGATGTAGCCGAGCTGGCTTGGGTCGAGCCTGAGATTCAGGGTGTGCAGCACCGCGCCCATGGACGGGATCGCGAGGTAGGCCTCCAGGTGCTCGGCGTTGTTCCACATGAGGGTGGCGACGCGCTGGTCACCATCGACGCCGAGGCGGCGCAGCGCGCCGGCCAGTTGTGCGGCCCGGCGGCCGACCTCGGCGTAGGTCCGGCGTCTGGTGCCGTCCTCGGTGGCCGAGATAACCACCCGCTCGCCGTACACGCTGGTGCCGTGCCGCATGATGCTGCTCACGGTCAGCGGCGCGTCCATCATGGTGCTTCGCATCGAGCCCACCTCCCTGGCTGCGGTGCCGGCCTGTCCACAGCTCGTGGCAAGGCTGCCATCAAGCGTGGCAGGAATGCGCCATCGAACCGTCTTTGGACGGGATACTGCCACGCCGGCCGGGAAAGTGGAACGTCACTCGGTCAGCGCCGCCGCCTGCTCCGCCACAGGAACAGGCTCCACCACGGCAACGGACTCCGCCAC
>DATGGU010000176.1:0-6942 GCA_035308365.1 Streptosporangiaceae bacterium
ACCAACGCCCTCGGCGCGGCGATCGGCAGCGTGTACGGCTCCGCGGCCAAGGCACAGTTCCTCAAGCTGTGGAACGCCCACATCGGCTTCTTCGTCAACTACACCCTGGGCCTGGCCACCCACGACATAGCCAAGGTGAACACCGCCAAGAAGGACCTGGCCGGGTACATCAGCCAGTTCGCCGCGTTCGTGGCCGGCGCCACCAAGCTGCCCAAGTCCGCGGTCGCCGCCGACCTGCAGGGGCACGTGTCCACCCTGGAGACCGCCATCAACGCCATTGTGGCTGGCAGCACCTCTGAGGGCAGCGCCCTGCTCATGGCCGAGAACCACATGGCCGGCACCGGCGCCGTGCTCGCTCAGGGCATTGTCGCCTCGATGCCCTCCAAGTTCATGTCCTCCTGACCCAGTCGCCTCCCGGCCGGAACACGGTGCAACGCCGTCCCGGCCGGGAGATGCCAGTCCCGGGCGCCCCCTGTTGCCGCGGCCAGGTAGGGCGCTCCCCGCCTTCCCCATGCTGTCGGCGGAGCAGGCACCGTTCATGACCGCCTCGTGGCGCAGGTGCGTCAGGAAGGTTTCGCCGAGCCCGGTAGCCAGGGCGGTCTCAGCCCATCTCCTGCGGCGAGCTGACTTCTCACCCGACGTGCCCTACTGCTACGTTCCCGACCTACGGGTACTGGCTTCTGCTGGCGTTGTGCCTGTGGACGGTCCGGGCTCAGGCCCTGGGACTGGACGTCTGATCGTCAGGCTGGTCCAGTGGCAGCTGGTGACGTGGCCGCCGGTGATGGTGATGGTTCCCGCTGGCGTGACGGGGTTGCGCCAGATGGTGTAGTCGCCGGCGGCCAGATCTGGGTAGACGGCGGCATACCGGATCGAGGTGCCGATGTGACGTGCGCGGACGCGGGAGTGGGTGCGTGGGCCGTCGTCGGCGCTTTCCGGGCTGATCTCGATTTCCCGGCCGTCCAGGTCGGCGGGGGTGTGCAGGATGAGGACGCCAGTGCCGGCGGTCAGGTTGAGCACCACGGTGCCGGGGCCGGAAGGCGGCGGGGTGGTCTCGGTCATGTCGGCGTGCCTCCGGTGTGCGTCGGATCTGGTCGCCGGGCACTGGCTGGCAGGTGCCAGTGCCCGGCGTTTCACGGTGTCAGGACGGGTTGTAGAACCCGTCGTAGGCGGTGCCGAGGTAGGGGAACGTATCCAGGAACGGGGCCTTGACACTGGCGGGAGTCAGCCCGTCGGTGACCTCGCCCGCGGCCGCGTCCGGCGTGTAGGACTTGTCGACCAGGGGATAGGTCAGGCCGGCGACGGCCCGCAGGTCGATGGTGACCACGTCGTCAAACACCCGCCGCCCGTTGGGGTAGCCGGCCGGGTCACCCCCGATCAGGCCAAGGATGTTCGGCTTGGCGGCCGGCTTGATAGAGGTGTTGAGCCGCAGCATGTCAGCCTGCACTGGGCCGGTGTAGTTGGTGAAGCCGGGCACGATGCCTGGCGGGATCCCGGTCAGCAGGATGGCCTCAAGGTCAGCGCGGGGCTTGCCGGACTTGACCAGCGCGGCCAGGTGGGGGAATACCCCCGGGTAGAGGGCGGGCAGCAGCGCGGCGAGCTCGGGGTGGGCGACATATCTGGCGAAGTTCTTGTCGTCGGCTGGCGGCAGGGAGTTCCACAGGTCTTTCTTGCCCATTGGGTTGATGACCTCGTTGAACAGCGGGTTGCCCAGCCGCGAGACCTGACGCCATGGCCCGATGCCTTGGGTCTCGCCGAGGTCGTCCAGGATGCACACCCGCTGGCGGCTGGCGGCCGTCCACACCCCGATGACGGGCTTGCTGGCCGACCGCACGAGCTTGGTGATGGGAACTTGCAGCGCGATCGAGTGCACGTTCTTCTGGTTGAGGTCATTCACCCCCTTGGCCGGCTTGCCGAGGATGTGCATGCCGTAGTGGTCGTGCAGCTGCTCGAACGGCCGCAGGTCACCCAGGTCGAAGATCGCACCCAGGTCCACATAGAAGCCATCGGCCCGCTGCCCGGCGAACACCCTCGTGCCGCCGCCCAGGTCGTGCACGGCCGCCGCGGCCAGGTCCTTGTAGTGTGGCGTGGACAGCGGCCCAATGTTGCACGGCGGGCAGGCCAGGCCACGGCCCAGTACCTCCTCGCCCCGGTCGCTCCTGATCAAGGTGACCGAGTAGAACTGCCGCCGGTTGAAGGTGGGGCTGTCCAGCGAGGTGATCGGCCCGGTGTTGTACAGGAACGTGTTTTCGTCCCGCACCCGGGTGCTGAACGCGAACCGGTAGGTAATGTCGGGATAGCCATCACCGTCGGTGTCAATGTTGATGTGGTAAGCGACGTCGTTGCCGAACTCGTAGAAGTTCGGGCCGCCGGCCGGCTCCTCCAGCGGGAGGTAGTTAGCGATCAGCGTAACCGTGTCCGGGCGGTCCGGGCTGACGAACGCATACAGGTCGGTACTGTCGGCCACCGGATCTTTGGAGATCTCGGGGGCCTCACGGTGCGATGACATGAAACCTCACAAGCTAGTCGTGATGAGGGCCGCGGCCGGTCACCGGATCGTCCGCCGCAGCCGGGCGGCCAGGTCTGGGTCGTGTACCCGGGTGTGGCTGGTCCCGTGGTAGACGTCGAGTTCCCCACTGTGGCCCGCGCGAACGTGCACCACGACCTGCTCATCGCGGTCCTTGTTCGGCCCGCTCGCCGGCGGGGCCGCGGGCCTTCTTGCCGTGGCCGCCGAGGCGGTGGCTAGGCCGCCGAACGCCCCTGCGGCCAGCCCGGCCGCGCCCACTCCGGCGGCACCCAGCACCGAGCGCCGTGACATTCGCGATCTGTCTGGGACCTCGGGGTGACCGGGCCGGTTCTTCGCTTCATCGTTGCCAGGCATGCTTGTCCCTTCCTGGACGGCACCCTGCGGTCGCTGAGGCCGGTATCGCGCAAGGCCTGGCGAACTGCGGCGGCCCGTCCCTGGTCCGCTCGAGATTGTGCTGGGGGCCCGGACGTGCCGGAACAAGTGCGCAGCGGCGCAGCGGCGCAGCGGCGCGCAGCGCGTCCCCACCTGCCCCCTGGCAGGCGCACGGGCGTTCACCTAACACGCGCCCTATTCGCCGCACCCGTGGGCCTGGTTCGGCAAAACCTCAATTCTTGGCCGAATCTTTACCTGAAGGCGGTCCTGTGCCGGGCTGTCCGGTGCAGTGAGACTCACTTGTTTCCTGAATGGAGACCGGGCTGGCGGGCAGTCAGAGCCCGGCATGTCATGAACCGGCAGCGGCCCTGCCGCGAATGACTGCACGGGGTGTGCCGCACGAAACGGGAGGCCGGACGTGACTGCCCAGCAGATGAGCGACGATGAGCCCGGTAAGCGGATCTGCCGGTGCTGGCTGGCTGGACGAGCTGGATGATGCCACGCTTGCCGGGCTGATAGGGGCGGCGGATCCGGGGGCGCTGGCGGTGCTGTACCAGCGGCACCGGACGGCCTGCTACCGGCTGGCACAGCGGGTGACAGCCAATGATGTGCTGGCCGAGGATGCGGTCCAGGAAGCCTTCACCGGCTTGTGGGATAACCCGGCGGCCTACCTCCACCAGCGGGGCAGCGTGCGGGGCTGGCTGCTGACTTTGACGCGCCATAAGGCGGTGGACGCCGTGCGCCGTGAGACCGCGCAGCAGCGGCTGCGGAAAGCTCATGCCCTCCAGCAGGCGGTGAACCCGCCGGCCTGCGCGGACCCTGTGGCGGGTGCATGGCGGGCGATACAGGCCTCGAGGATCGGCGCCGCCTTGGCCGCGCTGCCGAAGCCGCAGCGGCAGGCTCTGCTGCTGGCCTATTCCGGCGGCTATACCCAGCGGGAGATCGCCGAGCTGACCGGCGTCCCGCTGGGCACGGTCAAGAGCCGGATATCTGCTGCCGCCCGGCGGTTGCAGGCAGGACTGTCAGACCTGGGCCGGGAGATACCGTTGTGACCGGCCGGGCTCCCACAGCCATGCTTGCCGTGGGGGCCGGCTGCGATGTGCCCTTGATACCCTGGAACGCCGGTGAGCGGCTCTGTGTGCGCGGCCAGGCGGCCAACGGGCCAGCCCGAAGCTATTCAGGCCGGACCCTGTCTCGTACCTGGCGGGTCAGAACGCCTGGCCGAGGGCGATGATGCGTGACGGTGCGGCGGGTATGGTACGGCCGTGCTCGACGCTGACGGCGAAGGCGAGGGTGCCGGCATAGGGTGCGGCCAGCCCTCCGATCCTGATCGGGGCGTGTGCACCGGCCCGGACGTCGAAGGATCCGATGGCCAGCGGGCGGTGGCTGGCGGTGATCTGCCACAGGACGTAGATCTGGTCGGCGGTGTCATCGGCTTTCATGCCGGCCGGCACCATCCAGGCCACCCCGCCCTGGATGAGCACCTTCGCCGCCTGGCGGTGTGTCGCGGCGGCGGTCAGCGTCACCTCGGTACATCCGCGTTCCTGCGCGCAGCCGATGGCCGACGGCCGCGGGCTTGGGCTGCTGGTGGTGACGGCCAGGCCGCCCCAGATACCCCCGGCTGCGATCAGCGCCGCGGCGGCGGCAGCGGCGGCGGGCCGCTGCCATCGCCGCGCGCGGGGCCGCAGCGGCACCACCGCGGGCGGCGGCGCGGGGCTGCCCGCCTCCTGCCGTGCGCCCGGCGTGTCCTCTGGCGTGGTCTGGCCGTCATGTCCCTTCGCGACGCCGGCGTATGCGGGCGGCGCGGGAGGCTGGCCGGTGCCCAGGCCGGCCAGGGCGGCGGCCATGATGCGGTTGGCCAGCCCGGAGCTGGGCTCGGCGGGCGGGGTGGTACCGGCAAGCGCCGCGGCCACCTCGCGGTAGCCGGCCAGCATCCGCGCGCACTCCGGGCACTGGCTGGCATGGTGCAGGAAACGCCGCTCGTCGCCGGGTTCGAGGGCATCCAGCGCATACCCGGCGGCCAGTTCCCCGAACGGCCGGTGACCGGGCGTTTCGTCGGTTACCACATTCCCTCCTCACCCGGGCTGCCCACGGCGGCCAGGCGGATCTGCAGTCGCCGCATCGCGTTGAACATGCGGGTCTTCACCGTTCCCAGCGGGACGCCGGTCAGCTCGGCGATCTCCCGCTGGGTATAGCCGCCGAAATAGGCCAGCGCCAGGGCCTGCCGCTGCGGCCCGGGCAGTTCAGCCAGCGCGGCCCGCACTTTCTCGGCCCGGATCCCGGCCCACGCCGCCGCCGCCGGGTCGGGGGCGGGAGGCGGGTCCAGCGCGTGCTGGGCGGCGTGTGCGTCCTGCCGCCGCTGCTGGGCGGTTTCCCTGCGCACCGCATCCACCGCCTTGTGGTGGGCCAGGGCCAGCAGCCAGGCCCGCACGCTGCCCTGGCCGGGCCGGTAGGCCGCCGGGTCGCGCCACAATCCGGTGAATGCCTCCTGGACGGCGTCCTCGGCCAGGACCTGATTGGCGGTGACCCGCCACGCCAGCCGGTAGCAGGCATTCCCGTGACGCTGGTACAGCACCCTCAGCGCTTCGGGATCCCGCCCGCTGACGAGCTCGACCAGCCCGACATCATCCAGGTTATCCCTATTCGTGCCGGGGGTTCCGCTTGCAGGGTGCACTGCCACTTCCAGGGTCGGCCGCGGACCGGTCATAGTAGCGGTCGCGGCAGGCATGTTAGGAGACAACGAACGTGCCGATCATGCCCGCGCTGGCATGGTACGGGCAGCGGAAAGCATGACGGCCGGGGTGGCGGAAGGTTACGGCGAAGGTAAACTGCGCGCCCCCGGGCGCGCCTGTCGCCGACGGTGAGGCGACGCCCAGCACTGGTATGACGACGTTGTGCGGGTAGGCGCCGGAGTCCCGCAGCGTGATCCGCACGGTCCCGGTATGCAGGTGGACCGTCATCGGCATGAGCCGCAAGGAGTTATTTCCCGCGATGGTGACCCGCTGGGCGAGCGCGGCCGCATGGGCCGGTCCAGAGCCGATGACCAGCGTGTGGCCGGCGAAACCGGCCACGGCGAGCCCGGCCACCACTCCCCCCGCCATGGCCAGGCCCAGACGGCCGCTCTTCCGCGAGCGGCGTGCTGCCGCCCGGTGCCGCACCGCCTCGATCAGGCCGGACGCGGCGAGCAGGACGGCGCCTTCGGCCACGGCGGCCGCCGTCTTCTCACCGAACCAGGAAGGTTCATGCATATCCGGCAGCGGCCCGAGCCGCCCCACGTCCACGTAGCGGTAGAGCACGAGTGCGGCGAGGGCGCTGGCGGCCACGGCCAACGCCAGCCCGAACCCCACCCGGCGGCCGGTCATCAGCACAATCAGCAGCGCCAGCCCACCCGCGCGTGATATCCGCTCGGTCGCCACGATTGGCCTCCCCGCCGGTCAGCTGCCTTGTCGTGAACGATTCGCCGCAGCGCCCGCTCCGGTTCATGTCTGCTGGCAGCGCGCCGGGTGATCTAGCATGCGGGTGTGGGCGGTGGTCTTCCCGCGGATGTGCGGGTGGCGGCGGCGCTGGGCGGTGAGATGGGCCGCCAGGTGGCCGGCTTTGACTGGGCGGGGCATCCGCTGGGCGATCCGGCGGGGTGGGCGCCGGCGGTGCGGGTGAGTGTGGCGACCGCGCTGGCGTGCCGGTTTCCGATCGTGTTGTGGCTGGGGGAGCGACTGCACCTGGTCTATAACGATGCTTATATCCCGATGCTGGGGGATAAGCATCCGGCGGCGCTGGGCGCGACCGGGGCGGAGGTGTGGTGGGACATCTGGGATGTGGTCGGTCCAACGCTGGCCAGCGTGGCCGGCTCGGGCAACGCGACGTGGTCGAATGACCTACGGCTGATGCTGGTCAACGACGGCCGCCGCCGCGGCCATCCGGCGGTGCCAGCGCAGCAGCGTGCCCGGGGTCACGATCCGGCATGCCCGTAGCGCCTTCGGCAGGACCCGTGCCAGCGCGGCAAGCACAGCCCGGTCACTCCAGGACAGGTGCGGCTTCGGAGTCAC
>DATGGU010000177.1:0-20596 GCA_035308365.1 Streptosporangiaceae bacterium
GTTCGTGCAGCGGACACCGGTCCGGATGGCCGGTGTCGAGCTCGTCACCGAGGCTGACCTGCGGGCTAGCGATGATCCGTATCTCGCGGATCATCAGATCGACGGGATGCCGGTGCTTCCCGCCGTGTGCGCCCTGGAGGCCATGGCCCAGGCCGCGGCGCTGCTGTCCGGTGAGTGGTCGCCCGTCGGCGTGACGGGTGGGCGCTTCGGCCGGCCGGTTGTGGTGCCACCGGGCGGTATGCGGGTGATCCGGGTGTGCGCGCTGCTCCGCGACGACGGTGACGTCGACGTGGTGTTGCGGAGCGACGAGACCTCGTTCGCGGTCGATCACTTCTCCTGCCGGGTGACGGCCCGTCCCGCCAGCCCTCCGCGCGTTGCGGCGCAGCGCACGCCGGTGCCGCCACATGAGGCGTCCGGGCTGTATGGGGCGCTGTTCTTCCACGGCCCCGCCTTCCGGCGGCTTCGCCGGTTTGAGCGGCTGGACGCCACCGCATGCACGGCCGTCCTGGCGGGTGCGCCCGGTCCGCGCTCGCCGCTACTGCTGGGTGACCCGGCCAGGAATGACGCGTCCATCCACCTGTTGCAGGCGTGCGTTCCGCATCGCAGGCTGCTGCCGGTCGGCTGCGACCGTTTCACAATCCACTGCGATGCTGGCCCAACGCAGGATCTGGTGCTCGCAGCAGCCGAGCGTCGGCAGTCCGGCCAGGACTACAGCTACGACGTCGTGGTTAGGGACGCGGGCGGCCGGGCCGTACTGAGCTGGGCCGGCCTGCGGCTTCGTGACGTGGGGCCAATTGACGCGCCGCCGGGCTGGCCTCGGGTACTCCTCGGTCCGTACTTGCAGCGCAGCGTGACCGCCCTGCTTGGCACCAGGCGGCTTCGCCTCCATGTCAGGGCAGCGGGCCCCCGTACGGCGGACCGCGCCACGCGCCACCGGCCGGCTTCGGAGTCGTCCGGCGAGATCACCCGCAGCCGAAGCCACCTCGACGGCGTGCTGCTCGAAGCGTCCGCACCGCCTCCGGTGGCCTGCGACTGGGAGCCTGTGGCAGACCCGAGCCGGCTGCGCGAGCTACGTTCGCTCATCCCCTGGACAGGCTTGCCCGGGCAGTTGCTCCGCCTCACCGGCGAGCCAGAGGCGCATGTCCTGACCAGGCTGTGGACAGTCCGCGAGTGCCTATGGAAAGCAGGCCGCAGCGCGCCAGGGCCGGTGGTCATCCAGGGCGCCTACGAACAGGGCTGGGTGCTGCTGCGAGCCGGAGACGATGCCATCGCATCCGCCGTGCTGCACATCGACGGCCAGCCGGACCCGGTCGCGGTCGCGGTCCTGGCCAGGGAAACGCCATGCGATCGTATTTCGAATATCAGCACTTCGTGACGTTCGCCGACACCAACCTGGTGGGCAACGTCTACTTCGCTAACTACCTGGCCTGGCAGGGTGCGTGCCGGGAGCGGTTCCTGGCCGAACGCGCCCCCTCAGTCGCCAGCCGGCTGACCACCGATCTTGTCTTGGTCACGCTGTCCTGCTCGTGTGAGTTCTTCAGCGAGGTCTACGCCCTGGACCGGGTGTCGGTCCGGATGTCTTTGGCCGGCACCACTGGAAGCACCATCGCCATGCGCTTCGGCTACTACCGGGTGAACCGGGGTCCAGCCCAGCTTGTGGCACGGGGGGGTCAGGAGGTCGCCTGTATGACTCGCCGGGATGGCGAGCTTATCCCCATCGAGATCCCTGGTGAGCTCGCCAGCGCGCTTGCTAGCTACGCCGTAGCGGGCACCGGATAAGCGCGGCTGTCCCGGCCGGCCCGCTGCGAGAAGTGTTCAGCGTGGACGTGACCGAAGCCGTCGGCCGCTGCGCGAGCTGCTTCTGCCGAGAGCTCGGGCAGACCTCACATTCCGGCGGTCCGGGGCGTTTACAGGGCAGTGGAAGCGAACTGGAGGGCCTGACATGTCTGCCACCCATACCGTCATGGAGTCGCCGATCGGGTACCTCACCCTGGTGGCCGATGAGGGGCGGCTGATCGGGGTGTACTTCCCCCACCACTGGTACGCGCCGGGCCGGGCTTCGTTCGGGGTGCGGGCCGAGGCTGGGTTCGGGGAGGTCAAGCGGCAGCTCGGGGAATACTTCGCAGGGGAGCGGGAGCGGTTCGAGTTGCCGGTCGAAGCTCGCGGAGATGAGTTCCAGCGGCGGGTCTGGGAGCTGATCGCCGGGATTCCGTACGGGGAGACCGTGACGTACGGCGAACTGGCCAAGGAGCTGGGCGAAGGGGTTCTGGCCAAGGATGCCGGGGCGGCGGTGGGGCGCAATCCGGTGTCCATCGTGGTGCCCTGTCATCGAGTGGTCGGGAAGGACGGGCAGCTCACCGGGTACGCGGGCGGGCTGGCGCGCAAGCGGTTCCTGCTGGAGCTTGAGGAACCGGCCGAGCGGAAACTGGCGAAGCTGTTCTGACGTCTCACTCGCGACCGGTTACGCGATGATTGGACCGTGAGCAACGAACTGTTCAGCTTGTCAGGCAAGACGGCCGTGGTCACCGGGGGGACCCGGGGGATCGGGCTGATGATCGCGCGCGGGCTGCTGGAGGCGGGGGCACGGGTCTACATCAGCTCGCGCAAGCCCGAGGGCTGTGCCGCCGCCGAGCAGGAGCTCAGCCGGTACGGAAGCGTTACCGCCATCCCGGCCAACCTGTCGACCGAGGAAGAATGCTCGCGGCTGGCCAGCGAGGTGGGCCAGCGGGAGCGATCCCTGAACATTCTGGTCAATAACGCCGGGGCCACCTGGGGCGCGCCGCTGGAAGAGTTCCCGGCCGCTGCCTGGGACAAGGTGACCGACCTGAACCTGAAGGCGCCGTTCTATCTCACCCGGGCGTTCCTGCCGCTGCTTGAAAAGGCCGGCACTCACGACGACCCGGCGCGGGTCATCAACATCGGCAGCATTGACGGGCTGCGGGTGCCGATGCTGCAGACGTACGCCTACTCGGCCACCAAGGCAGGGTTGCACCACATGACCCGGGTGCTCGCCCGCGAGCTGGGTCCAAGGCATGTCACCGTCAACGCGGTCGCCCCGGGGCCGTTCGAGTCCAAGATGATGGCCGCGACGCTGGAGGCGTTCGGCAAGGAGATAGCGGAGGCGGCGCCGCTCAAGCGGATCGGCCGTCCGGACGACATGGCCGGGGTCGCCATCTACCTCGCCTCGCGGGCGGGTGCCTACGTGACCGGCGCGGTGATCCCGGTGGACGGCGGCATCGCGACCACGGTCTAACTTGGTCCGCTCGAACTCGGCCTGGCCCATCATGACCGGCAGGCCATGCCGGAGGCATGTGGGTTTTCCGGCAGCCTGTTCAGGTTGAGCACCGAGTCCAGGCCCATCCGTCAGAAATATTTGATCTTGAATTTTTCCTGACGGATGGTGGTGATTCCTCAGGACACCTGCTTCCTGATGGCATCGAGAGCCGTCTGGATGTTCTCGACGGAATTGGCATAGGAGAACCGTAGGTAGCCCTCGCCGCAGGGGCCGAAGGCGGTGCCGGCCAGGGCGGCGACCCCGGCTTCGGACAGGAGCTGGGCCTGGAGTTGCGCCGAGGTCAGGCCGGTGCCGGTGATATTAGGGAAGGCGTAGAACGCGCCCTGCGGCTCGACGCAGGTGATCCCGGGAATGTCGTTCAGGCCGGCCACGATCACGTCGCGGCGGCGGCGGAACTCGGCCACCATCTCCTCGACCGGCTGCCAGGGGCCGGTCAGCGCGGCGGCGGCCGCGAACTGGCTGAACGCCGAGGTGCAGGACACCGAGTTGATCACCAGGCGGGTGACCGGCTCGACCAGGGCGGGCGGGAAGACGCCGAAACCGAGCCGCCAGCCGGTCATCGCGAAGGTCTTGGACCAGCCGTCCAGCAGGATCGTGCGGTCCGCCATGCCGTCGACGTCCAGGACGCTGGCATGTGGCTGGTCGCCGTAGCGGATCGCCCAGTAGACCTCATCGGACAGCACGATCAGGTCGTGCCGTTGCGCGATCTCGGCGATCGCCTCGCAGTCTTCCCTGGTGAGAGCGCTGCCACAGGGGTTGTGCGGCGAGTTGATGATCAGCAGTTTGGAGCGGCCGGTGATCAAACCCGCCAGCTCGCCGGTGTCGATGCGGAAGTCGTTGCCCTCGCGCAGCGGGACCGGAACGCCGGCCGCGCCGGAGAACGCGGTGATCGACTCGTACATCGGGAAGCCGGGGTCCGGGTAGAGCACTTCGTCGCCCTCGTTGCACAGGGCCATGATGGCGAAGAACATGATCGGCTTGGCTCCGGGCGTGACGATGACGCGGTCCGGGGCCACCCGCATCCTGCCGGTGCGTTCGAGGAACGCGGCCACCGCCTCGCGCAGCGGAGGGATGCCGGGCGCGGGCACGTAGTGGGTCTGGCCCGCCCGCAGCGCCTCGACCGCCGTTTCGACGATGTGGTTCGGTGTCGGGAAGTCGGGTTCGCCGATTTCCAGGTGGATGACCTTGCCCCCGGCGGCCTCGATGGCCTTGGCGCGGGCGAGCACTTCAAAGGCGGACTCTGTGCCGAGCCGGCCCATCCGGTCTGCGAGGCTGGTAGCAGTCATGGCCCGATGATAGGGCCAGGCCGATTCGCCGGTTACAGTCGGAAAGCTCCCTAACCGGATCAACAAAGCCCGGGCAGCAATGGAGGTGCAGGGATGGACGTCGCGTCCGACGGGACGGGGCTGCGGCCGCCGCTCATCGCACGGTCTGGCGGCGAGCTGGATGCCGGGCGGCTGTACGCCGCCGCCGAACCCGATTTCACCCGGTATGAGCTGGTCAAGGAACTCATTGACGAGTGCATCGACCTGTCGCTCAACTACCGGCAGAGCGGGCATCCCGGCGGGTCGAGGTCCAAGGTTCACATGATGGTGTCGCTGCTGCTGTCCGGCGCCATGCGCTGGGACCTGCTGCGGCCGTGGCGGCGGTTCGGGGACCGGTTCGTGCTGTCGGCCGGGCACACCGTGCCACTCGTCTACGCCACGCTCGCGGTGCTCAACGAGGCGGTCAGGACCCGCTACGAGCGCACCGGGGCACCCGAGTTCGCCTTTCCCGACGACGGCAGGTGGGCGCTGACCTGGGAGTGGCTGCTGCGGCTGCGCCGCCACGGCGGCCTGCCCGGGCACGCGGAGATGGAAGGCAGGACGCTGTTCCTGAAGTTCAACACCGGGCCGTCCGGGCACGGCATGCCACCGGCCGCCGGTGAGGCGCTCGCCCTGAAGCTGGCCGGCGCCGGTGCGGTGAAGGTGTTCGTGTTCGAGGGTGAGGGCGGCCTCACCCCCGGCTCGGCGCACGAGGTCAAGAACATGGCCTGGGGCCTCGGCCTGGACAACCTGGTCTTCATGATCGACTGGAACGACTTCGGCATCGACCCACGGCCGGCCCACACCGTGGTGCCAGGCACGCCGGAGGACTGGTTCGCCCCCTACCAGTGGCGGGTCAACGGCACCGAGCATGGCATGGAGTGGGGACCGGTCACCGAGGCCGTGCTGGAGGCGGCCTGCGGGAAGAACCCGGACAAGGTGCCGAGCATGGCGTGGTTCGTCACCCGCAAGGGCCGTGGCTACGGCAAGTACGACGCGGCCAGCCACGGCACGCCGTTTCCGATGAACTCCGGGCAGTTCTGGGCCAACCGCAAGGAGTTCATGGCCAGGCACGGCGTGACCTACGAGGGGGTGGACTCGCCCGCCCCGTCTGACCCGGCGGCGGTGGCGGCGCAGGCCGAGGCCAACCTCCGCGTCGCCATGAGCGTGCTGCACCGCGACGACGACCTGGTGACCTGGCTGTCCGACCGGCTGCTCGCCATCGCGAACACGGTGCCGGACGATATCGACGGCTTCCGGCTCGGCGGCGAACACTCGGGCGTGTTCAACGACCGGCGCATCTTCGACGTGGCCAGTTACCCGGAGAGCATGTGGAAGAAGCCGGGGGACAAGGCGCCGAACCGGGCCGGGCTGGCCGCCTGGGGCGCGTATGTGAACTCGCTGGCGCTGCGCGACTACGGCCGGCCGCTGTTCATCGCCGCCTCCGCCGACCTGGCCGAGTCCACCAACATCGCCGGGTTCGCCAAGGACTTCAACGGGGCGAAGGGCACCGGCTGGTACGAGCGGACGGAGAACCCGGCCGGAGCGCTGCTGCCCACCGAGATCAGCGAGTTCTCCAACTCCGGGCTGGTCGCCGGGCTGGCCACGGTGAACATGGCCCGGGATCCGTTCAGCGAGTTCGACGGCTACTGGGGCGCCTGCTCCACCTACGGCTCGTTCTCCTACCTCAAGTACGGACTGATGCGGCTGTTCAGCCAGCTCGCCCAGGACAGCGAGCTGAAGGTCGGCAAGGTGCTGTGGATCGCCGGGCACTCCGGGCCCGAGACGGCCGAGGACTCCCGCACCCACTTCGGCATCTTCTCGATCGGCGTGACCCAGCTCTTCCCGGACGGGCATGTCATCGACCTGCACCCATGGGAGTACAACGAGGTGCCGGTCATGCTCGGCACCGCGTTCTCGCTGGACGTGCCGATCGTGGCGCTGCACCTCACCCGCCCGCCGATCGAGATTCCCGACCGGGAGTCGCTCGGCATCCCCTCGCACCTGGCCGCCGCCAAGGGTGCCTACGTGCTGCGGGACTACCGGCCGGACCAGCCCAGGGGCGGAACGGTCTACATCCGTGGCACCGTGGCCACCCGGAACCTGGTGAACCTGCTGCCGCAGCTCGGCGAGCGGGGCATCAACGTCAAGATCGTCGCGGCGTTGAGCCCGCAACTGTTCGCCCGCCAGCCCGCCTCCTACCGGGAGTCGGTGATCGGCCCGGGTGGGCGGCTGGATGCGATGGTCATTACCAACGGCGCCTTCAAGCTGATGGGCGACTGGGCGGGCGGCCCGCTGGTCAGGGAGTACTCGCTGTCGTCGGACTGGGACGACCGGTGGCGCACCGGCGGTTCGGTGGCCGAGGTGATCGAGGAAGCGCACCTGGACGAGGCGCACATCCTGGCCGCGCTGGAGCGGTTCTGCGCGGAGCGGGGCGAGCGGCTGGGCCGGATCAAGGAGCAGCTGGCCGGCCTGTAGCACGCCAGGATCAGGTCACCGTGAAGATGGCCGAGGCATCGGCAAAGCTCTTCTGCCCGGCGGCGTCGATAGTGTGCTTGCCGGCGGCCGTGGCCGCCGGGATCTTGGTGTGCAGGACGAAGCTGCCGTTGACGGCGGTGGTGACCTTGCCGAGCAGGGTGGTCGCGTCCAGCGTGACCCGGATCTGCTCACCGGCGTAGAAGCCGGTCCCGGACACGGTGATGGCCTGGCCGGCCGGGCCCTGGGTGGGGGAGACCGTGGCCAGTGCCGGGGTGAGCAGGTCGGCGGCCGCCGTCACCGAGCAGCAGTACTGCACGCCGCCGCCGGCGATCAGCAGGTTGCCGTTGGCCAGCAGGGTGGCGGTCTGGTCGTAGCGGGTGACGCTCATGTTCGGCCCGGGGCTCCAGAAGCCGTCGCTGTAGATCTCGGTGCTGGCCAGGGTCGGGCCGCAGGAGGCGGTGCAGCCGCCGGCGACGATGACCTTGCCGTCGGTCAGCAGGGTCGCGGTCGCGCCGTAGCGCCCGGAGGACATCGAGCCGGTGCTCGTCCACCTGCCGGTGGCCGGGTTGTACAGCTCCGCGCTGGCCAGCGTGGGGCCGCCATCCGGCGTGATACCGCCGGCCTCCAGCACCTGGCCGTCGGGCAGCAGGGTGGCGGTGGGATACTGCCGGACCACGTTCATCGAGCCGGTGGCGGTCCAGTCGTTGGCCGCCGGGTCGTACAGTTCGGTGGCGGTGGTGCCGCCGGTGGCCAGGACCTTGCCGTTTTTCAGCAGCGTGGCGGTGCCGAAGCCGTGCGCGGAGACCATCGGGCCGGTGTCGGTCCATTTGCCGGTGGCCGGGTCGTACACCTCGGCGGCGTTGCTGAAGCCGAGGTCGGTGACCAGGACCTTGCCGCTGGGCAGCAGTGTGGACGTGATCGCGTAGCCGCTGGCGTTCATCGAGCCGGTGGCGGTCCATTTGCCGGTGGCCGGGTTGTACAGCTCGGCGCTGGCCAGGTTGGTGAAGTTGGCGCCCTGGCCGCCGGCCACCAGGACCTGGCCGTCTTTCAGCAGGGTGGCGGTGGCCCAGTCGCGCGCGGTGATCATCGAGCCGGTGGGTGTGAACGTGCCGGTGGCCGGGTTGTACAGCTCGGCGTCGGCCAGCGGGACCGGGATGCCCTGAGAGTTGGTCCGCTCGCCGCCGGCGATCAGCACCTTGCCGCCCCGCAGCAGGGTGGCGGTGGCCAGATCCCGGCCGGCCTTCATGGCCCCGGTCGGGGTGAACACGTCCGGCCCGGCTCCGTAGCCGGACACGGCGACGCCCTGCGGGCTCAGCGGGGCGTCGTCGGACACCCCGGCCTGAGCCTGCCGCAGCCCGGTGGCGGTGGGTGCGAACCGGGTCGACACGGTGCAGGTAGCGCCCGGATCGAGGGGGGCCTTGGTGCAGTCGCTGGAGGCCACGAAGTCGCCCGGGTTGGCGCCGCCGACCGCGACCCCGGTGATGGTCAGCGCGGCGTTGCCCTCGTTGGCGACCGTGTAGGTTTTCTGCTTGCCGGTGGAGCCGACCTGCTGGCTGCCGAACGACAGTGACGTGGGGGTGACACGTACCAGCGGTCCCTGGCCGGCCAGGAACACCTCGGCCGTGGCCTGCGGGCTGCCATCGGGGCCGGTTCCGCCCGTCACCAGGACGTGCCCGTTGCCGAGCAGGGTGGCGGTGTGGTCGGTGCGCGCCGTGCTCATCGAGCCCGGGCTCACCCACAGCCCGCGGCTGGGCTCGAAGATCGTGGCCGAGGCTGTCTGCCCGCCGGTCACCAGGACCCATCCGTTCTTCAGCAGCGTGGCTGTGTGCCCGTAGCGGGCGGTTGGCATGGAGGCCGTCGTGGTCCACGTCCCGGTCGCCGGGTTGTACAGCTCGGCGGTGGCGTACGGGCCACCGCCGCTGGTGAAGCCGCCCTCGTTGAACCCGCCGGTCACCAGGACCTGGCCGTCCCGCAGCAGGGTCGCGGTGTGCTGCTCGCGTGGCCCGCGCAGCGAGCCGGTGACGGACCACGTGCCGGTGGCCGGGTTGTACAGCTCGGCCTCGCTCAGGTCGGAGCAGAAGTCGTCGTCGCAGTTGCTGAACCCGCCGGCCACCAGCACCTGCCCGTCGGGCAGCAGGGTGGCGGTCGCCAGGTCGCGGCCATCGGTCATGCTGCCGGTGGCCCTCCAGGTGCCGGTGGCCGGGTTGTAGAGTTCGGCGGATCGCTGGTTGACCAGGGAGCTGCCAGAATCGCAGCCGTAGGCGATTCCGTTGCACGCCCCGCCGGCCACGAGCACCTGGCCGTTGGGCAGCAGCGTCGCCGTCTGGTAGGCCCGGCCGTGCACCATGCTGCCGGCCGGGGCCCACTTGCCGGTGGCCGGGTTGTAAAGTTCAGCGGTCTTGAAGTTGTCGTAGCCCTTGCAGCAGCCGCCGGCCACCAGTACCTCGCCGTTTTTCAGCAGGGTCGCGGTCGCGCCGGGGCGGGCCATGGACATGCTCCCGGTCGGGGTGAACGTCCCCGTGGCCGGGTCGTACAGGTCGGCGGCAGCGGACGAGCCGCCGGCGATCAGCACCTTCCCGCTGGGCAGCAGCGTCGCCGTCTGCCCGGATCTCGCCACCGACATGGGCCCGGCGGTGGGCGTCCACGTGTTGGCCTGGCTTGTCTTCGGTGCCACGCGTGGGGCGGCCGGGGTCTTCGGTGCCGCTGCTGGGGCGGCCGGGGCCGCTGCGGCCGGTAATGCCGCCCCGACGGCCAGCGGCACCGCGAGCATGCTCGCCGCCGTGAGCACTATGGTCTGCCGGTTAATCCATCCGAAAGCTCTTGATCGCATGGCGGGCCCCCTCAGACTCGCTCTGCCCGGCAGCAGACTGGCCATCCGGTCCCGGCTCAGACCAGACAGCATGTACGCCACCGTGGATGACTACGTCAAATTGTGACTTAACAGTCAGAGTCTGGACACCCAGGCGTCGCCGGGGTGTCCATGGCGGGGGGTCGCGGTGTCCAGAATAGGGCTGTCGGCGTCCGGGGCGCTGCCCCGGCGCCGCTCAGGGGCGGCTTGCACCGCGGGGTCAGTCGCGTCGTTTCCTGCTGCTGGGCTTGATGGCCGCGGGTACTGCTTCGGCGATCTTGCGGATGGCCTCGGCGGTCTCGCGGCCCATGGCCTTGTCGTGCTCGACGATCATCCGGGCCGCTTCGACCTGAGCATCTGTCACCACGACCCTCGTCTTCGGCATCGGGTACCCCCTCATGCTCAGCTCTCCTCTTCTGATGGTATGAGAACTTCCCCGTCATCGCTAAGGTCCGTTGTGGCCGCGACAACCTCCACGTCGTCACCGGCCAGCTCGATGGCCTGGACCGGTTCCTCCAGGGCGGCATCGAGCGCGGCGAAGATGAAGTCGCGGTCGGCGGCGTTGAGCATGTTGGAGCCCAGCAGGGCCTTCAGCTCCTGGTTGCCGAGCCTGGCCTTGTGCACCTCGTCCGACACGGCCAGTTCGGCGGCCCAGCGCAGGGTGCGCATGACCTCCTCACGTCTGGACCGGATCTCCAGCTCCCGGTCGCCACGCCGGCTCACCCGCTGACCGACGACGGTCACCGCGGCATTGAGCAACGGAGAGCCGAGGGCAACTCCCCAGATGGCCCAATCCGGCAGCGATGTCACGATGCCGAACTTTAGGGCATCGTCACCTGGGGTACTGCGGATAACTGCATGATGGGTTCAGCACGGCGGGGCCGCTGTCGTAACCGGCCTGCTAGTGCAGGCAGAACTCGTTGCCTTCGGGATCCTGCATGACGGCGTAGCGATGGCTGCCCTGGCTGTGCAAGCCGACCAGAGTCGCGCCGCGACTGCACACCCGCTCGACCTCCGCGTCGAGCTTATCGGGATCGACCGGGATGTCCACGTGCACGCGGTTCTTGGCCGTCTTTGGCTCAGGCACGCGCTGGAAGTAGAGCCGGGGACCGGCACCGCTGGGATCGTTGGCCGCCGTCGCGTCGGCGAAGGCCAGGCGGCCGTCGATCCGCATCACATCGGCCTCGGTGAGCACGCCGTCGCCGAGCAGCTTGGTCACGAAGTCGTGTGTGTCCTGGACCTGGTAGCCAAGCAAGTCAGCCCACCACCGGGCGAGCGCGTGCGGGTCGGCCGCGTCAAAGGTCACCTGAATCCGTCGCTCCATGCCCTGCATTCTCCCGCCCGGTCACGCGTGCGGCCCGCCTTCCCGGTCGTGTCCGAGGGCGAAACTGACCGTCGGGCGGAAGTTGGCGCGGCGGGCGGCGCGGCGGAAGGCGGCCAGGATGGCCGGGCCGGCCAGCAGGATCGCCACGATGTTGGTGATCGCCCGGCCGGTGTCCCAGCCCAGCGAGGTGGTCGCGTCGAACAGCAGGTAGCGGTGCCACTGCTCGATGAACGGCAGGCCGGGCTGGTAGGCGATGGAGCTGGACGGGTCCAGCGAGAACGGCCAGAAGGACAGGTTGAGCAGGAAGCCGAACAGGTAACCGGCCAGCGCGCCGTATCCGGCCAGCATCGCGATCTCGGCCTTTCCGCGCACCGGCGGGAGCAGGCCGGCGAACATGCCGACCCAGGCGCAGCCGAACATCTGGTACGGCATCCACGGCCCGACACCGGCCGTCAGCAGCGCCGAGGCGAACAGCGAGGTGCAGCCCAGGGCGAAGCCGAAGCCGGCGCCGAACACCCGCCCGGCCAGCACCAGGATGAAGAAGACGGTCTCGAAGCCGGCCGTTCCGGCGCCGAGTGGCCGGAGCGCCGCGTTGATCGCGGACAGCACGCCGAGCATGGCCAGCGCCTTGGCGTCGATGCCGCCGTCGGCTATCTCGGCGAACACCACGGCCAGGACCAGCACCAGCAGGATGCCGAAGATCAGCGGCGGTGTCTCGGTGGACGCGAACGTTCCCGGCGCGACCACGAACGGCCACAGGAACGCTACCAGGCCGAGGAACGACGCCATCGCGATCGCGGCCGTGGCGCGCGGCCGCACCAGGATCGCGCTGCGAATGGCCCCGGTCACGGCGTCACCGCCGGGGCGAGGGCGGCCTCGACCTGGCCCACCGTGAGGTAGGGCAGCGGCGCGAGCACCTTGGCCACCTGCGGCGCGAACGTGGGTGAGGCGGTCAGCACGCTGGCCGCCGGCCCATCGGTGACGATCTCGCCCTCGGCCATGACCATCACCCGGTCGCAGCTCCGGGCGGCGAACTCGACGTCGTGGGTGGCCACCACGATCGCGTGCCCCTGACCGGCGAGCCGGTCCAGCGTCCTGGTCAGCCCGGCCTTGGCCTGGTAGTCCAGCCCGCGGGTGGGCTCGTCCAGCAGGATCACCGCGGGCGCGGCGGTGAGCTGCACGGCCAGCGCCAGCGCGAGCTGCTGCCCGGCCGACAGGTCGCGGGGATGCGCGTCCAGCGGTATCCCCGGCGCGATCCCCTCCAGGATCTCCCGCGCCCCAGCCCGGACCGGATTGGCTTGGGCCGCGGCCTGGTTGGCCCGGACCGGATTGGCTTGGGCCGCGTCCTGGTCGGCCTGGGCCAGCTCGGCCGCGACCGTGTCCAGGTAGAGCAGATCGGCGGGGGTCTGCGGGACCAGGCCGGCCAGCCGCCGGGCATCGCGCGCCGGCAACGACGCCGGATCCGCCGCGCCGCCCGCGACGGTCACCGTGCCGGCCGACCGCCGCCCCGACCCCTGGATCGCCCACAGCAACGACGACTTCCCGGACCCGTTGCGCCCCATCAGCGCGGTGCACTCACCCCGGCGCAGCGTCAGCCCGGCCTCGCGCACCGCGATCAGCCCGCCGTAACGCACCACGATTCCCCGCGCCGTCAGCACCGGGGCCACATCACCGGCATAAAGCATCCGGCGCGCGGCCGGCGGCGCCGAGGGCAGCCGCGTGCGCAGCGACGGGGCCTGCCGCCGGGCGTCCCGCACCGACAGCGGCAGCGGGTCCCACCCGGCCAGCCGGCCCAGCTCGACCACCGGCGGCGCCACCCCGGCCCTGGCCAGCACACCGGCCGGATCCCCGGCGATCACGGTCCCGTCACCGGGCAGCCAGACCACCCGGTCGGCGTAGGGCAGCACCCGTTCCAGCCGGTGCTCGGCCAGCACGACGGTCACACCGAGGTCGTGTACCAGCCGGGTGATCGAGGCGAGCACATCCTCCGCGCTGGCCGGGTCGAGCGCCGAGGTCGGCTCGTCCAGCACGAGGATCCGGGGATGCGCGGTCAGCGCCGCCCCGATGGCGACCCGCTGCTGCTGGCCGCCGGACAGTGTGCGCAGGGCCCGGTTCCGCAGGCCGGCGATGCCCAGCAGGTCGAGGGTCTCTTCGAGCCGCGCCCGCATGGAAGCGGGGTCGATGGCGAGCTGCTCCATGGTGTAGGCGAGCTCTTCCTCCACCGTGTCGGTGACGAACCCGGCCAGCGGATCCTGCCCGGCCAGGCCGACCACACCGGCCAGCTCCCTGGGCCGGAACCGGGCCGTGTCCCGGCCACCGACCACGACCCGCCCCGCCAGCGTCCCGCCGGTGAAGTATGGTACGAGCCCGTTGATGGCCGCGAGCAGCGTCGACTTTCCGCTGCCGGTGTGCCCGATGACCAGGCACAGCTCGCCCTCCTCGATGCGCAGGCTCACCTCCCGCAGCACCGGGGCGGCCGCCCCGTCGTACCGGACGCCCATCCGGTCGAACTCGATCACCGCACCGCCCCCGAGCCGGTCAGCGCCGCCTCCCGCGCCACGGCGGGAACACTGCTGACGGACCCTGGCACGGGCGGGGCCGCCACGGCCGCGAGCGCCGCCACCAGGATCGCCAGGGTGGGCAGCAGCGGCAGCGGCGGCCAGCTCAGCGGGTCCGGGGTCAGCGCCCCGCCGGTGGTGCCCAGGCCTGCGGACAGCACCACGGCGCAGGCCACCCCGCACCCGGTGACCGCCCATTCCGGCCAGCGCCACGGGTCCGGCCGGTACCGGGTCCGCGCCACCCGCCGCCCGCCCAGGGCCAGACCGGCGACACACAGCAAAGTCCCCACGCCGAACCCGCCGAACCCCACCCCGCGCGGCATGGAGGCATCGAGCAGCCCGTACGCCCCGGCACACAGCCCGGCCAGCCCGGTCAGCATCAGCGCCGCGGTCACCCGCCGGGACGCCCGGGTCGCCCCGCCGGTACGCCCATAGCCCCGCGAGTCCATCCCCGCGGCCAGCAACAGCGACCGGTCCAGCGCGTCGTGCAGCACCGGGACCGCGATCGCCCGCACCGCCCGCAGCCCGCGCCCCCCGGCCCCGCGCAGCCGCCGCGCCCGGCGCACCCGCTGCACGCTCTCCACCAGTTGCGGCGCCACCGACAGCGCCACGGTGACCGCGACGCCCAGCTCGTTCAGGGCGCCGGGGAGCACGCGCAGTGCCCGCTTGGGGTTGGCCAGCGTGTTGGCCGCGCCGATGCAGCACAGCAGGCAGGCCAGCCGCGCCCCGTCCAGCGTCGCCGACAGCACGCCCGCCACCGGCACCGGCCCGCCGATCTGCACCCCGGTGTACCAGGACGGCGCCGGGATGTGCGGCAGCCGGAACAGGATCGCCTGGCCCGGCGCCGCCCCGCTGGAGAACACGGCGCGGAACACGACCCGGATCACGATCACGACCAGGGCCATGATCAGGTAGAACCGGTACCCGCGCGCCCACGGCGCATCGGTCCGCCGCAGGGTCACGACCAGGCCGAGCACGGCGAAGATCAGCAGGAGCAGCAGCGGGTTGGTGGTCCGGCTGGCCGCCGTGGCGAGCGCCATCGCCCACAGCCACCACGCGACCGGATGCAGCCCGCGGGGAAGCCTGCTCACTGTACTCGCCGTGGCCGCCGGGCCGCCGCGACGATCCCGGTGACCACCAGCACGGTCACGATCACCAGCGCGAGGATCGCGGGCAGCGCCGAGCCGTGGCTGACCGGCGCGCTGGCCACCGTCGGCTGGGCGTTGCGGACGGCCGGCGGTGGGCTCGGCGTGGCCGCCGCGCCGCCGCCCGCCCGGGTGGTGCCGGACGGCGCCGCTGGCTGGGTGGCTGACGTAGTCTGCCGGGCCGGCGCCGGTGGACTCTTCCGGGAAGAGGGCCCTCTTACGGTGGGGAGCGGACTCGTATTCGTGGCGCGCAAGTTCGCCGGGCTGATCGCGGGCACGGCGGACCCTGAGGTGCCGCCGGTGTTAGTCCCGCCGAACACCCACAGTTCCACGCTGCCGGGCTCTGGCCGGATGCCCATCGCCCCGGCCTGGCTGTAGCTCCAGGTGTTCTGTCCCCGGTTGGCATACCAGAACGCCCAGTAGGCGCTGGCCGGCGGGGTGAGCACACACGATTCCTGGGCCGCCGTCGGGTACTGGGTGCCGCCGTGGTAGCCGGCATAGCCGATCCGGCAGATGAACCCCGGGCCGTCGTGCTCGGTGCCGGTGGTGTGCCAGCCACCCTGGTTGAGCAGGGTGTACGCGGTGGTCGGGGTCGTGCCGCAGGAGCGCAGCACCGGCCCGCCCCAGGGCGCGAAGTCGACCGCGACGATCACCCCCGAGGTCGTCGTGCAGTCGCCGGCCGGCTCCGGCGCCGCCCGCGCGGGTGAGCCAGCGACGCCGGCGCCAAGCGCCGCCGCCGCGACCGCCACGAGCAGCCCGGCGGCCCGGGTCAGGCCATGTCCCCGAGGTCGCCGCCGGCCCGGGCCGGCGCCCATGCGGCTGCCGGCGTCGCGGCTGCCCGGCCAGCCGGTCACCGGCGTCCCCTGGCCACCGGGCCGGCCGGGGAGAGCCGCCGCCGGCGCAGCAACAGCAGGCCGATGACCACCGCGCCGGCAACCGCGACCCCACCCGCCGCCCACCACAGGTGGGCGGCCACGGAACTGTCGCTGCTCGTGTCGGTGAACGCGTGATGCGCGGCCGGGGACGTGGCCGCACCCGGCGGCGTGCCCGCCCCGGCCATCGGCACCGGAGCCGGCGTCGCCAGGCTGGTGCCGGGCGCGGCCGGGTTGACGATGAGCAAGGTCGGGACCGGCGTGCCCGGGTGAGTGTGGTGCGGGCGCGGGGTGGGCGCCGGCGGCGGGGTGTGCGTGCCGCTCAGGTCGCGGTACAGGGTGCCGAACGAGGTGCCCACGGCGCCGCCCAGCGCCTGGGTGGACGCCCGGATGTTGGAGCCACCCGGCCCGCCCGCCGTGACGTTGAAGCCGCCGTTGCTGTTCTGCTCCCGGGCGAGGAAGCCCAGGGCCGCACCGATCTGCGGCCGGTAGCGCGCGGCCCGCAGGGTCAGGCCCTGGATGGCCAGGCCCGCCGAGTTGACCGACTCGCCCGACGCGCCGGGGAAACCGCCGTTGCTCTCCTGCCGGCCAGCGATCCAGGCCAGGCCGGCCGCGACGTCCGCCGCGGCCCGCTTCCCCGGGGCCAGCGCGAGCGCCATCGCCGCCATCGCCGTGCTGTCCACGTCCTGGTCGCGGCCGGGCGGGATCAGGCTGGGGAAGGAGCCGTCCGGGTGCTGCAGGCGCTCCAGGTAGTGGATCGGTCCCGTCGCCGCACTCACCTGGCCTGCCCGAAGCTGTGCCAGGATGCCGAGCGCCTGGTCGAAAACCGAGAACGAGTTGACATAGCTGCCCGCGGCGGGGCACCTGGTGCCGTGGCGGTGCGCGCAGACCGCCGCGTCCAGCGCGGCGATCAGGTCATGGCCGCCGAAGCTGTGCGGGTTGCCGCCCACCACCTCGGCCAGCAGTGCCTCGTCGGCGAGCGAGCCGCCGATGACATTGTGGGTGCCGATGCCGGTCCAGCCGTTGACCGTGGTGCCGTGCGGGTCCTTGCCGCCGCCGGCCAGGAACGTGACGATCCCCTTGAGCGCCGGGTTCTGGTCGCCGGTCGCGGCCAGCGCGAGCGCTCCGCTGATGGTCAGCCCGAAGTCGGCGTAGCCCGGGAAGGACTCGTAGTAGTGGCCGTGGATCAGGTTGGCCGGCGCGACCAGGTAGGCGCTGCCGGTGACCAGGTCCGGCCCGGTGCCCGCCGCCGCGAGCGAGGGGATCAGCGCGCCCACCGCCACCAGGACGGCCACGGCTGCCGCGACACGGCTGCGCGTCGATGCTGGGCGAGTTAGCGGCATGGGCCTCCCCCCGGGGGTGTGACGCGGCGCGCGAAACCCGACCCACCCGGACGGGGACTGCCCGGAGTAACCCGATGTTCCGCGCCGCAGACCTCGACGACGCCAGGACGGTGGTGCTATCCAGCCAGGTGCTCCGACTCGCCCGCGCGTTCGTGCGGGCCCACGGTTGCGGGTCAGTGCCGGATTTTGACCGGCTTCCCCTGATTGCTGAATTGGCCTCATCTGACCACACACGATGCGTCGCAGTCAATAACACGCAGCGTCACCTCAAGCACACCATCAGGTGTGGCCCCCACCGTAAGGGAAAGGAAAACTCCGCCGGTCAGGTCCGGCTGGCACCTTGACACCTTTCCTGGGCGTGCTGGAGAGTGGCGACTGGAACGCCTGCTGGCGGCAACTGAATAGGCGAGATGGTGGGGGAAGTCCGGTGAGATTCCGGCGCTGACCCGCAACGGTATCCGGCGGCCCGCGAGGTCACCGTAAGCCCGAATACCCACGATCGTCGCGTCACCGCTCCCCATCCCGTCGTGGTCCGCGGGCCGGAGTCCGGGCCCACCGGCGGTCCGGCCCCGGCGTCTGCCGGACCGGAAAGGCCCATCTGATGCGTAAATCCAGCACCCGGGCACTGACGATGCTCGCCACGCTCCCGGTCTTCGGGATAACCGTGTTCGGCGTCCGGCCCGTGGTCACCACCCCGCCGGCCAGTGCTGCGGTCGTCAGCACCTGGCACCGCGGTGCGTGCAAGGGTACGGTCGGCGTGACCGTCGTCGTCGACTTCACCGACCTGGGCGGCAAGATCAAGGTGCACTGCGACACCGGCACCCCCAAGACCGGCCTCGACGCCCTGAAGGGGGCCGGGTTCACCTACTCCTTCGTGCCAGGGATCCCCGGCTTCGTCTGCCGGATCGACAGTCTGCCCAACCCGTGCAACGGCGCGCCCGCCTCCGCCTACTGGGCGTACTGGCACGCCAAGGCGCACGGCACCTGGATCCTGAGCAACAAGGGCGCAGGCTCCTTCCACCCGCGACAGGGCACCGTGCAGGGCTGGGCGTTCGGCGCGAGCGAGAAGCCCGGCATCGCCCCGCCCAACTGAGGCTCACCCGTCCGCCGCTGCCGGTGTCACTGCCGCCGGCGGCGGCGCTGACGCGGTCCGGTGTAGCAGGATGGGCGGATGCTGGTCGTTCATGTTCACGTGCGGGTGCGGCCCGGGCAGGTCGCGGATTTCCTGGCCGCCACCCTGGTCAATGCTCAGGCGTCGCTGGATGAGCCGGGGGTGCTGCGGTTCGACGTCATCCAGGATCAGGATGATCCGGAGCACGTCGTGCTGGCGGAGGTCTACCGGGACGCCGATGGCGCGGCGGCGCACAAGCTGACGCCGCACTACGCCACCTGGCGGGACACGGTGGCCCCGATGATGGCCGAGCCCCGGACGTCGGCCAGGTTCGCCGCGGTGTTCCCGGCCGGCGGCGCGGGCTGGGCGAGTAGCCCTCGGTGACCACGCCGGGCTTCGAGTTTGCCACGGCCGGGCGCATCATCGTCGGGGCCGGCCGCGCGGGCGAACTGCCGGGCCTGCTGGCCGGGCTCGGCTCGCGGGTGCTGGTCTGCACCGGCTCCGGCGCCTCGCGTCACGCCGGGCTGCTGGCCAGGCTGGAGTTGCCGGCCACGGTGTTCCCGGTGGCCACCGAGCCCACGGTCGAGCTCGCCCGGGCTGCCCTGGCCGCCGCCCGGGCTCATGACGCCGACGTCGTCGTCGCGATCGGCGGGGGCAGCGTCATCGATACCGGCAAGGCCGTGGCCATGCTGCTCGGCAACGGTGGCGACCCGCTGGACTACCTGGAGGTCGTTGGGGCCGGGCAGAAGATCACCCGGCCGCCGGTTCCGTGCGTCGCCGTGCCGACCACGGCTGGCACCGGGGCGGAGGTTACCGCCAACGCCGTGCTCGGCGCACCGGCGCACGGCGTCAAGGCGAGCCTGCGCAGCCCGTTGATGCTGCCGCGGGTCGCGCTGGTCGACCCGGAACTGACCGTCTCCTGCCCGCCGCGGGTCACCGCTGCCAGCGGTCTGGACGCGCTCACCCAGTGCCTGGAACCGTTCGTGTCGGTCCGGGCCACCCCGCTGACCGACGGCCTGGCCAGACAGGGTCTGCGTCATGCCGCGGCGGGGCTGCGGGCGGCCTGCGCCGATGGCGGCGACCTCCAGGCCAGGACCGACATGGCCCTGGCCAGCCTGCTCGGCGGGATCTCGCTGGCCAACGCGAAGCTCGGCGCCGTGCACGGCCTGGCCGGGGTGGTCGGTGGGACCGCCGAGGTGCCGCACGGGATGGCCTGCGCCGCCCTGCTCGCCCCGGTGATCGAGGCCAACGTGCGAGCGCTGCGTTCGGGGCCGCCGGGTCATCCGGCCCTCGCCCGGTATGCCGAAGTGGCTCAGTTGCTGACCGGCCGCACGGGCGTTGCCGTCGAGGATGGCATCGACTGGATCCGCGAGACGGCCACCCTGCTCGGCGTCCCCCGGCTGAGCACCTTCGGCATCAGGCCCGGGCAGGCCGGTGACATCGCCGCCAAGGCCCTGCGGTCCAGCAGCATGCAGGGCAACCCCGTCCCGCTCAGCCAGGACGACCTGCGCGCCGTGCTGCTGCGCGCGATCTGACCGGGTCAGGACGGGTCGAAGAGGTGCAGGCGGTAGGCCATGGCGGCGGCCTCGCCGCGCGAGGCCACCTGCAGCTTGCCGAGGATGTTGGAGACGTGCACGCTGGCGGTCCGGTGCGAGATGAACAGCTCGGCCGCGATCTCGCGGTTGCCGCGGCCGGCCGCGACCAGCCGGAGCACCTCCTGTTCGCGTGCGGTGAGACCGAATGGAACCGTGCCCTCGCCGGGCTCGCTGCCGGTGCCGTCCAGGCGGATCCGCGCCCGCCGGGCCAGCTGGCTGATCTGCTGCCGCAACGAGCCGGCGGCGAGCTGGGTGGCCAGCCCGGCCGCTCGCCGCGGCAGCTCGAACAGCCGCGCCCTGGCGGTCTGCGGGTCGGCCGCCGAGGGTGGCACGCCGAACTCCGGCAGCAGCGCCGCCAGTTCGCCTGAGCCCGGGCCCGGCAGCAGCGCGGCCACCTCGGTGGCGCCCCGTTCGCAGATCAATTCGCGCAGCGCCGCGGTGAACGGTGCATAGGGCAGGCCCGCCGAACTGCTGCCCGAGCGGATCACCCTCGACGAGTGGGGCTACCCCATCGTCTCCGCGGAGCCCGTCCCCGCAGCCCTGCGCGCCCATGCCCGCCGCGCGGTCACCGACTGCCCGGCCCTGGCGCTACTGCTGGAACGTACCGGCTGACCGGTGGGGATCCACGCACCGTTAATCCGGAATTAGATCGTCCGGAATAGTCGCTAACCTGCGCTCATGGACACTGACCCGATCTTGCGCGAGCCACCGGTGGCGGGTTCT
>DATGGU010000178.1:0-9170 GCA_035308365.1 Streptosporangiaceae bacterium
CTGCAACTCGGCGAACCACCGTTCGACCTGGCTGATCCAAGACGAGTAGGTCGGGGTGAAGTGGAGCTGGACGCGCGGGTGGGCCAGCAGCCATTTGTGCACCACCGGTGCCTTGTGGGCGGACAGGTTGTCGCACTATGCCGATGTCCGCATAGTGCGACTTATGCCGACCTCGCGATTATGCCGATGCCCGGTGCGGGTGAGGTCTGGGGCCGTTGTGGTGGCGGGCGCGCTGGTGGTGCGCAGGCAGGTGAGATCGGCATAATTACAGGCTCTCGAGGAAGGCGAGCAGGGCGTCAGGCGGGCGGTAGCGCCCGGGCCGGACGCTGGCTGGTGTGGTGAGGGCGAGCGCTCGTTCTTTGATGGTCATGTCGGCGTGGATGTATGCGTCGGTGGACCGGACACCGGCGTGGCCGAGCCACAGGGCGATCACCGAGGTGTCGACGCCCGCGTGGAGCAATGACATGGCGGCGCTTATCTATAGTCGATCTTGAAAAGTCCCTGGTGAGAGGGTGTTTTGGCTTGTCAGGCACGTGAGGGACGTGAGGCAGGTCGTTTCACAGGGTGGCTGATCACTGGTTGGCGTGCCGGATGACGCGGCGCAGGCTCTCGCGGGCGGCGGTGAGTTCGTCTTCCAGTTCGGTGATGCGGTGCTGGGCGTGGCTGGCCTCGGTGGCGCGGGCGTCGCGCTCGGCTGCGAGCTTGCGCGTGGCTTCCTCCAGCTGCGAGATGCGGGTGATGAGGTCGGCTCTTTCGGGTCCCTCGATTTCGGCGCCGAGCTGAAGGCGGAGCCTGCCGAGGAGCTTGTCGCGTTCGGCGCGGAGCTGGCGGACCTGCTCGCGGGCGACGCTGAGATCGGTGCGCAGGCTGGCCAGGGTGACCGGCTCGCCGCCAGCCGGGACGGCGGCGCCTGGCCGGTCCGGGCCGTTGCAGCCCTGGCGCTGCTGTGCGGCCTGGACGTGCTCGCGCACCCCGTCAGCGTAGACCAGCCAGGTGGACACTCCGGCGGCGGCGGCGACGGCGGCCGGGGTGACCGGGGCTCCGGCGGTTTCGAGGGAAGCGATCGCGGCCAGCGCCCGGTCCCGCTTGTCCTGGCTGTCTTTGGCCCGGGCGGCCAGCATGGCCCGGGTTCGGCTGCTCATGCCGTCTGCGTGGTGCTGCCGGTGATGTCGGTCAGCGGCAGCGTCCGGGCTGCCCGGGTGCGGCGAAGGAGCCGGCTGGCTTCCTCGACTTCGTCGCGTTGAGCAGGATCGAGCCGCGACAGCGAGGCGCGCATCTTCTGTGCGACGGCTTGGAATGCGCTGATCTCTGCGGACATGCTCGCCAGCACGTACTCGGCGGCATCCATCGCGCGGGCGGTTTCGATGTCGGCGCGCAGGCTGGCGATGTGCTGCTCGAGTGCGGGCAGGTAGGACGGATCGGGTCGGTAGAAGCCGCACCCGGCGCACTGGAAGCGGATCGGGCAGGCGCCGCCACCGGCTTTGACGTTGGACGGCTCGGTGCAGTTGCCGAACGGCACTGCGACCGACGCCCGCTCGTAGGCTGCCGGGCTGGTGAACGGGGCTGGGTTGCCCGCGGCGTCAGTAGCCAGCGGGCTGACCGAGGCGATGGCCTGCTGCTTGCGCTTGAGGCTGACCTGGTAATAGCCCATCGTCGTGGAAATGGCGGCGTGATCCATGAGTTCTTTGAGCACGTCAACGGGCACTCCGGCGTCAGCGTGCCGCTGAGCGTAGCTGTGGCGCAGCGCGTAGGGCGTGATCAGTGACGGGTCGAACGGGAGCGGTGTTCCGTCGGCGCCTGCCAGGTCGGAATCGATGGTGCCGATTTTCGCGGTCCAGGCCTTGAACGCCCGGGCCACGCAGGACGGCGTGATGTGGCCGCGGGATTGGCGGGCGCGCAGCAGCGGGGTGGGGAAGAGCCATTGGTTCAGCTCGGGCGGAACGCGCAGCCTGGCCCGGTGCTGCTGCCAGACCGCGATGATCCCGGCAGTGCCGCCGGTGACCGGCAGCCGGCGGCGCTTCCGCCCGGCCTTGTGGTTGTCGTAGATCAGGTTGTGCTGCCCGCCGGTGACCTCGATGCAGCCGTCCCGCAGGCTGACAACCTCGCCGGGCCGCCGCCCCGTGTCGCGCAGGATCTGGTAGATCGTCTGGTGCATCAGCTGCAGGCTCGCGGCGGAGATGGTCCCGCCCCGTCCGGCCGGGCCGAGCAGGTCCAGGCGGGCATCCAGCTGGCGGATCACCGTCTCGGGCAGCGCCTTGCCCAGCTCCTCCTCATTGGGATCCTCCCGCAGCCGGTGACGGACCGCGGGGCGGAACGGGTCCGGCACCTCGCTCATCAGCCCGCTGGACCGGCCGTACTCGATGACCTGGCAGAACTGGTAGATCATCAGGTTGCGGTGCTTTGCCGAGTACAAGGTCCCGTCAGCGCGGCGCTGAGCGCTGATCCCATCCAGGATGCGGGTGAAGTCCCCGGCGCCCAGCCTGGTCAGGTCGGCAGGGCAGGCGGTGGTCAGCACGTGCGAGGCGGCCTGGCAGGCCCGCAGGGTCTCGCGCAGCCGCTGCAGATACGGCCGGGTGTCGCGGGCCCAGTTCCGGACGATCTCGCGCAGCCAGACGGGTTCGATGACCCGCAGGTCGATCGTTCCCAGCGTGGCCGACCAGCGGCGGGAGCCGTTGACCGGCAGCTCCAGCAGCGCGACCTGCCAGAGGTCACCGTCGAACGGGTCGGTGCCCGAATACCGGACCCGTGCCTGGTTCACGTAGCGGTGCAGGTCACGGAACAGCCCGCGGACCGCCGAGTTGTACTGCACGCCGCCGGCCCGGGAGACGGCCTGCGGGTCAGCGGCCCGTATCGAGGCGGCATCGCCCAGGCGGGCTACCAGTATCCGCACCAGCGTGGGATCCAGCGGCGGCGGCGTCTGGTCCCGCTGCTGCAGCCCGTAAAGCAGCTCGGCCTCCAGCAGTTCCGGCAGCCCGGCCAGGGAGAACTGGTGCGCCCCGAGCCGGGGATGCTCACGCGCGATCCATGCCGCCAGCTCCCTTTCTGTCAGCCTGGTGGCCGTGCCCGTGCGCAGCAGCCGCTCGTCGTGAAAGTGGCACAGCCCACGGCGGCTGATGCTCTCCCGGTCGCAGCCGGGCACCCGGCACTCAGCCGCCCGGCTCAGCGGCCGGGCCCGGGTCATGAACGTCTCCAGCGGCTCGCTGGTGTCGTGGCGCCAGCTGCGCTCGTGCCGGAAGCACAGGCCGCTGCAGAGCAGGTCGCTTTCGCAGCCGGGCACTGTGCAGCGGCCAGGTCGCAGCGGCCGGGTAACCCGCGGCGGCGGCGCGGCGTCAAACTCCGCCCAGGACAGGCCCGCGCCCACCCGGGCGCGGCGGCAGCCGTCACAGCGTCCTGACGTTCGGCGCGTCGCCGTCACGCACCCGGGCGTCCGGCACGCCCAGGCCGCGGTCCGCGGCGATGCCAGGTCGCCGGTGAACAACAGCAGCCGGCTGTCCCACTCCCCGGCCCGCCAGCGCGGGTCCAGCCGGGCCTGCAGCCATTCCAGCCAGCCTGGCTCGCCAGGCCGTTCCACCTGCCGGGCCGGCCCAGCCGGCAGCAGCGCAGGATCACTCACCGGTACCTTCTTCCTGCCGCGACGGCCTCGACCGCCCGGCGCTTATCCTCATCGCGGGCATGCAGGTAGACCGACGTCGAGGCCAGCGACGCATGTCCGAGAAGCGCCCGCACCACGTCCAGATCAGTCCCGGCGCGGACCCAGCCGGTGGCCGCAGTGTGGCGCAGCATGTGCGGGCGGACCGGGAACCCGCACTCGCGCACCAGCCGGTCGAAGAAGTCCTTGGCGGCCGGGTAGGTCATCGGCGCGCCCACCGGCTCGTGGTAGAGGTTGACCAGCACCAGGTCGGTGCCGTCGTCGCCGGCCAGCCCGGACCGTTCGTGCTGGTAGTCGGCGTAGCTGTCGAGCACCCCGGCGCTGACGGGCACAGTGCGCGGGAACCGGGACTTGGCAAGTGCCCCGTTCGGGTTGGCCCGGTGCCGGACGTGCACGTGCGCTCCGATGGTTGCGCAGCCCAGGGTGCGGGAATCGGGCAGCAGGTGCATGTCCGCGCGGCGCAGCCCGAGCGCTTCCCCGATCCGCAGCCCGGTGTCGAGCAGCAAGATCACCAGGAAGCGCTCGCGCGGCCGTTTGCAGCAGCCCAGCACCACGGTGACCTGCTCGTCGGTCAGCGCTTCGGGGAACGGCGCCTGCGCCCGCGCCTTCAGCGCGCGGGCGCGCACCGTCCGGAACTGGCCAGACTCGCCAGCATCAAAGCCGGGCGGGGTGAACCGCAGCCAGCGCGGCTCGGACAGCTGCTCCGCCACGACGGCTTCGATCAGCCCGGTACGCGCGCAGAACCGCAGCAGCTCGCACAACGCGGTCAAGATCGCGTTCACCGTCGATCCCGACCGCTCCCGGCCGCCGCGCGACGGAGTGACCTCAAGCCAGTGCTTGAACCGAGCCAGCTCGGCCAGCTTGATCTGCCGCCAGTCCGTGCCCTGCTCCTGGCACCAGGTCAGGAACAGCGCTGCCCGCCCGGCATAGGCGCGGATCGTGTGCGGAGAACGGCCCGCGCCCTGCAGGCCCCGTAAGAAGTCGCTGGACTCGCGGTGCACGACGTACCCGGGATCGAGCACCACCCACTGTTCCGAGCCGTCCACCGGCGATACTGCCCGTTCGGCTCTGAACGAGTCCATCGTGGCTAACGTAGCTCGACGTGCCTCGGACTAGCAGATATTGATAAGGCACGGGCGTGTCGCCGCGCTACTCTAACGTCCCTCACACGCCTGCAGGACTATAGATAACGGCGCTGTGGCGAAGGACGTGAGGACTGACCCGTTTTCCGTGCAGGGACGGCTGCTGCTGGGCGGCCACGGCTGTGTGCGTGCTCACACGCTGTTCGACGGCGTCTCTGCTCAGCCGTCGGCCTGTGCGGGTTGGGAACAGCGGGTCATCGGCTTGTCCGCCGCGTTCACGCGTCCATTCGCGCAGCACCGCCTGGGTGGGGCCGGTGAGGGGCACGGCTCGCTGCTTGCGGCCTTTGCCCTCACAGCGGACATGGGCTCCGGCGCCCAGGCAGACATCGCCGCGGTTGAGCCCGGTGATCTCGGAGACGCGCAGCCCGGTCTGGGCGCCGAGGAGGATGAGCGCCCGGTCTCGTCTGCCTTCCCATGTTGCCAGGTCGGGGGCGGCGAGCAGTGCGTCTAGCTCGGCCGGGGTGAGGAAGGACACGGTCGCCTTGGCGAAGCGTTTCTGGGGGATGGCAAGCACCTGAGCGATGAGCTGGGCGTGCTCGGGGTGGCGCAGCGCGGCGTAGCGGAATAGGGAGCGAATGGCGCCGAGCCGTGCGTTGCGGGTTCTGGGGGTGTTGTGACGCTCGGCTTCCAAGTGGTCAAGGAAGGCGCTGATGACACTGGCGTTGAGATCCTCGAGGTCGAGCGCGGACGGCGGCTTTCCGGTCTCGCGCTCGACGAAACTGACCAGCAGCCGGAAGGTATCCCGGTAGGAAGCCACCGTTCGCGAGCTGGCCTGGCGCTGCCGGGCTAGCCGCTCGGTGAAGAAGGACTGCAGGGTTGGGGCGAGCGCGCTCACGGCCGGGGGCCTTGGGCCTCGATCCTGGCAGCGGCTAGCGAGAGCAACTCCGGCGCGGCTGACAAGTACCAATAGGTGTATTTCGGGTCCTGGTGCCCGAGGACAGCGGACAGGCGGGGCAGGCGGGCCTGAGTGTCATGGCCGTCGTGATACCACCCGACCAGCGTTTTGACGGCGAAGGTGTGACGGATGTCGTGAATCCTCGGGTGGCGCGGCGACCCCACCCCGGTCGCATCGATGATCTTGCGGAACGTGTGGCAGACGTCGCAGTACAACAATGCGGTGCCGACGGTCGAGACAAAGAACGTGGGGCTTTTCGGCTGTGGCTGGAGCCGGTCCCGTTGTTCGGCATAGGCGGCCAGCGCGGCCACGGCGCTGGGGTGGAGGGGGACAAGCCGGGACTTGCCGAATTTCGAGTCGCGCACGACGATCACCGCTTCGGCCCACAGCACGTCGGGCCGCTCGAGGCGGATCACCTCACCCACCCGCATGCCCGTCGCGGCGAGCAGCCCGATCAGCGTCTCCACCGTGGCGGCTCGCAGCGGAGTCGGGATCGACCGCCGGGCGTGGGCCATCAACGCTGTGATGTCGGCGTCGGAGTAGATGAACGGCTGGCGGCGGCGCTGCTGGAAGGTCACCAGGCCCGGTGGCGGGACCTCAGTTTCCGGATCGACGCCGGCCATGTGGCGGGCGAAACCACGAGCCACGGTCATCCGGCGCATCCATACAGAGCTCGCCGGATCCGCGTCGGGGCGGCGGGCCCACGCCAGGGCCGCTTCGACGGTTACCGTCTGTGCGCCAATGGTGTCGAGGTAGGCGACGAAGCGCGGCAGGAGACGGTGAGCGTCGTCCAGTTTGTGGCCCAGGGCGCGGCGCAGGCGCAGGTACTCACCGGCCTGGCCGGACAGGTCGCTCATCGCTGCGCTCCCGGCCAGCACCGGGCGACGCTGCGAAGGGCGGCGAGGTCAACCTTGGCGTATACCGCCGTGCTGGCCAGGTCCCGGTGGCGGAGCACCTGGCCGATCTCGGGCAGGGCCGCCCCGCGGCGCAGCATGTCGCCCGCGAGCGCATGGCGCAGCCGGTGGGGCCCTACCGGGCGCTGACCTGTCCGCTCACAGCCGCGGGCCACGGCGTGGCCGACCGAGCACGGGCGGAGAGGGCGCACGGGTGCCAGCAAGGTCAGGAATACCGCGCGGGACTCCGCCTGCGGGCGCCCGTCGCGGAGGTATGCGGCGATCGCTTCACCGACATCAGGCAGCAAAGGCAGCCGGGCCTCGCCGCCGCCCTTGCCACGCACCCGCAGCAGGCCCGCCCGCCAGTCAAGATCACCGAGTTCCAGGCGGGTTACCTCGCACGACCGCAAGCCGAGGCGGGCCAGCAACAGCAAGATCGCGTGGTCGCGCAGCCCGGCAGGCTGCGACGGGTCGCAGCCCGCTACCAGAGCCGAGACGTCGAGCCCGGCCGGCATAGCCGGCAGCCTCGTATCCCTCCACCCAGCCACCGGCGGCACCGCAACGGCCAGATCGGTGGCCACCAGGCACTCAAGGTGCAAGAAACGCAGCAGCGACCGCAGGCCGGTGACACGGTTCTTCGCGGAGCCGACCGCGAGCCGCTCGCACTCCCGCAACAAGAACGCGGTGACCACACCTCCGCACAAGCCAGCCACGCCGGTCTCGTCTCCCGTTGCTGACGAGCGCTCAGACAAGAAACGCCGGGCCACTGCGATATAACCCACGACCGTCGAAGCGGCCAGGCCCCGGTCTTCCACCAGGTGACGCTCATAGCGCTCGAGCAGATCCCCCAGCGGCGTCGCCGGGGCCGCCAGCGGCGGCCCCGCAACCCCGATTGCCCGCAAATGGGCGAGCAGCGGATCTAGCACCCGAGCAGAAGGAACCCTCCGCTGCCCGCTAACGCGACGGCTGTCAAAGAACTCTTCGAACCGAGCGGGGCCCAGATCCTCGACCGTGACCCTGGCCTCGGCCATCCAGCGGCTGAGCTGGCCCATCAACACCACGTGCGTCACAACGGAGTTCGCCGTGAAGCCGCGGCACACCAGCTCGTTCCGATAGCCATCAGCGAACTCTGCCAGCGGCCCGCCGCGCTGCACCCACGAAACCATGCCGATCGCCTCCTTCTGCCACGACGCCATGCCGTGGTCAGAAGAGACTTCAGCCTGCTGCGATTATGCCGATCTCACCTGCCTGCGCACCACCAGCGCGCCCGCCACCACAACGGCCCCAGACCTCACCCGCACCGGGCATCGGCATAATCGCGAGGTCGGCATAAGTCGCAGATGACGTGGATGGCCAGGCCGGCTTCGGCCTGGCGGTCGATGTCGTCGAGGAAGTCGCGGAAGTCGATGGCCCGGTGCTGGGCGGACAGTTTGCCGATTACCTTGCCGGTGGCGGTGTTCAGCGCGGCGAACAGGTCGATGGTGCCGTGCCGGACGTAATCATGACTGCGCCGCTCGGGTACCCCTGGCAGCATGGGCAGCACCGGGGCGGTGCGTTCCAGCGCCTGGATCTGCGGCTTCTCATCGACCACGAACACCACCGCGCCATCGGGCGGGGCCAGGTACAGCCCTACCACGTCGCGGATCTTGTCAATCAGCAGCGGGTCCGGCGAGATCTTGAAGTCCTCCGTGCGCCACGGCTGCAGCCCGAACGCGTGCCAGATCCGCAGCACGCTCGCGGGCGAGATGCCCACCTGTTTGGCCAGTTCCCGCTTGGACCAGTGGGTAGCGCCTTCAGGCACTTCTTCCAGGGTGCGCACCACGACCTCTTCCACCTGGGCGTCGGTGATGGTCCGCGGCACCCCCGGCCGCGGCTCGTCACCCAGCCCGTCCAGCCGACGGGCCAAGAACCGTGCCCGCCACTTGCTGACCGTGCCCCGGTTGACACCCAGCCGCGCCGCGACCGCGAGGTTAGGCCCGCCGTCGGCGCAGGCCAGCACGATCCGCGCCCGCAGCGCCAGCCCCTGCGCGGTCCTTCGGCGCTTAGCCCAGTTCTCCAGCGTGCGCCGCTCGGCCTCAGACAGCACCAGCGGCTCCAGTCTGCTATCACCCATACCGCCAGCACAGCGCGCAAACCAGCCTGCCGGAACCCCTCAGCCCCCAGAAACAACCTACTGGGATGAAAGATGACTCATGTGGTGCCGAGACGACTCAAAACCGGCTTACTAGCCTGCCCCAGGCAGGACCTCTCTTGAGGACAGCGGAGTATGAATCCACTTATCTTCCCGCGTTCCAACAGACGTGCGACGCATAATAACCTTTCTGCGCGTCCTGCCGATAGAACCAGAGATGCCTGAAGCCGCACGTAACGGCGGGTCAGAGTGATGGTTAGGTTACCGAGTGTGATGCTGGTTGCAACACACTGTGTTGCAGATTGGTTGCAAACGCGCTAACAGTGGATCTTTGGCTAGATTCGTGCAGGTGCCTGAAGATGCCAGAGGTGCTGGTGCACGCGACGATGCAGCGCGGAGGACGGCTGAAGCCATCCGGACGCTGGAGCGTGCGCGGCGGGCAGGGAACGCTGACCGGGTG
>DATGGU010000179.1:0-46015 GCA_035308365.1 Streptosporangiaceae bacterium
CATGAGGCTATCCCGCTGGGCTGCGCTCGCGGCCGCCCCCGCAGTGTTGATGACCAGTCTCCACGCCGCTCCCCCGGCCCAGGCGGGTAAGACCTACCCGAACCCCACGTGTTTGGACACGACCGTACCGCTGTACAGCCCGGCCATGTGGACGACGGCCCAGGGCACCAAGCCCGAGGCGAACACCGGCATCGCCAACTGGGGGTCCAACACCCAGAACAGCGGTGCCGGTGGCCCCGGTAGGAGCAGGAACTCCGCCGACGCGGCCATGATCAACAAGGCCAGGGCCGATGGCACCAGGATTCTCGGCTACATCGCCACGAACTACGGGACCGGCGACCTGGGGTACACCGTCCATGACATCGAGATCCAGATGACCGACTGGCACTCCTGGTACGGGGTCACCACGTTTTTCCTCGACGAGACGCCGACGGCAACCAGCTTCGAGTCGTACTACGCCACGCTGAAGAGCTGGGCGGCGGCGCACATCGGCGCGTCCGCCAAGGAGTGGCTGAACATGGGTGCCTACCCGGCGGCCAGCTCGTGGATGAGTGACGCGAGCGTGATCATGGACTGGGAGAACGCCAGCAAGCCAGCCACCCCGCCGAGCTGGGTCAAGAACTACCGGCCGGGCCGGTTCGCGATGATCATGAACGCCGTCAGCAGCGGCGGCATCGCGGCGGCGGTCAGCGCCATCGAGGGCGCGCACGCCCAGAACGGGTTCGTCACCTCCGACGCCAGTTACCAGACGCTGCCCACCTGGGCCTACTGGACCATGTTCGCCAACGGCGCGGCGGGCGCCGGCTGCTCCTGACGGCTCAGGCCAGCGGCCGGGCCGTTGGGGCTACCGGCACCGGCAGCGCCGACTCGCCGGTCAGGTAGCGGTCCACGGCGGCGGCGGCGCTGCGGCCCTCGGCGATCGCCCAGACGATCAGCGACTGGCCGCGGCCCATGTCGCCGGCCACGAACACGCCCGGCACCGAGGTCGCGTACGAGCCGTCCCGCGCCACGTTGCCACGCTCGTCGAAGGCGACACCCAGGCCGTCGAGCAGCGGCCCGCGCTCGGCCCCGGTGAAGCCGAGGGCGAGCAGGACGAGCTGGCAGGGCAGCTCTTGCTCCGTGCCAGCCACCGGCTCGAACCGGCCGCCGGTGACGTTCACCTCGACCAGGCGCAAGGCGCGCACCACGCCGTCAGCGTCGCCGAGGAACGACTGGGTGGACACCGCGTAGACCCGCTCGCCGCCCTCCTCGTGGGCGCTGGACACCCGGTAGATCATCGGGTGGGTGGGCCACGGCTGGCGGCTCGGCCTGGCCTGCGGCGGCCGGGGCATGATCTCCAGCTGGGTGACCGAGGCCGCGCCCTGGCGGTGCGCGGTGCCCAGGCAGTCGGCGCCGGTGTCGCCGCCGCCGATGATCACAACATCCTTGCCCCGGGCGCTGATCGCGGGCTCGGGCACGGCACCGGGGCGGCCGGCGCAGGCGCTCTCCGTGGCCGCCGTCACCGCCCGGTTGGCCAGCGGCAGGTACTCCATGGACTGGTGGATCCCGGCCAGTGAACGTCCAGGCACCGGCAGGTCCCGCGGCACCGTGGCGCCACCGGCCAGCACGACAGCATCGAAACCAGCAAGCAACTCCCCCGCTGACACGTCGATGCCCACCCGGCGCCCGCAGCGGAACTCTGTCCCCTCGGCCAGCATCTGGGCCAGCCGCCGGTCCAGGTGATTCTTCTCCAGCTTGAACTCGGGGATGCCGTAGCGCAGCAGGCCACCAGGCCGGTCCGCCCGCTCGTACACGGTGACCGCGTGGCCGGCCCGGGTGAGCTGCTGCGCCGCGGCCAGGCCGGCCGGGCCGGAGCCCACCACCGCGACCCGCCGGCCTGCAGAGCGCGCGGCCGCGGAAGGCGGCTGTGGGGTCACCCAGCCCTCCGCCCAGGCCCGGTCGATGATCTCCACCTCGACCTGCTTGATCGTCACGGGGTCGGCGTTGATGCCGAGCACGCAGGCCGACTCGCACGGCGCCGGGCAGAGCCTGCCGGTGAACTCGGGGAAGTTGTTGGTCGCGTGCAGCCGCTGTGCCGCATCGTGCCAGTCGTGCCGCCAGACCAGGTCGTTCCATTCCGGGATCAGGTTGCCCAGCGGGCAGCCCTGGTGGCAGAACGGGATGCCGCAGTCCATGCACCGCCCCGCCTGCCGCTCCAGGCGCTCCCGGCCGAACTCGGTGTACACCTCGCGCCAGTCCCTGATCCGCACGTCCACCGGCCGCCGGGCCGGGGTCTCCCGCGGAGTCGACAGAAAGCCCTTCGGATCCGCCATCGGGTCCCCCCCTCGTCAGCCGTGTGCCGAGGCCATGACGGCCTGGTTGACGTCGCCGCCCTCGCGCCGTGCGCGGCTCGCCGCGGCCAGCACCCGCTTGTAGTCCTTGGGCATGACCCGGCCGAACCGCACCAGCGCGGCGTCCCAGTCGGCCAGCAGCCGGGCCGCGACCGCCGAGCCTGTTTCCAGAAGGTGACGCTGCACCAGGCCGTACAGGAACTCGGCGTCGCCGGCGCCGAGCGTCTCCAGGTCGGCCAGTTCGGTGTTGACCTGCCCGGGATCCGGGTCCAGCAGGTAGGCGATGCCACCGGACATGCCCGCCGCGAAGTTGCGGCCGACCGGGCCGAGCACGGCCACCCGGCCGCCGGTCATGTACTCGCAGCCGTGGTCGCCGGTGCCCTCGGCCACGGCGGTCGCGCCGGAGTTGCGCACGCAGAACCGCTCGCCGACGACGCCGCGCAGGAAGATCTCGCCGCCGGTGGCGCCGTACCCGATCACGTTGCCGGCGATGATCTGCTCTTCGGCGGTGAACGTGGCGGCAGGGTCGGGCACCGCGATGATCCGCCCGCCGGACAGGCCCTTGCCGAGGTAGTCGTTGGCATCCCCGGACAGCCGCAGGGTGATCCCGGCGGGCAGGAAGGCGCCGAAGGACTGCCCGGCGGACCCGTGCAGGGACACGTCGATGGTGTTCTCCGGCAGCCCCTCGCCACCCCACCGCTTGGTCACCTCGTAGCCGAGCATGGTGCCGACGGTCCGGTTGACGTTGCGCACCGGCAGTTGCAGCCGGACCGGGGAGCCATCGGCCAGCGCGCCCTCGGCGAGCTGGATCAGGGTGTTGTCCAGGGCCAGGTCAAGGCCGTGGTCCTGGGCCTTGGTGTTGCGCCTGGCAGCCCCGGCGGGCAGCTCGGGTACGTGCAGCACCGGGGTGAGGTCGAGCCCGCTGGCCTTCCAGTGCGCGATGGCCTGGGCCGGGTCGAGCAGCTCGGCGTGGCCCACCGCCTCGGCCAGCGTGCGGAAGCCGAGTGCCGCAAGGTACTCGCGGACTTCCTCGGCGATGAACTCGAAGAAGTTGACCACGAACTCCGGCTTGCCGGTGAACCGCTTGCGCAGCTCGGGGTTCTGCGTCGCCACGCCCACCGGGCAGGTGTCCAGGTGGCAGACCCGCATCATCACGCAGCCGGCCACCACCAGCGGCGCGCTGGCGAAGCCGAACTCCTCGGCGCCGAGCAGCGCCGCGATGATCACGTCCCGGCCGGTCTTGAGCTGCCCGTCGGTCTGCACGACGATCCGGTCCCGCAGCCCGTTGAGCAGCAGCGTCTGCTGGGTCTCGGCCAGGCCGAGCTCCCAGGGCACGCCGGCGTGCTTGATGCTGGTCAGCGGGGAGGCGCCGGTGCCGCCGTCGTGACCGGAGATGAGCACCACGTCGGCGTGCGCCTTGGACACTCCGGCCGCGACCGTGCCGACGCCGACCTCGGCGACCAGCTTCACGTGCACCCGGGCTGCCGGGTTGGCGTTCTTCAGGTCGTGGATGAGCTGGGCCAGGTCCTCGATGGAGTAGATGTCGTGGTGTGGCGGCGGCGAGATCAGGCCCACCCCGGGGGTGGAGTACCTGGTCTTGGCGATCCACGGGTACACCTTGTGCCCGGGTAGCTGGCCGCCCTCGCCCGGCTTGGCGCCCTGGGCCATCTTGATCTGCAGGTCGTCGGCGTTGACCAGGTACTCGCTGGTGACGCCGAACCGGCCGCTGGCGACCTGCTTGACCGCCGACCGGCGCAGGTCGCCGCCGGGGCCGGGCAGGTACCGGTCCGGGTCCTCGCCACCCTCGCCGGTGTTGGACTTGCCGCCGAGCCGGTTCATGGCGATGGCCAGGGTCTCATGCGCTTCCGCGGAAATCGATCCGTACGACATGGCGCCGGTGGCAAACCGGCGCACGATGTCCGCCGCCGGCTCGACTTCCTCGATGCGGACCGGCGCGCGATCACCAGGGATTTCATTTCCTGACGGATGGGGGTCGGCGCCGCGGATACGCAGGAGTCCGCGCAGGGTCATCAGCCGCGCCGACTGGTCGTCGACCAGCCTGGTGTACTCCTTGAAGATCTCGTAGCGGCGTTCCCTGGTCGCGTGCTGGAGCTTGAACACGGTCTGCGGGTTGAACAGGTGCGGCTCGCCCTCGCGCCGCCATTGGTACTCACCGCCGGTCTCCAGGCGGCGGTGTGGCAGGCCCGCGCCGCGCGGCGGGTAGGCCATGGCGTGACGGCGCGCCGTCTCGGCGGCCAGCACGTCGAACCCGACGCCGCCGAGCCGCGAGGTGGTCCCGGCGAAGCAGGTCTCGATCACCTCGGCGCCCAGGCCGATGGCCTCGAAGATCTGGGCTCCGGTGTAGGAGGCGACGGTGGACACGCCCATCTTGGACATGATCTTGAGCAGGCCCTTGCCGAGGGCCTTGATCAGGTTGGCGGCAGCCCTGTGCTCGCCGGTGCCACCAAGCTCGCCGCGCCGGGCCAGGTCGCGCACCGTGGCGATGGCCAGGTACGGGCTGACCGCGGCCGCGCCGAACCCGGCCAGCAGCGCCACGTGGTGGCATTCGCGCACGTCGGCGGCGTCGGTGATGAGGCCGGCCCGGGTCCGGGTGCGCTCCCTGATCAGGTGGTGGTGCACCGCCCCGGTGAGCAGCAGCGAGGGGATCGGAGCCCAGCCGGGATCCGGCCGCGTGCCGGTCAGCAGGTGTGCCCGGTCGGACAGCACGATGATCCTGGCCCCGCGGCCGATGGCGGCGGACACCTCGGTGCAGATCCCGGCCAGCCGCGCCCGCAGTTCACCGCCGCCGCCGGCGACCCGGTACCGGCCGTCCACCACGTGCGCCGCGAACCCGGGCAGATCACCGGCCGCGTTGATGTTGATGATCTTCGACAGCTCGGTGTCGCTGATCACCGGATAGGGCATGACGACCTGGCGGCAAGAGGCCGGGCCGGGCTGCAGCAGGTTCTGCTCCGGCCCGGTGACCGTGGCCAGCGAGGTCACCAGCTCCTCTCTGATGGCGTCCAGGGGCGGGTTGGTGACCTGGGCGAAGAGCTGGGTGAAGTAGTCGAAGATGAGCCTGGGCCGCTCCGACAGGGCGGCCACCGGGGTGTCGGTGCCCATGGAGCCGATCGGCTCGGCCCCGGTGCGGGCCATCGGCGCCAGCACGACCCGCAGTTCTTCCTCGGTATACCCGGACATCCGCTGCAGGGTGGCCAGCTCGGACGGCTCCGGGGCCGGCAGCGCCGGCTGGCCGGTGCCGGGCAGGTCGCCGGTGTGCAGCAGCCCGGCGTGCAGCCAGTCGGCATAGGGGTGCCGGGCGGCCAGCGCGGACTTGACCTCGGCGTCCTCGATGATGCGGCCCTGGCCGGTGTCGGCCAGGAAGATCCGGCCCGGTTGCAGCCGGCCCTTGCGCACTACTGTTGCCGGGTCGATGTCGAGCACGCCGACCTCGCTGGCCAGCACGACGAGGCCGTCGCTGGTCACCCAGTACCGGCCCGGGCGCAGCCCGTTGCGGTCGAGCACGGCGCCGATCACCGTGCCGTCGGTGAACGCCACGCAGGCCGGGCCGTCCCAGGGTTCCATCAGTGAGGCGTGGAACCGGTAGAAGGCGCACAGCGCCGGGTCCAGGCTGACGTGGTTCTCCCAGGCCTGCGGGAGCATCATGAGCACGGCCTCGGGCAGCGAGCGGCCGCCGGCCAGGTGCAGCAGCTCCAGGCAGGCGTCGAAGCTGGCCGAGTCGCTCTCGTCCTCGCGCAGCACCGGGAACAGCCGGTCCAGGCCGCGCCCGTCGGCCGCGTCCGGGATGAGCTCGGTGGCCAGCATGGACTCGCGGGCGCGCATCCAGTTGCGGTTGCCCCGGATCGTATTGATCTCGCCGTTGTGCGCGATGAACCGGTAGGGGTGGGCCAGCGGCCAGGACGGGAACGTGTTGGTGGAGAACCGGGAGTGGACCAGGGCCAGCGCGCTGGTGTACCGGGGGTCGGAAAGGTCGGTGTAGAAGGCCTCGAGCTGGGTGGCGGTGAGCATCCCCTTGTACACGATCGTGCGCGAGGACAGGCTGGCGAAGTAGCTGCCGGTCTCGTGCTCGGCCCGCTTGCGCAGGCAGAACGCGAGCCGGTCCAGGTCCAGCCCGCGCTGGCCCTGGGTGCCGGCCACGAAGAGCTGGCTGAGCGTGGGCAGCACGGCCCGCGCGCCGTGGCCGCAGGCGGCCCGGTCGTGCGGCACGGCCCGCCAGCCGAGCACGCGCAGCCCCTCCTGGGCGGCGATGGCCTCAACCGCCGCCATCGCGGCGGCGCTCTCGTCCGCGCCGGGCGGCAGGAACGCGATGCCGGCCGCATAGGCGTCCCGCTGCGGCAGGGCGAACCCGCAGACGGCCCGAAGCAGCGCGTCCGGCACCTGGGTCAAGATGCCCGCGCCGTCGCCGGTGTCCGGATCGCTGCCCTTGGCGCCGCGGTGGTCGAGGTTGCGCAGCACGGTGAGGCTCCTGGCCACGGTGTTGTGGCTGCGCCGTCCGGTCAGGTCGGCCACGAACCCCACGCCGCAGGCGTCGTGCTCGAACCGGCTGTCATACAGCCCCTGACGGGCCGGGCCGGCCGGGCCGGCCAGGAAAGAAGGTGTGCGGTACCCAGATGCGTCGGCAGTTGCCAAAATCTCTGCTCCTGTCGTCTCGTCTGCGTTCATGCCGGCATACGGGACGACATTGGCCCTGCCACCAACGCCCTCGGGGGTGGCGCCGCTGAAACCCGGGGAAGTAACACCCGGACGTTACGGTGAGGTTACCCTATTGCTTCAATCATGCCCGTGACCAGCGGGTGAATAAACACCCGCGGTGGCGCCGGGGTGGACCTCGTCGCGCAGGATCCTGAGCGCGCCGAGCAGGGCGTCGAGCTGATCCGGGCTGAGCAGGCCGGTGAACCAGCGGTCGATGTCACGCAGGTGGCTGCTCAGCAGCCCGGCCAGCAGCCGGCCGCCTTCGCCGGTGAGCACCGCGTAGGCACCGCGCCGGTCCGACGGGCAGATCTCGCGGGCGGCCAGGCCGTGGTTCTCCAGCCGGTCCACCACCCGGGTCACCCCGCTGGTGGACAGTGCCGTCTGCACGGCCAGGTCGGACATGCGCAGCCGCCGGCCGTCGGAGCGGGCCAGCCGGAGCAGCACGTCGAAGTCGGTCAGGGACAGGCCCGCCGCGGTGATCGTGGGCATGACCTTGGCCTGCAGCCCGGCATAGGTCTCGGCGAGCAGCCCCATGGCGGTCAGCCGGGGGTCGTCGAAGATCGCCGTGTCCGTGGTCACCCCTCCATCCTAGCTGTATTTGACTCGCGGAATACTTGTGCTAACAATAATTGTTGACGCAATCATCCGCCCAGCAAGGACTTACTCCGAAGGAGACGTACGATGACCGAGACCGCCACCGAGAGCACCCGGACCTTCCACAGCCTGACGATCCCGGCGCCGGGCACCTTCGACCTGGACCCGGCGCACACCAGGATCGGGTTCTCCGCCCGGCACATGATGGTCAGCAAGGTGCGCGGCCGGTTCGCCGACTTCACCGGCTCGATCACCGTGGCCGGGGAGCCGCTGGAGTCCACCGCCGAGGCCGTCATCAAGACCGCCAGCATCGACACCGGCTCGGCCGACAGGGACCAGCACCTGATCAGCCCGGACTTCCTCGACGTGGAGAAGTTCCCGGAGATCACCTTCACCACGACCAAGGTCATCGCCCGGCACGGCGCCGAGTTCACCGTGCTCGGCAACCTCACGATCAAGGACGTCACCCGGCCGGTCGAGCTGAAGCTCGAACTGGAGGGCGTCGGCAACAGCCCGTGGGGCAAGCAGGTGCTCGGGTACAGCATGACCACCGAGATCGACCGCGAGGACTTCGGCATCACCTGGAACGTCGCCCTGGAGACCGGCGGCGTCCTGGTCGGCAAGACCGTCAAGATCGAAATCGAGGGCGAGGCCGTCCGCCGCGACGCCTGACGCTCACCCCGTCCGCACACCAAGGCGGTCGAACCGGGTTTCACCCGCCACCTGAGGGGGTCGAACCGGGTTTCGACCGCCTTGGCAGGGAGGGGGACGCGTGGTTCACCTCGGCTGCCCGGCATGGCGGTCGAACCGGGTTTCACCCGCCACATGAGGGGGTCGAACCGGGTTTCGACCGCCTTGGCAGGGAATGGGGCGGGGCTGCTAGCGGAGGGGTGAACGTGCTGCGGGGGTTCTAGGTTTGCGAGCCGGGTAGCTGGCTGGACTCGATGGCGGCGGCGAGCACGGTGGGGTCGCCGGTGCGGATGTAGACCGAGGCGGCCGTGTCGGTGAACTTGATCACGTGCTCGTCGCCGTTGGCGCAGGCCCGGCCGATGACCTCGGCCACCGGATCGCTGGCCTCCGGCGGGCCGGGAAGCTCCACCGCCGGCTTGGCCTCGACCGGGGCGGTGGCGGCGGGCATTTCGTCCAGCCGCTTCAGGTAGGCGTCCACCCAGGCGGGTACCGCCTCGGCGCAGCCCCGCCTGGCCAGCACCCCGGCCGCCATCGGCCCGTGGTTGGACAGGTTGCCGCCCCATTCCGGGCCAGTGCCGTGCAGCCGGATGTAGGCCTCGTCCAGGATCTCGGTTGCCGTGCTCACGCTCGCCTCCTCAGCAGGATTGGCCCCAGCTTAGGAAACCCTGGTGACGCTGCCCGCGACCGCCACCGGCCGCCCGGCGGTGGGGGCCTTCCTGGTCCGGTAGAGGTACCAGGCAGCGCCGGCGAAGGCCAGCAGGGCGATCCACTCGTTGGTCCGCAGGCCGAGCAGGTGGTGGGAGTAGTCGATCCGGACGGTCTGCACGGCGAACATGCCGACCGCGTAGACGGCCAGGTACAGCGCGAACACCCGGTCCCCGCCGAGCGTGAACCGCCGGGCCGCCCAGATCACCACGGCGGCCGTCAGCAGGTCCCACAGCGACTGGTACAGGAAGGCCGGCTGGAAGGTCGCGAAGCTCTCGTAGCCGGTCAGCCGGTGCGACGGCCCGATCTCCAGCGCCCACGGCAGGGTCGAGGGCCGGCCGTAGAGCTGCTGGTTGAACCAGCTGCTGCAGCTCCCGATGGCCTGGCCGATGGCGATGGCCGGGGCAGCGGCCCCGGCGACCGGGCCCAGCGGCAGCTTGGCCCGGCGGCAGGCGATCCAGCCGCCCAGGAAGCCGAGGGCCAGCCCGCCGGGCATGCCGAGCCCGCCGTCCCAGATCTTGAACATGGTGACCCAGTCGTCACGTTTGCCGAAGTAGAGCTGGTAGTCGGTGAGCACGCTGTACAGCCGGGCGCCGATGAGGCCCAGCGGGACCGCCCAGGCCGCGACGTCGGCCATCACCCCGCGCTGGCCGCCCGCCGCCTGGTACCGCCGGCCGGCCAGCCACACGGCCACGATGACCCCGGCGACCAGGCACAGCGCGTACGCCCTGACCGGGATTGGGCCGAGCTGCCACACCCCACGAGACGGGCTCGGGATGTACGCGATCGACATGGTCAGCCACACTACCGGTGATCGGCAGCCGGCATCTCCGTCACGAAGAGCTGGCGCGCGCCCTGGGCGAGCGGACGCCCGCGGCCAGCTCCGCCGCCAGGCCGGCCACGGCCGCGACCCCGGCCTGCTGGTCAGGCGCCTCGAGCAGCCGCTGCACGAACGCGGAGCCGACGATCACGCCGTCGGCGTAGCTGCCCACCGTGGCCGCCTGGGCGCCGTCCCGCACGCCGAGGCCGACCGCGACCGGCAGGGTGGTGACGTTCCTGATCCGGCCGACCAGCGCCGCCGCCTCGTCGCTCACCGCGTCGCGGACCCCGGTCACGCCCATCCGCGAGGCCGCGTAGACGAAGCCCCGGCATGCCGAGGCGATGCGCGCGATCCGCTCATCCGGCGAGCTGACCGCGGCCAGGAACACCGCGTCCAGGTCGTGAGCCTGGGCGGCGGCCAGCCACGGGCCGGCCTCCTCCGGGGGCAGGTCCGGAGTGATCAGCCCCGATCCCCCGGCGGCGGCCAGGTCGGCGGCGAACGCTTCGACTCCGTACCGGTCCACCGGGTTCCAGTAGGTCATCACCAGGACCGGGACCCCGCCCCCGGCGACCACCTCCACCGTGCGCAGCACGTCGGCCACCCGGACCCCGCCGGTCAGCGCGCGGTGCACCGCCTCCTGGATGACCGGGCCGTCCATCACCGGGTCGGAGTAGGGCAGGCCAAGCTCCAGGATGTCGGCGCCCGAGCGGGCCATGGCCAGGGCGGCCTCGATGGCGCCGTCCACCGTGGGGTACCCGGCGGGCAGGTAGCCGATGACCGCCGCCCGGCCCTCGGCCGCCGCCTTCCCGAACGCGGTCCCGGCCGGGCTCACCGGCCGCTCCCGTCGCCGTCACCCGCCAGGCCGAACCAGCGGGCCGCGGTGTCCATGTCCTTGTCCCCCCGGCCGGACAGGTTGACCAGCAGCAGGGCGTCCGGGCCGAGCTCGCGGCCCACCTGCAGCGCCCCGGCCAGGGCGTGCGCCGACTCGAGCGCTGGGATGATCCCCTCGGTCCGGCACAGCAGCGAAAAGGCCGCCATGGTCTGCACGTCGTCGATGGCCCGGTAGCTGGCCCGGCCGGTCTCGTGCAGCCAGGAGTGCTCGGGGCCGACACCGGGGTAGTCAAGCCCGGCCGAGATCGAATGCGTGGGCAGGGTCTGGCCGTCCTCGTCCTGCAGCAGGTAGGTGCGCATGCCGTGGATCACCCCGGCCGACCCGGCGACCAGCGTGGCCGAATGCCGCCCGGCCTGCACGCCCTCGCCGCCTGCCTCGCAGCCGATCAGCCGCACGTCCTCGTCCGGGATGAACGCGTGGAACGCGCCGATGGCGTTCGAGCCGCCGCCGACGCAGGCGATCACCGCGTCCGGCAGCCGCCCGGTGCGGTCGAGCACCTGCTGGCGCGCCTCCTGCCCGATGATCCGCTGCAGGTCGCGCACCATCACAGGGAAAGGGTGCGGGCCCATCACCGAGCCGATGCAGTAGTGCGTGGTCGCGACCGTGGACACCCAGTCACGGAAGGCCTCGTTGATCGCGTCCTTGAGCGTCCGGCTGCCGATGGTGACCGGGACGACCTCGGCGCCGAGCATCCGCATCCTGGCCACGTTGAGCGCCTGCCGCCGGGTGTCCTCCTCGCCCATGTAGACCACGCAGTCCAGGCCGAGCAGCGCACAGGCGGTGGCGGTCGCCACCCCGTGCTGGCCGGCCCCGGTCTCGGCGATCACCCTGGTCTTGCCCATTCGCTTGGTGAGCAGTGCCTGGCCGAGCACGTTGTTGATCTTGTGCGACCCGGTGTGGGCCAGATCCTCGCGCTTGAGCAGGACCCGGCAGCCGCCGGCCTCGGCGGCGAACCTGGGCGCCTCGGTCAGCGGCGTGGGCCGCCCGGCGTAGTCGCGCAGCAACCCGGCCAGCCCGGCCTGAAAGGCGGGGTCGGCCTGGGCGCTGGCCCAGGTCTCGGTCAGCTCGGCCAGCGCCGACATCAGCGCCTCGGGGGCGAACCGCCCCCCGAAGGGCCCGAAGTGCCCGGCCGCGTCGGGCTGGGTCAGCGTGGCCGGCCCGGTTTCCTGGGCACCGTTGCGCATCTCTGAATCCTATTTAACGCCGGTCACCGCGCAGTGCCGGATGGGAGCCGGCGGTGACGAGATCGGCCACGGCGGCGCGCGGGTCCTTCCCGGTCACCAGGCTCTCCCCGACCAGCACCGCGTCGGCGCCGGCCGCCGCATAGGCCAGCAGGTCGTGCGGGCCGCGCACGCCAGATTCGGCGATCTTGATGATGCCGTCCGGGATGAGCGGGGCGATCCGGGCGAACGTGCTGCGGTCCACCTCGAGCGTGGCCAGGTCCCTGGCGTTGACCCCGATCACCCTGGCGCCGGCGTCGACGGCCCGGTCCAGCTCTTCCTCGGTGTGCACCTCGACCAGCGGGAGCAGGCCGATCGACACCGCCCGCTCGACCAGCGAGACGAGCGCGTTCTGCTCCAGCACCGAGACCATCAGCAGGGCCATGTCGGCGCCGTGGGCGCGTGCCTCCCAGAGCTGGTAGGAGCCGACGATGAAGTCCTTGCGCAGCACGGGCGTCCGCACGGCGCTGCGCACCGCGTCCAGATCGGCCAGGCTGCCGCCGAACCGTCTGCCCTCGGTCAGCACACTGATCACCCGTGCACCACCGGCCGCGTAGTCCATGGCGAGTGCGGCCGGGTCGTCGATCGCCGCCATCCGGCCCCTGGATGGGCTGCCCCGCTTCACCTCGGCGATGACGCACACGTCATCGCCGCTCAGCGCGGCCAGCGCATCTCGCGGTGACGGCGCACGCCGCGCCATCTCCTTCAGCCGGTCGAGCGCGACCTCCCGCTGCCGCTGCTCGAGGTCGGCGCGGACGCCTTCCAGGATGTCATCGAGCACGCTCACGCGGTTCCGCTGTCCCCTCGGATCGGATGCCCTGCGTCCCTGATCGTAGCGGGAGCGTTCCGGCCGCCGGCCGCGGGGCCTACCGCCGCGGCCACAGGGTCCATCACATAGCCGACTCCGCGGACCGTCCGGATCCCGTTGCCCGGGCCGAGTTTCGCCCGCAACTGGGCGACGTAGACGTCCACGATCCGGTCGGTGGCCGCGCCGTCCTCGCCCCAGACCGCGCGCCGCAGCGCCTCCCGCCTGACCGCCCGCCCGGCGCTGCGCACCAGGTAGCTGAGCACGTCAAACTCGGTGCTGGTGAGCGCGAGGTCCACGCCGTCCAGGGTGGCCCGGGCGCGGGCAGGCTCCAGCCGGAGCCGCCCCGCGGTGTGCGTGGCGCCCGGGTCCGGCGGCGCACCGGCGGCCTGGGCCGCCCGGACCAGGGTCCGCACCCGGGAGACCAGCGTCCGCGGGGCGAACGGGCGGGCCAGGCAGGCATCCTGGCCGACGCCGATGTCCTTGGGCCGCAGGCCGAGCGCGGCCCGGGGCGCCTCGCCCGCGGTCAGGCAGATCACCCGGGCGCCCGGCCGGCCGCGGACCAGTTTGCGGATCTCCCTGGCGTCGAGCCCGGGCATGGTCAGGTCGAGCACGACGGCGGCGGCGCGGCTGCCGGTGAGCGCGGCGGCGGTCTGCCCTGGGGTGCTGACCGACTGAACCCGCAGCCCCTCCTTGACCAGGTAACGGCGGATGAGCTCGGCCACCGCGGGGTCGTGCTCGGCCACCAGGATCTCGGCTGTGCTCGATTGGCCGCAAAGACGCCCCGCGGATCCCGTCACGGCTCTTCGCGGGGCGCGGCGGCGGACCCGGTCAGATCCTCGCCGCGGTCGAGCGCCTCCCACAGCGCCGCCGTGTCACCCTCGGGCGGGCTGGCCGGCGTGATCGCCGCCGCGGCTTCCCTGGGCTCGGCCACGCGGCGTTCCGGCTCGGCCACGTCGCGCTGCGGCCCGGACCGGTCGAACCTGGCCGACATGACCGGCCAGCTCCGGCCACGCCAGATGGTGATGAGACCCATCATGATCACGATGACCGCACCGCTCATCGCGGCCTGCCGCCAGGCTTGGCCGTCCCATCCGGCACTGCTGACCGTGCCGATCAGCGGCAAGCTGCCGCCGGAGGAATTCCCGCTGATGGCGGAGTTGCCGCCGGGCACCGAGCCGGCCAGCCCGCCCGGGCCGGCCTGCCCGGCGGCGGCGAGCACGTTGATCGATCCGCCGAGCACCACGGTGGTCCAGGCACCAAGGGCGGTCATGACCAGCCCGGCCGCCTGGCGGGCCAGGCCCCGGGTCGCGATGACCGCGGCCAGGCAGGCGACCGCGGCGAGCGCGAGCGCCCCGGCGGCCGGCCGGAGGCTCTGCCCGGACACCAGCAGCGACCCGGACGGCAGCGGCGCCGGGGCCTTGTAATACACCCGGGCCCAGTGCTGGTGGAGGGCGAGCAGCACCAGCCCGGCGCCCAGGAGGCATGCGAAGATCGCGCCGCCGAACTCCCTGCGCGGCCGCACGCCGGCTACATTCCCCGCGCGGCCAGCGGGAGCACGCCGGTGTCGAAGCAGGTCCGGTCGCCGGTGTGGCAGGCGCCGCCGGCCTGGTCCACCTTGACCAGCACGGTGTCGCCGTCGCAGTCCAGCGCCACAGATATCACCCGCTGCCCGTTCCCGGAGGTGGCGCCCTTGACCCAGTACTCCTGCCGGCTGCGCGACCAGTAGGTGCACAGCCCGGTGGTCAGGGTGCGGTGCAGCGCCTCGTCGTCCATCCAGGCGAGCATCAGCACCTCGCCGGTGTCGTACTGCTGCGCGATGGCGGGAAACAGCCCGGCCGCATCCCGCTTGAGCCGCGCGGCGATCTCGGGGTCCAGCCGTGACGGGCGAATGACGCTGGTCACGTGTGCTCACTCCTCTGCCGTTTGAAAAAGCATAGGACCTGAACGATGCCCGCCATCCCGGTGGTCACCGCGGACCGGTCGCGGGGGGCGCCCATTCCCCTGGCGGGCGCCGGCCCCTACTCTCTGTGCAATGACGTACTCCCGGGATGAGCGACTCGCGCTGTGCGCCGCGCTCGATGAGGCCGGCCCGGACGCGCCAACCCTGTGTGATGGCTGGGCCACCCGTGACCTCGCCGCCCATCTGGTGCTGCGCGAACACCGCCCGGACGCCGCCGCTGGAATGCTGGGCGGCCCGCTGGCCAAGCACACCCAGCGGGTCCAGCAGGGGATCGCCGAGCGGACCCCCTACCCGCGGCTGGTCCAGATCGTCCGGGACGGGCCGCCGAGGCTGTCGTTCTTCGGGCTGCCCGGCATGGACGCGCGGGCCAACCTGGTCGAGTACTTCGTGCACCACGAGGACGTGCGGCGCGGCGCGCCCGGCTGGGAACCGCGCGAACTCGGCGCGGGCCTGGCCGAGGCGCTGTGGTCCCGGCTGGGCATGACCCGGCTGATCCTGCGCCGGGTGCCGGTCGGCATCGAGTTCGCCAGGGACGACGTGGCGGACGGCCAGACGCGGCACCGGATGACGATCAAGACGGCCACCCCGGTGGTCACCGTGATCGGGCCGCCCGCCGAGCTGACCCTGTGGGCCCTGGGCCGCACCGGCGCCGCCCACGTCCGGCTGGACGGCGCCGAATCGGCCATCCAGAAGGTGACCGCGTCCAACTGGCGGCTATAGGGCTGGCGCCCTCATGGGCTCAGCCGGTGGATGTCGCGCGGGAACAGGGTGGCGCTGCGGACGTTGGCGGCGCCGGTGAGCCGGGAGGTCCAGCGTTCCAGGCCCATCGCGAAGCCGCCGTGCGGTGGCATGCCCGCGGCGAAGACGCCCAGGTAGCCGGCGTAGGGCCCGGGGTCCTCGCCGCGCTGGGCGAGCGCGGCCAGGTAGTCCTCGTGCCGGTGCAGCCGCTGGCCGCCGGTGACGATCTCCAGGCCGCGCAGCAGCAGGTCGAAGCTGTTGGAGTAGCCGGGGCGGCCGGGCTCGGGGTGGGTGTAGAACGGGCGCTTGGCCATCGGGTAGCCGGTGACGTAGAGGAACTCCGAGCCGTGCTCACGGACCGCCCAGTCCGACAGCCAGCGTTCGTGCGCCGGGGCCAGGTCCGGCTCGCCGCGCGGGTCTTCGCCCGTTTCCCTGGCCATCAGCTCCTGGGCCTCGGCGATGTGGATCTCGGGGATCCGGGCCGGCACCTCGGGCAGCTTGGCGCCGAGCAGTTCGATCGCGGCGCTGGCCCGGTCAGAGATGGTGGCCACCATGCCCGCCGTGACCTCGGTGAGCACCGCCATCACGTCGTGGTGGTCCTCGATGAACCCGAACTCGGCGTCCAGGCTGAGATACTGAGCCAGGTGGCGGGCGGTGTCGTGCGGCTCGGCCCGGAAGGCGGGGGCGGTCTCGTAGACCCGCTCGAACACGCCCACCATGGCCTGCTTGTAGAACTGTGGCGACTGGGCCAGGTAGGCCCGCTGGCCGAAGTAGTCGATGCCGAACACGTTCGCCCCGGACTCGGTCGCCGACCGCACGATCTTGGGTGTGCTTATCTCGGTGAAGCCGAGCCCGTCCAGCGTGGCCCGGAACCCGGCGACGGCGGCCGCGCTGATCTCGAACGGCGCGCGCAGCAGCGGGTGCCGCAGGCTGGCCGGAGCGTTGTCCAGGATGGTGGGCAGGCTGGCGGTGACCGTGGGCCGGTACAGGTCGAACGGCGGCCGGGCCGCCGGGCCCGACAGCGGCGTGATCACCGGCCGGACCAGCTCCGCCCCGCCGGGCGCCTGGTCGCTGGCGGCCACCGTGCCGGTGACGGACAGGACGGTTTCCTCGGCGAACCCGGCCGCCGCCGCTATCTCGTCCGGAGCGGCCAGGACCACCTGGGCCAGGCCGGACCGGTCGCGGATGACCAGGAACGTCATGGACTTGAGCGGCCGGCGGCGGTGCAGCCAGCCAGCGATGCGGATCCGCTCACCGGCGTGCGCGGGCACGTCGGCGGCCATGACACGGACAGCAGGGACACGAGAGATCATCGCACTCCTTCCCGGGATGCCTGATCCCCTCGGAGTGCGGGCGAGAAGGGAGACTCGCTGTGCCACCGCACCTTCGCCGCCGCCTGGCTGGCAAGCGGCCTCTGCGGGCCCGGTGACGGGGGCTAACCGGCGGGGCATGGGGCAGGCCGCTGGCCGCGGCCGCCGTTCCTCCCCGCACTCGGGAGGGTCTTCGCCACAGGGCGCGAGTCCGCCTTCACAGCTCCCGGCGGCTCTCTGTGTTCGGATGAACAGTGCTCGCGTGCTCCTGCGCTACTCGTCTCCGTCAGCGCGTTACCATCCAGGATACTGGCACGGGAGGAGAAGCTTTCATGCACGCACTCGGCGTTGACATCGGCGGTACCGGGATCAAGGCCGCTCCGGTGGACGTGGCGGCGGGCAAGCTGCTGGAGGCGCGGCAGAAGATCGCCACCCCGCACCCGGCGACCCCGCAGGCGGTCGCGGACGTGGTGACCCAGCTGGTCAAGGCGTTCGGCTGGTCCGGGCCGGTGGGCATCACGTTCCCCGGCGTGGTCGTGGACGGCGTCACCCGGACCGCGGCCAACGTGGACCACGGCTGGATCGGCCTGGACGCGCGGTCGCTGCTGGCCAAGGCCACCGGCCAGGACGTCAGCGTGATCAACGACGCGGACGCCGCCGGGATGGCGGAGATGGAGTTCGGCGCGGGCAAGAACGTGGCCAGCACCGTGCTCATGCTGACACTGGGCACCGGGATCGGCAGTGCGCTGTTCATCGACGGCATCCTGGTGCCGAACACCGAGTTCGGCCACATCGAGATCCGGGGCAAGGACGCGGAGAAGCGGGCGTCCGAGATCGTCCGGGAGACGCACGACCTGAGCTGGGGCAAGTGGGCGGGCCGGGTGGATGAGTACCTGCGGCACATGGAGGCGCTGCTGTCGCCCAGCCTGTTCATCATCGGCGGCGGGATCAGCAAGGAGTCGAAGAAGTTCTTTCCGCTGCTGACCGGGATCAAGGCGCGGATCGAGCCCGCGCACCTGCTCAACGATGCCGGGATCGTCGGCGCGGCCATGCACGCGCATCCCGGATACACCCGGTACAAGCGCGGCGGCGGGAACGAGACCGCCAGCGCGGGCTGACGGGTTCTACCTGACGGTGTGGCCGGCCGCGCGCAGCGCGGCCTTGACCTCGCCGATGCGGACCAGGCCGAAGTGGAAGACGCTGGCGGCAAGCACGGCGTCGGCGCCAGCCTCGACGGCCGGCGGGAAGTCGGCGGCGCGGCCTGCGCCGCCGCTGGCGATCACCGGCACGTCCACGGCCTGCCGGACCGCCCGGATCAGCTCCAGGTCGAAACCGGCCGCGGTGCCGTCGGCGTCCATCGAGTTCAGCAGGATCTCACCGGCGCCGAGTGCGGCGCCGCGGCGGGCCCACTGGACGGCGTCGATGCCGGTGCCCCGGCGGCCGCCGTGCGTGGTCACCTCGAACCCGGATCCGGTGCCCGCCGTGCGGCGGGCGTCCACCGACAGCACCATGCACTGGCGGCCGAACCGCCGGGCCGCCTCGGCCAGCAGTTCGGGCCTGGCCACGGCCGCGGTGTTCAGCGAGACCTTGTCGGCGCCGGCCCGCAGCAGCCGGTCCACATCGTCCACGCCGCGCACCCCGCCGCCCACCGTCAGCGGGATGAACACCTGCCCGGCCGTGCGGCTGACCACGTCGTAGCTGGTCTGCCGGCCGGCGCTGGACGCGGTGATGTCCAGGAAGGTCAGCTCGTCCGCGCCCTCCGCGTCGTAGGCGGCGGCCAGCTCGACCGGGTCGCCGGCGTCGCGCAGATCGCGGAAGTTCACCCCCTTGACCACCCGGCCGGCGTCAACGTCAAGACACGGGATCACCCGGACCGCGACGGTCACGGTGCCGTCCTCGCCGGCCGGTCCTGGAGAATCCTCACGGGGCCACCGCGCCGAGGGCTTCTTCCAGGGTGAACTTCCCGGCGTAGAGGGCCTTGCCGACGATGGCGCCCTCAACGCCGAGGGGGGCCAGCGTGGCGACCTCGCGCAGGTCGCCGAGGCTGGCCACTCCCCCGCTGGCGACGACCGGGCGTCTGGTATGCGCACAGACCAGGCGCAGCAGACCGGTGTTGCAGCCGGTCAGCGTGCCATCCCTGGCCACGTCGGTGACCACGTACCGGGGGCAGCCCTCGGCCTCCAGCCGGGCCAGCACCTCGAGCAGTTCGCCGCCCTCGGCGGTCCAGCCGCGGGCGGCCAGCCGGGTGCCGCGGACGTCCAGGCCGACGGCGATCTTGTCGCCGTGCCTCGCGATGATCTCCCGCACCCAGTCCGGCCGCTCCAGCGCCGCGGTGCCGATGTTCACCCGGGCGCAGCCGGTGGCCAGGGCGGCCGCCAGCGAATCGTCGTCGCGGATGCCGCCGGACAGCTCGACCGCGATGTCGAGCTTGCCCACCACCTCGGCCAGCAGCCCGGCGTTGGAGCCGCGGCCGAACGCGGCGTCCAGGTCGACCAGGTGTACCCAGCTCGCCCCGCCACGCTGCCATGCCAGCGCGGCCTCCACCGGGTTGCCGTAGCTGGTCTGTGACCCCGCCTCGCCGCGGACCAGGCGCACCGCCTGGCCGCCGGCGACGTCCACGGCGGGCAGCAGGGTGAAGCTCATGTCAGCGTCTCCAGCCAGTTGGCCAGCAGCGTGGCGCCGGCGTCGCCGGACTTCTCCGGGTGGAACTGGGTCGCCCACAGCGGCCCGTGCTCGGCCGCGGCGATGAACGGCTCGCCGTGCTCGGCCCAGCTCAGCAGCGGCCCCGGCAGCCTGGCCGCGGGCTCCCAGGGGCAGGAGGTCGCGGCGTAGGAGTGCACGAAGTAGAACCGGGTACCCGGGTCCAGGCCCGCCAGCAGCGCCGAGCCCGCGGCCGGGGTGACGGTGTTCCAGCCCATGTGCGGCAGCACCGGCGCCTTCAGGCGGCCGACCGTGCCGGGCCACTCGCCGATGCCCTGGGTCCGCACGCCGTGCTCGTCGCCGGTCTCGAACAGCACCTGCATGCCGACACAGATGCCGAGCACCGGCCGCGCCCCGGCCAGCCGGCGGTCGATGATCATGTCACCGCGGACCGCGCGCAGCCCGGCCATGCAGGCGGCGAACGCGCCGACGCCGGGCACGACCAGGCCGTCGCAGTTCATCGCCTCGCCGAACGCGGCGGTGACCGTGACCTGCGCGCCGGCCCGCTCCAGCGCCCGCTGGGCGGACCGCAGGTTGCCCGAGCCGTGATCGAGGACGACGACCCTGGGCTTCACAGAACCCCTTTGGTGCTGGGCACGCCGCCGGCCCGCGGGTCCGGGGCGGCGGCGGCGCGCAGCGCCCGGGCCACGGCCTTGAACTGCGCCTCCACGATGTGGTGGGGGTTACGCCCGGACAGCACGAGCACGTGGATGCAGATCCCGGCGACGCTGCCGAGCGTCTCGAAGAAATGCCTGGTCAGCGTCGTGTCATAGGTGCCGATCAGGGGCGGCATGGCGTCCGGCTCCTGGTGCACCACATACGGCCGCCCGGACAGGTCCACCGCGGCCTGCACCAGCGCCTCGTCCAGCGGCACGAGCGCGTTGCCGAACCGGGTGATCCCCGACTTGTCGCCGAGCGCCTGGCGCAGCGCCTCACCGAGCACGATCGCGGTGTCCTCCACCGTGTGGTGCGCGTCCACCTCGATGTCGCCGCTGGCCCGCACGCTCAGGTCCAGGCTGCCGTGCCTGCCGAGCTGGGCCAGCATGTGGTCGAAGAACGGCACCCGGGTGGCGACGTCAACCACCCCGATCCCGTCCAGGTCGAGCTCAACCAGCACCTGGGTCTCGTTGGTGAGGCGCTCCACCCGCGCCACCCGGTTGTTCACCGCCCGGTCCTGGGGGTGTCGAGCACCGCGCTGAGTGCGGTGCGGAACACGGTCATCTCGTCCGGCGTGCCGATGCTCACCCGCAGCCACCCCGGCGGGCCGGTCTCGCGGATCAGCACCCCCCGGTCGAGCAGTCCCTGCCAGACGGCGTGCCGGTCGGCCAGGCCGCCGAACATGACGAAGTTGGCGTCCGACTCGGCCACCCGCAGCCCGAGACCGCGCAGCCAGTCCGCGGTCCGGTCGCGTTCGGCGCGCAACTGCGCCACACATTCGAGCAGCTCACCGGACCGGCGCAGCGCGGCCCTGGCGGCCGCCTGGGTCAGCGCGGACAGATGGTAGGGCAGCCGGACGACAAGCAGGGCGCCGATCACCCTGGGGTCCGCGGCCAGGTAGCCGACCCTGGCGCCGGCCAGCGCGAACGCCTTGGACATGGTCCGGGTGACCACGAGCCGCGGGTAGCCGGGCAGCAGTTCCAGGGCACTGCGGGTGCCCGGCCGGGCGAACTCGGCGTAGGCCTCGTCCACCACGACCATGCCGGGCGCGGCCGCGCAGACCGCCTCGATCACCTCCAGCGGCAGCGCGGTTCCGGTGGGGTTGTTCGGCGAGGTGAGGAACACCAGGCCGGGCGCGGCCTCGCGGACCCGCCCGGCGGCGTAATCGGCGTCCAGCCGGAAGTCGCCGGGCCGGCCGGCGTTCAGCCAGGCGGTGCCGGTGATCCGGGCGATCAGCGGGTGCATCGAGTAGGACGGCTCGAAGCCGAGCGCGGTGCGGCCGTGCCCGCCGAACGCCTGCAGCAGCTGCTGAAGGATCTCGTTGGACCCGTTGGCCGCCCAGACCTGCCGCCAGGTCAGCCCGTGCCCGAGATAGCCGGCCAGGCCGGCCCGCAGCTCGGTCGCGTCCCGGTCCGGGTAGCGGTTCAGCGAGGCCGCGGCGCCGGCCGCCGCCTCGGCGATCTCCCCGACCAGCGCCTCCGGCGGCGGGTAGGGGTTCTCGTTGGTGTTCAGCCGGACCGGCACGTCCAGCTGCGGTGCGCCGTAGGGTTCGAGCCCGGCCAGCTCAGGGCGCAGCGGCAGGGTGTCCATGGGGGTCACGGGGCGCCCCGGGTGGCGACCGCGGCTACATGCGCTGGCAGGTCTTCGGCGCCGCCGAGGGCAGCCACCTGCGGCAGCGTGGCCGCCAGCGCGGCCTGGCTGCATTCCACGACGTTGACCAGCCGAAGGAAGGGCAGCACGGACAGGCCCGAGGTGTGCCGCGCCGACCCGCCGGTGGGCAGCACGTGATTCGATCCGGCCAGGTAGTCCCCGAGCGAGACCGGCGCGAACGGCCCGGCGAAGACGGCCCCGGCGCTGCGCACCCGCCGGGCCAGCTCACCGGCGTTCCTGGCCTGAATCTCCAGGTGCTCGGGCGCCCAGGCGTCCGCCACGGCCAGGGCGGCGTCCATATCGCCGGTGATCACCTGGGCGGACTGCCCGGCCAGCGCGGCCTCGACCCGCTCACGATGGCCGGCCGCCCGGACGCTGTGAGCCAGCTCGGCCGCTACCCGGCCGGCCAGGCCGGCGTCGGGGGTGATGAGCAGGCATGCGGCAAGCGGGTCGTGCTCGGCCTGCGCGATCAGGTCGGCAGCCAGGTACCTGGGGCTGGCCGTGTCATCGGCCACGATCGCTATCTCGGTCGGCCCGTTCTCGCCGTCGGTGCCGACCACGCCGCGCAGTACCCGCTTGGCCGCGGCCACGTAGACGTTCCCCGGGCCGGTGACCACGTCCACGGGGTCGCACTCGGGTGTGCCGTAGGCGAGCATGGCGAGCGCCTGTGCGCCGCCAACGGCGTGCACCTCGCTCACCCCCAGCAGCGCGCAGGCGGCCAGCACCGCCGGATGCGGCAGGCCGCCGTGGGCCGCCTGCGGCGGCGATGCCACGGCGATCTCACCAACCCCGGCGACCTGGGCCGGGACGACGTTCATGACCACCGACGAGGGGTAGGCGGTCAGACCGCCCGGCACGTAAACCCCGGCCCGGCCCACCGGCACGAACCGGCCGGTGACCGTCAGCCCGTCGGCGACCGGCGTGACGATGTCCCCGCGCAACTGGGCCCGGTGCACCAGGGTGGCGCGCCGGGCCGCCTCGGTGAGGGCCGCCCGCACCTGCTCGTCCAGCTTGCCGAGCGCGTCGTCGAGCGCACCGGCCGGGACTGCGGTCGAGGCCAGGTCCACCCCGTCGAACCGGCGGGTGTACTCACGCACCGCCGCGGCGCCGCGGCGCCGCACGTCCTCGCAGACCGGCTGGACCTGCAGCGCCGCGGTGGCCACGTCCAGGACGGCCCTGGGCAGCACGCCGTGCAGGGCAGCCCTGGTCAGCTCCGGTGCGGCCCTGCCCCGCAGGTCAATCGTGGCAAGCATTGGCTCAGCCTATCGGGCCACCGCGCAGCGTGGCGGCTGTGCATCACGGCGGGACACCCTGATGCGAGCGTACGGCCTGCGTGGCACTCTTATCGGACCAGCGTCCGGCATACCGGGGCCAGTGTCCGGACCACAGACGAAAGTGAACCACCGGTGACCCACCAGCACGACACCAGCAGCCAGGCCGACCTCGCCTTCACCGAACTGGCCACCGCTTACCTCGACGACACCGGCGAGCGGCTTCCCGAGTTCGCCACCGCCCTCGGCGATCACCGCTTCGACGCGCATCTGCCGGTGTTCACCCAGGCCGCGCTCGACGCCGAGCGGCAGGCCCTGGAGGGTTTCACGGCCAGGCTGGCGGCCATCGACCACGCCACGCTGAGCCCGGAGAACCAGGTGGACGCCGCCATGCTCGGCACCGCGCTGAAACGGCGGATGTACGAGCGGGAGGCGATGCGGGAACACACCTGGAACCCGCTGGTCGCCAACCCGGGCCGGGCCATCCGGCTGCTGCTGGCCAGGGACTTCGCCCCACTGCCCGAGAGGCTGGCATCGGTGGCCGGGCGGCTCGCCGAGGTGCCCGGGGCGCTGGCCGGTGCCCGCAACCTGCTCGGGCCCATGCCGCGGGTGCACCTGGAGACCGCCATCGGCCAGTTCACCGGCACGATTTCACTGGTGACCAAAGAGATCGACCAGGCGCTCGAGGACGCACAGCACCGTTCCGGCGCGACGCCAGCCCTACGGCAGTGTGCGGCCCAGATCGGCGCCGTGCGGCCGGCCGCTCTGGAAGCACTGGACGAGCATCGCGCCTGGCTGTCCGCCAAGCTGGACGAGGGCAATGCGAACGGCGGGTTCGCCGACCCGCGGACCGGCCCCGAACGATTCGCCCGCAAGCTGTCGCTCACCCTGGACGCCGAGGCGGACGACGGCGCGATCCTGGCCAGGGCGCTCGCCGACCTGGACCGGGTGAGCGAGGAAATGGCCGGGCTGGCGGCCGGGCTGGCAGGGCCGGCCAGCGGCACCGACCGCGCTGCGGTGGTGCGGCAGGTGCTCGGCTCGCTGGCCGCCGACGCGCCGGACGACAAGACCATCCTGGAGCTGTGCCGCGGCGCGCTGGCCCAGCAGGCCGCCTTCGTCACCGCGCACAAGCTGGTGACCGTCCACGACGACCCGGTCGACCTGATCGAGATGCCGGAGATCGACCGCGGCGTCGCGGTCGCCTACTGCGACTCACCGGGCCCGCTGGAGCCCCGGGGCATGCCGACGTTCGTCGCGGTCTCCCCCACCCCGGCGGCCTGGCCGGCCGAACGGGTGGCCTCGTTCTACCGCGAGTACAACCGGCACATGGTGCACAACCTGATGATCCACGAGGCGATGCCCGGCCACTTCGTGCAGCTGGGGCACTCCCGGCGGTTCACCGGCACGCCCACCCCGCTGCGCTCGGCGCTGCGGTCGGGGTCGTTCGTCGAAGGCTGGGCGGTCTACGCCGAAGAGCTCATGGCCATCCACGAGTACCCGGGCCTGGGCGACCCTCGCAAGGTGCGGATGCAGCAGCTGAAGATGCAGCTCCGCATGATCATGAACGCGATCCTCGACGCCGGGGTGCACACCCAGGGGATGACCGAGGCCGAGGCGATGAGCCTGATGACCGGCCGCGGGTTCCAGGAAGAAGGCGAGGCGGCCGGCAAGTGGCGCCGCGCGCAGCTCACCTCCACCCAGCTGTCCACCTACTACGTCGGGTATACCGAGGTCGCCGACCTCGCCGCCGAGCTGAAGGCGGCCAGCCCCGGGCAGCCCGAACGGGAGCTGCACGACCGCATGCTCGCCCACGGCACACCTCCGGTCCGGCGCCTGCGCACCCTGGTCAGCTAGCGCCGCTCTCGCCCTCGAGGGCCAGCTCCGCGCGCTTGCGCTCGGCCGGCTGGCTGGCCAGCTCGATGGCGCCCACGGTGAACGCGGCGAACAGCGGCCAGAAGGCGAGCGCGCCACGCCCGGCCAGGGCGAGCGGCTCGTGCAACTGGGCCCCGACCGGGCTGGAGGCGAGCTGGGACCGGAACCCGGCGAGTCCCTGCTGCTGCCCGGTCCACATGGCCAGCACGGCCGCGGCCACACCACCGAGGACGAGGCCGGTCACCGCTACCGCGCCGTGCCTGCGGACCACGATGAAGTAACCGGCCACCCCGCACAGCAGCCCGGCCGCCGCGGTCAGCAGGCAGAACCACCCTTCGGCGGCGATGAACGCGCTGGTCTCCGGGTTCGCGACGTAGGCGACGCCACGGCTCTGCACGACGAGCAGCGCCCTGGGCGCGACCGCCGACCAGAGGAACCCGGCGAGCAGGCCTGCCGCGGCGCTCGCCGCCGCGGTGGCGAGCAGGACGGCAACCGCGCCGCCGAACCTGGCCGCCGCGCCCATTCGCCGGGCGGCCTGGGCCGGACCGGGAGCAGTGGCGGGCACAGGCCCGCTGCGCGGTGCGTCGGGATACTGGCCGGGTTGCGTCATTCTGGGCAGCAGGGTACGCGACACCGGCGATCTGAATGCAAGAATCTGCCGCCCGCACCCTGCGGCTGTACCGGAGGCCGGACCGCAATGCGCTCCACGGCGGGCGCGACTTGTGCTAGATAAGAGATTGGTTAACCACACATGTGCGCCCGGCGAGAATGGTTAACCGGTCAACTGGGGGTCCCATGATCGAGGCTCGTGTTCTGACCAAACGGTACGGCCCGAAGGTGGCGGTAAACCAGCTCTCGTTCACCGTCGAGCCTGGCAAGGTCACCGGATTTCTCGGCCCGAACGGGGCGGGCAAGTCCACCACGATGCGGCTCATACTGGGCCTGGACCGCCCTGACGGCGGCACCGCCACCATCGACGGCAAGCACTACCGCGAGCTCGCCAGCCCGCTGCGTACGGTGGGAGCCCTGCTGGAGGCCCGTTCGGTGCACACCGGCCGGACGGCCTTCGACCACCTGCTCTTCCTGGCCCAGACCCAGGGGCTGCCACGGCAGCGGGTGCGGCAGGTGATCGACCTGGTCGGGCTCGGCGCGGTGGCGAACAAGCGGACCGGCGGATTCTCGCTGGGCATGAGCCAGCGCCTGGGCATCGCCGCGGCGCTGCTCGGCGACCCGCAGGTGTTCCTGCTGGACGAGCCGGTGAACGGCCTCGACCCCGAGGGCATCCTGTGGATCCGCAACCTGATGAAGCGGCTGGCCGCCGAGGGGCGCACCGTGTTCGTCTCCAGCCACCTGATGAACGAGATGGCCGTCACCGCTGATCACCTGATCGTGATCGGCCGGGGCGAGCTTATCGCGGACTGCAGCACGCAGGAGTTCATCGGCAGCCGTACCCGGCAGTCGGTGCTCGTCCGCACGCCCGACCCGGACCGGCTGGCCAGCGCGATCACCGCCGAGGGCGGGCACGTCTCGGTGGCGCCTTCGGACGGGAACGCCATAGCGGCCGCCGCGGGCGGGCAGCCGGCCGCCGCCCTCACCGTCACCGGCATCCCCGCGCCGCGGATCGGCGAACTCGCGGCCGCCACCTCGGTCGTGCTGCACGAGCTCACCCCGCAGACGGGGTCCCTGGAGGAAGCGTTCATGGAAATGACCGCCGACAGCGTCGAGTACGGCCAGCACCAGGCCCCCGCCCCGTCACCACCCAGTACGGCCGCCGTGCCGGGCGAACGGAGTGGCTCATGACCGCCGCGACGCCCCCGGTGCAGATGACCCCGCTGCCGCCGCCCGGGCACCAGGGGTTCGGCCGCCTGCTGCAAAGCGAATGGACGAAGCTCCGCTCGGTTCGCTCCACCATCTGGTCGCTGGTCCTGCTGGTGATCCTCACCCTCGGGCTGACCGGCCTGATCGCCGGCATCACCGAGGCGCAGTGGCACAAGATCGGCGCTGCGTCACGGGCCACCGTCATCGGCGACCCGGTCGCCACGATCCTCGGCGCCTCGGTGGAGTTCGGCCAGCTCACCATCGTCGTGCTCGGCATCCTGGTGATCTCGTCCGAGTACTCGACCGGCGCGATCCGGGCCTCCTTGCTGGCCGTCCCCCGCCGCCTGCACATGCTGACCGCCAAGGCGATCACGTTCACCGCGCTGATCTTCGTGCTGGCCGAGGTCGTCTGCTTCGCCGCGTTCTTCCTCGGCTCGGCGATCCTGCACAGCCACGTCCCGGTCTCGCTGAGCGGCCCGCACGTGGCCCGTGCCGTCGTCGGCGCCGGCCTCTACCTGACCGTCCTGGGGTTGTTCTCGATGGCCATCGGCGGCCTGATCCGGCACACCGCGGGCGCGATCGCCGGCGTCATCGCCTTCGTCATCGTCCTGGAGCCGCTGTCCACCCTGATCCCGGGCACCTGGGGCCACCACATCCACGACTACCTGCCCACCTCGGCGGGCCGCCTGGTCTACCAGATCCGCCCGGTCTCCGGCCAGGTCCTGCCAGCCTGGGGCGGCTTCGCCGTCTTCTGCGGCTGGACCGCCGCCCTGCTCATCGCCTGGGCAGTGACCCTCAAGCTGCGGGACGCATAGGGGTTCCGGGGGCCGGCCCGCGTAAATGGCAAAATCCCCAGCCCCGTTCGTGGGGGGTCCGGGGGCTCGGCCCCGGGTAAATACTGCGGGCCCACGGCGAAGCTGGCCGAGGCCAGCGAGCAGGGCTGGCCGCCTTGGGATGCCTAGCTGGCCATCCCGGCACAACCCGGGCCCAGCAACTGCTTGAGATCCCCGAGCAGGGCCGGTGACGGCGAGACGCGCAGTTTGTCGTCCAGCCGGACAACGGTGGTCTTCTGCTTCCCGGCGAGCCGCAGGTGCACCTCGGTGGCTCCCGGGTGCGTCCGGAGCACCTCGCGCAGTTGCTCCACCACCGGCGCCACGCACCGGGCCACCGGCATCTCAACCACGAAAGGGCCGCCCTCACCCGGCGTGGTATCCGGCACCTTCACGTCCATGGCGATCAGCTTCGGCACCTCGTCGCGCCGGTCCAGCCTGCCCTTGACCACGAGGATGGCGTCCTCGGCGAGGTAAGCAGCGCAGGTCTGGTAGGTGGCCGGGAAGAACAGCACCTCGATGGCGCCTTCGAGATCCTCCAGGGTGGCCTGCGCCCAGGTGTTGCCCTGCTTGGTGACCTTGCGGGTCAGGCCGGACAGGATGCCGCCGACGGCGACCACCTGGCCGTCGTCCCGGCCGCCGCGCCTGCGGTCGGGCTCGCCGTACTCGGCGCCCGGCTCGGTGGAGCCGAGCAGTTGCGCGATGGAGCAGTCGGTCCCGGTGGCCAGCACGTGCTCCAGCCCGAGCAGCGGGTGATCGGAGACGTACAGGCCGAGCATCTCCCGCTCGAAGCCGAGCAGGACGGACTTCTCCCACTCACCCTCAGGGACCGGGATGTCGAACATCGTCTCGGCCTCGGCGTCGTCACCGAACAACGTATCCTGACCGGCAGCTTCTTGGCGCTTGACATCGATCACCTGGTCGACGGACTGCTCGTGGATCAGCACCAGGCCCTTGCGCGGATGGCCGAGCGAGTCGAACGCGCCGGCCTTGACCAGCGACTCGATGACCCGCTTGTTGCACACCGTGACCGGGACCTTGCGCAGGAAGTCGGCGAAGCTGGTGAACGCGCCCTTGGACCGCCTGGTCGCCACGATCGCGTCCACCACGTTGATGCCGACGTTGCGGATCGCGGCCAGGCCGAACCTGATGTCGGCGCCGACCGGGGTGAAGTTGGCCGCCGATGCGTTTACGTCCGGGGGCAGTACCTTGATCCCCATCCGGCGGCATTCGCTCAGGTAGAGGGCACTCTTGTCCTTGTCGCCGGAGATCGAGGTGAGCAGGGCGGCCATGTACTCGGCCGGGTAGTTGGCCTTGAGGTAGGCGGTCCAGTAGGACACCACGCCGTAGGCGGCGCTGTGCGCCTTGTTGAACGCGTAGTCGGAGAACGGGACCAGGATGTCCCAGAGCGTCTTGATCGCCGAATCGGAATAGCCGTTGGCCTTCATGCCCGCGGCGAACGGCTCGAACTCCTTGTCGAGGATCTCCTTCTTCTTCTTGCCCATGGCCCGGCGGAGCAGGTCGGCGCTGCCCAGGGAGTAGCCGGCCACCACCTGGGCGATCGACATGACCTGCTCCTGGTAGACGATCAGCCCGTAGGTGCTGCCAAGGACCTCGGCCAGCGACTCGGCCAGCTCCGGGTGGATGGGGACCACCGGTTTGCGGCCGTTCTTGCGGTCGGCGTATTCGTTGTGCGCGTTCGCACCCATCGGGCCCGGCCGGTACAGCGCGCCCACCGCGGAGATGTCCTCGAAGTTGTCTGGCCGCATGCTGCGCAGCAGGGCCCGCATCGGGCCGCCGTCGAACTGGAAGATCCCCAGCGTGTCGCCGCGGGCAAGCAGTTCGTAGGTGGGCTTGTCATCCAGCGGCAGATGCTCCAGGACGATCTCCTGGCCGCGGTTGTCCTTGATGCCGGCCACCGCGTCGTCCAGCACGGTGAGGTTGCGCAGGCCCAGGAAGTCCATCTTGAGCAGGCCCAGGCTCTCACACGCCGGGTAGTCGAACTGGGTGATGATCGCGCCGTCGGCCTCGCGCTTCCACACCGGTATGCGGTCGATGATCGGCTCGCTGCTCATGATCACGCCGGCCGCGTGTACACCGGCCTGGCGGATCAGCCCCTCCAGGCCCTTGGCCGTGTCGATGACCTGGCGGACCTCGGACTCGGCCTCGTACAGGGCGCGGATCTCACCGGCCTCCCCGTAGCGGGGGTGGGCCGGGTCGAAGACACCGGTGAGCGGGATGTCCTTCCCCATTACGGCGGGGGGGAAAGCCTTGGTGATCCGGTCGCCGAGCGCATAAGGGTAGCCGAGCACCCGGGTGGCATCCTTGACCGCGGCCTTGGCCTTGATCGTGCCGTAGGTGATGATCTGGGCCACCCGGTCATCGCCGTACTTCTCGGTGACGTAGCGGATCACGTCACCGCGCCGGCGCTCGTCGAAGTCGATGTCGATGTCGGGCATCGAGACGCGTTCGGGATTGAGGAACCGTTCGAACACCAGCCCGTGGTTGAGCGGGTCGAGGTCGGTGATGCCCAGCGCGTAGGCGACGATGCTGCCCGCCGCGGAGCCGCGGCCGGGACCGACCCGGATCCCGTTGCGCTTGGCCCACATGATGAAGTCGGCCACGACCAGGAAGTACGAGCAGAATCCCATCGTGGTGATGATGCCCATCTCGTACTCGGCCTGCTGGCGGCGCTGCTCGTCGTAGCCACCGGGGTAGCGGCGCTCCATCCCCCGCCACACCTCGGCGCGGAAGCAGCTCTCCTCGGTCTCGCCCTCGGGCACCGGGTACTTCGGCATCAGGTTCTGCTTGGTGAACGCCACCTCGCAGCGTTCGGCGATGAGCAGCGTCGAATCGCAGCCCGCCTGCCATTCCCCGGCCGTGCTCACCGCACGCATCTCGGCGGGAGACTTCACGTAGTAGCCGGTGCCGTCGAACTTGAACCGGCCGGGGTCGGCCAGGTTGGACCCGGTCTGCACGCACAGCAGCACCTCGTGCGCCTGCGCGTCGGACGGCCTGGTGTAGTGCGAATCGTTGGTGACGACCCAGGGCAGCGAGAGCTCGGCAGCGATCTGGCGCAGGCCGTCGCGGACCCGCAACTCGATGTCGAGCCCGTGGTCCATGATCTCGACGAAGAAGTTATCCGGGCCGAAGATGTCGCGGTAGGCCGCGGCCGCCTCGACGGCCTGGCGGTACTGACCGAGCCGCAGCCTGGTCTGCACCTCACCCGACGGGCAGCCGGTGGTCGCGATGATCCCCTTGGCGTACTGGGCGAGCAGCTCACGGTCCATCCGCGGCTTGCGGAAGTACCCCTCGATGGAGGCCAGGGAGGACAGCCGGAACAGGTTGTGCATACCCTCGGTGGTCTCGGCGAGCAGCGTCATGTGGGTGTAGGCACCGGCACCGGAGATGTCGTCGCCGGACTGGCCTGGGCTGCCCCAGCGGACCGGCTGGCGGTGCTTGCGGTGCTCGGGCGCCAGGTACGCCTCGATCCCGATGATCGGCTTGACCCCGGCGGCGGTGGCCTTGTTCCAGAAGTCGTAGCCGCCGTAGAGGTTGCCGTGGTCGGTCATCGCGATGGCCGGCATGCCGGCCTGCTGGCACTGGGAGAACAGGTCCTGCAGCCGGGCCGCGCCGTCCAGCATCGAGTACTCGGTGTGCACGTGCAGGTGGACGAACGAATCCTTGGGGTCCACCCCGGCTGCCGTCATGAGTGACACCGCCTCCTTCGGGCATGCGTAAGAACGCCCTCGCGGGCGCTCGTCAACCAACCGGGGGAAGTGGCCAGTAACACCATCGGGAGTAAACCCGCAGGTCAAACTTCCGTGAATGGTGGCACCGACCCGGCAAGAACAAGCCTAACCCCGGGCAAGATCCTTAACATAGAGGCTCGCCGATCGCCCGTGGGCTGTCTCGGGCAAGCCCCGGCCGGCCGTAGCCGCGTCACTTCTGCCCGGTCAATCCTGGCCGCGCAGGATGTCGAGGGAGCGGGCCAGATCGGCCGGGTAATCGCTGTGGAACCCGGCCGGCCGGCCGTCGGCCGGGTGGGCGAACGACAGGCTCACCGCATGCAGCCACTGCCTGGTGATCCCTAGCTGCCTGGCCAGGACCGGGTCGGCGCCATACAGCAGGTCACCCACGCACGGGTGCCTGATCGCCGCCATGTGGACGCGGATCTGGTGCGTCCGCCCGGTCTCCAGGCGCACCTCGGTCAGGCTGGCGCCGCGGAAGGCTTCGATGGTGTCGTAGTGGGTGACGCTCGGCCGGCCACCGGCGACGACGGCGAACCTGCCATCACCGGAGGGGTGCCGGCCGATCGGCGCGTCCACCGTGCCGCGCAGCGGGTCGGGGTGGCCCTGCACCAGGGCGTGGTAGCGCTTGTCCACCGCGCGCTCCCGGAAGGCCCGTTTGAGCGCGCTGTAGGCGGTCTCGCTCTTGGCCACGACCATCAGGCCGGTGGTGTTCGCGTCCAGCCGGTGCACGATGCCCTGCCGTTCGGCGGCGCCACTGGTGGCGACCGAATGGCCGGCGGCCTGCAGGCCGCCGGTGACGGTCGGCCCGGTCCAGCCGGGCGTGGGGTGCGCGGCGACACCCACCGGCTTGTCCACGACCAGGATGTCGGAGTCTTCGTAGAGCACGTTGAGGCCGGGGACGCGCCCGTGCCCGGCAGCACTGCTTTCCTGGCCGGAAACACGCTCTGCGGCCGCACCGGACTGGCCGCCGCCGGCCGGTGGCAGCGTCACGTCCAGCCATGACCCGGCCTCGACCCGGTGTGACTTCTGCGCCTGCTGCCCGCCGACGAGCACCAGGCCGCCGGCGATCAGGTCGGCCGCCTTCGCCCGGGACAGCCCGAACATCCGGGCCAGCGCCGCGTCGAGCCGCTCACCGTCCAGGCCCTCGGGAACGGGCACATGGCGCTGGTCCAGCGTCACGGCAAAGGTCCTTTCAGAACACGGATCTTCCCAGGCTGCCGCAAGTCAGTTGCCGCGCTGCCATCCGCACCGGCACCCGGGCAGGCCAAATCGGCTGCCCTCGCTGGCCGGTCTTGACGAATCCTCCTGAGCTTCATGATCGTTTTGATGATTTTGAAAGGATCTTCAGTCGGCCGCTCCGGGCTGGGCGGCCTGGTTCGCCGGGCCGGCCTGGCTGGCGCGGTTGGCCTGGCTGGCGTGGCTGGTCTTGTCGTGCGGGCCGGGCGGCTGCGGCGGCCCGGCCGGCTCGCGCGTGCCATCGATCCGCAGCCCGCGGATGGCCAGCAGGACGGCCAGCACGCCACCGCAGACGATGGCCGAATCGGCCAGGTTGAACACCGGCCAGTGTGGCAGCTCTATCCAGTCCACCACCGAGCCCCGCATCGGCCCGGGCGCGCGGAACAGCCGGTCCGACAGGTTGCCGGTGGCGCCGCCGAGCAGCAGCCCGAGCGTGATCGCCCAGGGCAGGCTGCGCAGCTTCCGCGCGGTCCGCAGGATGAAGACGATCACGCCGGCCGCGATCGCGGTGAACACGATCGTCATCGAGGTCCCGATGCTGAACGCCGCGCCGCTGTTGCGCAGCAGCCGGATCGTCAGCAGGCCGCCGAGCAGCCGGATCGGGGCATGGCCGGCCAGGTCGGCCACCACGATGGCCTTCGAGATGAGGTCGGCGGCCAGCACGAACACGGCAACGCCGGCCAGGACGGTGACGTACAGGCGGCCCGGCCTGGAACGCTCCGGACCGCCGGGCTCGCCGGGCTCGCCGGGCTGCCCCGCGCCTTGCATGTCCGCGCCGGTGTCAGTCATCGGCGGGTCAGCGGCGCTCTTCACGCTGCTTGCACGAGACACACAGGGTGGCCCGGGGGAAGGCCTGCAAGCGCGCCTTCCCGATGGGCTCGCCGCAGGACTCGCATACCCCGTAGGTCCCCGCCGCGATCCTGGCCAGCGCCCGCTCGTTCTGCGCCAGAAGCTCCTTGGCGTTGTGGGTGAGGGCAAGGTCATGCTCGCGCTGGAACGTCTTCGCCCCGGCGTCGGCCTGGTCATCGCCGGCGTCCGCGACCGCGTCCCCCATCCGGTCGGCGATGTCGGACTCGGCCTTGGCGATCTCCGCGGTCAGCTCGGTCACTTCGGCTTCGAGCTCCATGCGGACCTCGTCGAGTTCGGCCTCGGTCCAGGGCTTCTCACCCGGCCGGACCGGGAGAGCCGCGGCGCCGGAACGGGTGGCTTCTGCCATCTCGGACCTCCCGTGGCGCGAAATGTCGGCGAATCCCTGCACTGTAAAGATCTTGAAATAGCGATGATCTTGAAACAGCGCGGTCAACGGAGGATAAGTCCGGACGGCGGCCATTGCAAACTCGCCCCGGACCCCGGCACGGCCGGCGGCCGGGCGGGCCGCGGCTCAGGAGTCGTAGTGGCTGGGCGGGAACGGGTCACGCTCGTGCTCGACACGCAGTTCGTCCTTGTCATACTCGCGCCGGATCTCCGCCCTGGCCTCCTGATAGACATCGGTCTCGCTGACATCGAAGGGCTGCGGCGGCGTGTCGGTCGCCGGCGGCACCTCATCGGGGTCGAAGTCGTCGACCCCGGCCTCGACCCGCTCCTCCTCGGCCAGCCGGGCGAGCTGCTCGTCATCGATGTGCTCCGGGCTGCCGCCGTGCTCCCGGCGGTCGCGGCGGAACTCGCTAGCGGGCTGATCCGGCTCTTGCTCTGTCATGACGCCTCCAGCGGGTAGGCGGAACGGCCCCCGGGCACACGGTAACCTAAGTGGCAGCGCGGCGTTGATCCGGCTATCACCGGGGAGCCTCCGGAAGAACGGGTGCCTGCACCTCAGTAGAACCGGACGGGTGGGCCCGTCACAGCCTGTCGAATGAGCGGTCGTCATATCAGCCAGATCCCTGGCTGGCGTGGTGGCAAGCGAGGTGGTACCGCGGTGTCGCCCGGGCCGGTGGCCCTGGGATGCCGTCCTCGCCGGAGTTGCGGACCGACCCGGAGGGAACCACCGAATGATCTATCCCAAGGCATCTGCGGGCAAGCGCGACGAGGGCGTGCCGCCCACTCCTCGTTTCCCGCAGATCGAGGAATGGGTCCTGGAGTACTGGGCGGCCGACGACACGTTCCGCGCGTCCGTGGAAAACCGTCCCGCGGGCGAGAACGGCTCCGACGAGTTCGTGTTCTATGACGGTCCCCCGTTCGCGAACGGCCTGCCGCATTACGGCCACCTGCTGACCGGCTATGTCAAGGACCTGATCCCGCGCTACCAGACCATGCGCGGGAAGCGGGTGGAGCGCCGGTTCGGCTGGGACACCCACGGTCTGCCGGCCGAGCTCGAGGCGATGCGGCAGCTTGGCATCAAGACCAAGGAGGAAATCGAGCAGGACTTCGGCATCGCCAGGTTCAACGAGGCGTGCCGGGCGTCGGTCCTGCGGTACACCCAGGCATGGCGCGACTACGTCACCCGGCAGGCCCGGTGGGTGGACTTCGGCAACGACTACAAGACCCTCGACCTGAGCTACATGGAGAGCGTCATCTGGGCGTTCAAGCAGCTCTACGACAAGGGCCTGGTCTACGAGGGGTACCGGTGCCTGCCGTACTGCTGGAACGACGAGACGCCGCTGTCGGCGCACGAGCTGCGGATGGACGAGGACGTCTACCAGCCGCGCCGCGACCCGGCCGTGACCGTCGGCTACCGGCTGGAAACCGGAGAACTCGCGCTGATCTGGACCACGACGCCATGGACGCTGCCATCCAACCTGGCCATGGCCGTGCACAACGACGTCGATTACGTCGTCGCCGAATCCGGGGTCACCGGAAAGACCGAGCGCTACCTGCTGGCGGAGGCGAGGCTGCCGGCCTACGCGCGGGAGCTGGCGCCGGACGGTGAACCGCGGATCGTGCGCCGGTGCAAGGGCAGCGACCTGACCGGGCTGCGCTACACCCCGCCGTTCAGCTACTTCACCGGCCACCCGAACTCTCATGTGGTGCTGCACGCGGACTACGTCACGACATCGGACGGAACCGGTGTGGTGCACCTCGCGCCGGCCTTCGGTGAAGAGGACAAGCTGCTGACCGACCAGTACGGGATCACCCCGGTGGTTCCGGTCGGCCCGGACGGCAGGTTCACCTTCCCGGTCGAAGAGTACGCCGGCCTGCACGTCTTCGACGCGAACAGCGTCATCACCGACCACCTCACGGCCCGGACCCGGGCGGACGCCGAAGGCGCCGCCGGGCCGGCCGGCGCGACGACGCCGGGCACGGTGCTGCTGCGGCAGGAGACCTGCGAGCACTCCTATCCGCACTGCTGGCGGTGCCGCAACCCGCTCATCTACATGGTGGTTTCCTCCTGGTTCGTGTCGACCACGGCCATCCGTGACCGGATGCTCGAACTCAACGAGCAGATCACCTGGGTGCCCGAGCACGTCAAGCACGGGCAGTTCGGCAAGTGGCTGGAGAACACCCGGGACTGGTCGATCAGCCGCAACCGGTACTGGGGCAGCCCGATCCCGGTCTGGAAGTCCGACGACCCGCGGTTCCCCAGGGTGGATGTGTACGGCTCCCTGGCCGAGCTGGCGGAGGACTTCGGCGCCGAGGTGACGGACCTGCACCGGCCGGCCATCGACGAGCTGACCCGGCCGAACCCGGACGACCCGTCCGGCCGGTCGGTCATGCGCCGGGTCACCGACGTGCTGGACTGCTGGTTCGAATCCGGCTCGATGTCATTCGCGCAGGTGCACTACCCGTTCGAGAACGCCGGCTGGTTCCAGTCCCACTTCCCCGGTGACTTCATCGTGGAGTACATCGGCCAGACCCGCGGCTGGTTCTACACGATGCACGTCCTGGCGTCGGCCCTGTTCGGCCGGCCGGCCTTCAAGACGTGCGTGAGCCACGGCATCGTGCTGGGCTCGGACGGCCAGAAGATGTCCAAGTCGCTGCGCAACTACCCGGACGTGCGCGAGGTCTTCGACCGGGACGGCGCCGACGCTATGCGCTGGTTCCTGATGTCCTCGCCGATCCTGCGCGGCGGCAACCTGATCGTCACCGAACAGGGAATCCGCGACAGCGTGCGCCAGGTGCTGATCCCGCTGTGGAACAGCTGGTACTTCTTCCAGCTCTACGCCAACGTCGCCAGGTACGAGGCGTCGCAACCCGCCGCATCCAGCCACGTGCTCGACCGCTACCTGCTGGCCAAGCTGCGCCAGTTCACCGAGACGGTGCAGTGGCAGCTCGATCACTACGAGGTCGCGAGCGCCTGCGACAGCGTGCGCACGTTCCTCGAAGTCCTGACCAACTGGTACGTGCGGAGATCCCGCGAGAGGTTCTGGGGGACTTCGGGCGCCGACGCCTCGGTGGCGCACGAGGCGTTCGGCACGCTCTACACGGCCCTTGAGGTCACCTGCCGGGTGACGGCACCGCTGCTGCCGCTGGTCACCGAGGAGATCTGGCGCGGCCTGACCGGTGGGCGGTCCGTCCACCTGACCGGCTGGCCCGATGTGTCCGGTCTGCCATCCGATCCGGGCCTGGTGACAGCCATGGACCGGGCGCGCGACGTGTGCTCGGCGGCCGCGTCCCTGCGCAAGGCCAACGGCCTGCGGGTGCGGCTGCCACTGCCCGGGCTGACGGTCGTGGCATCCGGCGCCGAGTCGCTGGCCGACTTCACCGCGCTGATCGCCGATGAGGTCAACGTGCGGGAGGTGATCCTGCTCGACCCGGCCGACGCGGAGGCCCGGGAGGTGAAGGTCTGCCAGCGGCTGACCGTCAACCCGCGGGCGGCGGGGCCACGCCTGGGCGCCGACGTCCAGAAGGTGATCAGGGCGAGCAAGTCGGGCGACTGGTCGGTCAGTGCGTCAGGCACGGTGGTCAGCGGCGGCATCGAGCTTCAGGCGGGAGAGTACGAACTGGTCACCGAGGTGTCCCAGGACGCCGGCGCGACCACGGCGATGCTGCCAGGCGGGGGGTTCATCCTGCTGGACACCTCGGTGACGCCGGAACTGGCCGCGGAGGGCCTGGCCCGCGACGTGGTGCGGGCCGTGCAGCAGGCCCGCCGGGCCGCCGGCCTGGGCGTGTCCGACCGGATCAGCCTGGCCGTCGCCGCCACGGCCACCGCCCAGGAAGCGATCCGTACGCACCAGAAGCTGATCGCCACCGAAACGCTCGCCACCTCCGTAGAACTCCTGGATCCGGCCGGTCTCGACGCCGATCCCCAGATAGTCGGTGATAACGAAGCCATCCGGATCCGCATCCAGGCTGAGTGAACCGTAATGGAGAAAGAAGATCGCACGCAGGAGCGGCCATTCCCCGCCATGCCAGGCAGGCCGGACCTGCCGGGGATAGAGCATGAGATGCTCACCCGCTGGCAGGAGGGCAAGGTCTTCGGCCGCTCGCTCGAGCAGACCGCCGGCGGCCCGCTGTGGACGTTCTACGAGGGCCCGCCGACGGCGAACGGGGTGCCCGGCGTGCACCACGTGGAGACCCGGGTGTTCAAGGACGTCTTCCCCCGGTTCAAGACCATGCAGGGGTTCCATGTCCCGCGCCGGGCCGGCTGGGACTGCCACGGCCTGCCGGTCGAGGTCGCCGTGGAGAAGGAACTCGGGATCTCCGGCAAGCGGGACATCGAAGCGTACGGGATCGCGGAGTTCAACGCGCGCTGCCGCGAGTCCGTGCAGCGGTACGTGGACGCCTTCGAGGAACTGACCAGGCGGATGGGCTACTGGATCGACCTGTCCAGGGCCTACCGGACCATGGACGCCGGCTACATCGAGTCGGTCTGGTGGTCGCTCAAGGTCGTCTTCGACCGAGGCCTGCTCGTCCAGGATTACCGGATCAGCCCGTACTGCCCGCGCTGTGGCACGCCGCTGTCCGACCACGAACTCGGCCAGGCCGACGTCTACAAAGACGTCGGCGATCCGTCGGTCACCGTCAGGTTCCCGCTGCGCACGCTGCCGGTGACGGCCGACCCAGCGCTGGCCGGAGCGGATCTGCTGGTATGGACGACGACGCCGTGGACGCTGGTGTCCAACACGGCGGTCGCGGTGCACCCGGATGAGACCTATGTGCTGGCCCGGCCGGTCTCGGTGCCGCCCACCACCGGTGAGAGCGGCCACGTGGTCGTCGCCGGGCCGCTGATGGAACGGGTGCTGGGCGACGGCTGGCAGGTGGTCACCCGCTTCCCCGGGTCGTCACTGGCCGGCGCCACCTACGCGCCGCCGTTCGGTCTCGTCGACGTTCCCGGTGCCCACATCGTGGTGACGGCCGGCTTCGTCACCACCGAGGACGGGACCGGCCTGGTCCACATGGCACCGGCCTTCGGCGCCGACGACATGGCCACCGGCCGGGCGCACGGGCTGCCCGTGGTGAACCCGATCAGGCCGGACGGGCGGTTCGGGGAATCGGTGCCGCTGGTCGGCGGGATGTTCTTCAAGGAAGCGGACCCGGTGCTGGTCGCCGACCTGGCCGAGCGCGGGCTGCTGTTCCGCTCCGGGATCTATGAGCACAGCTACCCGCACTGCTGGCGGTGCGGAACGGCGCTGCTGTACTACGCGGTGCCGTCCTGGTACATCCGGACCACGCAGGTCAAGGACGAGATGCTCGCGCAGAACGAGCGGACCAACTGGCAGCCGCCCACCATCAAACACGGCCGGTACGGCGAGTGGCTGCGTAACAACGTGGACTGGGCGCTGTCCCGCACCAGGTACTGGGGCACGCCGCTGCCGCTGTGGGTCTGCGACGACGGCCACGTCACCTGCGTGGGCTCGCTGGCCGAACTCTCCGAGCTGGCCGGGCGCGACCTGTCCGGGCTCGACCCGCACCGGCCGCAGGTGGACGAGGTGGTGCTGAACTGCCGCGACTGCGGCAAGACGGCCAGCCGGGTGCCGGACGTCATCGACGCCTGGTACGACTCGGGCTCGATGCCGTTCGCCCAGCTCGGCGCGCCGCTGCGGAACCAGGCCGAGTTCGGGCGGGCGTACCCGGCCCAGTTCATCTGCGAGGCGATCGACCAGACCAGGGGCTGGTTCTACTCGCTGATGGCGATCGGCACGCTGGTGTTTCACCGGTCCGCGTACGAGAACGTGGTCTGCCTCGGCCTGATCATGGACGAGCATGGCAAGAAGATGAGCAAGCGGCTGGGCAACGTGATCGAGCCGCTGCCGCTGATGGAGGAACACGGCGCCGACGCGCTGCGCTGGTTCTTCACCTGCACCGGGTCACCGTGGGCGGCTCGCAGGCTCGGCCACGGGGCACTCGGCGAGATCGTGCGGAAGATACTGCTCACCTACTGGAACACGGTGTCGTTCCTGGTGCTGTACGCCAACGCGGCCGAGGGCACCGGCTGGATCACCGCGCCGCCGCCGCGGCAGGCCAGGCCGCTGCTCGACCGGTGGGTGCTGAGCGAACTGCACGCCCTGGTCACCGGCGTCACCGGCGCGCTGGAGGAGTTCGACACGGCGGCCGCCGGGCGCAGGCTCGCCGCGTTCACCGACGACCTGTCCAACTGGTATGTCCGCCGGTCGCGGCGGCGCTTCTGGGCGGGGCCTGGGACGCCGGATGGCGCGGCCGCGTTCGCCACACTCTACGAGTGCCTGCGAACTCTCACCCTGCTGATGGCACCGTTCATCCCGTTCCTCGCCGACTACGTGTGGGGCGTGCTGAGCCGGCCGGGCGACCCGGACTCCGTGCACCTGGCCCACTGGCCGGTGGCGGACCGGACTCTGCTGGACGAGCGCCTGTCGGAGCACATGGCACTGGTGCGCCGGCTGGCCGAGCTGGGCCGTTCGGCGCGGGCCTCGGCCGGGCGTGCGACCAGGCAGCCGCTCGCCCGGTGCCTGATCGGCGCCCCCGGCTTCGCCGCCCTGCCCGCCGAGCTCGTCGCCCTGGTCGCCGGGGAACTCAACGTGCGGACGGTGGACCCGCTCACCGGCACCGGCGACGAGCTGGCCGACCACACGGTGAAGCCGAACTTCCGCACGCTGGGCAAGCGCTTCGGCAAGTCCACCAGGTCGGTAGCGGCGGCGATCACCGGCGCCGACCCGGCCTGGCTGGCCGGTGAGCTGGACTCGGCCGGATCGGCCTCGGTCACCGTGGACGGCGCACCGGTCACCCTGACGCCGGACGACGTGATCATCACGCAGACGCCCAGGTCGGGCTGGGCGGTCGCCACCGAGGGCGGCGAGACGGTCGCGCTCGAAGTGACGATAACGCCGGAGCTGCGGCGCGAAGGACTGGCCCGGGAGGTCATCAGGCTCATCCAGGACGAGCGCAAGAACGCGGGCCTGGACGTGACCGACCGCATCTCACTGTGGTGGGACGCGGCCGGCGACGACCTGGCCGCCGCGCTCACCGAGCACGGCCAGATGATCTCGGGTGAGGTGCTGGCCGTGAACTACACGCAGGGACCACCCGGGCTCAGCGCGGCAGAGACCCCGGTCCACGAGCACGCCGACACCGGTCTAGGCCTGACGTTCTGGCTGACCCGGGCTGTGCCTTCCCCGCCGGGCCCGCACCCCACGGCATAACTCGGACTTGTCCGGCTGGCAGGCGCGGCAGGGCACACAGCCGGCGGCCTCGGCCGCCTCGCGGGTGAGCTGTTCGAGGTCGTTCTGGCCGAGGAAGCGGATGAGAATGCACCCGCTCTTGTGGTACCTCGGGACCCCTTGCACGACGATCACGTGACCTGGCCTGGCCAGCATGCCTGGCGTGGTCCCGGGCGCCGGGCCCCAGCGTGGTGCCGAGGCCGCGTCCGGCTTGTCCGGTGTGACCGCGCCGCCGAAGGCTGGCGCCCGTTCGGTCGCTCCCGCCATGTCCGCAGCGGTCGTCTGGCCGGCACCGGACGCCGCTTCGCCCGGTGCTCCCGCACTACCGAGCAGCCCCCAGCCGCCGGGCGCGGGTCTTTCGGTGCCCGGTGCCGAGCGGTCATCCGGGCGCGTATGTGCCGGTGGCCCGGTCTCACCGCCAGCGACAGGTTCTCTGGCAGGCGCCGTACGGCGGCCAAGACCGAACTTCAGCTGGTCCCTGGCCGAAACCGTGTCGTCCGGCTTTGGCTCACCGGCATCCAGCGCCGTGTCTTGGGCGGCCACCGTGTCTTGGGCGGCCATCATGTCTTGGGCGGCTACCATGTCTTGGGCGGCCACCGCGTCTTCGGCGGCTACCGCGTCGCTGGCCTCGGTTCCGCGACCGGGGCCTTTGCCGCCGCTGGGGACTGCCCAGTCTCCGGATGCCGATCTGCGGCCGAGGCCGAACTGAAGCTCAGCGTCGGCCGCGGTTCCTCTGCGGGGCAACCGCAGGTCATCGGCCGCTGGCGCACCACCCAGCGAGGTTTCTTTCTCACCACCACGCGGCAGCCCAGAGTCACCGGCCGTCATCCTGTCAGACGGAGCGGACCGCCACCCAGAGGTGTGCGTCCCCGGCCCGCCGCCGGACAGGGCCTCGGCAATCCCCCCACGCGACAGCCCTGCGTCAGCAGCCGCTGTCTCGCCAGGACCACTGGCCGATATCCTGCCGCCCAGCGAGGGCGGTGCCCAGCCACCCACAGACCCGCTGCCCGGGGCCGAGGGAGCCGTCGTCCCATTGCCGGGCACTGACCCGCTGCCGAAGCTGGCGGGCCCGGACTCCCTGCGCGGCAAGCCCAGATCACCGGCCGGTGATCCACCGGATGTCGCCGTCCCCGCGTCAAGACCGGCTCCACCGGCGGTTGCGGGTGGAATCCGGCGCGGCAGCCCGGCCTCGCCGCTGGTTCCGGCCTCGCCGCTGGTTCCGGCCTCGCCGGCCGTTCCAGCCTGACCGCCGGTTTCAGCCTGACCGCCGGTTTCAGCCTGACCGCCGGTTTCAGCCTGACCGCCGGTTTCAGGCTGACCGCCGGTTCCAGGCTGACCGCCGGTTGCGGCCTGACCGCCGGTTCCGGCCTCGCCGGCCGCTGGCTCGGCAGCTACCCGTGGGCTGCTGGACGCCGAAGGTTCGCGAGACCAGCCGAATGCGGAGAACGCGCCGGTCCTGGGTGTCTCAGCCTCCTGGACGGGCTCGCTGCCATCAGCCGCGCTGTCCTCGCCGTCTGTGCCGCCGGGCTTGTCCGTACGGTCCGGCTCACCCGGGGCAGGCTCTGCTGCTGCGGCCGCCGGCGCGTCCTCGCCACCAGCCTCGGGCACGGCGGAAGCGTCTCGCCCACGAGACCGGCCGAACGCCGGGAAGGAGCCCGTAGCCTTGGCCGGCTCACCGTCCGGCTCCGGGGAGTCTCCCCGGTCATCCGTGGCGGCTTCGGGCGCGGATGCTGTTGGCTTCCCGGCCTCGGGCTCGGCGTCTGCCTCGGGCTCAGTGTCTGCCTCAGGCCCAGCGTCTGCCTCGGGCTCGGCGGGGACTCCGGGCGCAGCGTCTGCCTCAGGCCCAGCGCCTGCCTCGGGCTCGGCGGAGACCCCGGGCGGGCGGGACCAGTCGAACGCGGGGAATCTGCCGGCCCCGGCCGGCTCGCTCGCCTGATCACCCGCAGACACCCCGGATTCACCTGCCGCCGGGCCAGCCTCGGCCAGCTTGTTACCGGACGTAGGCTCGGTGTCATCCGCGGGCTTGCGGGACCAGCCGAACGTGGCGACTGAACCGGGCTTGACCGGCTCATCCGGCTCATCCGGCTGGTCCGCACCGGTTTCGCCGGTGGCTGGTTCGGGGGTGCCGCCTGGCTCACTGGGCCCGGCCGTGCCGTCACCGGCGGCCGGGGCGTCTGCCGGTGCCTGGGGTTCCTCGCCGGGTTCCGCGTAGCGGCCCGCGCGGTCGATCGTCCAGCCCGGTGCTTCCTTGAAGGCTGGCCATTCGTCGGCCCAGTTGCCGGTCTGCCCCGGTACGGACGGACCGGCGGGGGTGGGCCGCCGGGGCAGTGCTGGGAGCGTCTCATCGCTCGCGGGCGCAGGCTTGGCTTGTGGGGGGCCGCTGAGCGCGGCGGGTGGCTCCCAGGGCCGGGCCGTCTCCTGCTCCGCGGGGGTGGGCGGCACGAACGGCGGCGTTGCTGGCGAGCGCGTCGACGGCGGGGCCAGGGACAACGGCGGGGGCAGGGGTGACGGCGGGGCCAGGGACGACGGCGGCGGCGGGGATGCCGCGGACGGCGGTGGCTGCTCCCATGGGCTCCATGGGGTCGCGGGCTTCGTGAGCTCCAGCTCGACGCGCTCCCAGACCTCCTGAGTGGCCGAGTCCTTGGTCAGCTTGGGCGCCTGGCTCGCAGCACCGGCCGCCGACAGTTCCGCGTCCACACGAGCCCACAGCTCGTCTGCGGGCGACTTCCCGGCGGGCCAGCCGAGCCCGGAGGAACCGGAGTCGGCCGGGGTGGCCGGGGTGGCCGGGGTGGCCGGGCTCTCGGCTGACGTTATGTCGCCGGGCGGCTCGGGGGCGGTCTCGCCGTGCCGGGCTGGCGGGCTTGCCACCGCTGGCGCGGGAACGAAGCTCGCGGCCGCCGCGGACGTGGCAGCGGGTCCCGGGGCGGCCAGCGGCGTGGCACCCGCGCCCAGCGTGTCCCTGGCAGCGGTGGCGCCGCCAGCGGCGGCGCCTTCCCGGCCGGAGACACCCCCTACGGCGCCCTCCCAGCCGGAGACCCGCCCTCCAGCGCTTTCCTGGCCGGAGATACGCCCTGCGGCGCCTTCCTGGCCGGAAACGCGCCCTGCGGCTGTCTTGCCTGCAGGAATCCTGTCGTCAGCGGGGGTTATGGCGGCCGCGGACCTCGGGGCGGCGCCGCGAGCGGATGCCCGCCCGTTCCCTGCTGATTCACTTGCCCTACCGCCCCCCGCGGCCGATATGTCCCGGCCGAAGATCTCGTCCCGCCCCGCGATCACGCCTATCGCGAGCATGATCGCCGCTATCACGCTCACGCCGATCGCGGCGTAGACGAGTGGCAGCTCGCTGGTGAGCGCGCCCGCCAGCAGCAGCCCAAGCCCCGCGACCACAAGAGCGGCGCTGAACCGGATCACGAACCTTCCCCTCCGGGCAAGCGCCAGGCACCACCTTCGTCAGCGGCGCTCGTGCGGCGAACCATCGGACGGGCGGAACCCACCGGAGTGAGCCGCAGGCTCAGGCTGCCCCGCGTACGCCGGGGTCGCACCGGTCGCACCGTTGCGGACGTCGGCGCGCGGCATGGCAGCGGCAACGGGCTGTGGGCCGGTGCCGACGACTGCACGGAAGCCGCCGGTGTCCGATGCTCCCGCTTCGAGATCGCGCAGCAAGCCTTCCAGGTAGGCCTTGAACCTGCTGCGGTACTCGCGCTCGAACGCGCGCAGGTCGTCCACCCGGCGCTCGAGCTCTTCGCGTTGCTGAACCAGGGACCCCATGGCCTGACGGTGCCGCTCCTGAGCGTCCCGCTCCAGGCTCTCGGCCCGTGCCCGGGCGTCGCCGGTGATCTGCTCGGCCTGACGACGCGCCTTGCTGAGGATGTCGTCAGCCTCCCGGCGGGCACGGCCGAGGGTCTCGTCGGCCTCGCGACGGGCGTCGGCGATCGCCTGGTCGGCGGTCTGCTGGGCGAGGGCAAGAACCCGCGCCGCGGTGTCCATGTTGTCCTCGGCCGGGGCGACGCCCATCATGACGGGCTCCGGCCTGCGCTCGGGCTCGGGGCGCGGTGGCTCCGGTGCCATGAGCTCAGGCTGGGCTTCCGGCAGCGGGGAGCTGAGAGCTGGTGCTGGCGTCTTACCACCACGCATGAACTCGGCCAGCTTCGCCCGGAGTTCCTCGTTCTCCTGGAGCAGCCGGTCCAGCTCCGCCTCGACCTCGTCGAGGAAGGCGTCGACCTCTTCCTCGTCGTAGCCGGGCCGGAGCCTGGTGGTACTGAACTGCTTGTTCCGCACGTCCGCGGGCGTCAGCGGCATCTCGTCTCCTTGGCGCGCTTGGAGTGTCCTACAGGCGGCACCGTTCAGATTAGCGGAACGACCACATTCACCATGATCAAAACCGCAAAGAACAGCACCATGAAGCTGAGGTCCAAGGCCACACTACCGAGCCTGACCGGCCGGATGTACCGTCTTAGGAATCTCAGTGGCGGATCGGTGACCGTGAATATGCCTTCGGCGATCACCAGCAGGATGCCACGCGGCTGCCAGGACCGGGAGAACATCTGCACCCAATTGAAGATCATCCGTCCGATGAGGATCAGCAGGTAGATCCATAGAACGTAGTACAGAAAGATCTTTAGGATCCCCACATCCCTGCCTCTCGGGGGCTCCGGGGACTCAGCCCCCGGGTGAAAACTTCGGGCGATGGGTGGAGCCCATCAAGCAGCATCAACCGCTTGAAGCCCATCATGCAGCATCAACCGCTCCTTCGGGGGGTCCGGGGGCTTGGCCCCGGGATAGATACCGCGGGCCACAGCGCAGACGGGTGAAGCCCATCAAGCAGCATCAACCGCTCCTTCGGGGGGTCCGGGGGCTCGGCCCCCGGATAGATACCGCGGGCCACAGCGCAGACGGGTGAAGCCCATCAAGCAGCATCAACCGCTCCTTCGGGGGGTCCGGGGGC
>DATGGU010000180.1:0-3195 GCA_035308365.1 Streptosporangiaceae bacterium
ACCGTGACCTGCTACCAGCACGCCGTGGCGTACGCGCAGATGAAGTGGCCATAGCTGGCCCCTCACTCGCGGGCCAGCCTGGCCGACGCGCTGGCCACCATCACCGCGCTGCTGACCCGGGAGACTATCCGCAGGCCGCCAAGCCGGACGCTGCGCGCCGCCCTGTCGACTATGCGCTGGTCAACCCGCATGCGACTGAAGTTGGTGAGAGTGTCGCTTGCCAGCGTGATGGGACCAGGGTGTTGCCACGGGTAAGGGACCGCCTTGGCTCAGGTGTGATCATGGCTGGTCTCCTTTGTGGTCGTCAATGGACACGCTGATGGATGGTTTCTGGCGGCGCCGGTAGGACTCGCCTTCGATGATGAGTTCGTGGGCGGTGGAGGCGAGCCGGTCGACGGCGGACTGGGCGAGCAGCGGGTCGGCCATCATCGCGAGCCATTCCTCGGCGGTGCGGTTGGAGGTCACGACGGTGGAGGCGCGCTGGTGGCGTTCGACGCAGAGCTGGTAGAAGTCGGCGGTCTCGGTCGGGTCCAGCGGCTGGAGGGCGAAGTCGTCCAGGATCAGCAGCTCGACGCCGGCCAGGCGGCGCATCTCGGCCTCCAGGGTGTTGTCGAGGCGGGCGGCCTTGAGCCGTTTGAGCAGCTTGGCGGCGCTGGCCATGTGCACGGTGCGGCGGCGGCGGATGGCGATGTGGCCCAGCGCGCTGGCCAGGTGGGTTTTGCCGACCCCGACCGGGCCGAGGATGAGGGCGCCGTGCGGGCCGTCGAGGAACCGCAGCGAGGTGAGCTCGTTCCATAGCTGGTGGTCGTAGGCGACGGCGGCGCTGTCGTCCCAGGTGTCCAGCCGCATGCCCGCGTCCAGCCCGGCGGCGCGGGCGCGCAGCTGAGCGGACTTGGCGTCGCGGCGGGTGACCTCGTCGGCCAGGACGAGCTCGAGGAAGTCGGCGTGGGTCAACTTCTGCTGGCGGGCCAGAGTGAGCCGCTCGGGCAGGGTGGCCAGCATCTGGCCGAGCTTGAGCGCCCGCAGCGTGGCGCGCAGGTCCGGGCTGAGGCCATCGCGGATCGCGGTGGTCACCGGGTCACCTCCTTCCCGCCGGGCAGGAGGGTCAGCTGGGTGCCGCGGGGCCGGTATTCGGCCGGGTCGCGGGCGAACCGGGCAGTCGCGGCCATCGCCGGGACCGGTGGCGGGGGCGTGTTCTCGGTAGCCTTCTCCAGCATCGAGGCGATCTTGGTGACGTTGACCACGTCGAGATCAAGGGCGCGCTGGCAGGCGGTATCGACCGGCCCGGGGCCATAGCGGCGGACCAGGCCGAGCAGCCGGTAGACCTGGCGCATCTTGGTCCAGGGCAGGTCGGTGTCCAGCAGCCGGTCGGCATAAACCCCGATGGCATCGCCGTGCCGGCGCGCGGCGCCGGCCAGGGAGGCGACGTCGCGCATCGCATAAGCCGTCTTCTCTGCGGGCAGGTCAGCGGGGTCGGTGACCCGGCGGCCGGGCAGCTGGCGCGGGTGGGTCTTGACCAGCACACCGTGGCAGTACAGCTTGACCAGGGCGGTGTCGGCGCGGGCGTCCAGGTGGCAGCCCAGGTAGGCCTGCGGCGCCGAATACAGTGCCCGGCCGATCTCGACGTGGAAGTCGCGGTGGACCTTCACCCGGGCGAACACCGGCACGTCATAAGGCAGGCTCAGCGGCAGCAGCATCCCAGCCTCCTGCTCAGCGAACACCTCCGCCGGGCGGGCGGCGGTGGTGCCGTGGATGCGCATCCCGGCCACGGTGCGGCACCAGGCCTCCGCCCGTGCCTGCGCCTGGGCCAGGCCGGTGAACTGCTCACCAGCGAAGAAGTTCCCGCGCACGTACTGCACCGCCCGCTCCACCTTCGGCTTGTCCTTAGGCGAGCGGACCCGCGCGGGGTCGGTGGCGAACCCGCAGTGCTGGGCGTAATCCAGCCACCCGGCGGTGAACCGCGGATTGACCGCGTCCGCGTCCGCGACGATCGCCGAAGCGTTATCGGGGATGAGCACCTTGAACACGCCGCCGAAGAACACCCACGCCGCCTCGCACCCGGCGATGAACGCCGCCAGGGTCTGGGTGAAGCTCAGCCACACGAACATGTGCCGCGAATACGCAGCGGTGAAGATCAGCGCGTGCACCTTGCGCCGCCGCCCAGTCACCGGATCAGCCAGCATCCCCAGGTAGCCGAAGTCCAGCTGGCACTCCGCTCCCGGCTCGCCGTCGGCGACCCGCACCGTGGACGCGGTGCGGCCGAACCCGCACCGCTCCACGCAGAACCGGTGCAGCGTCCGGTAGGGCACCACCACACCACGGCGCTCCAGCAGCACCCCGATCTTCACCACCGACAAGCCCGCCTTCACCTGCGCCCCGATCTCAGCGTGGCAGGCCTCCAGCTGTTCCCACGCCACCCCGTGCCCACCCAGCCGGGCCGGCCGGACCTCCTGCGCGACCTGGCCTACCAGCTCATCGGTCAGCTGGGCCAGCCCGCCGTCACGGGCCAGCCCAGCCCCGGTCGCGGCCTGGACATACCGGCGGGCGGTCTTACGGTCCACTCCCGCCTGCTCGGCCACCCGGCGCAGCCCCGCCCCCGATAGCCACGCCCGCAGCACCTCACGGATCTCAGTCACGGCAACCTCCCGGAATGCCATCCCGAACCCCCAAGTCGATCGACTTGAGACACCGGGTACCGGAAGTGATCAAGACCCCCAAACCGACACGCCGGGTGGTCCCATCACTGGCAAGCGGGTGGTCCCATGCTCGTGGCAGAAAACCCCTCAGGGCGGTCCCATGCTCCTGGCAGGCGACAGATCAGCCCGGCTCTACGCCATCTGATCCTGTCACGGTGTGCGGTGCGGGTCTGGCACACCTGCGCCTGGCGGCCGGCCGCTGTCTGCCCGCCCGGGATGAGGCCCTTGTCTTCCTCCAGCCAGCCGCTGAGCCGTTAACAGAGGTCTTCGCCGTAGCTGGTGGGGGAGTGGGTCGTTGACGGCGAGCTTGTCGCTGCGCCGTCCCCGGCTCGCGCTCGGCCCGCGGGAACAGCGTGGTGCCGCGATGACCTGGCGCGGCCGGGCGGCGCTCGCCGCTCTCCCCACGCAGAGTCGCGAACAGGCAGTAGGCCACGGCGGTGTCATGGGACGTGGCCGGTCTCACTGACTGACACGCTGAGCCTCCACATCGGAGACGTTC
>DATGGU010000181.1:0-23338 GCA_035308365.1 Streptosporangiaceae bacterium
CGGTCAGGTCGGCAAGGATGGCGGTGCCCATGGGTTCGAGACCGTCGACCCGGCTCAGCACCGCTTCAATCTGCTCCACCGCTTCTTCCTTGGTAGGCCGCTGGGCCAGCCTGACGATCTGGTCATGCATGTATGCCTGCATCGACTGTCCCGCGCTCCGGGCCCGGCCGGCGGAGCACTTCGTACAGGTCCTCCGGAATCTCACGCACCTGGATCGTCGCCATAGCACCGGTATAGCGCTAAAGCAGCGCTTTAGCGCTACTCACGCGCGGACTTGGAGGTGTGGGGCTGCGTGGTCAGACGGACAGGCTAGGGGACGACCATGACCGGGCAGTTGGCGTGCCTGGCGAGCCAGCTGGGAACCGAGCCGACCACTTGGTGCCATACCCGGGTCGAGGTGCCGATGACCAAGGCGTCGGCGCCATGCTCGGTGGCGGTGGCGGCCAGTTCCCGTGCTGGGTTGCCGCGCCGCGTCATCACGCACACCTTCAGATCCGCGCTGTCGGCCACCTGATCGAGCTCGGTCAGCAGCCAGCGTTCCAGCTCGTCGCGGTCCCGCTGCATCCCGATCACCTGGCCGGTCAGCGGCTCGCAGTACACCCCGGCCGGGCACACGTGCACGATGAGCAGCGGGCGGCCGAGCCGTCTGGCCATCCCGGCCCCGTAGGCGAGCGCGTGCCTGCTCGACTCCGAACCGTCGTAGCCGACCACCACCGGATGCTCGAGCCGGACGCGAACCGGTTCCGGCTTGTCCGGCTGGGACGGCCGGTCCTGCGGGCCGGGCCGGTCTTCCGGGGCATTCTGGCCTGACGGGCCGGGCCGGTCTTCCGGGGCATTCCGGTCTGACGGGCCATGACGGTCCTGGCGGCCGTGCCACGGCTGCCGGCGACGCCCCTCCGGCTGTCCCGGAGCGGGCTGAGGCTCTGCCTGGGTCATCGCATTCGTCCTTGCGGAACCCGTGCTCCCTGTGCGGGCTGCTGTCCGCTCATTCCGCACCGTAGTCCGGATGAGCATTGCTGTCATGTGCTGCCCGTATCTACGTGTTTCTAACATAGGTTAGTTTGTATTAAGCAACTAATCTACCCGTCGGTACGTCCTCGTGATGATGTCGGTATGTTTCCTGTGACCACGTCGGCATGTTCCTCACGACGACATCGGCATGTTCCTCGTGACCGGCGTCGGCATGTTTCCCATGGCGGCATCGGTATGATTCCCCGTGACCGGCGTTGGTATGTTTCCGGTGACCAGGGCAGAATCGGTTTCGTGCCCGAACTTCCCGAGGTAGAAGCGCTGGCCGCGTTCCTCCGTGAACACGCCGTCGGCCAGGTGATCGACCGCGCCGAGGTGGCCGCCATATCCGTGCTGAAGACCTACCAGCCGGACGTCAGCGCGCTGTCCGGCCGCACCATCGCCGGCGTCGGCAGGCACGGCAAGTTCCTCGACCTGGACACGGCCGTAGGGTGCGTTTCCGGCCAGGAAAACACTGCCGTGGGTCTTGCTTCCGGCCAGGAAAACGCGGCCACCGAGGGTGACCCGCTGCACATGATCATGCACCTGGCCCGGGGTGGCTGGCTGCGCTGGCGGGACAGCCTGCCACCTGCCCCGGCCCGGCCGGGCGGCAAGAGCCCGCTGGCCTTCCGGCTCCGGCTGGCCGGCGGGGCGGGCTTCGAACTGACCGAGGCGGGCACCAAGAAGCGGCTGGCCGTCTACCTGGTCAAGGATCCGGCCGAGGTGCCGGGCGTGGCCAGCCTCGGCCCCGATCCGCTCGGCGAGGATTTCACCGTGGAAATCCTGGCGAAGCTGCTGGCCGGGCGGCGGACCCAGATCAAGGGACTGCTGCGCGACCAGTCGGTCATCGCCGGCATCGGCAACGCCTACTCCGACGAGGTGCTGCACGCCGCGAAGATGTCGCCGTTCCGGCTGGCCGCAAGCCTCAGCCCGGATGAGGTGGCCGCGCTGCACTCGGTGATCGTGACCACGCTGCGCGAGGCGGTGCAGCGTTCGGCCGGGATGGCGGCCGGCGACCTGAAGGCGGAGAAGAAGGCCGGCCTGCGGGTGCACGGCCGGACCGGTGAGCCCTGCCCGGTCTGCGGCGACACGGTCCGCGAGGTCTCGTTCGCCGACTCATCGCTGCAGTACTGCCCAACCTGCCAGACCGGCGGCAAGCCGCTGGCCGACCGCAGGCTCTCCCGCCTGCTCAAGTAGCGGCCCGCACCGAATCCAGCCACGGCCACCCGCACTGTCGCAGCCGGGACGCCCGCCTCACAGCCTTCCAGCAAAGCCAAGAGCCTCCCCCGCTCGGCTCCATTACTACGCAGAGGTTCAGCGCTGCCGCACCAGGAAGTCTTCGTGATCATGGAATCGTTTGGCCGGGCGCTGGCCGGGCCGTTATCAGGCGCAGCCGGCCGCATGGCAGGCTGGACGCGATGGATGCCTTGATACGAGATCTTGCCAGGGTGACCGGTGCGCAACACGTGCTCACCGATCCCGGCCTGCTGGCCGGCTACACCACCGACTGGACCCGCCGGTACCACGGCGACGCCCTGTGCGTGGTCCGGCCCGGATCGGTGGAGCAGGTGTCCGGCGTGCTGCGGGCCTGCGCCGCGCACGGCGCCAGCGTGGTCACCCAGGGCGGTAACACCGGCCTGGTCGGCGGCTCGGTGCCTGGCTCCGGCGCTCGCCCGGTGCTGCTTTCCACCGGCAGGCTGCGCGAGCTGGCGCCGGTGGACCCGCTCAGCGCGCAGGTCACCGCCGGAGCGGGCGTGACCATCGCCGAGCTGCGGGCGCACGCCACGGCGGCCGGCCTGGAGTACGGGGTGGACCTGGCGTCGCGGGATTCGGCCACGGTCGGCGGCACGATCGCGACCAACGCCGGTGGCATCCACACGATCCGCTATGGCCCGACCCGGGCGCAACTGCTCGGTGTCGAGGCCGTGCTCGCCGACGGCAGCGTCGTGTCCCGGCTGTCCGGCCTGCTGGCCGACAACACCGGCTACGACCTGACCCGGTTGCTGGCCGGCAGCGAGGGCACGCTCGCCGTCATCACGGCCGCCAGGCTCCGGCTGTGGCCAGCCGAGCCCGTCTCACTCACCCTGCTGGCCGGGGTCGACGGCATCGAGGCGGCGGTAGCCCTGTACGCCCGGCTGCGGTCACTGAACCTCGGGCTGCGCGCCGCGGAGTACCTGGAGGCGGCCGGTGTCGAGCTGGTGCGCGAGGTGGCCGGCCTGCCCGCCCCACTCAGCCCGGCCGCGCCCGCTTACCTGCTGGCCGAGATCTCTGGTGACGAAGAAGATAATTTTGAACGGCTGGGGCCAGTGCAAGAGCTGGAGAAGGCCGCCGTCGCGGGCGACGGGCAAGCTCGCGCCGCACTGTGGGCCTATCGCGAACGTCACACCGAAGCGATCAGCACCGCGGGCATCCCGCACAAGCTGGATGTGGCGATCCCGCTCAGCCGGATCGCCGCGTTCCGCGGCGAGCTGGACGACGCGGTGCGCTCCGCGGCCGGCGGTGCCTGTGAGCCGGTCCGGATCTTCGTCTTCGGTCACATCGGCGCCGGGAACCTGCACGTGAACGTGCTCGGCCCGGATCCCGCCGACAGCGCGGTGGACGAGGCGGTCATGCGGCTCGCCGCAGCACATGGCGGGACCATCTCGGCCGAGCACGGGATCGGCAGGGCTAAACCGCCATTGCTGCATCTGAGCAGGTCAGAGCCGGAAATCGCGGTCATGCGTGCGGTGAAGACCGCCCTCGATCCCGGCGGCATGCTCAATCCCGGTGTGCTGCTGCCGTGATCTGGGTCGCACAGCCGCATCCGCAAGATCCCCACTGCCGATCATGATCGGGTGGCACGATGTTGCGGTGTGGGGCTAGACACACCGGGGGCCGGCCGGCAGGTACGGGTGGACGCGACGGCCCGGGCCGTCATCGAGTCCGCGCCCGATGCCATCGTCGCGTTCGGCACCGACCGCATCGTGCTGCTGTGGAACCCGGCGGCCGAGCGCATGTTCGGCTGGACCGCCGCCGAGGTAGTCGGCCTTGAGCCGCAGCTCATCCCCGAGGAACTGAAGGCCGAGCACAACGCCGTCCTGGAGCGGGTGCGCACCGGCGGCCCGATCTCGCTGGCGACCCGCCGGATGCGCAAGGACGGCGGCCTGGTGGACGTCCGCATCGACACCAGTGCGCTGCGCTCACCGGCCGGGCACGTGATCGGATGGGTGAACGTCTTCCACCGGACCGGCGAGGACGAGGCGGCCAGGCACCACATGGCCGAGCGCGCCCGGGTCGTTCGCAGGCTGGGCGACGTGGTCGCGGACATGAACGCACAGCGCGACCTGCACGCGGTGCTCGACAAGATCGCCGCCAGCCTGCGCGAGCTGACCGGCGCCGACGCCGGCGGGTTCGTGATCATCGAGGACAGCGTGCTCCGGCTGGTCAGCATGGACGGCCTGCCGTCAGGCCTGCGTGGCCGCACCGCCGCGCTGCGGACCAGCCTGGTCGGCGAGCTGATGCGCTCGGACAAGACCGTGATGATGACCACTAGTGAGTCGGGCGGCTTCGATGATCTGATCTGGTCCGCGCTGCCCGGCCTGCACACCATCGCGGTCAGCCTGTCGCACGTCGCCGGGCGCCCTTACGGGGCGCTGTACGCGCTCTACAGCAGGCGGAAGGTCGGCCACATCGAGCTTGAACTGCTCGAACTGCTGGCCGGGCACGCCGGGGTGGCGCTGGGCAACGCCATGGCCTTCGAAGAGGTGCTGCGGCAGCGGGCTCATGAGCGCGCGGTCATCGATGGCAGCGCGGACGGCATCGCCGTGCTCGACGGCGACGGGTACGTGCGCGAGTGGAATCCGGCCGCCGACCGGCTGACCGGCGTGCCGGCCAGCCAGGCGACCGGCAGGCCGCCGCCGTTCCCGCTGCCCGAACCGGGGGAGAAGCTCACTCACCGGATGCCGGGCGGCCGCTGGCTGGACGTGCTGTGCAACCGGCTGGCTGGCAGCGACGAGCGGGTGCTCGACTTCCGCGACGTCACCGCGGCCAAGGAACTGGAGGAAGCCAAGGATCTGTTCCTGGCCACCACCAGTCACGAGCTGCGCACGCCCATCACCGTCGTGCAGGGCTTCGCCAGCACCCTGGCCCGCCGCTGGGAGAACCTGCCCGATCCCGACCGCCATGCGGCCGTGCAGACCATCGCCGACCGCGCGGGCTCGCTGGGCCGCCTGGTGGAGCAGTTGCTGCTCGGCTCCCGGGCCGGCGCCGAGCACCTGACGGTGAGCAATGGCCCGTTCGACCTAGCCGCCATGCTGACCGGGTCGGCGTCGGCGTTCCGCACCCTGTCTGACCGGCACGTCCTGGTCGCCGACATCCCGGCGGAGCTGCCCGCCGCCTACGGTGACGAACTGGCCACCGACATCATCGTCGGCCAGCTTCTGGAAAATGCCTACAAGTACTCGCCCGAGGGCGGCACGATCACCGTGCAGGCCAAGGTGTACGGCGGCCAGATCGAGGTCGAGGTGTCCGACGAGGGAATCGGCATCGCGCCCGGCGACCACGAGCGGATCTTCGAGCGCTTCGTCCAGGGCGAAACCGGCGACCGCCGCCGGTTCGGCGGCATCGGCCTGGGCCTGTACATCGCGCGCAGGCTGGCCAGAGCGCAAGATGGCGAGCTGACGGCCAGCAGCAGACCCGAGCGCGGCACTACCATGCGCCTCAAGCTGAGATGCGCCGACCCCAGCCAGCACCTGTCCCCAACCCCGGCCCCGGTCGCGTCGGCGTCTGGTGCCCGGGTCATTGCCCAGCCGTGATGCGTGATCATTCCAGTGAGCAGCCGTCCCCAACCCCAACCCCGGTCGCGTCGGCGTCTGGTGCCCGGGTCATTGCCCAGCTGGGATCCGTGTGACCACTCCAGAGAGCACCCATCCCCAATCCCAACCCCGGCCCCGGTCGCGTCGGCGTCTGGTGCCCGGGTCATTGCCCAGCTGAGATCCGTGTGACCACTCCAGAGAGCACCCGTCCCCAGCCAGCACCTGTCCCAGCCAGCAGCCGTCCCCAACCCCAGCCCCGGTCGCGTCGGCGTCTGGTACGCGGGTCATTGCCCGGCCGGGATCCGTGTGACCTCGCCGGTGAGTAGCCGTTCCCAGCCAGCAGCCGTCTCCAACCCCAACCCCGGCCCCGGTCGCGTCGGCGTCTGGTGTCCGGGTCATTGCCCGGCCGTGATGCGTGTGATCATTCCAGTGAGCAGCCGTCCCCTGCCGCTGTCGCGTCGGTGCCTGGGCTGGTGCCTGAGCCGGTGCTGGCGATCTTGGACTGGTTCTTAAATGATCTTGTGTCGCCGGTTTGGCCAGCGTGAACCTTCCGCTTCCGCGACTTGTTTAATAGGATGCTCAGTAAACGCTTACCCGGCGTGCCGCTGGTACGTGGTGTGAGCGTTCCATAACCCTCCGCTGAATCTCGGGATGAGCTGGTATAGCTTGCATACCGGGGGCGCTGGGGAGGGCACGGTGCCACCGGGCATTCATCTCGCCGCCTCTTGCGTGTGCGCGGGGGGCCATGGGTCACGGGAGGATTGATCCATGAACCTGTTCACGTCTACCCGCATCCGTAATGGAGGATCTGCCAGCCGCCTGAGCGCGGCTGCGGCGGGCGCGTTCATCGCAGCGGCGGGGCTGGTCACGGCCGGGCTGGCGGCGGTACCTGCCAGTGCCGCCCATCCGCCCCGGGCCGCCGCGCCGCCCGCCGGGCAGATGCTGGCACAGCCACGGGCCGTCAGGCTGCCCGCCGGAGTGCGCCAGGTCTGCCCGGTCCCGGCCCGGGCCGGGCAAGCCCAGTGCATGGCGCTGGCCCGCACGAACACCAGGCATTACTCGGGGGTCGTGGCGCACCAGACCCCGTCCGGTTACGGGCCGGCCAGCCTGCAGAGTGCCTACGGCCTGACCGGCGCGGCCAGCGGTGGCACCGGTGAGACCGTCGCCGTGGTGGACGCCTACGACGACCCGAATGCCGTCGCCGACCTGGCGGTCTACCGCCAGCAGTACGGCCTGCCCGCCTGCGACTCCAGCACCGGCGCGGGCTGCGTGACGAAGGTGAACGAGCAGGGCGCGGCCTCGCCGCTGCCCGCGCCGATGACCGACTGGGCCGCCGAGGAATCCCTTGACCTGGACATGGTGACGGCGATCTGCCCGAACTGCCACATCCTGCTGGTGGAGGCCAGCACCGCCGCCCTGACCGACCTTGGCACCGCGGACGACACGGCGATAAGCAACGGGGCCGTGTTCGTGTCCGATAGCTGGAATGCCGGGGAGTTCCCCAGCGAGAGCTTCTACGACAACCTGTACTTCAACCGCCCTGGCGCGGCCATCGCCGTCGCGGCCGGTGAGTCCGGCTATGGCACCACCTGGCCATCGTCCTCCCAGTATGTCGTCTCGGTCGGCGGCACCACGCTCACCGCCGACTCCGGCGTCGCCCGTGGCTGGACCGAGACGGCTTGGAAGGGCACCGGCTCGGGCTGCGCCGAGGCCGAACCCAAGCCGTCCTGGCAGAAGGTGGACAACTCATCCCCCAAGGGCTGCCTGAACCGTACGGAAAACGACGTGGCCGCGGTGGCCGACCCGGCCACCGGCGTGGCCGTCTACGACAGTTACAACTCACCGGGCTGGTCCGAGGCCGGCGGCACCAGCGTGGCGGCGCCGATCATCGCGTCGGTGTACGCGCTGGCCGGGGCGCCGAAGCCGGGCACCTACCCGGCCTCCTATCTGTACCAGAGCGGGCACGCGGCCGAGCTGAACGACGTGACCTCCGGTTCCAACGGGACCTGCGAGTCCAGCCGGCAGTACCTGTGCAACGCCAAGGCGGGATATGACGGGCCTACCGGCCTCGGCACCCCGCAGGGAACGGCCGCGTTCAAGAACTCGCTGACCGGCAACACCGTGACGATCACCGACCCGGGGACGCAGGATCTGGAGGCCGGCAAGCCGGTGTTCGTGGCGATGCAGGGTGTCGACTCTGGCGGCCAGGCTCTCAGCTACTCGGCCAAGGGTCTCCCGGCCGGCCTGTCCATCGGCCGCACCAGCGGCCGGATCACCGGAACGCTGACCAGCACGACGGGATCGAGCACGGTCACGGTCACCGCGAAGGACAGCACGGGCGCGGCCGGCTCGGTGACGTTCATGATTGTGGTCCTGCCGCCGCTGACAACGGGTTACCACGGCGTGTCCGGCCCGGTGGACCTGGACATGGGCGGCAAGTGCCTGGACGACTTCCACGACGGCAGCGGCCAGGGCAACGTCATCGACATCTACACCTGCAACGGCACCGCCGCGCAGAACTGGGAGTACCAGCCGAGCGGAGCGCCCGGCCAGCCCGGCACGCTCACCATCCACGGAAAGTGCATGGACGCCCCGGGCACCAACGTCGTGCTGGACAGCTGCGACGGCGCGGCCAGCCAGAACTGGCTGATCGCCGGTTCGGCGGGCGAGCTGTACAACACCAACACGGGCAAGTGCCTGTCCGACCCTGGTTCCTCGACCAGCAATGGCACCCAGGTCGTGATCGAAAGCTGCACGTTCAAGGCCAACCAGGCCTGGATACTGCCGGCCAGCCCGGTGCAGTCCGGCATCGCCGGCCACTGCATGGACGACAGCCGGGACGGCTCGGCCAACGGCAACAAGATTCAGATCTGGACGTGCAACGGCACGATCAGCCAGAAGTGGATCTTCGAGCCGGACGAGACGCTCCGGATCGCCGGCAAGTGCCTGACCGTGACCGGCAGCAGCAAGCTGGACGGAGCCAAGGCCGAGCTGTTCACCTGCAACACCAACCCCAAGACCAACGCCAACCAGCACTGGTTCATCGGTTCCAGCGGCGCGCTGATCAACGCCAACTCCGGCCGCTGCCTGGACGACCCCGGCAACAGCTCAACCGACGGCACCGCCCTGGTCCAGCAGGACTGCTACGGCCACCCGGGAGAGGTCTGGGCGGTTACCTGACCTCGGGACGCCCGCCGCTCAGCGGGGATCGTTTCCACCAGATCGACACGTTCGGGCCTGGGGTGGATGAGTGGCGGTCAGGGGCGGGGGTGGGCGGGCTCGCGGACCATGGGCTCGCCGCCGACCGCGTCCAGGTAGGCGTCGATGATGCCGGTCACGTCGTCGCCTGCCTGAACGATCTGGCCCTTCTCCAGCCAGATCACCCGGTTGCAGATCTCCTCGATCTCATTGAGGTTGTGCGCGACCAGGAACACCGTGCCGGCCTGCTCACGCAACTCGTCGATGCGCCGGTGGCTCTTCCTGCGGAACTCGGCGTCCCCGGTAGCCAGCGCCTCGTCGACGAGCAGGATGTCGTGGCTCTTGGCCGAGGCAATGGCGAACCTGAGCCGCGAGCCCATGCCGCTCGAATAGGTTTTCATCGGCAGGTTGATGAAGTCGCCCACCCCGGAGAACTCCACAATGTGCGGATAGCTCTCCTTGACCTCCTGGCGGTTCATCCCCATCGCCAGGCAGCCGAGGACCACGTTCTTGTCCCCGGTGAGGTCTTCGAGCAGCGCGGCGTTGACGCCGAGCAGTGCCCCATGCCCGTCGGTGTAGACGGCCCCGTGCTCGGCGGGCAGCAGCCCGGCGATCGCCCGCAGCAGGGTCGACTTGCCGGAGCCGTTCCGGCCGATGACGCCGACCGCGTCGCCACGGTAGGCCACGAAGGAGATCCCCCGGATCGCGTGCACCTCGCGGATGGAGGGCCGCTTCTGCTTGCGCATCATCCGCAGCAGCGCGGTCGCGGCCGTGCCCCGGTCCCCGCCACCGCCGTACACCCGGTAGACGACGTGCAGGTCGTCCACGACCACCATTGGCTTAGCCTCGGCCATAACGCACCTCCGCCCGCCAGAAGAAGACGAATCCGACCACCAGTGCCACGATCGCCCATACCGCGCCCATCAGCCACAGGTGTCCCGTGCTGGCGATGCCGTGGCAGTAGGCGCTGTCCAGCAGGTTCGCACCCGGCTTGGGCGGATTTTTGAACAGGTTGCACAGGGCTTGGTTGTAAGGCCTGGACCCGGGCGTGCTCAGCCGCTGGGAGGCCATCAGCGCGTTGCGGGCCAACGTGATGTAGATGGCCGCCGGGTTGTACTGCAGCACCTTGGCGAGCAGCGGGTGCGAGGCCAGGCTGCTGTGGGCCTGGACGGCATAGAGCGGGATGCTGAATATGACACCGGATACGTAGAACCAGGTCCGCACGATGAACGGAAGCAACTGGCTCACATCGTCCAGCCCCGCGCCGAATCTGGCCAGGATGAACGAGGCGCCGGCGTTGAACAGCGTCTGCAGGATCAGCACCGGGATCAGCAGCAGCCAGTACCAGGTCAGCGGCTCGCCCGAGGCCAGCACGATCGCGAACAGCACCACGAAGGCGATCGCGAGTTGCTGCAGCTCGATGAGCACGTAGCCGAGCGGCAGGCACGCCCTGGGGAAGTACAGCGCCCTGATCAGCGGCAGGCTGTCGAACATCACCCGGGATGAGGTGAGGAACGACCGCTGCGTGAAGTTGAAGACGAAGACCCCGATGACCAGGAACGAGACGAAGTTGTCCACGCCGCGCTTGGTGTTCAGGATCTCACCGAAGATCAGGTAGTAGACCGCCACGTTCAGCAGTGGCGTCAGGATCTGCCAGACCTGGCCGAGCCTGGAATCGGTGTACATGGCGACGTTCCGCGCCGTGGCGAAGCCGCTGATGAAGTAACGCCGCCGCCACAGCCGCTTGATGTACTCCCCCAGCGGCGGTCTGGCCGCGCTCGGCTTGAGCCCGTAGCGCTTGGCCAGTTCGGGCAGCGGCTCATCGGGCAGCAACCCGTTCAGCTCGCGCAGGCCCACCGCGGTGGTGTCTCGGTCGCCCACACCGACCACCACGCTGGAATCGGCCAGGCTACCCGGTGCGCTCAGCCTGCCCCGGCCGCTCAGGCCACCAGGGCCGCTGAGCTGGCCGGAACCGCCCGCACGCGAACCACTCATGCCGGAGAGCCTATTGGCCAATGGGGGCTGCCCGGCGCAATGCTGGGCAACTGGCCCGGCCGCTGACCCGGCCGCGGTGTCCGCTCCCGGTTGGCGCCCGGTGAGTTGTATGGGGCAACTGTCACCCGCAGAATGTACCATCCACAACGGTTGTGAGGTACAACTACTGCTGTGGATGGTGCGGACGGCGACGCGGAGCTGGGCAGCCTGCTCATCCAGCTCCTGCGGGGGATGGCCCCGGCAACCGCGGACGGCACCCCCGGCCCGGCCAGGGACGTCAGCGTATCGGCGTCCGAGGGCCGCGCCCTGGTGCAGCTCTTCGCCGCGCGCGGGATCGCCCAGGGCGAGCTGGCCAGCCTGCTTGGCCTGGAGAAGAGCACGGTGAGCAGGCTCGCCGCCGGGCTGGAGCAGAAGGGCTGGATCAAGCGCGGCCGGGACGAGGAGAACCAGCGCTACATCAGGCTGTACCTCACCCCGGCCGGTTCTGAGATCGCGGTCAGGCTGCTGAACGCCTGGGAGTCGAAGCAGGCGAGGATCATCGCCTCGCTGACCGACGCCGAGCGGGCCGGCCTCGCCGCCGGCCTGGGCGGCCTGCTGCGCGGCCTGATAGCCGAGGGAATCCTTGCCGGTTCGGCGTCATCTGGCACCGCTGAGGGCACCGAAGTCACGTGACGCGGCGGTGAGTGTCCGTCAAGGCCGGCCAGCGCGGCAGAACCGAACTTCTGCATAAAGGAACGGTGAATTGTTGCCGTCGGGAAGGTTGTGGCGGTTTCCTGGCGCCGTCTCCGGGGCATGTCCGGCTCGTACCCGGTGGAGTGGATCCTTCACCCCGGACCGGACGGGTACACGGTGCCTGATGAGGAAGCCGCGTTATGCAAATTTCCTTGCCTGGCGGCTGTGGCGCTGACCTGGCCCGATCGCTCGCGCCCACCTTCCGGGCAGACACTCGCGATGCGGATTTGCACAACGCTGCGGGGAGGTGGGTGCGTCGAGCAGGGTATCGCTCCCGCATGCACCTTCCAGCGTAGGCATCGCCCGCCACAGGCTCGGCGCTGACCTGCGTGCGCACGGGATCCCCGAAAGCCTGGTGACGGACGCCATCCTGGTGCTGAGCGAGCTGATGAGCAACGCGGTCCGCCATGCGGACCCGTTGCCGGGCGCCCAGGTGCGCGTGGCCTGGACGCTGAGCGGGGGGACGCTGGAGATAGCGGTCAGCGACGGCGGTGGCCGGGGCAGCCCGCATACCGAGGTGCCCTCGGTGACGTCCGCCAGCGGCCGGGGCCTGGGCATCGTCGGGCATCTGTCCAGTCACTGGGGTGTCCGCGCCAACGGACTCGGTAGCACGGTCTGGGCCACCATGCCGGTCAGCCTGAACGGTGCGCCGAAGACCAACGGCACCGGCCAGCCCAGAGCCCGCCGGTCACCAGCGGCCCGCAGCCGCTAGCTGCCACCCACTAGCCCACCCGCCAGACGAACCCCCGCACCGGAGGCCGTCCCACCGTAAATGGCAAATCAACTGCAGCCCCGGTCGTGGGGTCCGGGGGCCGTCCCACCGTAAATGGCAAAATCAACTGCAGCGCCGGTCAACCGGTTCTCAGCTCATCCTCAGCCGGGCTTCAGCGACCGGCCGCGGGGCCCGGGTTGGGCATCTGGCCGAGGGCGTCGGAGAGCATCCGGAACGTGGGACACGGCCACCGCCACATGCAGCTCCGGCAGCGCAGGATTGGGCTGGACGGGTCGGTGGAGATGCCGCCGGCGTCCAGCGGCGCGTGCAGTTCGAGCAGGCGCAGCCCCAGGTCGGCGAAGCTGAGCACCTCTTCTCTGGCCCGCCCAAGGAATTCGATGTCGTCGAGGGTGAACCGGGCGGTGACGGGCACGATGCCGTCCCGGTTGACCAGCTGGGCGTAGTGGCCGCTCTTGTCCAGCCAGGATGACGCGTTGCCCGCCCTGACCCGCAGGGCGTCAAGCTGCTTGTGGAGCAGGACGCGCTGCGGATCCTCGGGCGGATTCCCGGCGGTGGGCCCACCGCGTGGGTGGAAATCGGCGTGCACCGGCGAGGTCTGGGCGAACTCCGGCACGTCCGGCTGGGCCGGGGGGGTGGGTTCCGGCTGGCCGGCGGCGGGCGGAGCCGGCTCGGCAGGCTCGGGTGGGTACGGTGCCCGGCGGTCCCTGGGGGGCATCGGCGGCGCGGGCGGCGTGTGTGACGCCTCCCCGGCCAGGCTGCTTGTCTCTGGCTGAGCGGGTGGCTGCTCGGGAGGTTCTGGTACCACGTGGCCTCCGGGCGCGACAGGCCGTTCCGGCACCGCGGGCGGCGACCCAACAGGTGAGAATGCCAGCGGCTGCCGAGGTGCAGGTGGGTACGCCGCGGACGGTCGCGGGTACCGCTCATGCTCGCGGAAACGAACACCCGGGGGGCGTTCCAGCACCATGTCGGCGGCCACCGGAGCCGACAGCGGCATCCCCGGGGGCAGAACCTCCGGATTGTCGTCACCGTCACCCATCATGTCCATTTGAGGTGCTCCGCTCAGACTGAAATGGTGCACACCCTCAGCTTGACGCACAACGGAGCGTATCGGAAGCTAAATCTTCGAGCACGCTCCGTGACGGACTGGTAGCCGGCCTCGCGGGCCGGTAAGGTACCGCAGGTGGAGCTTAAGGTTTCGAGCCGATCCGAAGGCGATCGCACCGTTGTAGCCGTATCAGGAGAAATAGATCTGTATACGGCACCGCGGCTGCATAGCGAACTGGCGGCGGCGGTCACGGTCGAGGGTCAGCCCCATGTGGTCGTCGACATGGCCGGGGTCGAGTTCTGCGATTCCACCGGAATGAACGTGCTACTCGCGGCCCTGCGCCGGGTACGCGAAAAGGGCGGAGAGCTCATTCTCGCCGGACCGCGCCCCGCCGTGCGGAAGATCCTCCAGGTAACCGGTCTTGAGTCCGTATTCACCGTAGTAGACGACCCCGCCGCGGTAGCTGGGCAGTAGCCCTTCGGGGCTGCCCCCGGCCTGGGTCGGCACGCCGCGCCCGCTGACTGAAGGGGGCCTGCCATGGGCATATCAGGACACGCCGGCTTAGACGGTGCCGGGAGGGCCACGAGCCGCAGGGCAATGCTTGCCCGCACCGTCACCGCAATGGCGGGTACCGCCGCGGCGGCCACCGCCATGACCAGCCTCAGTGCCGCCCCTGCGGATGCCACGACCGGTGTTACGGACTGGCTCACCCCCGGCTTCCTTTCCGTCAGCCGCAGCGCGGGCAGTTTCACGATTACCTCTACGTCGCCGGCGGATGCTTCGGAAGTGGCGTGGATGCTCACGACCGCCTGACGGCTGACGGCCTACTAGTATCGCTCCATGTCTCCAAGCGGTGACGTTGCCGTTATCATCCCGGCACGGAATGAGTCCGACAGAATCGGCGCGACCGTCCGGGCCGCTGCCACCCTTCCCGGGGTGGATCTCGTCCTCGTCGTGGACGACGGGTCGGCGGATCAGACCCGGGTCATCGCCGAACGGGCCGGTGCCAGCGTGATCAGTCACGCCAGGCCGCGTGGCAAGGGCGGGGCGATGGAGACCGGAGCCGAAGCAGTCAACCTGCTGGACAAGCAGGAAGGCCGCCAGGTCCCCCGTCACCTGCTCTTCCTGGACGCCGATCTCGGGGACACCGCGAAGCAGGCCGGGCCACTCACCGAGCCGGTGCGCGACGGCGAGGCGGACATGACGATCGCCGTGTTCACCAGCATCATCAAGCTGGGCGGGCACGGTTTCGTGGTCAAGCTCTCCAGCGCCGGAATCAAGCGCGCCACCGGATGGACCCCCACCCAGCCGCTCAACGGGCAGCGCTGCCTCACCCGGGCCGCCTTCGAGGCCGCCCGGCCGATCGCCCCCGGCTTCGGCGCGGAGACCGCCCTCACCATCGACCTGCTCCGCAAGGGCAAGCGGATCACAGAGGTCGAGGTCCCGCTGACCCACCGTGCCACCGGCACCGACTGGCGCGCCCAGTTGCACCGGGCCAGGCAGTTCGCCGATGTAGGCAGGGCACTGGCCCGCCGCCTATGACCAGCCGCCGCGGCGCTCAGACCGCAGCCGCGGACGGCGTCACAGGCCAGACCCGGCCGCGCGGTCACCGGCCGCCCCCATCCTGGGTCCAGGCGCTGACGTCGGCGCCCGTACTGTTCTCGGCGCGGACCGGGACCGGGGCGACCGCGGTCAGCATCGTGCTGACGATCATCGTCGCGGCCCTCGGGCCGTCGGTGATGGAGCCGGCGTTGCCCGGGCGGGCTGGGCAGCCGCCGTGGGCATTCGCCGCGCACCCGTCGCCCTACCTGGTCATTGTGCTGACCGGGCTGGCCATCATCGCTGGCACGTTCGGGCTGGTGGTCACCATGCGAGCGGTCCGCCGTGGCTGGCAGGTTCCACCCCGGCTGTTCCTCACCGCTGGACTGCTCGCGGCCGTGCTCCTAGTTTTGCTCCCTCCGTTCGGGAGTTCAGATCATTTGAGCTATGCCGCTTACGGACGGATGCTGGCCAGCGGACATAACCCCTATCTGAGTGGGCCCAACGTGCTGGCCCGGCTCGGCGATCCGGTTGCGCGGACGGTCGAGGCGCCGTGGCAGGCGAGCCCTTCGGTCTACGGGGTGCTGGCGACCGGCGGGCAGGCGCTGGCATCGCTGGCCGGCGGGACGTCGGTTCGGCTGACCGTGTTCGTGCTGTCCCTGCTCAACCTGGCCGGATTCGCGGGTACCGGGCTGCTGCTGCACCGGCTCGCGGGCGGGGACCGGGGGCGGCAACTGCGCGCGGCGCTGCTGTGGACGTGCAACCCGCTCCTGCTGCAGGTGCTGGTCGCGGGCGAGCACGTGGACAGCCAGGCGATCGTGTTCGGGGTGGCAGCCGTCGCCATGTTCGCCGTGGCGCTGCGGCGGGCGGCTGGCGGGGGTGGCGCACGGCGGTGGGTGCCGCTGGCGGTTGCGGCGGGGGCACTTGCCGGGCTTGGGTTCGCGGTCAAGCTCAGCATGGTCCTGGCGGCGGCGGGGCTGCTGGTGGCCTGCCTGCTGACCGGGCAAGGACTGCCTGCTCGCGCGGGGCTGAGCAGGCCGCGCGGCCCGGCCGCCGGGCTTGCGGCAGGTCTGGCCGCAGGGTTCGCGGCGGTCACGGCGGCGGCGGTGGGCATCGGTGGCACCGCATCGGTGCGGGCAGCTTTTTCGGCGGGAAGCTACGTGTCGATCGGCACGCCGTGGCGCTGGCTGCGGTCGGCGATCAAGGTCGCGACCGGCGAAACCACCGCCGACAACATCGTCAAGATCCTGGCCGCGCTCGCGGTGCTCGGCCTGGCCTGGCTGTTGCTGCGGCGCCTGCCCGGGCCGGACCGGCTGGTTCTGGCTGGCGGCCCGGTGGACGCCACCGGGCTGGCGGCACGGGCCGCGCTGGCTTTCTCGCTGGCCTGGCTGACCGCCGGACCCTACCTGCTGCCCTGGTACTACGGGCTCGCCTGGGCGCTGCTGCCGCTGCTGCCCTGGTCCAGCATCGACTGGTTCGTGACCGCACAGACCGGTGCGCTGGCGATCGGTTACCTGCCGGCCAGAGAGGTGGCGATGCCCGCCGGGACCGGCTGGCTGGAGACGGTGGTGCGGACAGCGATCACCCCCGCCCTGCTGCTGATCACCGGCATCGCCCTGGTGATCGCGTTGCGATCCGGGCGGACGTCAAGCCGGACAGTTCCGGTGCGAAACACTCCGTAACAGCTATAGTGCGCTGTGTGACAGCGGTAGCAGTAGCGTGGTTCGGCGTCCTGGTTGGCGCGGCGGGCATCGTGGTGGGCCTGACGGCGAGAAGCCGGGCGGTCAGGGCCGCCGGTGAGTGCATGGCGCTGGCTCGCAGCAACGTCGGGTCCGGTGGGGTGGACCCGCGTGCGGTCCGCGACATGGCGATCATCCGCTACGACGCACTGGAGGAAATGTCCGGGCAGCTCTCGTTCTCCATGGCGCTGCTCAACGCCCTCGGCGACGGCGTGGTCATGACCTCGATCAACGGGCGCTCCGAAACCCGGACCTACGCCAAGATCATCGTCGGCGGTCACGGCACCCAGGAGCTTTCCCCCGAAGAGGAACAGGCGGTCCGCTCGGCCCGGCCCGGCCAGGCCCCGCCTCCCGCTCCGCAGGGCAACGGGGCCGGGCGGCACGCTATGGGCGTGGGGCTGGCATCCTGATCTGATGCAGCACAGGTACGCCTATCTAGGACCAGCAGGCACCTTCACCGAAGCCGCCCTGCACACCCTGCCGGACTTCGCCGGCGCCGAACCGGTGCCTTGCGCCACCATCCAGGCGGCTCTGGAAGCCGTCCGTGAGGGGTCGGCGGACCGCGCCGTGGTCCCCATCGAGAGTTCGGTGGACGGCGCCGTCACCGCCACCGTCGACGAACTGGCCACCGGCGAGGAACTCTTCATCTGCGCCGAGATCCTGCTGCCCATCTCCTTTGCCCTGCTAGCCCGGCCGGGCACCCGGCTCGATGAGGTCCGGCGGGTCGGCGGCCACCCGCAAGCCCAGGCCCAGTGCCGCAACTGGCTGGCCGCCAACCTCCCGGCCGCCGAATGGCTCCCCGCCGCCTCCAACGCGCTGGCCGCCCAGCAGGTATCGGCCGGCGGGCTGGACGCCGCCCTGGCCGGTGCCTTTGCCGCCACCAGCTACGGCCTGTCCCTGCTGGCCGAAAACGTGCACGACAAGTCCACCGCGGTCACCCGCTTCGTCGTGGTCAGCAAGCCAGGCCCCCTCCCCGTCCCCAGCGGCGCCGACCGCACCTCCCTGGCAGCCTTCCTGGCCGAAGACCACCCCGGTGCCCTGATGGAGATCCTTACCGAGTTCTCCGTCCGCGGCATCAACCTGACCCGCATCGAGTCCCGCCCCACCGGCGACGAACTGGGCAAGTACTACTTCTGCATCGACTGCGAAGGCCACATCGACGACGCCCGGGTAGGCGAAGCGATGATGGGCCTGCACCGCCTGTGCGCCAACGTCAGATTCCTCGGCAGCTACCCCCGCTCCGACGGCGGCAAAACCCAGGTCCGCCCCGGCACCTCCGACCCCGAATTCGCCTCCTCCGCCGCCTGGCTATCCCGCCTCCGCTACGGCCGCGTCTGACCCGGTGCCGATGCCCCACTCCGCCTCGGCGGCCAGGGGTGCCGCCCAGCCCTGCTTAGCCCAGATATGCACGGGCGGTGGCGCCCGCAAGGCGAGTGTGGTTCCGCCGCCACCCGGCGCTTTCCCGTTCGGGCCTTCAGCCTTACAGGTAAGGCCCGGACCCCCTCGGCGGCTGTTGCGGCTCATCGCCTGCAGGCATGACCCCCGGCGGCAACGCCCTGCGCATCTGCTCCAACTGTGCCCTCGCCGCCATTTGCTGCGCAAACAGCGTCGTCTGGATCCCATGGAACAGCCCCTCAAGCCAGCCAACGAGCTGCGCCTGCGCCACCCGCAGCTCCGCCTCACTGGGCAGATCGCCCTCCGTGAACGGCAGCGATAGCCGGTCGAGCTCCTTGACCAGCTCAGGCGCTAGCCCGTCCTCGAGTTCCTTGATCGAGCTCTGGTGGATCTCCTTGAGCCGCGCCCTGCTCTTCTCGTCCAGTGGTGCCGCTCTGACCTCTTCGAGCAGCTGGCGGATCATGCTGCCGATCCGCATCACCTTGGCAGGCTGTTCGATCATTTCGGTCACCGGGCGCTCGTTGTCACCGGAGCCGTCCATGTTGTCGCCGGCTGATATTCCCTCGGGACCGACCACGACGACCTGGGGGTGCTGTGGCTCGGAGTTCATCGGCTCACTCATCTTCCTAGTCTGTCCCTCTCCGGGACCTGGATCGCCGGCGGGGGGACCGCTCCCCATCTGAGGCCGGTTTATTGGCTGGTGAGCAGGATTTTGCCCACGTGCGCGCTGGCCTCCATGATCCGGTGCGCCTCGGCCGCGCCGGCCAGTGGCAGCGTCCGGTCGATGATCGCATGGACCCGGCCGGATTCTATGAGCGGCCAGACGTGCTCCACTGTAGCGGCGACGACGGCGGCTTTCTCCGCGACCGGTCTCGGCCGCAGGGAGGCCGCCCGCACGCTGGCCCGCTTGCCGAGCAGTACGCGCAGATCGAGGTCCCCATGACTGCCGCCCTGGGTGCCGATGATGACCAGCCGCCCGCCGGTGGCGAGCGCGGCCAGGTTCTTGCCGAGGTAGCTGCCGCCCATGATGTCGAGGATCACGTCCGCGCCCTTGCCCTCGGTGAAATCGTGCACCCGGGCCACGAAGTCCTCTTCCTTGTAGGAGATGGCGCAGTCCGCGCCGAGCGCGACGCAGCGGGCCAGTTTCTCCGCTGACCCCGCCGTGCAGGCGACCCGCGCTCCCCGTGCCTTGCCGAGCTGGATCGCCATCGTCCCGATGCCGCTCGCCCCGCCGTGTACCAGCAGCGTCTCTCCCGGGGAGAGCCCGGCGCTCATGAACACGTTGGAGTACACGGTGCAGGCGACCTCGGGCAGTGCCGCCGCCTCGGTCACGGTCAGCCCGGCCGGAACCGGCAGCAACTGGCCCGCGGGCACCGCCACCTGCTCGGCGTACCCGCCGCCCGCCAGCAGGGCGCACACCTCCTGGCCCACGCTCCAGCCTGCTACATTCTCGCCCATGGCCGCGATCCGGCCCGAGCACTCCAGTCCCGGATACGGTGGCGCGCCTGGCGGCGGCGGATAGAAACCCATCCGCTGGAACAGGTCAGCGTGGTTCACCCCGGCCGCCGTCACGTCGACGAGAACATCGTCCGGTCCCACAATCGGATCATCGACCTCGGTCAGTTTGAGTACCTCGGGCCCGCCCGGCTCGCTGATGACGATCGCACGCATGCCTGCTCCTGGGTGTTTGACTGGTGGCTGAGGGTATCGCCTGGAGATCGGGTAGCTTAGGTCTCGGCTTGGAACGCGGATCCCGGCCCCTGGGGATGCCATTCTCCTACCACTGGGGACCTGGGGAGGGAATGACCAGTGGCTAAGCAAGACAAGGATCAGTTGGCCGGAGCGGAAGAGAACGCGCAGAATCCGCCCTCGGCGAAGGCAACCGCTCCCGCAGGTGACAGCCCGCCCGCCGGCCCCACCGGGCCGGGCGGCACCAGCACGCGCGCAGGCCAGGACGGCTCAGGCCCACAGGTGCCGCCCGGCATGGGACGCCGTCCGGCCGGCTTCGCGGCCGGTTACCCGGAGCCCGAGCCGCCGGGCTACTCCGGTGCCGGTGAGACCCCGGACCGCGCCACCCAGGGTGACCCCGCCGCGTCGGTCTGGATGCCGCGCGACGCCCAGGGCGCGGGCGGGCAAGCCTCGCCCTACGCTTCCTCCTACGGCGATTACCCCTATTCGGCGCTGGGTCATGACCAGCCAGGCTATGGGGGTTATGGTCAGCCAATGGGGTACGGCGCCGACCAGGGCTACGGCGACGACCGTGGGTACGGTCAAGATCAGATATACGCCGGGCAGGAGGGGTACGGTCCCTACCCGCCGCAGGACTACGGTGAAGGTCAGGGTTATCAGCCCCCGGGCAGCTACGCTGACGACGCACGCTACGGCCAGGGCTACGCTCAAGGCCAGCCCTACCCCGGGGGCTTGGTCTACGGCCGGGATCCCAGTTACGCCCCAGCCCAGCCCGGTGAGCATCGCGGCCCCGGCGCCGGCCAGGCCGAGAAGCCCGACACCGACCGGGGCCAGCCGGCCGGCAAAGCCGCCGCGAGCCCCTACCCGCCGCAAGACTCCTACCAGTGGCAGCAGGCTCCCTACGAGACCTCCGGTTCCGCACAGCCCGGCCCGTACGAGGCCCGGAATCTTTATGGGCAACAGCCCCAGCCGCGAGCCGAAGCCGCCGCCCCAGCCCGTCCCTACCCGCCGGCCAGGACACCCCAGCCCACCAGGCAGCCGGCCGGCGGCGACCCGCTAACCCCGCTGCCATTGCATGCCGGAGACCAGCAGCAAGCCGCCGAAACCGCCGACGACCTGACCGCCGAAGCGCTCCTGCACGGCAGGCGCCACGCCCCCGAGAGCGGCTGGCGGCGGATCCTGTACAAGGGTTCAGGCGGCCTGATCCACCCGCGCGAATCCGCCGACGCCGTCCGCCGCCGCGACCTGATCGCCCGTGTCCGTACCCCCGTCGCCGGCGGCCATCACCGCGTCGCCGTGATGAGCCTCAAGGGTGGCGTCGGCAAGACGACGACCTGCGTCAGCCTCGGCGCGATGCTAGCCTCCCTGCGCGGCGACCGGATCATCGCCCTGGACGCGAACCCCGACCGCGGAACCCTGTCGGACAAGGTCCGCCTGGAAACCGCGGCAACCGTCCGCGACCTGCTCAATGAACGCGACCAGATCCACCGCTACGCCGACGTCCGCGCCTTCACGTCGCAGGCTCCCAGCCGCCTGGAAATCCTGGCCTCCGACCGGGACCCGGCGGTATCCATAGCCTTCAGCGAGGAAGACTATTACGAAGCAGCAAGCGTCCTGGAACACTACTATTCGATCTCACTGACCGACTGCGGCACCGGCCTTCTCCACTCCGCGATGGCCGGCGTCCTGCGAATGGCGGATCAGATCGTCCTGGTCAGCTCTCCCTCGGTAGACGGCGCCCGAAGCGCAAGCGCCACCCTAGACTGGCTCGACGCCCACGAATACGGTGACCTGGTTCGCAACGCCGTGGTCGTCCTGTCCATGATCAGGCCACGCAGCAAGAGCACGGTAGACCTGGACAGACTGGAAAATCACTTCGCCGGCCGCTGCCGTTCGGTCGCCCGGATTCCTTACGATGCCCACCTGGAAGAGGGCGCGGAAGTAGACCTAGAGCTGATGAGCCCGGCCACGGTCAACGCCTACCTCATGCTGGCAGCCACCGTCGGCGACGGCTTCGCCTGGCCCCGCCACGCGGGCCGCCAAACCGCATTAAGACAAAACTGGGAGCGCGGGGGCGGCGGAACCAACACAGCGGGGCGCTATCGTTAAGCAGCGCCAGGAGGGCTCGCCTAGTGGCCGATGGCGGCGGTCTTGAAAACCGCTAGGGGGCGTGAGCTTCCTCGTGGGTTCGAATCCCACGCCCTCCGCTTTATGTGCGAAATTCTACCTTGACTAGGGTTTATCCTAAAACAGGCGATCGAACATGCCACGGTCGGTGCGCTGGCCGTGTGGACACCACCGGCGGTTGGTCTACCTGAGGGATGACCGAGGTGGACGCGGCGGAAGGTCTTGGCGGCCACCGGCTCGTGGCGGCGGCCTGACCGGGCGCCGGGTGGCCGAGGGCTGGCCACGGGCCAGGGTCCTGGGCGCAGGGCTAAATAGTGCAGGCTGTAATCAAATGGGGCATCGGGGTTAAATGGTGCAGCTCAGGGCCAATTAGTGCAATGTCCTGCTGGTGAGGACCGAATGGGACTTTGGTCCCGGCCATAGGGTGCGAAAGGTCCCTAACCGTAGCCGGCTCGGGCCGGTAACTCTGGGCTTATGGACGCAAACATCGTCACGGTCCCCGGCAGGCACGCAGGGCGCGGGGAGTTCGAGGGGACGGAACGGCCGATACTGGCGCTGGTCGAGGAAGCCCTGTGGATCGTCCGCCTGGAGCTTGCCCCGAGGGCGTGCTGTTGCCCGGCCAAGCCGTCCGTCGTGGCGATTATGCCGTCCGGGGCGGATCGGGCCGTGCCGGCGGACCTGCTGCTGTGCAGTGTGCATTATCGTGAGGCGGCCGGGGGGCTCCGGGATGCCGGGGCCGTCGTTTACAGCGGCTCGCTCGGTTAGCGGGGCCGCTCCGGCACCACGGTAGAGACGCGCGCTCGTGGTGGGGCGATCGCGCCGAGCTGGGCAAGTCCTGGCAAGAACGTGGTCCGTCGCTGGCTGGCCGGGGAGCGGCCATTCCGGAATCCGGCTACGCCGAGCGCTGACGGGTGAGCACGCGGGTCAGCCCCTCCGTAAAAATAACCGGTCGACCGCGCGTTCAGCGAGCGTGATCATGTTAGGTCATGGACGAAGAGGATCTGGAACGAGCGCTCTTTGCGCGGATGCGCTGGAACGCGCCGCTGTCGGTGGAGCATGCCGGGCTGCTGATGGACCGGCTCGAGCTGGGGCCGGGGTTGCGGGTCGCCGATATCGGCTCCGGGTGGGGAGAACTGCTGCTGAGGGTGGTTGAACGGGGCGGCCGTGAGGTGCGGGGGATCGGGGTGGACACCGATGTCAGGGCGCTGGCGCGCGGGCGGGAGGCGGCACGGCAGCGCGGTCTTGCCGAGCGTGTGGAGTTCGTCGAGGCTGACGTGGCGTCCTGGCGGGAGATGGCCGACCGGGTGCTGTGCGTGGGTGCGTCGCACGCGTTCGGCGGGACCGG
>DATGGU010000182.1:0-13966 GCA_035308365.1 Streptosporangiaceae bacterium
CCTTGCCGCCGCCGCGAACGTGATGGCCCGCGACCCCGCCGCCCTGCAGTTGCGCCTGCTGCAGACCGTGGTCGAGGTGGCCGCCGAGAAGAACAGCACGCTGGTCATGCCCGTTCCGGTCGAGCTGCTCAGGTTCTTCGAGAAGAACGCGCCGCCTCCCCAGGGAGAATCGCGCGCCGCCCCCGAAGACCTGGGTGATGCCGAAGTCCAGGCGGCCGAGGCGGCCATCGAGCACGCGCCCGGGCACGACGCGCTCGGCCAACCGGACATCCCGCCGGTCCCCGAGGTCGAGGCCCCGCCGGTCCCCGAGCTGGAGAAGGGCTCGGCCGGTGACACCGCGGCCGAGGCCAGCGCGGCGGAGGGAGACGGAGCGGCCAGCCCCGAACCCGACCCGGTAAGCCGCCCACAACCCTGACCTGAACCCCGGCTCCCCACCATTCCCAAGCCGGTCCCCCGGTCCCTCTTGGCGGTGGATCCGGGTTTCATCCGCCACCCGAGGGTGTCGAACCGGGTTTTGTCCGCCACAGCGCCCCTGCCAACTCCGTCGATGTCCCATCGACCGGCATTACCATGGCGGTCAAACCGGGTTTCGTCCGCCACCTGAGGGTGTCGAACCGGGTTTTGTCCGCCACTTGAGGCGGTGGATCCGGGTTTCGTCCCCTTGGGGCGGGGGGTGGATGGGATGTTGAGGTGCCATCGACCGGCTTCGGGGTGCTTACTGGGCGGGCTGGAGGTGGTGGCTGGTGACGTTGGTGGGGTGTTGGTTAGGGTTTCGGCATGCAGAAATGGGAGTACCTGACGGCGCCGCTGCTGGTGCACAACACCAAGATGATCCTGGACAACTTCGGGGATGACGGCTGGGAGCTCGTGGCCGTGGTACCCGGGCCCAACCCGGAGAACCTGGTGGCCTACCTGAAGCGGCCGAAACAGTGAGCCCAGCGAGCGAGGGCAGTGCTTCCGTTGCCGGAAACACACCCTCCGGCGATGCCACGCCGCAGGAGCGGCTGGCCGCGCTCGGCCTCGAACTGCCTGAGGTGGTGCCCCCCGTCGCGGCCTACGTGCCGGCGGTGCGGACCGGTTCCTACGTCTACACCGCCGGCCAGCTCCCGATGGCCGACGGCAAGCTGCTGGCCACCGGCAAGGTCGGAGCCGAGGTCAGCGAAGACCAGGCGGCACGGCTGGCCGCCACCTGTGCGCTGAACGCGCTGGCCGCAGTGGCCTCGGTGGCGGGCGGGCTGGCGGCCATCCGCCGCGTCGTCAAGGTGACCGGCTTCGTCGCCAGCGCTCCGGGTTTCACCGGCCAGCCCACGGTGGTCAACGGCGCCAGCGAGTTGCTGCTGGACGTGCTGGGCGAGGCGGGACGGCACGCCAGGAGCGCGGTCGGCGTGGCGGTGCTGCCACTGGACGCACCCGTCGAGGTCGAGCTGATCGCTGAAGTCGACGGCGACTGATCCGCGAAGGAGGCGCCGCCATCGGGCGCAGGAGGTTGATGCTGCCCACAGCCCTCGCGGCCAGGGTGCGGGCGGCGGTCGAAGCGGGCACGCCGCCGATGGAGCCGCGCGACTCCGCCACGGTGATGCTGCTGCGCCCCAGCATCGGGGGCCCAGGCATTGAGGTCTACATGCTGAGGCGCCGCCGCAGCATGTCCTTCGCCGCCGGTGCCTACGCCTATCCTGGCGGCTCCGTGGACAGCAGAGACACCGACGCCGGGATCTCCTGGACCGGCCCGGACGTGACCCAGTGGGCCGGCTGGCTGGGCGCCACCCCCGAACTGGCCCGGGGCCTGGTCTGCGCCGCCGTGCGGGAGACCTTCGAGGAGTCCGGCGTCCTGCTGGCCGGCGCATCCGCACGCGACACGAACGTGCCGCCACCGGCGGTGCTGGAGCCGGACCGCCTGTCCCTGCTCGGCAGGTCGCTGTCGCTGGCCGGCCTCCTGGCCAAGCATCGCCTGGTGCTGCGATCCGACCTGCTCAAACCCTGGGCCAGGTGGGTCACCCCAGAGCTGGAGGGCCGCCGCTACGACACCAGGTTCTTCGCCGCCGTCCTTCCCGACGGCCAGCACCCCTGGGAAATCCGCGACGAAGCCGACGAACTGGCCTGGCTCACCCCGGCCACCGTCCTGGCCGCGGCCGCCAACGGCGAAGCCACCCTCATGCCCCCAACGGCCGTCACCCTGTCCGAACTGGCCGCATGTGCCGACCCGCCGGCCGCGCTGGCAACCCCGCGCCACATCACGCCGCTTCGCCCCCAGATCAGGCTGGAAGACGACGGGGCGTGGCTGTACATGCCGCCCGGCGTGGAGTACCCGCTGTGACCGCCCCCATCGACGGCTCCGGCACCGCCCGCGCCCGCTGCGTTCTGGCCCCCAACCCCTCGCTCATGACCCTGGACGGGACCAACACCTGGATCATCGCCGAGCCCGGATCGCCCTCCGCGGTCATCGTCGATCCCGGTCCGGCCGACGAGGCCCATCTCCGCCGGGTGGCCGGCATAGCGACGGCGGAAGACCGCATCGTAAAAACAATCGTGCTGACCCATGGCCACCCAGATCATTCCGCAGGTGCCAAACGCCTGGCGGAGCTGACCGCGGCGCCCGTCCTGGCCGCCGATCCGGCCCACCGCCTCAATTCCGCCGGGCTGGCGCCGGGCGACACGATCACCACCGCAGGCTGCGCCATCGAGGTGGTCCCCACCCCCGGCCACTCCGCCGACTCGGTCAGCTTCCTCATCCCGGCCGACAACGTCCTGCTGACCGGCGACACCGTCCTGGGCCGGGGCACCACAGTCATCGCCGGTGATGGGAACCTGGGCGACTACCTCCGCTCCCTGGACCGGCTCCGAACCCTGGCCAACGGCCTGACCGCCCTCCTGCCCGGCCACGGCCCGGTCCTGCCCAACCCGGTCGAAACGCTCGACTACTACATCGCCCACCGCAAGGAGCGCCTAGCCGAAATCACCGCCGCCCTGGCCGCGGGCGACCGCACTCCAGCCGGCATCGTCGCCCGCGTCTACGCCAATGTGGACCCTGAACTCTGGCCCTTCGCCCAATGGTCAGTCCGGGCACAGCTCGAGTACCTGGCCGAGCGAAACGAACTCCCGCCAGGTGTTCAGCTCTGACAGCTTCAGCGCGCCCGCTTCCGGAGCCGGTCCGTATCGATCAGCACGACTGACCGGGCCGACAGATGAATCCAGCCCCGGGCCACGAAGTCGGCCAGCGCCTTGTTCACGGTTTCCCGTGAAGCGCCGACGAGCTGGGCCAGTTCCTCCTGGGTCAGGTCATGGTTCACGTGCAGGCCGTCGTCCTGCTGTTCGCCGAAGCGGCCGGCCAGATCGAGCAGTTGTTTCGCCACCCGGCCTGGCACGTCGGTGAAGACGAGGTCGGCCATGACGTCGTTGGCCCGGCGCAGCCGCTGGGCGAGCGCGCGCAGCAGGTGCTTCGCGACGTCTGGCCGGTCTTCCAGCCATTTATCCAGTTTGTCGTGGGCGAGCGCAGCTAGGCGCGCGTCGGTGACGGCCGAGGCGCTCGCTGTGCGCGGGCGCGGGTCGAAGAGCGAAAGCTCGCCAAACATTTCGCCGGGGCCGATGACGCTGAGCAGGTTCTCCCTGCCATCCGGCGCGGCCCTGGTGAGTTTGATCTTGCCGTCCAGCACAACGTACAGGCGATCGCCGTCGTCACCCTCGCCGAACAGCCGCTCACCCCGGCTGAGTTCGACGTCCGTCATCCATGACCGCAGCGCCCGCGCGCCGTCAGAGTCCAGCGCCTCGAACAAGGGCGCTCGACTCAGCACGTCATCGCGGTTGTCCACCGGACCCTCCCGGGCACATGAGGTTGAGTACAAGTGTTGCGCATCTACTAGCTAGCGCGCGAGCAGCGAATATTCCGGGCTCGCTGGAAGGCTAGCCGCGACTCGCCCGACCTCATATCTCTCACGTTTTGAATTCGATTCATTACAATGCGTAAGCATTGTCGCACGGTTCGGGGGGACGGGATGCGTGGTCGGCAGCGGGGTGACGGTCCGGTCACAGTTAGTGTGCACAAGACCGTGGCGGGCAAGCGCAGGGTGATGCGGATGGTGCTCGCCTGTGGGCTGGCGACCTGCTCGCTGCTCGCCGCTGCGGCGGATGGGCAGCCAGGCTGGGCACGGGTGTCGAGCCCGGCTCCGCCCAGCGCCGGCGCGGTGTCGGCGGCGGCCGGGCAGGTCAGCAAGCGGGCGGCGGAACTCAACGCGGCCCGGGTGCAGCTCGCCGCCGACAATGCCAGGCTGGCCCGCCTCCGGGTCCAGGCCGAGCAGGTTATCGAGCGCTACGACCAGGCCATAGTGAACGAGCATCAGGCGGCGCTCGCCTACCAGGCGGCACAAAAACGCCTGGCCAAAGCGCAGAGTGCCGAGCTCGCCAGCCGCCGCCAGGTCGCCGGGATGGCCGCGCAGGACTACGAGGCGGGCGGCGGGTTCGGCACGCTGGCGGCGATGCTCGGCAACTCGGGCGGGCCGCAGGCCTTCGCCGAGGGGGCCGCCGCCGAGCAGCAGATCGCCCAGGAGGGGGTGGACCTGCTCTCCCAGAATCAGGCGGCCAAGATCGTGACCGGGGTGTTCCGGGCGCAGGCCCGCCGTGAACTGACCGCCGAGCAGGCAGCGGCCAGGAAGGCGGCCGCACTCAAGGCGGCGATCCTGGCGGCGGTCGCCCGGCAGCAGGCCGCCGTACGGGCCAGCGAGGCGAGCACAAGGCGGCTCGAAGCCGCGCTCGGTGCCGCCAAGGCGCATGAGTACCAGCTGGAGCAGGCCAGGCAGCAGGCCCTGGCGGCGGAACAGGCCAGGCAGCAGGCCCTGGCGGCGGAACAGGCCCGGCAGCAGGCCCTGGCGGCACAGCAGGTGCGGGCCGAGAGCCCGGTCACCTCCCCGCCCAGCCCGGGGGCGGGCTACTCCTACGGGGGCTGGCCGTCGGCCTACTCGCTGGCCCAGGGCGCCAGCGCCGCGCAGGGCAACATAGCAGCCAACTGGGCGCTCACCCAGATCGGCAAGCCCTACGTGTGGGGCGGCGCGGGCCCCTATTCCTATGACTGCTCGGGGCTGACCATGGACGCCTGGGCGCAGGCCGGGGTCAACCTGCTGCACTGGACGGGTTACCAGTGGCCGTCGGGACCGCACATCCCGCTCGACCAGCTGCGCCGGGGGGACCTGGTGTTCTATGCCACCGACACCTCAGACCCGGCAACCATCCACCATGTCGGCATCTACATCGGCAACGGCGAGATGGTGGACGCCCCTTACACCGGCGTCGACGTCCGGATCGACAGCATCTACTGGCCAGGCCTGATCGGGGCGACCCGCCCGGCCGGCTGACCCGGGTTCTCGCGGCCAGCGGCCGAGTTCGGCCCGGTCGCCCATCGCGATCTGCCCCGGTTCCACCGCTGGTCGCGCTCGTCCACCCGGATCAGCGACCCGAAGGCGCCTTGGCGATGAAAAGCGATGCCGAGCGTGGCGGATCTGGTCCGTCGCAGCGCCTCTTAGCCATCATTACGATGCCACGGCCGTATGGCTCACGCAGCCCTCGCGGCTCCCTGGATGTCAGCGGTCCTGGCCGGTGGGAAGCGGCACCAGGTCGGGTTGGACCCAGCCGGATTTCGCCTCGGCGGTCGCCAGTGTGGATGACCGGTAGTGCCGGGCCAGCAGCCGCTTGTCGAGCAGCGCCGGGTACCGCTCGGCGAACGCGTCGAAGCCGGTGTCGCCGCCGCCCACCGCGTGGTAGCCGACCAGCTCGACCCAGGCCCGGCTGACCGTCGCGTGGTACTTCTGCGGCGCACCGGCGTAGCGAGCGGTGCGCCGGATCCCCTCGCTCACCATCGCGATCGCGGCGCTGGTCCCGTACCGGCGCACCGCGAGCCAGGTCAGGTGGATGTGCTGGCGATGACCGAACCGGTCCGCCCGGGCCATGACCTCGGCCATCAGCGCATCGAACTCGTGCCCATCGGCATGGGCCGCCGCCGGGTGGTGGCTCATGGTCCGGCCTCGGCCGGCTCGTAGCTCAGCCGTACGACGCCCGAACTGAACGTTGTGGTCCCGATCAGGCGCAGCCGGACGGGCAGCCGGCCGGCGTGGAAAGGGCGCACGCCGTCGCCCCAGACGACCGGGTACAACCAGAACCGCACCTCATCGACGAGGCCGTGGCGGGCGAGTTCGCCGGCCAGTTCGCCGCAGCCGCAGGACAGCAGGTTGCCGGTGTGCTCTCGCTTGAGTTCCGCCACCCGCTCCACCACGTCGCCCTCGATCAGCGTCGCGTTCCACCGCAGCGGCGGCTTCAGCGTCCGCGAGGCCACGTACTTCGGCATGGCGTTCATCCGGTGGGCGAATGCCTCCGGGTCGGTCGTCATCGTGGGCCAGGCCCCGCTCAGCCCGGTGTAGGTTTCGCGGCCGAGCAGCAGCGCATCCGCCGTCATCAGCTCATCCCAGGACGCGGCCATGCCGCCCTCGAACTTCGGATCGAACCAGCCCTCTATCTGGTCCATGACGGCGTCCGCAGTCATCCTCGCCGACACGATCAGTCGTCCCATCTGTGTTTCCTCCGCCGTTGCTGCGGGCCGGCCGGCCCAGCACAGGCTGGGCCGGCGGCGGTTGCCGGAATCATCGCCTGGCCCGAACGTAGCCGAGCTTGGGCAGGTCGCCGGATGCCTCGATATGGAACCCGGCCGCCGTGACCAGGGCGGCAAGCTGGCCGGTGTTGCTCGTGGTGTTGCCCGTCGGGTGCAGGCCGCGCATGATTCCCGTCGGCCGGAAGTCCGCCACCAGCAGCCGCCCGCCCGGGCGGGTCACCCGGTACATCTCACCGAACGCCGCCGCGCGCATCGCCTCGGGGAAGTGGTGCACGGCGAGCGTCGAGGTCACCACGTCGAACGACTCATCCGGCAGGCCGAGATCCTGAGCCACGCCTACCCTGAACGAGCAGTTCCCTGGCGCCCGCCGATTGGCATACCTGACGGCGGAGGCGGCAGGATCGATCCCCGTCACCTGGCCGTCCGGCCCGACAGTGGCGGCCAGCAGCCGGGCCAGGTACCCGCCGCTGCAACCGATATCCAGCACGCGATCGCCTGGCTTGGCGCCGCTGACCGCCACGATGCGGGTGTAGACCCGGCGCCGGCGGCCCATGAAGGCGATGCTGGTCGCAGCCTCGTGCACCCGGACGCGTTCGATCGTCGCCCCCTGAGGCCGCTGGTGGCCGTGCAGGGCTCGCTGAAAAGCCATGTCCCTCCTTACCTTAGTGTTGACTAAGTTGTAAGCTAACTTAGTCAACACTAAGTTGCTTGGCAAGAGGGTTACCATGCGCGATGTGAATGCAGGTGGGCGGGCCAAGCGGCACCGGATGAGTGCCGGGCAGCGCCGCGAGTCGATCCTGAAAGCGGCCACCGAGGTGTTCACCGCGGCCGGGTACCGGGCCGGGAAGGTGTCCGACGTGGCGGCCAGGGTCGGCGTGACCGAGCCGGTGATCTTCCAGAACTTCGGCTCGAAGGCAGCCCTGTTCGCCGCGGTGCTCGACCGCGTCGCCGAAGACCTCAGGGCCGAGCTGGACACACTGGTCAAGCGGCACGGCTCGGCCACCGAACTGCTGGCCCACGTGCTCAACGCCCCACACACCCACCGGCCACGCGTGCCCGCCGAGCCAGGGCCGCGCCTGCCCACCGAGCCGGGGCCGCGCCTGCCTGGCGGGCAAGTGCCACGCCTGCCTACCGAGCCGGGGCCGCGCCTGCCCGGCGGGCAAGATCCACGCGTGCCCCCCGAGCCAGGGCCGCGCCTGCCCGCCGAGCCACAGTCACGCCAGCCTGGCGGGCAGGCGCCACACCTGACCGGTGGACAAGGGTCGCTGTTCGCGGACGCGATCAGTTTGACGGCCGAATCAGAGGACAGCGAGCCGGGCAGGCGCATCCTCGGCACGCTCGCCGGTCACCTAACCGATCTGTTCCGCCGGGGCCAGGACGACGGCGACATCCGCAGCGATCTTGACGCCGAGGCGGGCGCGTGGCTGGTGCTGTCGATCCTGGCCGCACGCCCCCTCCGGGCGGCCATGCCCGACCGGGACCGGCTCGACACCGGCGTGACCGCCCTGGTCCTCCAGACAGTCACCCAGCCCCGGCCGGGCAGCGAGCCTGGCTGACCCGCTACGCCCCGGGCTCGGAACATTCACTCAGCCCCGGCCGGGCAGCGAGCCTGGCTGACCCGCTACGCCCCCGGCTCGGAGATGTTGACCAACCAGGAGACGCCGAACTCGTCGACGCACATGCCGAACTCGTCGCCCCAGACCTGCTTGGCCAGCGGCATCGTGACGGTGCCCTTGGCGGACAGCTTCTCCCAGTAGCCGCGCAGGGCGTCGCCGTCGTCGCCGCTCAGGCTCACCGAGAAGCCGGCCATCGGGCGGTACTCCATCTCGCTGGGGGTGTCGGCCGCCATGATCGTGTAGCCGGCCTCCGTCTCCAGCGCCCCGTGCATGATCTTGTCGGCGTCGGGCGGGTCCTGCCTGCCCAACGAAGCGAACGTGTTGAGCGTGAGGGTTCCGCCGAACACGCTCTCGTAGAACTCCAGCGCCTGGCGCGCGTTGCCATTGAAATTCAAGTACGGATTCAGTCGTGAGGCCATGGGTTTTCTCCTGTCAAGAACATGGCAGAGGCGCCTTCAAAGCCTCCGGAGCGCAGAGCGTATCACCGGGCAACGACATTCGTCCGGGGTGGACGCGGCGCGCCCGGGGGTCGATGCCTGGATGCCGGAGGGCGCGGGTAGCGTCGGAAGGGTGAGTGCTGCTGGAGGGTTTGTACGGGATACCAGGTACCTGAACGGGCGGATCACCGCGGGCGGGCGGGATGGGACCCTTCGGGTGGAGGCCGGACGGTACCGGCTGGTGGTGGCGCGGGCGTGCCCGTGGGCGAACCGGACCATGATCGTGCGGCGCCTGCTCGGCCTCGAACCCGCGCTGTCGATCGGCATCTGCGGGCCCGAGCACGACTGGCGGAGCTGGACGTTCGACCTCGACCCGGACGGTGTCGACCCGGTGCTCGGCATCCACTGGCTTCGCGAGGCGTACGAGAAGGCCGAGCCGGGATACGACCGCGGCGTCACCGTCCCGGCGATCGTGGACATTCCCTCCGGCGCGGTGGTCACCTCCGACTTCAGGCAGATCACCCTGGACCTGGAGGCGGAGTGGACTGCGTACCACCGGCCCGGGGCGCCGGACCTGTACCCGCAGAAGCTGCGGGACGAGATCGAAGAGGTCGGCGCGCTGGTCTACCAGGACGTGAACAACGGCGTGTACCGGTGCGGGTTCGCCGAGACGCAGCAGGCCTACGACGAGGCCTACCGCGCACTGTTCGCCCGGCTCGACTGGCTGTCGCAGCGGCTGGCCACCCGGCGGTACCTGGTCGGTGAGACGATCACCGAGGCGGACATCCGGCTGTGGCCCACGCTGGCCAGGTTCGACGCCGCCTACCACGGGCACTTCAAGTGCAACAGGACCAAGCTGGCCGAGATGCCGGTGCTGTGGGCGTACGCCCGGGACCTGTTCCAGACGCCAGGGTTCGGCGACACGATCGACTTCGAGCAGATCAAGCAGCACTACTACCGGGTGCACACCAACCTGAACCCGTCCGGGATCGTGCCGGGCGGGCCCGGCCTCTCCGGCTGGCTGACGCCACACGGGCGCGAGGAACTCGGCGGGCGGCCGTTCGGCGACGGGACACCGCCGGGCCCGCCACCGGCCGCGGAACGGCCGGGCAGCGGGCCCGGGGCCGAGGTGGCGCGGGCAGCCAGGGACTGACCGCGCGTTAGGCGGCGGGGGCGTCATCCGGACCGGCTATGCCGGGCCTCTGTCCCTGTGGTTCTGGTCGTCAGGAGCTGCTGACCGGGCTGACGGCGCTGGCCCGGATGATCAGGGCCGAGCCGGCCCGGCCGTGCTTTCCGGGATGCGGTTATTCCTTGCGGGCGACCGCGCACCAGGCCGGTACCGGCTTGGCGGGCAGGCCCCCCGGATCCGGGCGCCACTGTGAATACTGCACGAGCCCGGGCTCCAGCATTGTCACACCCTCCACGAACCGTGCCACCTGGTCGCGGGTGCGCCAGGTCACCGGTTCGGCGAGCTTCTTGTTCAGCCCGGCCGTCGCCTGGGCCGATGCCTCGGCCTCGACATCGCTGGCCGGGTGCCCCAGGACCAGATAGCTGCCCGGCGGGATGGCCGCCACCAGGCGCCTTACGATCCCGTACGGATCATCGGAATCCGGGATGCAATGCAGGACGCCGACCAGCATGAGGGCGACCGGACGGGTGAGGTCCAGGGTGTAGCTGGCTTCCTCCAGGATCTCGTCCACGTTGCGCAGGTCGGCGTCGACATAGGCGGTCGCACCCTCGCGGCTGCTGGTGAGCAGGGCCCGGGCGTGGGCGAGCACCATGGGGTCATTGTCGACGTAGACGATCCGCGAGTCCGGCGCGGCCTGCTGGGCGACCTGGTGGGTGTTGTTCGCGGTCGGCAGCCCGGTGCCGATGTCGAGGAACTGGCGGATCCCACAGTCGGCGGCCAGGAACCACACGGCCCGGACGAGGAACGCCCGTGCCGACCGGACGGCCGCCAAGATGCCGGGCATGGCCTGCACGAATTCCTCGGCCGCCGCCCGGTCGGCGGCGAAGTTGTTCTTGCCGCCCAGGCAGTAGTCGTAGACCCGGGCAATGTGTGGCACGCCGATGTCCAGATGCATCGGGGCGGGCCGGTCAACGACCGACCTGAACCGGGGTTTCGCCATCTACGATCCTTCATCGCCAAAACTCGGTGGACTAGCTCCAGATAGCCCGAGTTGGTTGTATCTGAGCGGTGTTCACCTGCACAAGCTACCGTCGGTGACGTGCAGCCGTGACGGTGATTTAATGCCACGATCGAGCCGGTCCAGCCAAGGGAGGGCACAGATGGGCAGTCAGGCCGAATCGCAGCGTAATCTTGCACCCTTGCGCAGAGTGTTCGCGCTGACCGTGGGACTGGTCACGGTGCTGGCGGCAGCCGGCCCGGCCGGTGCCGTGACCGGCGGCCAGGGCTCGCTGACCGGATCGGTGCACGTCGTCGGCCCGGCCGCGCAGCGGGCGGCCCACACCTTCTGGACCCGGACGCGGATGGCATCCGCCACCCCCGTAAGAGAAAGAATGAGTGCGGTCGTACCCGACGGTGCGCCACCCGGGACTCCCAAGCCCACTCAGTTCTCCGGGGTGCCCACGGTCGGTGCGCTGTTCTTCGTCAGCGGCACGAAACAGACCCACTTCTGCACGGCGAGCGTCGTCAACAGCCTGACCGCCAACCTTGTCCTTACGGCGGCACACTGCGTCTATGGCAGCACCTACGCCAGCAACATCGAATACGTCCCGGCCTACCACAACGGCAAGCAGCCCTATGGCGCCTGGCCGGTCCAGGCGATCACCGTCGCCAGCGGGTGGAAGAAGTCCCACGACCCGAACCTGGACTTCGCCTTCCTCAAGGTCTCCCCGCCGCCGGGCACCAGCCGGCCGATCCAGTTCGTCACCGGCGGCCTGTGGCTCGGCATCGACGCCGGTTACGACCACCACATCGAGGTGATCGGCTACAACGACACCGGCGACGCACCGATCAAGTGCGCCACCACCAGCTTCGAGTTCCGCACCAACCAGATGAAGTTCTTCTGCCGTGACTACCAGAACGGCACCAGCGGCGGCCCGTGGATCCTGGGCTACAACAACACCACCGGCACCGGCACGGTGTTCGGCGTCATCGGCGGCTACGAGGAGGGCGGGCTGTACCCGTGGGCCTCGTTCAGCGCCTACTTCGGCCAGCCAACCTTCAAGCTTTTCCTCCAGGCGGAACAGCGCCAGGTCTGAGAGGCTTATTCAGAACCCCTGGTGATCAGCCTGCTACCGCAGCTCACAACCTGGGGTGAAGTCCGCCGGGCTGGTTTGAACGAGTCTCTGTTAGGAGCCAGTGTGTCCAGCTCTGCCATCTATGACGTCGGGTTCGTGGACGACAATGGACGGCTGCTGAATGCGGCCATCTCTTATCCCGGGATCGATGACGGCACCTCCGGCGCGACCCAGCCGAACTCAGCTCGTAACGGCGCGAAGTTGTTCTTCCAGGTCAGCAGGCCCGGGCCGGTGACCGTGCAGTGGCAGGCATCGACGGGGGCGGATCGCAGGTTCCAGGTGTTCGTCACCAGGAGCATGGTGGATCAGCCGGTCGAGCTTTCCATCGGCCGGGGGCTGGTGAACGCGTCCGCCGGCGGGACCGTCGAGGTGACGGTCACCGCCGAGCGGGCCGGGCCGGACTTCCCGATCGTCGCGCAGCTCGGGTTCGCCGCAGGCTGAGCCGGGCCGGCCGCGACCGGTGAATTCCGGGCGGCGTCGCTGTCTGGATTCGTGGCCCGCAACCGCAGACACCGATCAGGAGAACGACATTGCGCAACGAGGATGGCGCGGCATGGCGAAGCTGATCTATACGGTGATCGCCTCACTTGACGAGTACATCGAAGACGAGCAGGGCGGGTTCCAGTGGGCAGCACCGGACGATGAGGTGCTCGCCTTCGTCAACGACCTGGAACGCCCGATCGGCACCCACCTGTACGGGCGGCGGATGTACGAGACGATGGCCGTCTGGGAGACCTGGGGCACCGGCAGCGATCAGCCGGCCGGGATGCGGGACTTCGCGCAGATCTGGCGCGCGGCCGAGAAGATCGTGTACTCCCGGACGCTGCAGACGGTGTCCACCGCGAGGACGCGGCTCGAACGCGAGCTGGACGCAGATGCGATCCGCCGGCTGAAACAGACCGCAGAGTCCGACATCACCGTCGGCGGCGCTGAGCTGGCCGGCCAGGCGTTCGCCGCAGGCTTGGTCGACGAACTCAACCTCCTTCTCGTCCCGGTCGTCGTCGGTGGCGGCAAGCCCGCGTTGCCGGGCAGGGTCCGGGCCCAGCTCGATCTGATGGACGAGCGCCGCTTCCGGGGCGGCGTCGTTCACCTGCGATACCGCATAGGCCGCTGGCCGTCATCTGGCAGATGACCGGGATTGTTTACTGATGGCTATGGACGACATGATCTGGCAGGGCATCGAGGCCGGATACCGGAAGCTTGCAGCGGATCCTGCGGAAATGGCCGCATACCAGGCCGAGGCCGTTCAGTGGACAGAGATTGACCTCGACGACTTGGCTGCCACTGCCGCCGAGGAATACCCCGAGTACAACACTTGACGAGTGCCGACTATAGGAGGTCGCGCAACTGAGTTGGAGTGCGTCCGACCCGGCGGCATATCATTGCGAGTGTTCCAGTCGCCAGTGGCTGGGAGCCATGGGGACAGGGACCCGTCGACCATCTGGATGCCCCATAACATGGTGGCTGCCGGTGATACGCCGCAACTCCCAGCCGTCCTTGGTTAGTGCTTTTACAATCTCTTTGCCGGAGAGACGGATTGGCATCAGGCGGCGTCTTCGAGAGAGACGGTAATCTCCCGCGTCAGTTCCTCCGGAATCGGTTCATCAGCGAAAAGAGCACGAATACCTTCGCCAAGATCGGCCAAGGCCTCTTCGAGAGTGTTGCCGACACCGAAGGCGCTGAGGTGCTCTGGCAACCCTACTGCCTGAACCCCCCACGGGAAAGCGTCCGGTGCCGTATCCGGGTGAGGTGCCGGGGATCGTCAAGGATCTCGTATCGGACATGGATCGTGGTCATCTGGCGGCTCTCCCTTCAACTCCATGATGCCAAACGTACGCAGTCGCCACCTCCGCAGTCGGCAACCGAGGCGTGCATGGCCGGCCGACTCGGTATGCCGGCCTGATGCTGGACTGGTGGCGATGCTAGCCGAGTCGGCCTGCCTTGATCTTGGTGGTGAAGGTGTGCCAGGCGGCGGGGGTGATGGTGAGCATCGGGCCGGCCGGGTCCTTGCTGTCACGAACCGCGACGCGCGGGCCTTCGGGCCGGGTCGCGACTTCGAC
>DATGGU010000183.1:0-77664 GCA_035308365.1 Streptosporangiaceae bacterium
AGAAGCGCGGGCTCTCCGCTGGTTCCTGAGGTCAGCATCAGGTAGGCGCCTGACGAGCGCCCGGGGACCGGGCGGGCACCCCCGGCACCGGCCAGGGATGAGACCTTGATAACCGGAAGTCCTCGCAGCACTCCGGTCTCCACGAAGGTGATCGCGGCTTGGGGACGCAGTGCGGTGAGCTGGCGGGTGAGTGCGGCCGGGGGCATGGCCGCGTCGAGGATGGCCCACCGGGCTCCGGCCGCCAGTACGCCTAGCAGGACCCCGGGCAGGTGGATGCCGCGGGCGGCCAGCACGGCCACGGTGCCGCCTGGCCTCACCCCGGCGTCCTCCAGCGCGGCGGCGGTCGCATCGCGGAGTGTGCCGACGTCGCGGTAGGTCAGTATTCCTTGCGGCCCGGTGACCGCGATACTGTCCGGGTGGGCGGCTATGGCCGAGGCGGCCAGCTCCAGCAGGCCGGGCCGTGCCAGTCTGGCCGGGGAGCGTCCCAGTCCGGCAGGGCGGTGCCCGGTGGGCGCAGCGATGCCTGGCCGGCGGGCCGGTCCGGGTGCGCCGTCAATTCGGTGAGCAGGAAAGCGAAGCCGGCCAGCAGTGCGTCGATCCGGCTGGCGTCGTAGAGGTCGAGGTTGTAGACGGCGCGCAGGTCGATCGCCTCGCCCCGGTCGCCGGCGTACAGGGTCAGGTCGAACAGCGATCCGGGCAGGCCGGGCTGCATCGGCTCGGCGGTGATGCCGGGCAGGCCGAGGCGGGCCGCCGTGAAGTCGTAGGCGTTGAACAGGATCTGGATCAGCGGGGTGCGGGCCAGATCCCGGGGGATGCCGGCCGAGCTGACGATGCGGTCCAGCGGCGCGCCGGTGTGGGCGGCGGCGGCGGCGATCTCGTCCCGGCAGCGCAGTACGTGGCCGGCGAAGCTGGCCTCGTCGGTGATCCGGAGCCGGAGCGGCAGGATGTGCAGGAAGAACCCGGCCACGTCATGGAAGGCCGGGTCGCCCCGGTCCGCGAACGGGGTGCCGGCGAGCAGGTCGTGCTGGCCGGTCAGGCGCCGCAGTAGCTGGCCGAACCCGGCCAGCAGCACCGCGAACGAGGTTGCCCCGAGGCTGGCGGCAAGATCCCGCACCCGGCCGGCGGCCGGGCCGGCCAGCTCGATCTGGCTGCTGGCGCCGTGGAAGGTCTGCACCGGTGGGCGTGGCCGGTCCCGCGGCAGGTCGAGCACGTGCGGCGCCCCGGACAGGTGCTCGGTCCACCAGGCGGTGTCCGGGCCGGCCCGGGTGGCCTGCCGGGCGGCGAGGGCGGCCACGTAGCCGGTGAACGACGGGCGGGCCGGGGTGGCCGGGATGCCTGCGTCGAGGGCGGCACGGTAGGCGGTGGCCAGGTCCCGGTACAGGATGTGCTGGGACCAGCCGTCGAAGACGATGTGGTGGATGGTGAGGGCCAGTATGTGGTCTTCGGGAGCGAGCTTGATCAGCATGGCCCGCCAGGGTGGCCCAGCGGCCAGGTCGAAGACGCGGCCCGCTTCGGCATCCAGGTGCGACTGGGCCCGCCTCCGCCGTCCGGAATCCAAAATCATGGAAAGATCGACAGTGGTCAACCCCAGGTCAGACCGGGGGGCGACCGTTACCTCCGGTATTCCGGCGCTGTCGCGGATCCGCCAGCGCAGCACCTCCTGGCGGTCGGCTACCGCGCGCAGGGCCGCGGTCAGCGCCGGGACGTCGAGCGTGCCGCGCAGGCGCTGGGCGAGGGCGATGTTGTGCACCGGTGTGCCGGGCGTGAGCTGCTCCACGAACCACAGGCGGCGCTGGCCGGGCGACAGTTCGGGGGCGGTGGCCGTGGCGGCGGCCTGCCAGTCGGCCGGGGGAGCGGTGGCCAGGCGGGCCGCGATCCCGGCCTGGGTGCGGGCGGTGAAGACGTCCTCGACCGTGAGCTGGCGGCCGGTCTGCGCGGCCAGCTCGGACACCAGGCGCATGGCCAGGAGGGAATCGCCGCCGGCCGCGAAGAAGTCGGCGTCCGGGGCGGCGCCGAGCAGTCGCGCCCACAGCGCGGCGACGGGGCCACCGGCCGGCGGAGCGGGCGCGTCCGGTCCCCGGTCATCTCCGGCGGGCGTGTCCGGTGCCCGGTCGTCTCCGGCGGCCGCCTGCGCTCGCAACGCTCCAATGTCGACTTTTCCGGCCACGGTGAGCGGGAGCGACCCGACGGTGACGATCCTGGCCGGGACCATGTAGGCGGGAAGCCGGCTCGCGCAATAGTCCCTGACGCCGGCCAGGCCTGGCCCGGCCGGGACCAGGTAGGCGGCCAGCCGCAGGTGGCCGGCTGGAGCGGGCTCGGCGTCCACCACCGCCTGGCGGACGCCGGGGTGAGCGCGCAGCACCGCCTCGACCTCGCCCATCTCCACCCGCTGCCCGTGGATCTTGACCTGGCGGTCAAGGCGGCCGAGGAAGGCCAGGTTCCCGTCCTGCTGCCAGGCCGCGCGGTCGCCGGTGCGGTACAGCCTGGCACCGGGCTGGGCGCCGAACGGGTCGGCGATGAAGCGCTGCGCGGTCTGGCCGGGCTGCCCGGTGTATCCCAGGGCGAGCTGGGGGCCGCCGATGCACAGCTCGCCGGGGACTCCGGGTGGGCAGGGTTCGAGGCGCTCACCGAGTACGTAGGCGGTGCAGTCGCCCAGCGGGCGGCCGATGGGCAGCGGGCGGTCCCAGGCGCCGCTCAGTTCGGTGCCGGTCACACACACCGTCGTCTCGGTCGGGCCGTACCAGTTGTGGAACCGGCGCCGCGGGCCGGACCAGCGGGCGACCTGCCCGGGGTCGGGCGGCTCGCCGGCGGTGAGGAGGTCCGCGAGGCCGGGCAGCCGGTCCGGGGCGAGCAGCGGCAGCACGGCCGGGGGAAGCGCCCCCCAGGTCACCCGGTGCTCTTCCAGGAACCGCAACTGTCACCACAGCCAACCTGTCAGTCAAGACCCCCCGCGCATCCTGGAACCGTGGGGTGGCCGCCGGCCCGCGGTGGCCCGGCAGCGCTGAGCCTTCCCGCCGGTATTGACCTGACCGGGCTGGCCGGTTGATCAGCGGTCGTAGTACGTGGTCTGCCGCTGGTCCAGAGGGATGGTCTGGCCGTCCGGCCCGGCGCTCCTTCGGCGCTTGCGCTGGTGCACCGTCCGGGCGCTCATGGCCATGGGATAGATGACCAGCGTGATGACCAGGCCCAGGGCCAGGTTGATGAGGGCGGTCGCGATCTTCGTGCTCAGCGAAACCGAGAGGGTCAGCGGCAGGACCACGGCGATCAGCGTGATCAGCACCATGATCCACTGGAAGAACGTCCCAGGCGCGGGGACGGCCAGGCACAGCAGGTGCATCAGCGCGGTCGCCACGATCGCCGCCGCCGCGGCGCCCAGGGCATATTCCGCCGTGGTCGCGTTACCCCAGATGCCATCGCCCTTCGGCGCCAGCACCACCGCGTGGAAGATGCCGCGCGCGATCAGCAGCCCGGCGAACGCCGCGAGCGCGGCCACCACCGCCGTCGCGACCCCGCCTGCCCACAATCGGCCCGCGTCCACCCCATACCGGGTGTCCCGGGGAGGGTCCACGTTTCCGCCATATCCAGCCGTCAAGGTAACCACCTCATTACAGCCGACCGCGCCACCTGCCAGCGCGATCCGCCGCTCGGCTATGTCCTATCGGCCACCGCCTACCCAACGGAACCTGTCTCACACCACCAGCCGGGCTCTGCGGGAGTCAGGCAGGCGGGGGGCAGCCGAGTTCGCCGAGTTTGGCCAGGCCCTCTTCGGCGCGCTCGCCGTCGAGCAGGACCAGGGTGCACGCACGCTCAAACTCGGCCCCGATGTGCTCCCAGCCCGCCACGGACCGTTCGAGGGCGGCCCGGTCGCCGGTCAGCCGTCCCTGCGCGCGGGCCAGGCAGGCCGCCGCCCACTTGTTCTCCTGGCCGGCCGGCTCTGCGGCTTCCAGCACGCTCCCGGCGTCGGGCTGGCCGGCCACGACGGCAACCTCGGCGGCGATCGCCCAGGCGTAGGGGCGAAGCGAGTGCCAGTATCCCAGGTCGTACCAGCCCCCCGGCTTGGGGCGGTAGTCACCGATCGCGGCCATGGCGGCGCCGATGTCGCCAGCGTGCAGGCAGATGCGAGCCTCTGTGAAGGCTACGGCAGGCTTGAGGCTGTCGGACATCTGGCCCATCTTGTTCCGGGTGAGTTCGTGCGCCCGGGTGAGCCACAGACTGCGGCCTTCCTCATTGCCGCGCAGGCCATGGGCCAGGATGACGCCATAGACGGCGGGTCCCATGATGTCGCCGGGTGGGCACCCGGCCCGCTGCCAGGCTCCCCACATGTCCGTGGCCGTGGCGAACGCCTCATCGAACCCGCCTTGCAATACCAGCGGGAGGATCAGCTTGCTGGCGCCCACGTGCGGCAGCCTGTGGGCTACCTCGTCCTGCTGAGCCTCCTTGGCGGCTTTGATGGCTCCCCGGAGATCACCCGCGGTCACGGCTATCGCGGCAATCATGTGGTAGGTGTCGACGATCTCCGTTCCCGCCCGGGGGTCGTGCCATCGCAACTGGCCGAGCAGTTCGCGGCGCTCCCGGATGAGCCGGTACGCTTCGACGATCCTGCCCTGCTGGTCCAGCGCGTTGACGACAGCGTCCAGCGCGCCGCTGATCAGTACCGGGTCGTTGGCCGCCCGCGCCGCGGTAAGGGCCTCGCCGGACAGGATGGGATGCGGGACAGCCCTGTTCGGGAGCTTGGTCCAGGCCTTGGCGGCCGTGATGTAGGCCGTGGCGACCGGGTCACCGGGCGGGCAGACGTCCTGCGCCTCCGCGAGCAGCTCGCGGAGCAGTTCGTTCGGCTTCTTCTCGGAGAAGTCCAGGTGGAACCGGTCTGCGATGATGGCGGCGTAGGCCAGGGCGATCGCTTGGCCGGAGGTGTCACCTGCCTCCTTCGCCTGCTCGGCCGACTCACACAGCCAGTCGAACGCCGCGTCGTTGTGCCCGATCGCCAGGGCCGCGTCCGCCGCGCTGCGTAGATCCGCGGCGGCTTCACGGTACCCCGAAGCCAGCCCGGCGGCGTCCGCGTAGTGCTCGCAGGCCTCGACCACGAATCCGCTGGCGTAGGCAAGGTGGCCCAGTGCGCGGGCGAACCGGTGGACCCGAGCCCGCCAGCCGCCCGGGCCGGGGCCGCCGGCCGCCGCGGTGCCCAGCGACCTGGCATGATCGAGCGCGGACCGCAGGTCGGCCACGACCGCCTTGAAGGTGTCCTGCCATGGCGCGCCCGCCTCTGCCACCAACCGGCGTTCCAGGTCATCGGCGGTGTCCGCTGCCCAGTCGAGATGAGCGGCCAGGACTCTCGCCTCCTCACCACCCTCGGCCAGCCGGAGCCGGTCCAGGGCGTAGGCCCGGATGGTCTCCAGCGTTCGCCACCGGCTGCCCGCCGGGCCGTCCCCGTGGACGAGCAGGCTCTTGTCCGTGAGCCTGCCGATCAGGTCGACCACCGCCCCACGGCCGTAGCCCATGGACACCGCGAGTGCCGCATCGAGGTCGAATCCCCCGGCGAAGACGCCGAGCCGCCGGAACATGGCACGCTCGTCCTCATCCAGCAGGTCGTGGCTCCAGTCGATCACCGCGCGCAGCGAGCGGTGCCGTTCCTGGGCGCTGCGGCTTCCCTTCAGCAGCCGCAGGTGATCGTTCAGCCCGGCGAGCAGGCCCTCGACGCCGAGCGACGCGCACCGCGCCGCGGCCAGCTCGATGGCCAGTGGCATCCCGTCCAGGCGCTCACACACCTCGTCGACCCGTGCGGGGGGAGGGGTGAGCTCCGGGTCGATGGCCCGGGCGCGGTCCATGAACAGCGCCGCCGCCTCTGAGCCTGCCGCGCAGCCGTCCCGGCGGCGATGCGGCAGCGGCAGAATGCTGACCGCGCGCTCCCCGGCAATCGCCAGTTTCTCCCTGCTGGTGGCCAGCACGCTCAGCCCGTCGCAGTTGGCCAGCAGCTTCTCGGTGAACTCGGCCACCACGTCGAGCACATGCTCGCAGTTGTCCATGACCAGCAGTGACCGGCCGCGCGCCAGGTACTCGTGCAGCGCCACGTCCAGGTCACCACCCCGGTCGGTGACGCCTACTAAAGCGGCAACCAACTGCACGACCTGGGCGAACGAGGGTTCCCGCACCAACCCCAGGTCGACGAAGTGCACGCCGAGCTGGTACTTCTCCTTCTCCTTCCCGGCAGTCTCGGCCGTCTTCGCCGCCAGCCGGGTCTTGCCCACCCCACCGGGCCCGACCAAGCTCACCACCCGGCTTTCCTTGAGCGCGTCGAGCACCGCCACCCGCTCGCTCTCCCGGCCGATGAAACTGGTCCGGTACGGTGGCAGGCCGGGAACCGGGGCCCCGCCGTCCGCTGCGGCCGGCCTTGCCGCCGTGACAGGCGCGAGTGCTGCCAGTTCGCGCCGGTCGGCCGCGCCGAACTTGCGCAGCAGCGACGACACGTGACTTTCGACCGTCCGCACGGAGATGTGCAGCCGGGAGGCGATCTGGGCGTTGGTCAGGTGCCTGCCTACCGCCTGGAGTACCTCGGCTTCTCGTTGTGACATACCGGCGGGATTAGTTGTCTCCGCGCTCACACACTCACCAATCCGTGCCTCATCTGGGGCCTATCCGTATGGGATCCGTGGTGTCCACGAATCCTGGAAGCGCCGCTCTCCAGCAGGCTTACACCTACAAGAACGCTACTTCAAGGAGAGCCCAATGAACCACATCCAGTCCGCCGCCAGCGTTGCGCGTTCCCTGGTCTCCCGCCGCGGCCTGCGCGCCACGTTTCCGCACCTGACCCCCGCCGGCCACCGCTGGCGGGGGTCATTCCATGTCAGACGTGGGATGAACAGCGAAGGGCCCCACCGCACGGTGCCAATAACCGGCCGCAGGAGCGGTGGGGCCCACCCGGCTTCGGCCTGACGCCGGGTCGAGGGGGGTCAGGAGGCGGGCGTGAGGATGCCCACCAGGCCGTTGGCGTAGCCGCCCGGGCCGGCGCTGAACACGATCGACCCGGCGCCGCCGAACGCGGAGCTGCCCTGCCTCAGCCCCCACAGGCCGTTGATCACGACCGGGGCGCCATTGCTGTACAGCGGGCCGGCGAAGGCACCGGTCTTCTTGTTGAACGCGTTGATCCAGCCGTTGCCGAGGTTGCCCACCAGCAGGTCACCGGCGAACGAGCCGAACCCGCTCGGCGCGATGGCCAGGCCCCACGGCTCGTTCAGCGGGCTGCTGCTCCCGTTGGAGATGAGGTGGTGCACCAGCTTGCCGTTGACGGTGAAGACATCGACGACGCCGCGGCCCGCGCCGGGGACCACGTCGGTCTTGGCCTTGTTCTGCTTGCCATAGGTGACGTAGAGGTTCGAGCCGATGAGCTGGATTCCGAACGGCACGTAGCCGGCCGGGAGCTTCGGGTCCTTGAACTCGGTGGGGGCCGAGACCGGGGCGAACATGCTGTTGAAGATGTCGATCGTGCCGTTGTGCACGTCGGTGGCGAACAGTTCGGGTCCGGCCGCGGTGCTGGTGGCCTCGGCCAGCCCCTTGAGGATGGCTCCGGCCGGGGTCTTGCCACCGGCCCCACCGGCCGGGCTGTCCTCCACGGTGAACTTCGAGCCGCCGTTCCACGCGGCGATCTCACCGGACGGAGTCGTGCCGATCCCGTCGGAGTCCACGATGAACGCGGCCGCGCTGCCGGTTGCGCCGCCCACCGGGAAGGCGCTGGAGTCGCTGTTGAAGACCTGGCCGGTGGGGTTGCCGCCGGGCACCTTGACGGTCAGGTCCAGCGTCACGCCCTTCGGCCCGCCCGAGTAGACCGAGGCGTGCCCCGAGTTGTTGTCCGACACCCACAGGGGCGACGACGGGCTGGCGGCCATGCCCCAGGCGTTGGTCAGGTTCGGGTCCACCAGCTTGGCGCCGAACGTGGAGTTGTTGGCGACGAGGTTGGTCTGGGTGAAGTTGTTGGTCGCGGTGGTGGCCGAGACCGATGGCACGGTGGCGGCCATCAGCCCAAGCGCCCCGATGGCCACCATAGAGGTGGCCTGCCACCGGGAATTGCGCATGACGGTTCCCTTCGTCGTTGTCACAGCGGGGAGCTCGGTCACCCGTACCACGGACGCCGCCGAGGTCCGGTTCAACGGCTGGCAAATCGCGGAAATGATTTGCCCAAGCGCACAGTTACAAGCCGTCCGGCGTGAGCTGGGCGGCGGCCGGCGGCGTCGGCTCCCTGGCCGTCCAGTTCGGCGGCGGCTACGTGGATCTGGCTGTCGAGCTGGGCGTGCCCACGGACCGGATCGACACGATCATCGACTGGCCGGCCGCCGCGCGCACCGGCGCCAAGGCCGAGGGCATGGCAACGGTCAAGGACCCGGCCGCCGTCCTGACCGAACTGGCGGGCCTGGTCGCCGCCGGCCAGCTCACCATCCCCATCACCCGCACCTGCCCGCTGGACCAGGTGCAAGACGCCTTCCGTGAACTGGCGCAACGGCACACCCGGGGGAAGATCGTCCTCCTGCCTTGGCCCGCCTGACGGGCTGTTCGCCTGCCCGCCTGACACCTGGATTATTTAATTCGAAGGGCTTTTTTACGAAGCCGGCTGGACTGGTTGGTCACCGCGGTCATTCGCGTAACCAACCAGGTTCCCAGCCATCGTAAAAAAGCCCTTCTGGTTTAAATATGGAGAAGATCCTTTTACGGGTAACTGAACGGCTGGACCTGGAAACCGTCGGCACCTGTGGTGTAGGCCCGGCCTGGGGCTGACCCGAGCTGCGTGAGCTGGCCGTTGATGGATGTGAATACGTTGAAGAAGTTGAACTGCTCGATCCGGCTCACGACGTTGCCCTGCTCGTCGAGCAGGACCTCGCTGGACAGGGCGTTGTCGTTGGGCACGGCGCCGAGGCCGGGGGTGACGATATTCGCGTCCGGCGGCGACACCTCCTGGACCAGGAACTGCCGGGCGGCCGGGTTCGCGGCCGGGTGCTGGTAGACGAACCCACCGGGCGTGGCGAGCGTGCCGCTGTCGCTGGTCAGGTTGATGAGCGCGACCCCACCGATCTCGGGGTTCGCGGCCATGGCGGTGCCCGAGTCGATGGCCAGGCCGTCCGGCACGCCGGAGCCTGCCCCGGCGAAGGTCTGCGTCGCGCCGGTGGCCAGGTCGACCGTGACGAAGGTCGGCGGGGCGCCCGTGTTGAAGAAGTCGGTCACGTTGAGCACGGCGGTGTTGGCCGCCGTGTCCTCGGCGATCCCGGTCACCACCGGCAGGCCGAAGCTCTGCAGCACCGGTTCGACCGAGTAGACCGGGCCGAACGTGCCGGCCTGCACGTCCGAGCTGAACACCCCGGCATGGCTGGCGCCGTGGTTGCCGAGGTTCCAGGTGCCGAACGCGGCCGTCGCCGTCTGCTGGTTGTCGGCGGGCTGGATGAAGCTGTTCTTCGTCGGCGGCTTCCACTGCCTGCCCACCTTGGTCAGCGGGGACAGCAGGCGGTAGCGCGTGGTGGTGGCGGTGCTGTCCTGGATCAGCCCGGTGTCGCCGGCGAAGATGCCGGGCCCGCCGTCGTCCAGCGTGGTGTAGCTGTCGCTGGCCGTGGCCGACCGCACGGTGTGCGTGATGGCCTGGGTCCGCTGGTCGAAGGTCTCGATCGAGCTCTGGCTCTGGTTGTTGGCGTTGGTCTGGTTGGAGGTGACGAACCCGGCCGGCTGGTCCTGCTCGACGCCGAATCCGTCGACCGTGGCCCCGCCGTCGGTGGGCGCGACCCCGTTCATCGAGACCGAGCTGACGTCGGACGCCTCACCGGCCGCCGTTCCGGCCGGGGTCACCGGCAGCACTCGCACCTGGCTGTACATGGTCGGGTACAGCCCGGCCGAGGCGGCCGAGAGCGTGGTCGTGCCCTTGGTGCCGGCCAGCGGCTGGAAGTAGACCGACCCGCTGTCGTAGCCGTTCTGGTCGCGGACCGTCCCGTCGGGGTTGTTGAACGTGGCGAACGAGTTGAAGTCGTTCGGTCCCGGCGCGCTGACCTCCAGGTCCGCCCCGGTGGCTCCGGGCACGCTCCGGACGTCCCAGCTCACCGTGAACTTCCCGCCGTACGGGACCGACTGCAGGTAGCCGGGCGCGGCGCCGGCCACCGACAGCACCGGCGCGGGCGGCCGCACGTCGCTGGGCGCGTCCTGCACCCGGGTGTAGGCGAAGTCGGTGAACTCGAAGGTGGCAGGCGTGGCCTGGATCGCGATGCCGTAGATCCCGCCGCCGGACAGGGCGGCCACCGGCACGTGCACGGTGCCCGAGGTCTGGGTCAGCGGGACCGTGTAGGCGTCACGGAAGAAATGGTCGTCGAACGGGTTCATCCGGCCCGGTGCCGAGACCACCAGTTGCGGGGCGGTGAACCCGCTCTGGCCGGTCAGGTTGTACTTGACCGGGATCGTCGCCCCGGTCACCACCGGCGGGACCACCGGGGCGAGCGGCTCGGGGCTGCCGGAGACCGGCGCGAACGACAGCGGGATGGTGGCCTTGGCGATCACCTTTCCGCCGGAGCTGGCCGTGTAGACGAGCGTGACCGCCTGGGCCTGGGTGGCCGGCGGGGGCACCCCGGCGGCGGCGAAGATCGTGTCCGGCAGCAGCCGGGCCCACGGGCCGGTGCCGAGGAGCTTGCGGCCGCCGGTCTCGCGCACGGCGGCCAGCTTGTAGGCCGTACCGGCGGGCAGGCCCACCCAGTCCGGCGAGATCGTCAGCCAGGCATCCTGGTCCGGCCCGGACAGCGAGATCGCGCCGGGGTCGGTGGCGCTGGAGAACACCGCGTCGATCAGGCCGGGGAACGGCTGGCGCTGCTCCACGGCGACCCGGGCCACACCGGGTGCCAGCCCGCCGGTCAGGCTGGTCACCGCGTTGCCGAGGTCGAGCTGCGGACCCACGTTCAGCGTGCGGTCGGCCTGCGGCACGGCAGGCACCGGCGTCGCGGTCTTCGTCAGCTCGGCGCGCAGGGCCAGCGGGTTGTTCGCCAGGCTCTTGTCCCCGGACAGCCTGGCCACCTGCTGGACCACTGCGGCGGCAGCGCCCACCTCCTGCACAGAGCCGGACGTCCCGCCGATGTTGTCCACGGTCACCGCGTCGGCCGCCCCGCCCTGGGCATGTTCGAACGCGGTCAGGTTGTCGGCGGGCGCGCAGATGTTGACCCGCGACCCGAAGCCGGAGGAGAAGGCGCCGTAGCCGTCCCACCGGGTCTCCGCGAAGGCATGCTGGCTGGCCAGCGCCGTGTTGGCGGGATCCTGCGGCGGCGCGGCGAAGATGTCGTCGAGCGTGGTGCCGCCGACGTTGATCGCCCCGGAGTCGTAGTCGGCCGAGGGCGCGGTGGAAAACTGGATGCTGTTCAGGTTGCTCGGCGTGCCGCCGTTGGCCACCGCGAGAGTCGGCGCGGACCCGCCGGACGGGCTCACCGCCGCGTTGGTCGATGTGCGCAGCCCGTCGTTGGACGAGATCGCCACGTTGATGTGGTACTGCCGGACGATCGAGGAAATCAGCGACTCGGTGAGCGGGTCGTCCTCCAGGTACCGGGACGGGAACCCCTCGCCGTCCAGGCCGAAGGCCAGACTGGCCGTGATCACGTTCGGGCGCGGCGTCTGCTGCGCGGCGGCCAGGAACGACTCGTCCAGCGTGGTGATGGCGCCGCTGGTGTCCCCCGGCACGACCAGCCGGAAGCTGGCGCCGGGTGCGATGCCGAGCAGGTCGGTCAGCCCCGAGCCGACCTCGCCGGGCCGCTGCAGGTTGTGCGGCAGCGGGGCCATCATCGCGAAGTCCAGGCCGATCTCCCCATCGAACGGGTCGACCCCGCAGACCTGGCCGGTGGGGTCGAGGGTGGCCTGGTCCGAGGCGGTATACGTGGGGATCAGCGGCATCGAAGGCCAGTCCAGGTAGCGCTGGCCGTTCTGGATGACCGTGGTCGGGCCGAACGCGTGCACGTAGCCGTAGCAGGAGTTGCGCTTGGAGATGCCCGCCGAGTCAAGATCGCCGAGCGAGACGTCGGTGATGGTCTCGCCGGTACCGGGCAGCTCGTGGTACTTCGCCTCCACCGCCTCGTAGGCCGGAGCCCAGTCGGTGCCGGGCTTGTTCAGCATGGACTGGGCGCTGCTCTGCAGTGCGAAGTTGGCCGGCAGCGGCGGCAGGCTCGAGCGCGCGTGGCGGGTGCTGGCCAGCCGGCGGGAGAGCGCGTCCGCCGCCCGCCGGGTCCTGGCCGGGATGGGGATCGGGTTGGTGGCCGTGGTGGCCACGGTCCAGTCCGGCGCGGCGTAGGCGACATCACCCGACGCGGCCAGCGCCGCCAGGGCGCCCGGCATGGTGGCCGCCGTAACCCGCAGGACATAGGCCCTGGCCAGGTCGAGCCCGCCGGGCCGGGACCTGAGCGCCCGCACGGCCCCGGCCGGGAACACCGGCGACATGCTGTCGGCGCCGAGCCGGGTGAGCACCCGGTTGAACGCTGTGCTGGTGGTGTAGTGGCGCTGCGGTGTCACGCTGACGGTGGGGGACAGGACGACCTCAAGCATGCCCGGCAGGTACGCCCGCGGCGGCGCCTTGAGCAGGTCGAACCGCAGTTGGGCCCGGCCCGGCAGGGCGCTCGCCGTGCCGACCTCACCGGTGCCGGTGGGCGGGATCGTCCGGTACTCGACCCGGCTGCGGTCAGCGTTCCACACCTCGGCCAGGCCGTTGGAGTAGACCGTCGCGGTGTCGCCATTCAGCAGGGCAAGATTCCGGTACACGACGGTCAGCCTGGTCCTGTGCTGCGCCCGGGGCGGGCCGGCCGCCCCGGCTGCCGTGGCCGGGGCGGCGGCGGACAGGCCGATGGCGGTGACGATGGCTGCGGCTGCGGCCAGTTTGCTGCGCTGTCCAAGGGACCTCAGCGTCACGGATCCTCCCTACGTCGCGGGCACGTCAGAGCAGACCGTTCACCACCCTGGTCTGGGGTTTCTGCCGATGTCAACGGCCTTTGCATGTCTTCATCACGACAGCGACCGGTTTAAGCCAACCCCGCCCGCCCCCACCCGCCAGCGGTTCCAGCTCTCCTACTGGGACGCCGCGATCATCGAGGCCGCCCGCACGATGGGCTGCACCGAAGTCCTGTCCGAAGATCTCAGCGACAGCCAGGACTACGCCGGTGTCCGGGTCACCAACCCGTTCCGCTGAGCCCTACCCGATCGCCGCATGAGACGGGCTGACCGGAACTGCAGTTAGATCCCGGCTGCCCGCATCGCCCCCTCGACCAACTGTGCGTCGGCGGCCTCGCCGGCCGCGTTCGGGTGCACGGGCGCGGCGTCGCCACCCGGCAGGACCGGCTCGATCCAGCGGACCGGCTCCGGCTTGCAGGCGTCGTGGCCGATACTCGGCGTGTAGGTGTTCACGAACGTGGCGCCGTTCGCGGCGGCCTGCGCCGCGAGCATGCTGTTCAGATCCAGTTCCACGCCGTTGAGGTAGGCGACGTCCCCGGTGGTGATGGGGATCTGCGGGTAGCAGTTGCCCGACTGCGGCAGGATGTCGGGATACCCGGCCACGAAGACCTTGGCGTGCGGGGAGAGGCTGTGGATGCCCCGGAGGGCCGCGCCGATGTTGGGCGCGTCCGAGGCGATCGAGTTGGCGAAGCTGTTGCCGTAGACGTCCTTGCACGGCGTGCCGATGTCGAGCACGTCCAGCACGTCGAGGGCGGCGCAGCCGAGGACCGCGGTGATGAACGTGTTGTTGTCGTTCCCGCCGATGCCCAGGGTGACCACGGACGTCGCCGGGGTGAGCGCGTTGAACTGGGGCGGCACGCCGGGGTACTGCGAGCTGGTCATGTCGCCGACGGTGGCCCCGCCGCAGCTCACGTCGGTCAGGCTGAGACCGAGCGCGGCGGCGGTCAGATGCGGGTAGTTGATGGCCGACTGCAGGCACTCGGCCGGCGCGCCGGGCGCGACCGGCAGGATCAGCGGCCCGGAGGTGTAGGAGTCGCCGAGCGCCACATAGCCATTCCCGGAGGCCCCGGCCGGAGCGGCGGTGGCGAACATGACCAATGGAGCGGCGACGGCGGTGACGGCACAGGACAGGAGCGTGAATCGGGACGGTCGCATGATGGCTCCCAGAGGGTGTGTTACTGAGCCGTAACATACGGTGCCGCAACCGTAATTGTGCGATAACGCGTTGTCAATGCCCACATCAGGCGGCCGGCGGGAACACCAGCGCCGGGCACGCGGTTGCGAAACGTCGAGGGACATCCGGCGAAGGGAAACGCGGATGACGACGGCAGAGTTCCGGGACCGGCTGGGACGGTTTGGCGTCTGGCGGCCTGCCAGCGTGGTGACGCCGGAGCTGGCCGTCGCGGTCGAGCGGCTCGGCTTCGGCACGCTGTGGACCGGCAGTTCACCCGACGGCGATCTGGCCGTCCCGGAAGCGCTGCTCGACGCGACCGGCACGCTCATGGTCGGCACCAGCATCGTGAACATCTGGAAGGACGACGCGCGGACGGTCGCCCGCTCCTATGCACGGCTGGACGGCCGCCATCCGGGCCGCTTCGTGCTCGGCGTCGGCGCCGGGCACCGGGAGGCGACCCAGCAGTACGAGCGTCCGTACGAGGCGCTGGCAGCGTACGTGGAAACCCTGTGCGCCGAGGGAGTCCCGAAGGCGTCGATCGTGCTCGCCGCGCTCGGCCCGAAGGTGCTCAGGCTGTCCGGCGACCGCGCCGCCGGCGCGATCCCCTACCTGGTGCCGCCCGAGCACACCCGCCAGGCCCGGGCCATCCTCGGCCCGGGACCGTTGCTCGCCCCGGAGCACAAGGCCGTGGTCGACCCCGACCCGGCCCGGGCCAGGGAGATCGGCCGGGCCCGGGTACGCAATCCCTACCTCGGCCTGGTCAACTACACCGGCAACCTGCGCAGGCTGGGCTGGAGCGAGCAGGACATGGCCGATGGCGGCAGCGACGCGCTGATCGACGCCCTGGTCGCACATGGCACGGCGGACCAGGTCGCGGCCCAGTTGCACGCGCACCTGGACGCCGGTGCCGACCATGTGGCGATTCAGTTGCTCACCGGACCGGATGCCGATCTGATGTCCGGCTATCAGGAACTGGCCTCGTCGCTCAGCAGGTGACGGAAGTAGCTGCCCGGTTCGGTCATGAACCGGCGCCAGGCCTGCACCAGATGGAGCTGACCGCCCTCGCAAGAGTGCCTTTCCTCTCATCGGCGACCGTACAGCCCACCTCTGACAAGAGGATTGCCCGCCGCTTGCATACTAAGTATTATCCTCAGCATGTTGAGAGATTGCGATACATCGTGAGTGTCCGGCACGCGCTGCTCGCGCTGCTGAGCGAGGGACCCAAGTACGGCCTGCAGCTCCGGGAGGAGTTCGAGGCCAGGACCGGCGAGGTGTGGCCGCTCAACGTCGGCCAGGTCTACACGACGTTGCAGCGCCTGGAGCGCGACGGGCTGGTCGAATCCGATGGAACCGCCGAGGACAGCCCGCAGAAGGGCTTCCGGATCACCCCCCAGGGCGAGCAGGAACTGGCCGGGTGGCTGCGCACGCCGCCGGATCTCAGCTCGCCGCCCAGGGACGAGCTGGTGATCAAGGTGCTGGTGGCGTTGCGGGTGCCTGGCACCGATGTGCACGAGGTGATCCAGGTGCACCGGCGCTACCTCGTCGAGCTGATGCAGCAGTGGACCCGGATCAAGGAGAGCGAGGCCGAGCAGGACCTGAGCCTGGCCCTGGTGGTCGACGCCGAGCTGTTCCGGCTGGACTCGGTCATCCGCTGGCTCGATACCGCCGATGGCCGCATCAACCGGATGAAGCCCGGTGAGCTTGAACCAGTCCACTCGGCGCTGCCGAGACTTCGCAGGAGGGTGAGCCCGCGGCCATGAACATGCTTGAACTACGCGACGTTTCGAAGAGCTACGGCGAGGGCGCGGCACAGGTGCACGCGCTCGACCGGGTGAGCCTGGCGGTCGAGCCCGGCGCCATGGTGGCGGTGATGGGTCCCAGCGGCTCCGGAAAGAGCACGCTGCTGACCATCGCGGGCAGCCTGGAGGAACCGGCCGAGGGCGAGGTGCTGGTCGGCGGCGTTTCGCTGGCCACGATGTCCCGGGGTGCCAAGGCCCGGCTGCGCCGCCGCCAGATCGGCTACGTCTTCCAGGACTTCAACCTGCTGGCCGGGCTGACCGCGGCGGAGAACGTGTCGCTGCCGCTGGAGCTGGACGGCATACCGGCCAGGAAGGCCCGCGCCGTGGGCCTGAAGGCCCTGGATGAGCTGGGCCTCGGCGCCAGGGCGGCCAGCTTCCCCGGCCAGCTCTCCGGCGGTGAGCGGCAGCGGGTCGCGATCGCCCGTGCGGTGGTCGGCGACCGCCGCCTGCTGCTGGCCGACGAGCCGTCCGGCGCACTCGACTCGGTCAACGCAGAAGAGGTCATGCGCCTGCTGCACGGCGCGTGCAAGCGGGGTGTGGCCGTCGTGGTGGTGACCCACGACGCTCAGCTCGCCTCCTGGGCCGACCGGGTGGTGTTCCTGCGTGACGGCCGGGTGACCGACCAGACCGCGCCGCCGCCCGGCCCGGAATCCCTGCTCGAACAGGGTGCGAGCCAATGAGCACCGCCGTGCGTGATCGCCCGGCCACGGACGGCATCACCGACGGCGGCATTCCCGCCCGCCAGGCCGTCATCCGCTGGGCGCTGCGGCTGTTCCGCCGGGAGTGGCGCCAGCAGATTCTGGTGCTGGCCATGCTCACGGTCGCGGTCGCGACCATGATCCTGGGCGCCGCCGTCGCCACCAACACGCCGCCGGCCTCGCCAAACGCGGCCATTTTCGGAACCGCCAAGGCCCTGATCAGCGTGCCCGGCACGGATCCGCATCTGGCCGCCGACATCGCGGCCATCAGGGCCCGGTACGGCACCGTCGACGTGATCGAGAACCAGTCGCTGGCCACCGGCCTGGCGGCCGGCGTCGAACTGCGCGCCCAGGACCCGTCCGGTCCCTACGGCGGCCCGCTGCTCTCCCTGGTCTCCGGGCATTACCCGTCCGGTCCCGGCCAGGTGGCGATGACCAGCCAGGTGGCCAGCATCTACAACGTGCACACCGGTGGCGTCTGGCACGAGGGCGGCAAGACCTGGCGGGTCACCGGGATCGTGCAGAACCCGGCCAACCTGCTGGATCAGTTCGCTCTCGTCGCCCCCGGGCAGGTCAGCGCGCCCAGTCAGGCTACGATCCTGCTCGGCACGCGGCCCGCCAGCAGTTCCGGCCTGCCGCCTGGCGCGGTGGTGTCCGACGCGCCGGCCACCTTCAAGGGACTCAGCCCGGCGGTCATCGTGCTGGTGGTGGCCGTGCTCGGGATGGTGTTCATCGGCCTGGTGGCCGCGGCCGGGTTCGCGGTGATGGCCCAGCGGCGGCTGCGCGCGCTCGGCATGCTCAGCGCGCTCGGCGCGACGGAGCGAAACGTCCAGCTCGTCATGGTGGCGGGCGGTGCCATCGTCGGTGTGGTGGCCACGATCGCCGGGGCGGTGATCGGCTTCGGCGCCTGGATGCTGTATTACCCGCACCTGGCGACGGTCACCGCGCACACCGTCGACCCGGCCAACCTGCCCTGGCTGGCGATCATCATCGGGATGGCTCTCGCGGTGCTGACCGCCATCCTTGCCGCCCGGCGGCCGGCCGCCGTGGTGGCCAGGGTCCCGGTGGTGGCGGCGCTGTCCGGGCGGCCGCCCAGCCCGAAAGGGGCACACCGCGCCGCCCGGCCCGGCCTCATCACGATGGCCGCCGGCCTGGTGCTGCTCGCCTTCTCCGGCGGCTGGGCCGGCAACGGCGGGAAGGACTCCCTGTTCCTGCTCGGCGGCCTGGTGGCCGTGGTCGTCGGCAGCTTCCTGGTCGCGCCACTGTGCGTTGCCCTGCTGGCCGCCGCGGCCGGCCCGCGCGCACCGGTGGCGGCCCGGATCGCGCTGCGCGACCTCGTCCGCTACCGGGCCCGCTCCGGCGCCGCCCTGGCCGCGACCAGCTTCGCCGTCTTCCTGGCCGTGCTCATCACCATCATCGCCAGCGTCAGGTTCTCCAACGTGCTCGACTACACCGGGGCCAACCTGACCCCCAGCCAGCTCATGGTCTACACGCCAACCTCGGGCGGCGGGCCGGGCCTCACCCTCGGGCAGTCGCTCACCCCGGCCCAGACCAGCAGCCTGCACGCGAAGGTGGACTCACTGGCCCACTCGCTGCACGCCCAATATGTGCTGGCGCTCTATGGGAGCAGCGTCGGGCTCACCCAGGAGGGCACCGGGAACAACAACTTCAGCGGCACGATCTACGTGGCCACCCCGGCGCTGCTGCGCACCTACGGCATCAAGCCCAGCCAGATCGAGCCCGGCGCCGACTTCCTCACCTCCCGGCCCGGCCTGGCCGGCCTGCCCCGGATGCTGATGCTGTACGGCAACTTCTTCGGCGGCAAGGGTGGCCCGCCGCCGAGCGCCCCGTGCCCGGCGGGCCAGTGCCTGGCCCACCCCAGGATTCAGGAGATGCCCAGCCTGCCCACCGGCGTCCATGCCCCCAACACGGTCGTCACCATGGCGGCGCTGCAGCGGCTGCACCAGCCGGTGACCCTGGCCGGCTGGATGATCCAGACCCCCCGGCCGCTCACGCAAGCCCAGATCAGCGCCGCCCGCCAGATGGCACTGACCAGCGGCGCGACGATCGAGACCAAGTCGGCTCAGCTAGGGTTGTCCCAGATCAGCAACGGTGCCACCGCAATCGGCATCCTCATCGCCCTCGGCGTGCTGGCCATGACCGTCGGCCTGATCCGCAGCGAGACCGCGGGCGAGCTGCGCACCCTCACCGCCACCGGGGCCGGCGGCCGGACCCGCCGCATGATCACCGCCGCCACGGCCGGCGCCCTGGCCCTGCTCGGAGCGCTCCTTGGCACCGTCACCGCGGTGGCGGCGGCCCTCGCCTGGGCCCGCAGCAGCCTGTCCACGACGTTCGGCAACGTGCCCGGCCTGGACATGGTGATCATCCTGGCCGGCCTGCCGCTCATCGCCGCCGTGGGCGGCTGGCTGCTGGCCGGACGGCAGCCACCGGCCATCGCCCGCCAGCCGCTCGAGTGAGCCCGTGCCCCGGGCCGCCTCACCCGGGCGCCTGCTTACTCCTGCGCCCAGTCGGCCAGATCGACCAGTCCGGGCAGTTCCTTCAGCTTGGCGGCGGTGTCCCCGGGCGCCGCCGCCAGCACCTCGTCGCCGAGCTGTCCCTCCTGCCCCGGATCCAGCACCGCGCCGGCGAAACCGTCCCGCCAGCGGACCGCGACCAGCGGCCCGAGCTGCAGCATTCCTGGCCCGGCGCCATGCAGCGCGACAAGGAGCGCCCGCAGCTCGCCGAGGCCGGGAACCGGCTCCCCGCTCTCGTCCGGGCAACCCCGCAGCAGCGTGTCGAGCCGCTGTTCCAGCGCCTGGCCGTTGGGTGAGGTCCAGGCCAGGTAGCAGCGGATGCCGAACTGGTCGGCCGAGTCGTGGAAGAGCATCTCGACCGGCAGTTCGGCCAGGAAGGAATCGAACAGCGACGGCAGGCTGCCCGAGGCGGTGGGGCGCTCGGTGTGAATGCCGCCGACCAGGACGCGGTACTCCCGGTCGCGGCGGGTCGTCTCCACCTCATGGTCGAGCCGGGCCCGCACGAACTGCCCAAGGTCGCGCACGTGCCGGTCCAGATGGGCGATGTCCCTGGCGACCCCGGAAAGCTGCAGTTCCGCCTTGTTCTTGAGGTCGGCCAGCCCGTTGGCGTTTTCCCCGCTGGCCTCGCTCTGCGCCTTGAGCTGCTTTTCGGCCTGCTGTACCCGCTGGGTCACCTGCTCGAGCTGTGCCGCGTTCTCCCGGATTTTGGTCCGGAACGTCGTCGACGTGAACCAGCCGGCCACCGCTACTGTCGCCACAGCCACGGCCAGCAGGATCTCCATGGGACTTCTCCTTCAGCGATAATGCTTACTTTGCCGCCCGCAGGCTGCGCATTGTCATGGTTACCGTTGACAGCGACGCGGCAATGGCGATGAGTGAGGCAATAGCGATCAGCCCGGCGCTCACATCGAACGTTCCCGATCCATGGCTGCCGCCCTTGGTCAGCGTATGTGGGGACGATGCCGGATGCGTGCCCGTGGTATGTGAGGCGGCACCATGCGACGGCGCCGTGGCCGGGTTCTTCGGTGCTGGCGAGGTCCGGTGCGCAGCCGCCGGATGCGTGGCCGGATGCGTGGCCGGATGCGTGGCCGGATGCGACGGTGGATGGCTGGTCACGGCCGGTTTTGACGGGTGAACGCCCGGTGATCTCGTGCCCGGTGGGTGCGATGAAGATTGCACTGAAACCGAATGCTTACCTTGCGATGAAGGTGTCTTCGGAGCACCGTGATGATTTGTCGCCCAGATAACCACCAGCGCGCCCAGCACCGCGCCAATGAGAATATCCCGGCCCTTCATGGTCGCGGCTCCCTCGATCGACGAACCATCGTTAACAATTTCCAGTCAAAATCAACCGCAAACCAGGGCAGACTGCGGTGGATCAGGCAGCCGGATCGGCGGCGTGGTGTTCACCCCACGGGTGCTGGCCGAGGCTGACCAAGATCGTAGTCCGCCGGGCCAGGCGCCGCGCCGGAGAATGCCCGGATGCCGGGGCTCAGCCCGCCGCAGCGCGGCCACCCCGGCCACGCAAGCCCTGTTCAGCGGCCGGCACAAGGCGGCCGAAAAAAGATCAAGAAACTTTTGGCTCCGGTACGGTGCCAATCCGGGCACTCGGTCACCGGCATCACTCGCCGGGAACCCACGCCACTCGGTGCCCGCAGGCCGCGACCCGTTCCGCACGAACGGCGCGGCGCCGGCCATGCCCGGGACCCAGTCGATGGGACATCCCCAGGGGCTGGCGACGGCCGCGGGGCATTCCCGGGCCACGAGCGGTGCCACCGCCATGCGCGGCGGCACCGCTCGCGGCGAGCATCGATCCGGCGACCAGCATGGCCCCCGCGAACAGGCTGAAACTGCGTCGATGCCTGACCGCGCCTCCGGCAATTTCCTTGCTTGGGCGGCACCGCAGTGGGAACCGCTTACCACTAACCCTTGTTCAGGTCTGGCGGGCAGGCAAGGGCGAATTCAGACTTTTGCGGCCAAGTCACTAAATTGTGACGACTTAACCCATGTCGTTTCAGTCCACCAGGTCCAAGGCGGCCGCGACGATGCTGTCGGCGTCCAGGCCGTGGTAGCGGTAAACGTCGTCGATCGCGCCGGACTGGCCGAACCTGGTCACCCCCAGGTGGGTGGCCGGTACTCCATTGACACCAGCCAGGAACGCCAGCGTGTGCGGGTGCCCGTCCAGCACGGTGACCATCGGCCGGGCCCGCTCCGGCGGCAGCAGCCAGTCCAGGATCCAGGTGCCGGCTTCGCCGTAGCCGCGGCGCGCCTGCGTCGCGCGGAACAGCAGGTCCGGGCTGGTCAGGCAGAGCACGTCGGTACCGAAGCCGAGCGCGTCCAGCCGGCTGGCGGCGGTCAGCGCCTCGGGGACCAGCGCGCCCAGCACACAGATCGTCACGGCCGGCCGCGGGTGCTGGCGCAGCGGGTAGCCGCCCGCGACGACGCCACGCCTGCGTTCCTCCCGCGCGCCGGGGTCCTCCGGCACGGCGGCCAGCGCCTGGTTCACCGGGCGGGTGGACAGCCGCAGGTACGCTGAGCTGCCGTCCGGCCTGCCGAGCTGGCCGAGGCAGGCCAGCAGCACCCACTCGGCGTCCAGGGCGAACGCGGGTTCGTAGGCCACGCAGCCCGGCTGCTCGAGCCCGATGGACGGCGTCTTGATCGACTGGTGCGCGCCACCCTCGGGGGCGAGCGTCACCCCGGACGGCGTGCCGACCAGGATGGACTGGCCGCCGGCGTAGATGCCGAACGACCACGGCTCCAGCGCGCGCTCGACGAACGGGTCGTACAGCACGCCCACCGGCAGCAGTGGCTGGCCCCAGCGGCTCCAGGTGGCGCCCAGCTCACCGAGCAGGCCGACCAGGTTCGTCTCGGCTATGCCGAGCTCGATGTGCTGCCCGGACGGCTTCTCCCGCCAGTGCAGGATGGTCGAGGCGTCGTCGGCGAACCAGTCGGAGCGCTCGTCGGAGGACCACACCCCGACCTTGTTGACCCAGCCGCCGAGGTTGGTGCTTGAGGCCACGTCCGGGCTTACCGTGACGATCCGCCGCCCCACCTCGGGCGCCTCCCGGTTGAGGTCCAGCAGCGCCCGGCCAAGCGCGGCCTGGGTGCTGGCCACCCCGGCAGGGGTGCGGCCGAGGTCGGCTGGCAGTTCCGGCACCGCGACCAGGGCCGGCTGCTCCCGGCGCAGCCGCTGGGCGGTCGCCCGGCACAATTCGCCTTCCGCGGATCCGTCCGGGAATCTCTGCCATGGATTTTCCGGATCTGTGCCGCTACGCCGGGCAAGCTCCGCGAGCTGGGATTCATTCAGCAGTGCCGAATGGTTCTGCGGGTGACCCTCGATGGCCAGCCCATAACCCTTGACGGTGTAGGCGAAGATTACCGTCGGCCGGTGATCGTCGATCATCGCGAACACGTCGGCAAGCGCGGCGAGGTCATGACCGCCCAGATTGCGGATGGCGGCCCGCAGTTCCTCGCCGGACAGGCCGGAGATCAGCTCCTTGACGATGCCGGCGTCCGGGCCGTGGCCGGGCAGCCGGTCGCGCAGCTCGCTGGCCGTGCAGCGCAGCAGCCGCTGGTACTCCGGGTTGGGCATCTCGTCGATCCTGGCGCGCAGCGCACCGCCGCCGGGCTTGGCCATGAGCTCTTCGAGCAGGTGACCGTACTTGGCGGTCAGCACCTGCCAGCCCGCGGCGGCGAACATACCCTGCAGCCGTGGCGTGCCGATCGCCGGCACGATGCGGTCCAGCGACTGCCGGTTCAGGTCGACGATCCAGACGACCTCGCCGAGCTCGCCGACCATGGGGTCGACAACCGCCTCCCAGACCGCGCCCTCGTCCAGTTCGGCGTCGCCGGCCAGGGAGTACTGCCGCCCGTGGCCGCCCCCGCCGAACTGTGTGTTCACGTACTGCCGGGCCAGCGCTCCCCAGATCGGGGCGGTCGCGCCGATGCCCACCGAACCGGTCGAGTAGTCCGCCGGAACCGGGTCCTTGGACCGGCTCGGGTAACTCTGCAGCCCGCCGAACGAGCGCAGCGCCGTCAGGTAGGACTCGTCCAGCTCACCGAGCAGGTAGTTGATCGCGTGCAGCACCGGTGAGGCATGCGGCTTGACCGACACCCGGTCGCCCTGCTCGAGCTGGCCGAACCAGAGCGCCGTCATGATCGACACCATCGACGCGCTGGAGGCCTGGTGCCCGCCGACCTTGAGACCGGACGGGTTCTCCCTGACCCGGTTGGCGTGGTCCACGATCGCGGTGGACAGCCACAGCAGCCGCTGCTCGACCGAGCGCAGCACATCGGCCTGCGGCTGGCCCGGCATGACCGTCACGTTCTTCCCTCCTGGTGTTCCCCCGCACTTCAGGGGTTGCGCAGCGAGATCTTGTCCGACTCCGCGATGATGTCGGCTTCGACGGCGCGCAGGCCTTCGCCCAGCCGCTCCCTGGCCTGGCGCAGCAACTTGAGCGAGTTGCTGGCGGGACCCTGCGCGGCCGAGCGCTCCGGCCCGGCGCCATGTTCCTCGATCAGATGCGCCTGGAGCGCCGCGGCGACCTCATCGGCTGCCTTCAGTGCGTGGTAGATGGCGCGCTCTCGTGCGTTGTTGTCAACCATCTCCCCAGTATCGCGTGCGAACCTGACGGCCCGCCCGCCCATCCCCAAAGGCTCATCGGCAGTGGTGTGCGGCACTGTCCCGGTCGCGGCCGGTCAGCCGATGGAGGGGCCCAGGCCGAGGGACTGCGGTGTGCTGGCGTCGGGGGAGGGCTGGTGCAGGCCCTCGTCCAGCTCACCGTACTCGGTCATCAGCGCGCGGCTGCCGCCCCACGGGGTCTGTTCCTCGGCGATCAGCGTGTTGGTGGTGAGCAGCAGGCCGGCCACCGAGGCGCCGTTCTGCAGGGCTGACCTGGTCACCCGCAGCGGGTCGATGATGCCCATCTCGATCATGTTGCCGTATCGGCCGGCCAGCGCGTCGAAGCCCTCGTCGGTGCCCATCTGCTCCATCTTGGCTACCACCTCGGCGCCGGGGTAGCCGGCGTTGGCCGCGATCAGGTAGGCGGGCTCGGCCAGCACGTTGCGGACGATCCGCACGCCGGTGGTGTGGTCGGCGGACTCGCCGGACAGGCCGTCCAGCGCGCCGGCCGAGTGCATGAGCGCCGCGCCGCCGCCGGCCACGATCCCTTCGGCCATGGCGGCCCGGGTGGCCGACAGCGCGTCCTCCACCCGGTGCTGCAGCTCTTTCAGCTCGGCCGGGGTCGGCGCGCCCACCCGGATGACGGCGACCTTGCCGGTCAGCGCGCCGATCCGCTCGGTCAGCACATCTTCGTCCACGCCGAAGGTTGCCCGTTCCAGCTCGGCCCGGAGCTGGGCCACCCGGAACTCGACGTCCTCGGACGAGCGGCTGCCGCCGATGATGGCGGTCTTGTCCGCGGTGACCCGCACCTGCGCGGCCCGGCCCAGATGCTCCAGCGTCATGGTCTCCAGGGTCAGCCCGGAGTGCTTGCTGTACACGGCGCCGCCGCACACCGCGGCGATGTCCTCCAGCTTGTGCAGGCGGCGGTCACCGAAGCCGGGCGCCCGGATGGCGACACACTGGAACATCCGGTTCACGTGGTTGTGCACCAGCATGCTCAGCGCGGTGCCCTCGACGTTTTCGGCGATGATGACCAGTGGCCGCGGCGCCCGCATTACCTTGTCCAGGATCGGCATGAGCTGCTGGACCTTGGTGATCTTCTCACTGCACAGCAGGATGTAGGGGTCCTCGAGGATGGCCTCCAGGCTGGCCGGGCTGGTCACCAGGTACGGCGAGAGGTACCCGTTGTCGAACTCGAAGCCCTCGACGAAGTCCACGCTCATTCCGGAGGTGGACGATTCCTCCACGGTGACCACTCCGCCGTCGCCGACCGTGTGCAGGGCGTGTGCGATCACCGAGCCGACGGTGTCGTCGTCGTTGGCCGAGATCGCGGCCACCCGCTGGTAGTCCTGCTCGGTGGCCACCGGGTGGGCCACCTTCTGCAGGTACTCGACCAGCCGTGCCACCGCCAGGTCGATGCCGCGCTTGACCAGCACCGGGTTGGCGCCCTCGCCGATGGCCTGCATACCCTCCCTGACGATCGCCTGCGCGATCACCGTGGCGGTGGTGGTGCCGTCGCCGACGATGTCGTTGGTCTTGATCGCTGCTTCCTTGACCAGCTGGGCGCCCATGTTCTCGAACTGGTCCCTGAGGTGGATCTCCCGGGCGATGGTCACGCCGTCGTTGGTGACGACCGGCGACCCGGTGATCTTCTCCAGGATGACGTTGCGGCCCTTGGGCCCGAGCGTCGACTTCACGGCTTCGGCCAGCTGGTCGACTCCTGCCAGCAGCAGGCGGCGGGCGTCCTCGCCGAAACGCAGTTCCTTGGCCATCGGGGGTCCTCCTCCGTTACGGAACGAGAATGGCGCGGCCGCGCACCCGGCCGGCGTCGAGATCGGCCAGGGCGTCGGCCGCGGCCTCCAGCGGGTAGGTCCGGGTGTGCAGGGTCACCCGGCCGCCCTCGGCCAGCGCCATCAGCTCGGCGAGCTCGTTGTAGGTCCCGACGATGTTCCCGATGATGTTGCGCTCGGTCGAGATGATGTCCAGCGTCGGGATGTGCACCTCGCCGCCGTAGCCGATGACGTAGTACGAGCCCGCCGGGCGGGTCATCGCGAAGCCGTCCATCTCCGCGCCCTGCTCGGCCACGAAGTCGAACACCACGTGCGCGCCCTGCCCGCCGGTCAGTTCCTTGACCGCGTCCACCTGGCCGCCGTCGGCCACCACGCTGTGCTGTGCGCCGAGCTGCTCGGCCAGCTTGAGCGCGTCCGGGTTGCGGTCAACCACGATGATCCTGGTCGCGGTCAGCGCGGCCAGGCACTGGATGCCGATGTGGCCGAGGCCGCCGGCCCCGATGATCACGGCGGTGGTGCCCGGGTAGAGCAGCGGGATCGCCTTGCGCACGGCGTGGTAGGCGGTGATGCCGGCGTCGGCCAGCGCGGCCACGTCCTGCGGCCTGGTCGACGGGTCCAGCTTGACGCAGCACCTGGCCGAGGTCAGCAGGTACTCGGCCATCCCGCCGTCGGTGCTCAGCCCGGGGAACGAGTTGTTCTCGCAGTGCATGTCGTCGCCGGCCCGGCAGGCGCGGCACAGCCCGCAGGTCGGGGTGGGGTGCAGGATCACCGTGTCGCCCACCGCCACGTTGGTGACCGCGGAGCCGGTCTCGTGCACCCACCCGGCGTTCTCGTGGCCCAGGATGTACGGCAGCTCGACGCCCATCGCGGCGGCCCACTGGCCCTCGATGATGTGCAGGTCGGTGCGGCACACCCCGGCGCCGCCTATCTTCACGATCACGTCCAGCGGCCCGGAGATGGCCGGCTCCGGCACGTCGTCGATGACCGGTTGCTTGTGGTACCCGTGCAGCCTGACCGCCTTCACTTGTCCTCCTGGCCTAGTCCCCGGGTCTGGTATCTGTGCGCCAGCAGCCCCGTGCACACGCCCGCGTTCGCCTCAATGCTGATCCGGGTGGTGCGGGCGCGGCGCAGGTGCAGCGGCAGCCCGTCCAGGCCGACCGGCTCCCCGGTGACCGGGTCGATCAGCAGCGGCGCGTCGTCGCCCGCGGGCAGCCCGAGCTCGGCGCGCCGCTGTCTCAGCCTGCCCGCCGGCTGAGACAGCGGCAGCTCGCCGAGCGTCATCCCGGCCAGTGCCGCGGGCTCGGTGCCCGCGGCAAGCAGCGGCCTGCACACCTGGTCGGTGCCGGCCATCACGGCCTTACGCAGGAAGTCCGCCCGCAGCCCGTCCAGCTCGCTGACCGCCTCGCCGTCGAAGGAAGCCGCGAACCCGGCCTGGGCGGCCACCCCGTCGTTGATCGCGTCCGAGGCGAAATGGTCCTCGAGCACGATCTCGGCGGTCCGCACGCCCGCCACCGCGGCCACCGCGTCGTAGGCGTCGGCGACCATCAGGAAGGCGAAGTTGGGCGCGCAGAAGTAGGTGGGCAGCCGCAGCGTGACCCGCGCGTCGCCGTCCCCGGTCACCGTGCATGAGGTGACGAAGCCGAGCGAGGTCACCGGCTCGTCCAGCTCCGGGTCGCGCACGGTGTCCAGGGCCGCGAGCACGCGGTCACGTACCGGTGCGGTCATCAGCCTTCGACCAGTTGCGCGTCATCCCGTGCGGCCGGGGTGCCCTCACCGGCGTCCAGCCTGCATTCGGCGGGCACGTCGATGCCGTACAGCTTGGCCGCGTTCAGCCCGAGGATCTTCTTCTTGCCCGCGATGCCGAGCCGCGGGTAGTCGGCCAGCTCGGAGTCGTCCGGCATCTCCCAGTCGACGAACCCCTCGACCTGCCACTTCGGCTCCCAGATGCCGTAGTCGCTGCCGAAGGTCATCTTGTCCTCGCCGACCCAGAACAGCAGTTCGCCCATGACCTTGGCGAAGAACTTCGGCCGTGCGTGCATGAGACCGCCGATCACCACGGCCAGGCCGGCGTAGACGTTCGGCTCCTGGGTGGCCATGAAGCAGAAGTCCTCGATCCGGGGCAGGCCGACATGCTCGACGATGAAGTTCAGGCCGGGGAAGTCGGTCGCGCAGTGGTCGACGTCCGACACGTCGAACGCGTCCTTGTCAAGCGGCCAGATCGTCGGGCCCTTGTGCACGTGGACGTTCTTGATGCCGAGCTCCTGGGCGGCGGCCAGGAACGTGTAGGCCTCCGGGTCGCTCAGCTTGTAGCCGCGCGATCCCTTGTTCCACTCGGCGGTGTAGAGCTTGACGCCGGTGGAGCCGAATCGCTCGACGTTGTGCCGCAGCTCCTTCAGGCCTTCCTCGCCGTCCCGCGGGTCGAACCGGGTGTTGCAGATGAACTTGCCCGGGTGCTTCTCACCCATCAGCGCGTTGCGCTCGGTGGTGTTGAAACCCTCCTTGTACCACTCCTTCAGGTACGTGGGCTGGAAGATGGCCACGTCCACGTGGCCGTCCTCGAAGACGTCTTTCATCAGGTCGTCTTCGGAGTACTTCTGGAAGTGCTCGAGCGGCCAGTGCGTCTGCGGCGGGCCCAGCCCCTGGTAGGCGTGGAAGCACTCGATCCAGCCCTTGGCATATTTCTCCGCCCCCGGCACCCAGTTGTCCGGGGCGGCGTTCCAGTAGTGCATATGGCTGTCCACAACGAAGTACTTCTCGCCGTCTTTCTCGTACACAGTTCCTCCTCGTTGCGGGCCGGGGTCCAGCGGTCCGTCCTACCCTGCTTAGACCGCTGGACCCGTGGCGGCAAGGGCTACTGACGTGCGGTCAGGTCGAAGCCGAGGTAGTCGGCGGCGTCCTCGGGGTTGGCGAACATGATCGTCTTGTCGTCCAGGTGGACCATCCGGCCGTAGTGGGTCGACATGGACTCCTCGAACTCCGCCGCGTTGAACCAGCCCGGCTCCTCGCCGGCCGCCTCATCGATGTCGGCGTAGATCACCTCGAACATGCCCTGGCCGTCCACCCGCATCATCGACGGCAGCCAGGTGACGGTGACGTTGGGCAGCTTCTCGAGTACCTGGGCGACGACCTCGCCGACCTGGTTGTTCATCAGGGTGAACCCGCACATGTTGGAGGCCGTGTTGTTCGGCTTGAACGGGCTCTGCGCGGTCTTGAACGTGGTCACTGGGCAAGCTCCTTCGGTGTTTCCAGGCCAAGGTCGGACAGGATGCCGCTGAAGCGGATCTTGGCGCGGTCGAGGGCGTCCTCGAAGCGCGGCGGCTTCGCCTCCGGTTGCGACCACAGCGGCTGCAGCCCCCGGGCGGCGGCGATGACCCGTGGCACCCAGTTGGACAGCCACTCGCCCATGATGTGCTTGTTGTGGCCGGCGAACTCGCGGTCATTGGCCAGCAGCTCGAACATCGCCCGGGTGTAGCGCAGGTCTCGCTCGGCGAAGTCGTATTCCTCGGCGCCGACGATGGTCGGGGTGACGAAATCGCCGTTGCGGGGGGCGGCGTGCATGATCAGGTCGCTGCGGAACGGCTCGCCGGCCAGCGGCTCGAAGACCACGTTGGCGGCGAAGATGGCCTCGCACCAGTCGTCGATGCCGGTGAGCGCCTCGGCGACCCTGCGGACCTCCTGCCAGGCCGGGTCACTGTTCCACGTCTCGAGGTGCGCGGTGCCGTCGAATCCCGGGACTTCCTCGCTCAGCGTCAGGTTGTACAGGGCCAGGTCCTGCGCGGAGCGGATCCGGTGCATGCTGTTCACCGAGATCGCGTTGTTGTGCATGTTCGTCGGGGCCCGGCGGTTGGCGTTGGCGAACAGGTACAGGCCCAGGCCGTGGTCCACGTGCATCCAGGCTCCGACGTTGCGCTCGATGAACGTCACCCAGCTGCGGTTCCACTGCTCGAAGGCCTTGGCCGAGCGGGCGGCGTCGACGTTGGCGTTGAGCTGGCGCACCACGTTGGCGTTGTACCGGTAGAGGGTGAGCTCCCACTCCTCATTCGGGTCGCGGAACTCGTGCCAGCCGTGGGCCGGCCAGTCGTAGCCCTTGCCACCGGAGCCCGGGTAGCGTTCGGGCTCGGGCTTGTCCGACCCCCAGGCCTTCAGCGCGGTCCAGTCCAGCGGGTAGCCGCCGCGCCCGTCGGAGAACCCGTACAGCCAGCCCTGGGCGAGGTAGTGCCGTGGGTCGGGCTGGACCTCGACGGTCACGTCCTCGTAGTGGGTCTGCTTGCGCTTGGCCGGTACGTAGTAGTTGAACCGCCGGGCATTGGAGTCGGGGAACTCTTTGGCACCGGCTTCGGCATCGGTGAAGACGGGCTTCGGGACGCTGCGTTGTTCAGTAGGCATGAGGTCCTTCCTTACGGTTCGTGTTCCCCGGGAGGCTTATTCGGAGTTGCCGGTAGTGGTGAACTTGTCGAAATACACGTGCTTTTCTGGCACCCCGAGCTGGATGAGCAGCGGCATCGCCGCCTCCACCATCGGCGGCGGGCCGCAGACGTAGGCGTGCGCGCCCTTCAGGCCGGCCTCGTGCCGCTTCACGACGTCGGTGATCAGGCCCACTTCGCCGTCCCAGTCGTCGGAGGCGTCCGGCTCGGACAGCGCCGGGATGTACCGGAAGCCGTCCAGAGTCCGCTCGAGCGCGCGCAGTTCGTCCTCGAAGCACAGGTCGCGGCGGCGCCGTGCGCCGTAGTAGTAGGTGGCCTTGCGCCTGATGCCGCGCTCGGCCATCGACCGCAGCAGGGCGAGGATGGGTGCCATCCCGGCCCCGCCGCCCACGAAGATCAGGTCGGTGTCGTGGCCCTCGCGCAGGGTGAACACGCCGTACGGCCCGGTCAGGCTGAGCCGGTCACCGACGGACAGCTCGGCGTCGAGGAAGTGCGAGAACAGGCCGTCCGGATAGACCTTGATGACGAACTCCAGCCTGCCGTCCTCCCGGCAGGACGTGTTCGCCATCGAGAACGACCTGACGTGCCCGGTGCCGGGCACGGTGATGTCGACGTACTGACCGGGGAAGAACTTGATCTCTTTGGGCTCGATCAGCCGCAGCACCAGGTGCCGCATGTCGTGGGTGACCGGGTCCTTGGACACCACCTCGGCCACCGCCTGCTGGATGGGCAGACCGGACCGGATCATGTCCTCGTCGAAGTTGAGCAACTCGATCGTCAGGTCTTCATAGGCGTGCGCCCGGCACAGCAGCGTGTAGCCTTCCTCCTTCTCGTAGTCGGGCAGGGCGAAGGTCGAGTACCTGTCGTGCTCTACGTCGTCGCCGTCGAGGATGAACGACTTGCAGGAGGAACACTGGCCCTCCTTGCAGCCATGCATGAGCATGATTCCCTGCTCGAATGCCGCGCGCAGGATCGTCTGGTCCTCGCTGACCTCGATCTCGATGCCGACCGGCTCGAACCGAACGACATGTTTGTCTGCCATTGCTCCCTCGCCCGCTGGCAGGGGGAGGCCCGGGGGCTTGATCCCCGGACCCCCTCCCTGGGTTTTCTCGCGGTTACCGGCTGCCCGTCAGGCTTGCGCCGGGGCCGGCCTGCCGGCCGGTCCCTGGCGGTTGTAGTCCGCCTGGAACGCCGCGCGCTCTTCCGGCGTCATCTCGTTGAGCAGGACGTTCGGGCTCTGCACCGGGGGCATCCGGCGCAGGTGGTCCAGCGTCCACATCTTCTTCTGGTCGCCCAGGTGCAGGTGCGGCTGCGCGACCATCGTCTTGCCGTCGTCGCGCACGTAGCCCATGTCGGACACGACGTCGGCCCAGTTCCAGCCGTGGTAGAGGGTCTCCCATTCGCGCTTGCCGATGAGCTGGCCCATGTTCGGGGTGGACCGGCCCTGGAAGGTCGGCCGGAACGCCTCGGCATCGGTCCACCGGCAGACCTCGTGGCAGTAGGTCCGCCACTGCCCGTCGACTTCGGCCATCACCATGTCCTCGCGGACGAGGCACGGCACCATGCAGGTCCAGCAGCGGTGCGGGTACACGTAGTCGACGTTCTCGGCGACGATCGGATGGTGCCCGTTCGGCTCCGACAGGCGGGCGTAGTTCTCCCACCACTTGCCGTACTTGTCGTACCAGCCCGGGTACTTGTACTCGAACCACTCGAAGTCTTCGTCGGTCATCGGGTCGATCCGCCAGTAGTTCGCCAGCCAGCCGGTGGCGAAGAACTGGGCAACCTCGTGGACGTAGCCCTTGTTCCAGATCTGGTTCCAGGCTTCCTCGATGAGGTCGTGCGGGATGACCAGGCCGTACTTCTCCAGCGGCACGAGGTAGCTGCGGTAGTAGTCGTCGTAGATCCAGCGGCGCCACATCTCCGCGTAGGACTCGCGGTCCTTGCGCCGGTCCTTGGTGCCGTACTCGATGAACGTGCCGATGGCGGCGTCCACCACGCGGTGGTTGTTCCACCAGGCGTAGCGCAGGTCGCGTTCGAGCAGCTGGTGGTTGGACTCGTCGGCCAGCGCCATCAGCAGCGTGGCGTACCCGTTGCTGATGTGCCGCGACTCGTCGGACTGCACCGAGTGGAACACCGTCGGCAGCAGGTAGTCGCCGTTGGCGGCGGCCTCGGCCGGCATGGCCACGAACAGCGTGTTGGTGAACGCGGTCTCGGCCACGATGGTCAGGTAGATGCTGGCGGCGGTGATGGCGTCACCGGTGATGAAACCCTCGGCGAACTGCCTGCCGATGGTGCCGCAGTAGTCGTTCTGGAAGTTGCGCAGGCTGTTGTTGAAACCCGCCGGGTCGATGTAGTTGTTCATGTACAGGCGCTTGAGGTTCTGCTGGATCGTCGAGTGCCGGACCTCGTCGATCATCTGGATCGCCTGGCCGTTGTGCAGCTCGGGGTTGGGCACCGTGCGGAACAGCAGTGGCATCGCCCGCGCCGCCGAGATCTCGGGCAGCGGGATGATGCTCAGGAACAGCTTCTGCCACTCCAGCCAGCGTTCCTGCACCTGACGGAACATATTTCCGCGAATGGCACCGTCCTGCGCACCATAAACACGGTGGTCCTTCTCTTCCTGCATCGGGAAGTAAGACCTGAGTACCTGCTTGAGTGGGTCCTTCTTCTGCGCCTTCTGGAACGTGTAGTCGGTGCCGTAGTGCGCCACCGGCTGGTGATAGAGCGGTTCCCAGGACAGCTCCTGGATCTTCTGGTGGGCCTTAGCCACGCTCTGGCGACTCAATTTGCCACCTTTTCCCTTCGTCCGGGCCGAATTCGGCCGCTCGCAGCCTGATACTCATCGCCGTCGCAGGCGCCGCGCCTTGGCCGGGGCGCGGCACGCAATTACGTGCGTGCGGCGGAAGTTCTGTTGTCTGGAATCACACCGCGCACCGGACGTCATGTGGCTCTCAACATGAGACAGCGGGCTCCCGCCCCGTCCGCGCAGGCCACGGCCCCGCACGCCCGGATTCAGCCCGGCTGCGGCTCGTCCCCGAACACCACCGAGCGGATCTCGGCGAGATGCCGGCGCACGTCACGCGAAATCTCCAGGTTCCCCTCGGCGGCGGGCTGGATTCCCAGGCATCTGAGCAGTTGCGCCGCGGGCTCCCCAGGGTCCCCCGCAGACCCCAGGATGGGGTGCAGGCCCTGGTCAGCCAGGTGGTGGAACACCAGATTGACGATGCTCCACGGGTTGAAGGTCTCGCGCTGTGGTTCGCCGGGCCGCTCCATCGGGCACCTCCTAGCCGACGCATCAAAAGCCGTTAGGGGCGAAACGGAGGTCTCAACATGAGACAGACCCCGGTAACAGCGCATTTACTTTGTAAGTACGACGTAAAACTCGTGCCCATAGTGCGCGGGCCGATGGTGACCCGCCGGATCGCTCCGGGAGGCTAGGAGGCGCCATGTCGCTGCAAGCGACGACCCCACCGGCCATGACCGACGGTGAGGGCCTGGCCGAAACCCGGCAGCGCTTCCTCACCTTCGAGACCGTAGAGCCGAACCGGGTCCGCGACACGATCCTCGCGTCCTGGTGGCGGTCCCGGCGGTGGAACGTCGCCGCCGACCACATCGACCTCTCCTACACCGGTGACCCGGATCTCGACAGCAGGCTGACCCGCAGCGCCATGCCGGTACTCCGGAGCCTGCGGGAGAACCTGGAGAGCCAGCCGATCAGCGTCATTCTCACCGACGCCTCCGGTGTGGTCCTGGTCAGGCTCGCCGCCGACACCGAGCTGGACCGCTACCTCGACCGGGTCCAGCTCGCGCCGGGGTTCAGCTACTCCGAGGAGTCGGTCGGGACCAACGGCATCGGCACGGCGCTGGAGGGTGGCCGGCCGATGCACGTGTTCGGCCACGAGCACTACGCCGAGAACCTGGAGAACCTGGCCTGCGCCGGGGTGCCGATCCGCCATCCCATCTCCGGCGTGACCCTGGGCGCGGTGGATCTGACCTGCTGGCGCCGGGACGCCGACCGGCTGCTCATCACGCTGGCCAAGACCACCGCCGGCCAGATCACCCAGGCTCTGCTCACCGACAGCAGCGGCCGGGAGATGGAGCTGCTCCAGGAGTACCTGCGGGCCTGCCGGCGCAGCGCCGGCATCGTGATGGCGCTGAGCGGCGGCGTGGTCATGATGAACGACCACGCCCGGCAGGTGCTCGACCCGGGCGACCAGGGCGCGCTGCTCGCCCAGGCGGCCGAGGCGCTGGGCAGCAGGCACCCGGTCTCGCTCGTCGTCGAGCTGCCCACCGGCGCCAGGGCGCGGATGTACTGCCGGCCGGTGCGGCCCGAGGACCGGCAGGCCGGCGGCGTGGTGCACGTCAAGCTGATCGAGATGGCCAGCCGGGCCATCGCCGACCATGCCCCGCCCAAGCAGCAGATGTTCCTGCCCGGCCTGGTCGGCTCGGGCCCGCTGTGGCTGCGCGGCTGCCAGCAGGTGGACGCGGTGCAGGCGGCGGGGGAGTGGCTGGCGCTGGCGGGCGAGCCCGGCGTCGGGAAGCTGGCCGTGCTGCGGGCCGTGCACCAGCGGCGCAACCCGGCCCAGCGGTTCCACGTGATCGACGCCGCCTCCGCCGTGGACCAGGACTGGCAGGTGACCACCCGCCGTGAGCTGCTGGACGGTGTCGGCTGCCTGGTCATCCGGCACGTGGACGAGCTGAGCGCGCGCCGCCTGCACGCGCTGTCGGCCGCGCTGCAGGAGACGGTGGCGGCGGGCCGGGAGGAATCGCTCTGGGTTGCCGTCACGCTCAGCAAGCGGCCGGTCTCTGGCGGCCTGGCCGACCTGATGCGGTTCTTCCCCAGCACCGTGGAGCTGCCGCCGCTCCGGCACCACATCGAGGACCTCAACGAGCTGGTGCCGTTCTTCATCGCGAAGCTCAACCAGTACCCGCGGCTGGTCTGCTCCCCGGAGGCCATGCAGCTACTGCTCCGGTCGAGCTGGCCAGGCAATACCGAGCAGCTCTGGCAGGTGCTGCGCAAGGTCGTCCAGCACCGCCGCACCGGGGTGATCACGCCGGCCGACCTGCCGCCGGAATGCTGGACCGTCAGCCGCCGGCTGCTCAGCCCGCTGGAATCGATGGAACGCGACGCGATCGTGCAAAGCCTGCTGGACTTTAAGGGCAATAAGGTCAAAGCGGCCGAATCACTCGGAATGTCGCGGGCAACCATTTACCGGAAGATCCACGAGTACGGGATCGTTACTCCGGCGACTTGACTCAGGGTGCCTGGCTCAAACTGAGAAAAGCGCCGCACCGCCGGAGAGGTACACATAAGCCGCAAGGTCCACGCCCCCTTGGTGGATTGTGAACTCTTCGGCATGTGGAGGAGCGATGACCGCGGTTGACGCAGGCGCAGAAGGTGCCGCCACACAGGAAGAAGCGGCCGCTCCGGCCGTGACCGGATTGCTCGCCGGTGACCCGATGATGCTGGGCCTGCCCGCATTCATCGTGGGATCGTTCGCGCTCGCCCTCACCCTGATCGGTTCCACGGTGCCGGCCGGCACGTTCGGCTCCGCCCTGGCCATCATCATGACGATGACCGGTCTCGGCCTGCTGGTGTCCACGGTGTGGGCGCTGGCCGTCGGGCAGAGCGCGGTGGCCTGCGTGTTCGGCATCTTCACCGGTTTCTGGCTGAGCTTCGCCACCCTGGTGCTGGCCCTTGACCACAACTGGTTCGTCCTCGGCACCACGGCGACCGGCACCATCGAGCTGTTCCTGACCAGCTGGCTGATCGGCGTCGGGATGCTCACCCTGGCGACGCTGCGGCTGCCGCTGGCCTTCACCGCGGTGTTCGTGTTCATCGAGCTCGCGCTGATCTTCGTGCTGCTCGGCGTCAGCGGCGCCTCGGCCGGCGACCTCAAGACCGGTGGCGTGTTCGCCATCATCTTCGCCGCCATCGGCGTGTACATCTTCTTCGGGCAGGCCTCGGTGGCCACCGGCGGCAAGGCCCTCCCGCTCGGCCCGCCGGTCATCAAGGGCTGACCGGCAAGGCCGCCGGGGTAGTCATGCGGCTCGACTTGGCGTCAGGCTAGGGGGTGCACTCCTCGCGACGTTAGGAGAACCTCATGGCCACGCGCTGGTTGTTCGCCACTGTCATCACGTCGATCTCGGTCCTGTCGCTGGCCGCCCCGGCCCCGGCGTCCGCCAGCGCCCGCCAGGCGGGCGCTGGCGGACGGTGCTCGGCCGGCGCCCACACCCTGTCCAGCTACGGCTCGCACCTGTACCCGGACACCGGCAACGGCGGCTACACCAGCGTCCACACCAACGTTGACCTGGTCTACGACGCCGCCACCAACACGTTCCTGCCGGGCAACCACGTGGTGCTCACCGACCGGGCCACCCAGTGCCTGACCAGCTTCAGCCTGGACTTCGAGCGCAGCTCGGCCAATACCAAGGCCGGCCCGGACCTGACGGTCGGCTCGGTCACCGTCGACGGCCACCCGGCCGCGTTCACCTTCGTCCAGCCGACCTACCCCGGCGACCCGCACGGGCAGAACGATCCCAACCCGGCCGCCCACGAGGCGTCGCAGACCAACCCGGTCGGCGGGCCCAGGCACAACCCGCTGCCGCCGGCCTGCTCACCGGAGCTGATGACGACCAACCCGGCCCGGCAGAACTCGCTGAACGGCACCCAGTGCCCGGCGAACAAGCTGGTGATCACGCCGGCCACCCCGATCAGGACCGGCGCGGCCTTCACGGTCTCGGTGAGCTACACCGGCCGGCCCGGGGTGCACAACGACGGCGACGGCACCACCGAGGGCTGGTTCCGGGCCAGCGACGGCGGCTTCGTCACCACCGAGCCGGTCGCCACCGAGGACTGGATGCCGCTCAACGACTACCCGGCCGCCAAGCCCACCTACGACTTCTATGACACGGTCAGCGCCGGCAAGATGGCCATCTGCAACGGCGTGCTGGAATGGGCCAGGCAGAACAAGCCCAGCGCCGAGTTCCCGCGCGGCTCGACCACCTGGCACTGGTACGCGCGCGCGCCCATCGCCAGCTACCTGGTCGAGAACAGCATCGGCAACTACAACCTGACCGAGCGCACGGCCGACAACGGCATCCGGTACTACGAGGCGCAGGACACCTCGATCCCCGCGGCGCAGCGGCAGAAGAACCTGGCCATCATGAAGCAGCAGGAGGACATCACCGCCTTCGAGAGCCAGTTCAGCGGCACGTTCCCGTTCACCTCCGATGGCGTGCTCGTCGGTACCCCGCCGGCCAGCTTCGAGGAGGAGATGGAGACGATGATCACCTTCGCCGGCGGCACCGTCGGGCTGAGCGTCCTCTATCACGAGAACTTCCACCAGTGGTGGGGCGACAACGTCACCGAGAGCGGCTACAACATGACCTTCTTCAAGGAAGGCATGGCCACGCTCGCGCAGTACCTGCTGACCGCCCGCCGGGCCGAGAACGCGGCCGGCGGCCCCACCTCCCGCAAGGGCCAGGCCGCGTTCCAGGCCAGCCTGGTCAAGGACTTCAACGAGACCTACGCCGCGCCGGGCGGCTTCTGGGCCACCGCGCCGTCCAACCCGACTCCCTACGAGCTGTTCTCCAACAGCAACACCTATAACCGCCCGGCCGCCGCCTACATCGCACTGCGCCAGATCCTGGGCAGCACCAACTTCACCCAGGCCATGCTGCAGATCCAGCGCGGCTACGGCGGCAGTCACATCACCGAGCCCGAGCTCGAGGCCGCGTTCCACCAGTGGATGCCCAACACGACCCGGGCCTGCCAGGCCAAGCTCACCACGTTCTTCACCGAGTGGTTCGACACCGCCTACCCCTCCGGCGGCCGGACCCACCCGAACATCACCGGCCCCGGCCTGGCCGGCCCAGGCTTCTACAACAAGACCGGCGGCTGCACCACGTCCTGACCCGAGTCAGGAGGACCGCCGGCGCTCGCCCGGTGCGGCCGGCCGCTCCAGATGGAAGACGACGTGCGGGCGGATGGGGTGGCCGGGTTCCACCCTCGGGTGGTCGAAGTGGGCGTACAGGGTCATGCCCAGGCGGCGCATGACCGCCTGGGATGGCTCGTTGAGCACGGCGGTCATCGACCAGAGCTCGGCCAGGCCCAGGCCGTTGAAGGCCACGTCAACGGCGGCGGTGGCGGCCTCGGTCGCGTAGCCCTTGTGCCAGGCTCGCTCCATCAGCCGCCAGCCCACCTCCATGCCGCCGGAGCCCGGCACGCCATCGGGCATCGGGTTCAGGCCGGTGAACCCGATGAAGTCGCCGGTCTCGGCGAGCTCCAGTGCCCACAGGCCGAAACCCTGCCGGTCGAACAGCGCCTCCATCCGGTCGATGCTGCTGTCGCTGGCCGCCCGTTCCTGGATGGCGGGGAAGTAGCGCATCACCACCGGGTCGGCGTTCATGGCCGCATACGGCTCCCGGTCCGAATCCCGCCACCGGCGCATCAGCAGCCGATCGGTCTGTATCGTGTCGAAACGTCCCCGCACACTGGCAAGCCTAGCCAGCAGGCGTGCCCGGTTGATCCGGGTCCGCGGGCGGCCAGGGAAATTTAAGCTGCATCCCCGGGAGCGTGCGCACACCATGGTGGTGTCGTGCGTTACGACTCGACACCGGCGAGGAGACCGCTGACCGGATGGCTGCCCAGTGACTGACACCCGGGCCCGGATCGGGCGGTTCATGCCCGGTGGGTCATCCGGCCGGCTGCGCGGGCCGTTTCATGGCCTGCCGCGAGAGGTGACGGTTCTCACCGCGGTCTCGTTCACCGTCGCGCTCGGCTACGGCATTGCCGCCCCGGCCATTCCCGCGTTCGCCCGGCAGTTCGGCGTGAGCACGGCCGCGGCCGCGAGTGTGATCAGCGCGTTCGCGCTGATGCGGGTGGCCGGGGCACTGCCCGCCGGGCGGCTGGTCGACCGGTTCGGCGAGCACGTGGTGATGGCGGCCGGCATCGCGGTGGTCGCGGTCAGCAGCCTGCTGGCCGGGTTCTCCCAGTCCTACGTCCAGTTGCTGGTGCTGCGCGGGGCCGGCGGGGTCGGGTCGGCGATGTTCAGCGTCAGCGCGCAGACCCTGCTGCTGGTCAGCGTGCCAGCGCAGCAGCGGGGCCGGGCCAGCGGGCTGTTCAGCGGCGGGTTCCTGGTGGGCGGGATCAGCGGGCCGGCGCTCGGCGGGCTGGTCGCGGCCTGGTCGCTGCGTGCCCCGTTCCTCATCTACGGCGGCCTGCTGGCCGTCCCCGCGCTCATCGCCGCGGTCGGCCTGCGGGACGCGCCGGGCCGGCGAGCCGCGGGCCAGCGGCCGGCCCGGCTGCTGGCCGCGCTGGGCTACGCGCTGCGCAACAGCGCCTACCGGGCCGCCGCCCTGGCCAACCTGGCCGACGGGTTCTCCGCCATGGGGGTGCGCAGCGCGATCGTGCCGCTGTTCGTCCGGGACGTCCTGCACCGGTCGGCGGTCTGGACCGGCATCGGGTTCCTGGTCTTCGCCGCGACGAACGCGGCGATGCTGTGGCCCGGCGGCTGGGCGGCCGATACGCTCGGCCGCCGCCCGGTCATCATCGCCGGCTGCGTGGGCTCGGCGGCCGGCCTGGTCATGCTCGCGTTCCTGCCCGGCCTGTGGGGATACCTGGCCGCGCTCGCCGTGGCCGGGCTCGGCTCGGGCCTGCTCGACGTGGCCCCCTCGGCCATGATCGGCGACATCCTGCCACCGGGCGGCGGAAGCCTGGTCGCGTCCTACCAGATGGCGGGCGATACCGGCTCGGTCACCGGCCCGGTGGCGGCCGGTTTCCTCGTCGACACGGCCTCCTACACCGCGGCCTTCGGGCTCGCCGCCGGCATGCTCGGCCTGGCCGCTGTGCTCGGCCTGTTCGCCCCGGAGACCCGCTCGCGCACCCCCGGCGCGTTACCGGACAGCCAGGCTTCCGCCCCTTCGTAAAATTTGACGAAGAAAAGAAATGCCGTGACTTCCACCACCTCCGTCCAAACCTGCCCTCGGCGAAGTGCCGCAAATAATGGGCCGGCGCCGGTGGATGCCACCAGGGGCGTCCGGGATTACGCCGACGACCTGGACCGGGTGCTCTCGTGCCTGCTCCCTGACCGCCCGGTTCGCCGCGCTCGCTGGTCCGCACGCTCTACGTGCGGCCACCGCTGCGGTTCCCGGCCGACGTCGAGGACCTGCTGGTAGACGAAATCCTGGCCACCGCGATGGGTGAGGGCAACTACCCCGGTGACTCTCGCCGGCTGAACGGTCTGCGTTGCCGGCGGGTCACCGGGCACCGTCAGAGAGCTCACAGGTTTCCGGACCCCAGCTGGAGAGGCGCTCCACCAGGGCAGCCGCACCTGGGCGTGGCTGTCTCCTCTCCGTGATTTGTCGGCATCAAGTGAATTTTGTCGCGGCATGGCGGTCATAGCGAAGCGGCCGGGGCGGGTTTCGCCTAATCTGCTGTGGTGGCAAGCCCACTCGCTGAGATCCTGGCCCGCGCCGCGGCGGGCAGCCCGCCGGACCCGGACGGCGGGCTGACCGTGCTTGCCCAGCCGTCCGAGCGCGACGCCGGTGTGATCTCGTTCACCGCGCACAGCGTGGTGTTCGCCGATGTGGCCGCGGGCTGGGTGCGGGCGCGTCTGCCGGAGGGGGACGGGCTGGCCGCGCCGCTCAGCCCGAAGTTCCTGATGGCCCTGGCCGACCGGCTCGGCCGCCAGGCCGGCAGCCTCGACCTGCTCACGGTCGCGGCCGGGCTGTCCGGGCCGCCGCCGATGGAACTGACCGAGATCGCGGGCACCGGTCATCCGCGGGTGCGGCGGGCTCGCCGGTTCCGCGACGAACTCAGTGTGTGGACCGGCGACGGGGTCATCGTCATCATCGGCCGCGGCGTGGCCGGGCGGCGTGAGGTCTCGGTCGAAGTCGAACCCGGCCGGCGGGGGAGCGGCATCGGCCGCCAGGCCGTGCTGTCCGCCCGGCATCTGGTGCCTCAGGACGAGCCGCTGTGGGCGCAGATAGCGCCGGGCAACGCGGCCAGCGTCCGGGCCTTCCTGGCCGCCGGTTTCGTCCCGGTCGGCGCCGAGGTCCTGCTCATCAGGCAATGAATCCTGCCTGGTCAGCGACGCCTGTCAGCGGAAACCCGGTCACCGGTGCCTGGACGGCCACGTTGATACAGGACGAGCACAAATGTGCTCGGATGCCAGTGAGATATGGCTTTCCATGCTGTTCCCAAAGCCGGATCCGGCCGGAAGGTAAGAAACTCTACGAGCCACACTCGCTGGTACGCCAGCAACCGCTTGCGGATCTGGCCGGCTGGCAGCTGGATTCCGGTGAAATCCCCGGCTTGCCCGGGGGTCCGGTACAGTGCGACGTCATTCAGCCGGGCAAAGCCATAGGAATACGCCGCGGATATCTGCCGCCACCATGGTGGCTGGTAGAGAACCGCGTCTCCCACATGTTCATGGCTGGCAACGATCTGTGCGGCAAGGCGGATATTGTCGCCATGGCCATCTGGCCCGCGATAGGAAAGCTGGGCGGGGATGCCGAGCGCGGCCAGCAACACCATGCCAGCCACGATTGCGCGCACCGGGCTTTTGCTGGCCAGAGTGTCCAGCCCGGCACCGGCCAGGAGTGCCAGAGCCGGGACACAGAAGAGAACGTACCGAAGGTCGTAAACAGGGAATACCGCGCCGGCCGCCAGCAACACGGCGGGCGGAACGATCAGCCAGGGAAGGCACAGCCGGCCGAGGTCAGGGTAGGCAAGCTTCGGCCAGAACACCATCACCGCCAGCAACACCACCAACGGGAGTATGTTCCAGGATCCGGCCAGGTGCCCCGGGGCGCCGGCTATCGCGCGGATAGACGTGATAGCCAGGAAACGTTCTGTACCGTGCCGCTGTGGCCAGGCGAGAACGACGAGAGGGCTTACCAGGACGATAGCGGCCACTGCCGAGGTGAGCCAGGAAACAGCCACCCGTTTCGGGCGGGCCGCCGTGCGGATGGCCCAGCACACGGTAATGCCATGCGCCGGAATAATCAGCATTCCCATCAGGTTCATCCACCCGAGCCCGGCCAGGGCCATCGAATAGGCTATCCACAGCCCCTTCCCGGCGCTGGCCGAAGTGAGAGCCCGGCACAGCAGATAACTCGCGAGCACGGCCAGCGCCAGGACAATAGAATACGACCGCGCCTCCTGCCCGTATCTGCTGGCAACAGGGAAAACCACGAACATCAGCCCCGCCACGATTCCGGCCCGCTCGGAAACCAGCCGGGCCGCTATCGCCGAGATCCCGGCGGTGGCCGCCGCGACGGCCAGCGCAGAGGGCAACCGCACGGCCAGTTCACTGGTGCCCAGTATCCGCGTGACCGGGAGCATGAGCAGGTAGTACGCCCCGTGCACCACGTCGGTCCTGGCCAGGAAGTGCCATAGTTGCGGAAGCGGGCGGCGCACCGCCGACAACGTCGCAGCCTCATCGCGCCAGAACGATGGCCCGTTGATCTTCCACAACGCCGTCAGGAACATGACCAGCGGTGGCACGGTCAACCGGGCGAAGTGCATGGACGCCTGACGCGCGCTCTCGCCGGCGCTGGCTTGTGACACTTCGCCGGTCGCTACCGTCCCGGAACCGCTCACGAGCCAACCTTTGGTGCATGGACTCAACCCCATGCTCGCACCCAGGGCGGGCGTGCACCACGATCATCGAGCAGATCTTCCCCGGAGCAGGAATCCCTGACCGCGTGGTTGAGGCAGACCTCCACCCCGCCGAAGACCGTTCATTCCTCCCGTGGCAGAGCGGCCCCACGACGAACACTACCTGCCTAACCTCCCTGGTACCGGGTAGCGGCTAGCATCGGTAAGCAATGAGCGACCCACGATGGCGTGATTCCGACCCGCGCCCGATGTATCGCGGCGAGCAGCGGCCAGCCGCCCGGCGGCAGCCCCTGCCGCGCGAGCGTGACCAGCGCGGCCACGGTCCACGCGACCGTGATCCGGGTGGCCGTGATTCACGCGGCCTTGACGCGCGCCGCCCGCGTGGCCGCGACCGGCGCACGCCCGACTGGCAGGAGCCCGGTCCCTGGGACGCCGGTCCCGGCGAGGGGGACGGCAGGCCGCTGGCACGAGACGGCCGGCGGCCAGCACAAGGGGACGGGCGGCTGCACTGGGGCGCGCTGCCCGGCGTGCTCGGCGTCTGCATCGTGGTCGGTGGCGCCGCGCTCGGCGCCCTGGTCAGCGCGGTGACCAGCAGCCAGCCCGGCTTGATGCTCAGCGCCTTCGTGGTGGTCAGCACCGTCTGCGCGGTTCTGGCCGTCCGGCCGGCCTCGGTCTACCGGATCATTCCGGTTCCGGCGCTCGCCTACCTGGTCGCCTCGGTGATGACCGGCCTGGCCGTCAACCAGAACGGCACGACGCTGACGGCGCTGGCCGTCGGCGCGGCGCAGTGGATCGCCAGCGGCTTCGTGGCGATGCTCATTGCGACCGTGATCGCGATCGTGGCGACCATCGTCCGCCGGCCCCGCGCCAAGGGCGGCCCCCGTCGCTCCCCGAACCCGGGCCCGGGCCGCGGGCCGGGCGGCAGTTCCCGCTCCCCGCGTGCCGCGTCCGGCCGTCCCGGCCGGCCTCAGGATGACCGTCCGCGCTGGCCCCAGGAGCCCCGGATCCGCCGCACCCAGGATCGCGACGCCGACTCGCTGAGCACCGCGGCTTTCCCAGACTGGCACCGCGAAGCACGAAATGGCTGAGGCCGTCCCGGCGGGAGGCTGACGGCGTGCCGGTCCTGACATCCTCGCTGGACACCTCGGCGGAGTCCTACCAAGCCAACCGCGCCGCCCAGCTCGCGCTGCTCGGCCAGCTCGGCGAGCAGCTCGGCCTGGCGATCGCCGGTGGCGGCCCGCGCTACCAGCAACGCCACGCCGAGCGCGGCAAGCTGCTCGCCCGGGAGCGGATCGAGCTTCTGCTCGACCCGGACAGCCCGTTCCTCGAGCTGTCCACCCTGGCCGCCTACGGCACCCAGTTCACCGTGGGCGCCAGCCTGGTCACCGGGATCGGCGTGGTCAGCGACGTCGAGTGTGTGATCATCGCGAACGACCCGACCGTGCGCGGCGGGTCGGTCAACCCCTACTCGCTGCGCAAGTCCCTGCGCGCCTCCGAGATCGCCCGGACCAGCCGGCTGCCGCTGATCAACCTGGTGGAGTCCGGCGGGGCCGACCTGCCAACCCAGGCGGACATCTTCGTGCCGGGCGGGCGGAGTTTCCACGATCTCACCGAGCTGTCCGCGATGGGCATCCCGACGGTCGCGCTGGTGTTCGGCAACTCGACGGCCGGCGGGGCGTACGTGCCCGGCATGAGCGACTACTCGGTCCTGGTGGACCGGCGGGCCAAGGTGTTCCTCGGCGGCCCGCCGCTGGTCAAGATGGCCACCGGCGAGGAATCGGACGACGAGACCCTGGGCGGCGCCGAGATGCACTCCCGGGTGTCCGGGCTGTCCGACTACTTCGCCGTCGACGAGCACGACGCGATCAGGATCGGCCGGGACATCATCGCCCGGATCAACTGGCGCAAGCTGGGCCCGCCACCGCGGCCAAGCCCGCCGGAGCCCCGGTACGACCCGGACGAGATCCTCGGCATCGTCTCGGCGGACGTGAAGGTCCCGTTCGACCCGCGCGAGGTACTCGCCCGCACCGTGGACGGGTCGGAGTTCGACGAGTACAAGCCGCTGTACGGCACCTCGCTGGTGACCGGCTGGGCACGGGTGCACGGCTACCCGGTCGGCATCCTGGCCAACCACCGGGGCGTGCTGTTCAGCGAGGAATCGAAGAAGGCGGCCGAGTTCATCCTGCTGGCCAACCAGTCCGACACCCCGCTGATCTTCCTGCAGAACACCACCGGTTACATGGTGGGGGCAAGCTACGAGCGGGGCGGCATCATCAAGGACGGGGCGAAGATGATCAACGCGGTGACCAACAGCACGGTGCCGCACCTGACCATCAACATGGCCTCGTCGTTCGGGGCGGGCAACTACGGCATGTCCGGCCGCGGCTATGACCCGCGTTTCCTGTTCGCCTGGCCCGGCGCCAAGCTCGCCGTCATGGGCGGCGCGCAACTGGCCGGCGTGCTGTCGATCGTCGACCGGGCGAGCGCCAAGGCCAAGGGCCGGGAGTTCGACGAGGAGGCGGACCGGGCGCGCACGGCCATGATCGAGGCCGGCATCGAGGCCGAGTCGCACGCGTTCGCGGTCAGCGGGCGGGTGTATGACGACGGCGTCATCGACCCACGCGACACCCGCGCGGTGCTCGGGATCGCGCTGTCCGCCGTGCATTCCAACACGGTGGCCGGCCGCCGCGGCTTCGGCGTCTTCCGGATGTGACGCCGGTGCCGATCCGCAAGCTCCTTATCGCCAACCGGGGCGAGATCGCCGCGCGGGTGACGCGCACCGCGCACCGGCTCGGCATCGGAGTGGTCGCGGTCTTCTCCGACCCGGACGCAGGCCTGCCCTACGTGCGCGAGGCCGACGAGGCGGTCCGGCTGCCCGGCGCATCACCGGCCCAGACCTACCTGCGTGGCGACGCGATCCTCGCGGCGGCCGCCGCCACCGGCGCCGACGCCATCCACCCCGGCTACGGCTTCCTGTCGGAGAACGCCGGGTTCGCCCGGGACTGCGCGGCGGCCGGGGTCGTCTTCGCCGGGCCCACCCCGGAGGCCATTGCCGCCATGGGCTCCAAGCCGGCGGCGAAGGCGCTGATGGAGGAGGCCGGTGTGCCGGTGCTGCCGGGTGCCACCGTGACACACGAAACCGATCTGGCCGAGGTGGGCGCCCGCATCGGTTTCCCGTTGCTGGTCAAGGCGGCCTACGGCGGCGGCGGCCGGGGGATGCGGCTGGTCCGCGACCCGGCCGGGCTGGCCGGCGGCGTCGCCGCCGCCAGCCGGGAGGCGGCCTCGGCGTTCGGCGACGGCACGGTGTTCCTGGAACGGTTCGTCACCGCCCCCCGGCACGTCGAGGTGCAGATCCTCGGCGACCACCACGGCACCGTGCTGCACCTGTTCGAGCGGGACTGCTCGGTCCAGCGGCGCTATCAGAAGATCGTCGAGGAATCCCCGTCGCCGGCCGTCGGCGAGGCGCTGCGGGCGGCGCTGGGCGAGGCTGCGGTCGCCGCGGGCAAGGTGATCGGCTACACCGGCGCCGGCACGGTGGAGTTCGTGCTCGACGGCTCGGGCAGCTTCTACTTCCTTGAGGTCAACACCAGGCTGCAGGTCGAGCACCCGGTCACCGAGCTGGTCACCGGCCTCGACCTGGTCGAGCTGCAGCTGCGGATCGCCGCGGGCGAGGCGCTGCCGCCCGAGGTCAGCGCCGCCAGGATCACCGGCCACGCGATCGAGGCGCGGCTGTACGCCGAGGACGTGCCCGCCGGGTTCCTGCCCACCACCGGGACCCTGCACCGGTTCGCCATCCCGGAAGGCCAGGGCGTCCGGGTGGACGCCGGCTACACCGACGGCTCCGTGCTCGGCCCGCACTACGACGCGATGCTGGCCAAGGTCATCGCGCACGGCCGGACCAGGGACGAGGCGGCCCGCCGGCTGGCCCGCGCGCTGAGCCAGGCAAAACTGCACGGCGTGATGACCAACCGGGACCTGCTGCTCGGCATCCTGCGTGAGCCGGAGTTTCTGGCCGGGCGCACCGACACCGGCTACCTGACCAGGCACGACCCGGCCCACCTGTGCCGCCCGGCCGGCCCGGACGCCACCCCCAGGCACGCCGCGGCGGCGGCCCTGGCCGGGCAGGCCGCCCACCGGGCCGCCGCCAAGGTGCTCCGCTCCCTGCCGTCCGGCTGGCGCAACGTCCCCTCCAGGCCCCAGCAGGTCAGCTACGAAACCGGCGGCGAGCAGTACACGGTCGCCTACCGGCTCAGCAAGACCGGGGCCGGCGTCACGGTCAACGGCGGCCCGCTCGGCGAACAGGTCATCATTTACGCCGTCACGCCGGACGAAGCCGACATCGAAGTCGACGGCATCCGCCGCCGCTACGAGGTGTCCCGGGTGGCCGGCAATGTCTACGTGGACGGCCCGGACGGGTCGGCCTCGTTCACCGAGCTGCCGCGGTTCACCGACCCCGCGGCGGTGGCCCGGGGCGGTTCGCTGCTCGCACCCATGCCCGGCGTGGTGCTCCGCGTGCTCGCCGAGCCGGGCGCGGCGGTCACGGCCGGCCAGCCGCTGGTGGTCCTTGAGGCCATGAAGATGGAGCACGAGGTGACCGCGCCGTCCGACGGCATCCTGGCCGAGCTGCGCGCCCGCCCGGGCGAGCAGGTCGACGCCGGCCAGATACTGGCCGTGGTCGACGGGTCCAATTTAGTACCAATTGAGTAAGTGAACTCCTTGACATGGTCAAGCCCTGGGTAGATATTCAGGAAAGGGCCCGGCTCGCCAGGAGCGCCTGAGATCAGCCGGGCATTTCGAGGGGGGTCTTTGATGGAGAGTGCGGAGCACGCATGGCTCGGTGACCAGATCACCTTAATTTTCCAATCGGGAGGGGAGCGAGTACCGGCCAAGGAGCATCCGTTAAACATCGGGCCCGGATACCTGACTTACGGGCAATGTATCGCCCTGGGAGGGGATTTCTACGGCGTGGTGGGGGCTCCCATCAGCACATCCCGCGATCCGAAAGCTGCCTTCCTGGCCGCCTTCAACTCCTTGAGCACCGCATGGGATCAGGTCGCCCCGATTCTGGAGATCCTGGCTGAAGAGATCGCGGCGGTGGAGCGGGCCCTGAAGGATGGCAAGGAACCTTCGCTGGTCTATGCCGCGCTCGGTGATTCTCTGTCTTACCGGTGGAACGTGGCGACCGGGGGCGGCTCCAACATCTCGAAAGCGTGGCCCATGGGCCGCTACCTGTCGCTGGCCGCGGAGAACTGGGATCATTTCACGTATTACGCGGTGACGGCTTACCGGGCCGGGCACGCGGTTGCGATGCGCGAAGCCGCCGCCGCGGCGGCAATGAATGGAAGCCCCGAGGATAAGGCAGTACGGCTCTCGCACGCCTACGCCCTGAATGCGTTCGCCGATCACTTCCTGACCGACCTGTTCTCAGCGGGCCACATGCGGGCCCCACGCAGGGAATTGTACAACCAGGTAACGACTCCGGTCCCGGGCTACAGTGGGAGCTTGGGCAGCCTTCTCACCCGCTGCATGCACGACGAGGACTGCCACCACGGCCTGAACGTGTCCAACAAGGCCGGCAATTCCTGGGTGGCCTACGGCGACAAACGGCTACTCGACTCGGTGAGCGCGGACAACCGGGCGATGGCCGTGGAAGCCGTCCAGGCGTCCGCCACCGACGTTTGGAAGGCATATACCGGCGCCCCACCGGAAGTCCTCAACAGCGCCCTGAACTACATCCCGGACCTCGAAAAAGTGGGGGACGTGACGACCAGGAAGAACTTCTCGCCACTGTTCAGGCTGCAGGGCAGTGTCGCCGCCCGGCGCAACGACGTGACCAACCGGCAGGATTACACTTGGACGGATGACTGGTGGGGCTGGTCTACCTACGCCCTGCTTCTCGGTACCCACGCGTACGAGAGTGTGAAGTGCTACGACGCCGCAACCAGGGAATTCCGTGGGTGGCTGGGAAAGACAGGCAACAATTATGTTTCCGTCGAAAAGGACGAAAAGAACGCCCACGGCTGTTATTGGGCCTTCGACGGCGACAAACTGTATCTGACGAAGCAAACATCCGGGTCGGCCGACCGGGCCCTCGGGGAGGGATTGGGCGGTTGTGCCGACTGGGGGCTCGGCGGCGGCTACTATGCACCCGTTCTGTACAACGAGGATCTGACGATCTCGTTGAAGGACGAGCCGACGCGTAAGCTCTTCCTTGACGAGGATCTGTCCCAGGTTAAATGGTCGGACAAGGGCAATCCCAATCCCCCGCGCCTCCTTCGCGTCGAGCTCCCGCTTCGCGCTCCCACCATGTCCTGCTGACGCTCGTAGCCGCTGACCCGGCGTCCGCGCTCGCTAGGCTGCTGTCCTTAAGACGGAGGACGTCTACCACAGGAGCGCGGATGCCGGCCGACATGAACGAACTCGCCGACGACCTGGCGGCGGAGACCGTCAGCCTGCGCGAACTGGTGGCCGGCCTGGACGAGGCAGGCTGGCGCCGGGCCACCCCGGCCCCGGGCTGGAGCATCGCCGACCAGATCAGCCACCTGGCGCACTTCGACGAGGCCGCGGTCGCCTCGGCCGTCCGCCCGGTGGAGTTTCGCGCCGAGCTGGCCCGGGCCATGGCCCCGGACGCGTCCGGCGAGGACGCGGCCGCCATCGACCCGGACAAGCTGGCCGAGCGCTACCGCACGATGCCGCCCGCGGACCTGCTGGTCTGGTTCGACACCGCCAGGGCGGAGCTGCTGGCCACCTTCCGCGGCCTGCACCACTCGGTGCGGGTGCCGTGGTTCGGCATGCACATGAGCGCCGCGTCGTCACTGACCGCCCGGCTGATGGAGACCTGGGCGCACGGCCAGGACATCGCCGACACGCTCGGCGTCCGCCGGGAGCCGACCGGCCGGCTGCGGCACGTGGCCCACATCGGCGTGGCCACGCGGGCGTTCAGCTTCGCCGCGCACGGCCTGCCGGTCCCCGTGGAGAAGGTACGGGTCGAGCTGCTCTCGCCCGGCCTGGACATGTGGCTGTGGGGCCCGCCCGAGGCCGCCGACCGGGTGACCGGCAGCGCGCTGGACTTCTGCCTGGCCGTCACCCAGCGCCGCCACCTGGACGATACCTCGCTGGTGGTGGCCGGGCCGGTCGCCACCCAGTGGATGTCGATCGCCCAGGCGTTCGCCGGGCCGCCGGGCGCTGGCCGTCAGCCGGGTCAGTTCGCCCGCAAGGGCCCGCGCCCGTGACCGGCCGCCGGCCGGTCCGCGTCGCCAACTGCTCGGGCTTCTACGGTGACAAGATCGACGCGGCGAGGGAGATGCTGGCCGGCCCGATCGACGTGCTGACCGGCGACTACCTGGCCGAGCTGACCATGCTGATCCTCTGGAAGGCCCGGCTCAAGGACGCTGGGCTGGGTTATGCGCGGACGTTCCTGCGCCAGATGGAGGACGTGCTCGGCACCTGCCTGGAGCGCGGCGTCAAGGTCGTCACCAACGCCGGCGGGCTCAACCCGGCCGGGCTGGCCGGCCAGCTCGCCGAGCTGGCCGGGAAGCTGGGCCTGACCGCCAGGGTCGCCCACATCACCGGGGACGACCTCACCGGCCGGATCCCCGATCTGCAGCGGCGCGGCACGGGCCTGGCCAACCTCGACACCGGCCAGCCGCTGGCCGAGGCGGGCCTGCCGGTGGTGACCGCCAACGCTTACCTCGGCGGCTGGGGCATCGCCGCCGCGCTGCAGGCTGGCGCGGACGTCGTGGTCTGCCCCCGGGTGACCGACGCGAGCCTGACGGCCGGCCCGGCCGCCTGGTGGCACGGCTGGGCGCGCGACGACTGGGACGCGCTGGCCGGTGCCGTGCTCGCCGGGCACGTGATCGAGTGTGGCCCGCAGGCCACCGGCGGCAATTACAGCTTTCTTGACGAGATCACCGACCGCCGCTACCCCGGCTTCCCGATCGCGGAGATCGCCGCCGACGGCAGTTGCGTCATCACCAAGCACGACGGCACCGGCGGTCTGGTCAGCACCGGCACGGTCACCGCGCAGATCCTGTACGAGATAGCCGGGCCCGGCTACCTCAACCCGGACGTGGTCGCCCACTTCGACACCGCGCGGCTGCGCCAGGAGGGCCCGGACCGGGTGGCCATCTCCGGCACCAGGGGATCGCCGCCGCCTGACACCCTCAAGGTCGCGCTGAACATGCTCGGCGGGTACCGGAACTCGATGACGCTGGTGATCACCGGCCTGGACATCGAGCAGAAGGCGGAGCACACCCTGCAGTTGCTGGCCGCCCGGCTCGGCGCCGGTTACCTGGACGAGGCCGACGTGCGGCTGCTTCGGTTCGACCGCCCGGACGCGCCGGTCAACGAACAGGCCACCGCCCACCTGCGCATCACCGTCTTCAGCCGCGACGAGGCCGCGGTCGGCCGGCGCTTCTCCGACGCCGCGGTGGAGCTGGCCCTGGCCGGCTACGCGGGGTTTCACGCCACCACCCCGCCCACCGGGGCGAGCGCCTACGGCATCTACTGGCCGGCCCTGGTCCCGGCCGCCGAGGTCACCCAGACCGTGCACCTCCCGGACGGGACGGCCCAGGTCATCCCGCACACCCCCGGCGTCCCCCAGGAGCCGCCCCCATCCCCGCCCGAGACCCTGGCCGGGCCGCCAGCGGGCGAACTGGTGGCCGTGCCGCTCGGCAGGCTGTGCGGCGCCCGCTCCGGCGACAAGGGCGGCAACGCCAACGTCGGCTTCTGGGCCCGCGACGAGCGCGGCTACGCCTGGCTGCGCGACCATCTCACCGTCGGCCGCTTCAAAGAACTGCTTACCGAGGCCAAAGACCTCGACGTTTCGCGGTTTCTCCTGCCGAACGTGCTGGCCGTCAACTTCGTGGTCAGCGGTCTCATAGCGCCCGGCGTCGCCGCTACGGCCCGGCCGGACGCGCAGGCCAAGGGCCTCGGCGAGTACCTGCGCTCACGCGTGGTCGAGGTCCCGGCCGGCCTGCTCCGGCCGCATTGACAGCGCCTGGCCTCCGCGTCCCGCCGGGTTTACCCGCACCGTCACGATAATTTCCGCCATGAGGGATGCCTGCGTTCCAGGAAGGCGTGGATGCCCTCCTGGGCTTCCTCGCTGGCGAACAGCCGGGCGGACAGGGCAGCCAGGCCGGGCGCGTCGGCCGCCATCCGGCGCCGCCGCGCGGCGGTGAGCAGCCGCTTGGTCTCGGCGGCGCCCTGGGGCGAGGTCTCGCAGATCTGCTCGGCCAGCCGCGTGACCACGTCATCGATGCTGCCCGAGCTGGTCGCCTCGGTGATCAGGCCGATCTCGGCGGCCGCCGTCCCGCCGAACGTCTCGCCGGTGAGGCAGTAGCGGGCCGCGGCCCGCGGCCGCATCTGGTCAAGGGTGGTCATCGAGATGATCGCGGGCGCCAGGCCGATCCGGGCCTCGGTGAAGGCGAACGAAGCGGTCTCGCTGGCCACCGCGATGTCGCAGGCGCCGACGATGCCCAAGCCGCCGGCCCGCACATGCCCGCTGACCTTGGCGATCACCGGCTTGTCCAGCTCGGTGATGGTGGTCATCACGCCGGTCATCGAGGTGGTCGCGGCCGACATGGACCCGCTGCCGGCCTCGGTCAGGTCCGCACCCGAGCAGAACACGGTTCCGGTGTGGGTGAGGATGACCACCCGCACACCCGGGTCCTGCCCGGCCGCGGCCAGGTGATCGATGAGCTCGCCCACCAGCGCCCGGGACAGGGCGTTGCGGTTCTCCGGCGAGTCCAGGGTGATGGTGGCAACCCGGCCGTCAACGTCGTAGCGCACAACTGAGGTCACCGGACGAGCCTCCTAGCTCTTCTTGGCCCGGCTGGGGGCGACCCGGGGCGGCTCGCCCGGCTGTTTCGGGTAGACCGGGGGCCAGGGCGCGTCCATCAGGCCGTTCGCCAGGTCGCGTTCGTGCATGGCCAGCAGCGGCTCGATTGACTGCGGGTCATCGCCCATCCCCTGCCACGGGTCACCGGCGCTTTCCAGCCGGGCGGCCAGCGAGGCGATGGTGAACTGGTCCGGATGGATGTCGTCGATCTCCGCCCAGCTTATGGGCGTGGACACCTGAGCGCCCGGCCGGGCCCGGACCGACCAGGCGCCGAACACGGTCTTGTGCGGAGCGTTCTGGTTGTAGTCGACGAACACCCGCTGGCCGCGTTCCTCCTTCCACCAGGCGGCCGTGATGAGGCCGGGGCTGCGCCGCTCCAGTTCGCGGGCGAGCGCCACGGCGGCGGCGCGCACCTGGTAGGAGTCCCAGCGCGGCTGCAGCCTGACGTAGACGTGCAGGCCGCGGTTGCCGGTGGTCTTCGGGTAGCCGGTGATGCCCAGCTCGCCGAGCAGTTGGCGCAGTTCCCCGGCGGCCCGGCGGATGTGGCCGAAGTCCACGCCGGGGGACGGGTCCAGGTCGATCCGCAGCTCGTCGGTGTGGCCGGGGTCTGCCGTCAGGCAGGGCCAGACGTGAAAGCCGAGGCAGCCCAGGTTCACCGCCCACAGCACGTGATCCAGGTCGGCCACCACCAGCGCCTGGGAGGTGGTTCCGTTGGGCGTGGACACGGTGGTCGTGGTCAGCCAGTCCGGGGCGTTCTTGGGCACCCGCTTCTGGAAGAAGGACGGCCCGCCCGCACCGTCGGGGAACCGCTGCAACAGCACCGGCCGCCCGCCCATGGCGCGCATCAGCGGCCCGGCGACCCGCAGGTAGTGGTCCGCCAGGTCGCCCTTGGTCTCGCCCCGCTCGGCGAACAGCACCTTGCCGGAATTGCTGATCAGGTCGCTGCGCACCCGATCATCCTACGGAGGGCCCGGCCGGAAGCCGATGAAGACCTCGCGCGGCTGGCGGTCCTCGGCGGTCACCTCGGGGACGGCCCGCGCCCTGAAGCCGGCCGCGGTCAGCAGGCCCAGCCACACCTGGCGGCCGAACAGGCCCATCCGGTGCCGCTCGTGCACGGTCTGGGTCTGGCCGTCGCGGTCGCGCAGCAGGTAGACGTAGTCGCTCAGCGTCCAGGTGTCGCCGGGATCGGGATCCCAGGACCACTGCAGGAAGCGGGCGCCGCGGCCGTCGTCGCCGTCACCCCCGCCGCAACCGGTCACCGGCTGGTAGGTCTCGGCGATGTCGTCGGGCATGAACACGGTGATCCCGCCCGGCCGGCAGTGCGCGCAGGCGGTCGCCATGACCTGGCTCAGGTCGGCCTCGGTGGCCATGTAGTCCACGGCGTCGTGGACGAACACCGCGTCGAAGTCCCGGCCCAGCCGGATCGTGCGCATGTCACCCTGGATGTGCTCGCAGTCCGGGTTCAGCGTGCGCGACACTGCCAGCATGGCCTCGGACAGGTCCACCAGCGTCCAGCGGAACCGGCCGGTCAGGTGGCTGGCGTTGTGACCGCCGCCGCTGCCCAGCTCCAGCACCTCGCGGACCGGCCGGGCGGCCAGGCCGAACAGGCCGGCGGCGAAGGCGGCCTCCCCGGCGTACTCCTCCGGCGGCGAGATCAGCGGCCACCATCCGGCCAGGTCCTGGTAGAGGCGATAATCTGCGGTCTGCCCAGCCATGACGCCATCCTCTCGCGCCGTGCATCGCCTGACAGTTGTTTTTGGCCGCGCGGAGCGGTATCCAGTTTGAACCCGTTGTAACCATTAACCAGCGTTTCGCCCTAACCAGAGGAGCGCGATATGGAGCTGCAAAGGCGCAGCTTGGTCAAGGAGACCGACCTTACGGCCGAAGAGTTCCTGTACCTCATCGACCTGGCCGGGCGGTTGCGGCAGGAGAAGCGGATGGGCCAGCGGGGCAGCCGGCTCGCCGGGCGCAACATCGCGCTGATCTTCGAGAAGACCTCGACCCGCACCCGCTGCGCGTTCGAGGTCGCCGCGCACGACGAGGGCGGGCACGTGACCTACCTGGGGCCGGAGGGCTCACAACTGGGCCACAAGGAGTCGGTGAAGGACACCGCGCGGGTGCTGGGCCGGATGTACGACGGGATCGAATACCGCGGCGCGGCGCAAGAAGCCGTGGAGACGCTGGCCGCCTACGCCGGAGTGCCGGTGTGGAACGGGCTCACCGACGACTGGCACCCGACCCAGATGCTGGCCGACATCCTCACCATGCGCGACCACACGGCGAAGCCGCTGGCCGAGGTGTCCTACTGCTACCTCGGCGACGGCCGGAACAACGTCGCCAACTCGCTCCTTGTCACCGGCTCCATGCTGGGTATGGACGTGCGGATCTGCGCCCCGGAGCCGCTGCAGCCCGCGCCGGGCGTGCGGGGCATCGCCGAGGTGCTCGCGGCGGAATCGGGCGCCAGGATCCTGGTGAGCGAGGACATCCGGGCCGCGGTGGCCGGCGCCGACTACCTCTACACCGACGTGTGGGTGTCCATGGGCGAGCCGCCGGGTGAGTGGGATCAGCGCATCGACCTGCTGCTGCCCTACCAGGTGACCGGCGCCACGCTGGAGGCCACCCGGAACCCCGGGGTCAGGTTCATGCACTGCCTGCCGGCCCTGCACAACCGGGAGACCGGGATCGGGCGGCAGCTCTACGACTCGCGCGGCCTGGAGGCCCTGGAGGTGACCGAGGAAGTGTTCGAGTCCAAGGCCTCCGTCGTGTTCGACCAGGCGGAGAACCGGATGCACACCATCAAGGCCCTGATGGTGGCCACGATCGGGGTGCAGGCATGAGGATCGTGGCCGCCCTCGGCGGCAACGCGCTGCTCGAACGCGGCGAACCCCCGGAGTCCGACATCCAGCAGGGCCACGTGCACAAGGCCGCCCAGGCGCTGGCACCGCTGGCGGTCGAGCACGACCTGGTGCTCACCCACGGCAACGGCCCGCAGGTCGGCCTGCTGGCGCTGGAGAGCGCGCACGACCCGGCCCTGCGGCGGCCCTACCCGTTCGACGTGCTGGGCGCGCAGACCCAGGGCATGATCGGCTACTGGCTCATCCAGGCCCTGGACAACGCCGCGCCGGGCCGCACGACCGCCTGCCTGGTCAGCCGGACCCTGGTCAGGGAGGACGACCCGGCCTTCGGCCGCCCGTCGAAGTTCATCGGCCCCGTCTATGACGAGCGGCAGGCTGCCGAGCTGGCGGCCAGGAACGGCTGGCAGGTCCGCCAGGACGGGGCCGGCTGGCGCCGGGTGGTGCCCTCTCCCGAGCCGGTCGCCCTGCTCGACCTCCCGGTGATCGAGCTGCTGCTCGGCAGCCGCACGATCGTGGTCTGCTCGGGCGGTGGCGGGGTGCCGGTCATGAAGGACGGCACCGGGCACCTGCGCGGCGTCGAGGCCGTGGTGGACAAGGACCTGACCGCCTCGCTGCTGGCCCGCTCGCTGGACGCGGACGTTCTGCTGCTGCTCACCGACGTGACCGGGGTCCAGGACGGGTACGGCACCCCGCGGGCCCGGGTGATCCGCCGGGCCACACCGGCGCAGCTGCGCGCCCGTTCGTTCCCGGCCGGGTCCATGGGCCCCAAGATCGAGGCGGTGTGCCGGTTCGCCGAGGCGACCGGGAAGCTGGCCGCGATCGGCCAGCTCTCCGACGCCCAGGCGCTGCTCGCCGGGGAGGCGGGGACAATCGTCACGAGGTGACTGTGTGATCACCCAGGAGGCGCTGGCCATCGCCCGGGTGGCCAAACCGCTGGCCGCGGCCGCCCGGCCCAGCCGCAGGACCCGTTCCTGCGGCAGCTCCGCTGACCGCCTCGGGAGGCGGACAATGCGGGAAGGGGAGACGACGAAACCGGAGGCCCCGATGAGCTTCAGTGTCCAATCAGAGGTGGGCCGGCTGCGCCAGGTGATCGTGCACCGGCCTGGCCTCGAACTGTCCAGGCTGACCCCACGCAACGTCGAGGAGTTGCTGTTCGACGAGGTGATGTGGGGCAAGCGAGCCCAGGAGGAGCACGACGCGTTCACCGCGGCGCTGGCCGGGCAGGGCGTGACCGTGCACTACTTCGGGCAGTTGCTCAGCGAGACGCTCGACCTGCCCGAGGGCCGGGCCTTCGTCCTCGACCGGGTCTGCACGCCGGAGATGCTCGGCCCCAACCTGGTCGCCCCGGTGCGCGCGCTGCTCGATGACCTCGATGCCCTCGACCTGGCCAGGTACCTGATCGGCGGGGTGCTCAAGGGCGATCTGCGCCCGGCCCGGGCCAGCAGCCTGACCTGGGACATGCTGCACGCCGACGACTTCATCCTGCCCCCGCTGCCCAACCACCTGTTCCAGCGGGACAACTCCTGCTGGATCTACCAGGGCGTCTCGGTCAACCCGATGGCCAAGCCCGCCCGGCAGCGGGAGACCCTGCACAGCCGGGCCATCTACCGCTATCACCCGATGTTCGCCGGCGGCGGTTTCGCCAGGTACTACGGGGACGACGACGCCACCCACCGGCCGGCCACGGTGGAGGGCGGCGACGTCCACGTGCTGGGCAACCGGGCCGTGATGATCGGCATGGGCGAGCGGACCACGCCGATGGCCGTCGAGAAGCTCGCCCAGGCGCTGATGCGCAGCGGCCAGGTCGACACGGTGATCGCCACCGAACTCCCGGCCAGCCGGGCGATGATGCACCTCGACACGGTGATGACCATGGTCGACCGTGGCACGTTCGTGCTGTACCCCTACCTCAGCAAGAACCTGCGCTCGTGGACGCTGACCAGCGTCGGAGGAAACCTCCGGGTGACCCGCAACCACAACCTGTGGGACAAGGTCGCTGAGGTGCTCCACGTCGCCGAGGTGGTGGTGCTGACCACCGACGACGACATCCGGGCGGCCGAGCGCGAGCAGTGGGACGACGGGAACAACTACCTCGCCGTCGCCCCTGGCGTCGTCTTCGGCTACGAGCGCAACGAGACCACCAACACCATGCTGCGCAAGCACGGCATCGAGGTGGTGGCGATCGCCGGCAGCGAACTCGGCCGCGGCCGCGGCGGGCCGCGCTGCATGACCTGCCCGATCGAGCGGGATCCCGCCTGAGGTGTCACAGGAGCCTCGTTCCGGCAACAGCCCGTGCCAGGCATAGATTCGCAGTATGAGCCAGAGGCTGCCGCTGTTCCCGCTGGGCACCGTGCTCTACCCGCACCTTGTGCTGCCGCTGCACATCTTCGAGGACCGGTACCGGCAGCTCGTCCGGGATCTGCTGGCCGGGCCCGAGCCGAGGCAGTTCGGTGTCGTCGCGATCAAGAAGGGCCGCGAGACCGGCGTGGACGGCATCTGCGCCCTCTACGAGGTCGGCTGCACCGCGGTGCTGCGCCGGGTCGTGGAGTACGAGGATGGGCGGTTCGACCTGGTGACCGCGGGAGCCCAGCGGTTCAGGCTGGCCGGGCTCGACCATTCCAGGCCGTACCTGCAGGGTGATGCCGAGACGCTGCCCGAGCACCGCGGTGACGAGGCGGCGGCTGCCGTGGCGGCAGCGGCGGTCCGGCGCGCGTTCGGCGACTATCGCCAGGCGCTCGCCAGCCGGAGCGCGGACACCGCCGAGCTGCCGGACGATCCCATGCTGCTGTCCTACCTGGTGGCGGCCGCCATGGTGGTGGACCTGCCGGACCACCAGACGCTGCTGGACCAGCCGGACGCGGTACACCGCCTGGCGGCCGAGCGTGCCATGCTCGCCAGGGAGACGGCGATGCTCCGCACGTTCACCTCGGCCCCCGCGCCCGACCTGAGAAACGCGCCCTGGAACCCGAACTGACCACCTAGACCAGCTTCTTCTCCATGATCAGTTCGCGGCGGACGCCGTCCGGCATCAGCTCCCGCCTGCCGGTGTCCGCGAAGCCGCTGCGCTGGTAGAGAGCGATGGCATTTTCGTTTCCCTCGGACACGGCCAGCTTCAGCGTGTGGGCGCCGTTCTGCCTGGCCCACTGCTCCACCGCCGACATCAGGCGATCCCCGGCGCCACGGCCACGCGCCGCCGGGCTCACCCACATGGAGATCAGCTCGGCGACGCCGTCGCCGTCGGGCACGCCGCTGGCCATCCCCACCGGCCGGCCGTCGATCAGCACCACGAGATGCCGGCCCGGGATGCTCAGCCGGCCGCGCCAGCGCTCCTCGCGGTCGTCCTCGCCCTGCCAGTCCGCCAGCCGGGACCCGAAGGCGTAGGGCGCCTCGCCGAGCGCCGCCTGCCGAAGCTCGCGCCAGAGCCGCCAGTCGTCCGGTGTCAGCACCCGCAACTCGATCATGGGCATGAGCTTGCCGCAGGACGCACCGCCCGGCCAGCGATTTTCGTCACAGCGGCCGGGTGCTGGGCCCGCCGGGCGGGTCGGTGTCCTGGGACGGCCGGAAGTCCGGAGCAGGCCCGCCCGCCGGCCCGGCCTGCGGTGCTCCGGGCGCGGGCCGGACAGCCGGGGCCGGCCCGGCAGGCGCCCGCGCCGGGACGGGCCTGCGCTGGGCGACCCGGACGTTCGGGGTGACCTGGCTGCGGACGAACATCCCGAGCAGGGCGGACACGATCCCGATTACCGCCCCGGTCTGCGCCGTGCTCCAGGTCCACCAGGAGAAAGCGATGCCCAGCGCGATGAAGGCCTGGACCATGGCGGTCGCGGCAGCCGATTCCAGTCTTACCCAGCCGGTGAACCTGTCCCAGATGGTCGTCCACATGTGCGTCTCCACCCTGCGGTTTTGCGGTTCACCCGCTGCTCACACCGGGTGTGGTCGCGGCGTGTCCCGCCTTCCGCGTTTTGTGATCTTCATGCGAATGATTCCAGCCTTGTTACCGCTCCGCCCCCTCCGTAATGAATCCAAAGCCTCAAATAGTGCTCTCGGCTGGCACGTGAGGGGTGCCGGCCTGCCGCCGGACGGCGGTAGGTAGCGTGGAGGGGAAACATCCTTCTTTCCGGCCACCCGGGCAGCAGCCGCTGGGGGCCGCCCAGCTCACCAGGGGTACCGACGTGACGGCAGAATCGTATGCGGACGCTGTCGATCTGGTCGCCCGCTCGGCGGCGGCCTATGTGGCCGGGGTGCCAGCGGACCCGGCCGACGAGGGCCTGTTCGGGCCCGCCAGCGTCACCTGGCGGGTGAACACCGACCCGGGCGCTCCGATCGCGGGCCTGACCGCCCTGATGGTGCAGGCCCTGCACCCGCTGGCCATGGCCGGGGTGGACCAGCACAGCGCCTGGCGCCAGGATCCGGTCGGCCGGCTGGCCGCCACCTCGCAGTACGTCACGACGATCAGCTTCGGCGAGCGGGCGGTGGCGGAGCGGGCCGCCAGCGTGGTGCGCCGCATCCACGAGCACGTGCGCGGCGTCGACTCCGTGACCGGGCAGCCCTATGCGGCCAGCGATCCCGCGCTGCTGCTCTGGGTGCACGCGGCCCTGATCGACTCCGCCATCACCGCGTGCCGGCTGTTCGGCACGCCGCTGTCACCCGGCGACGCCGACCGGTACACCGCCGAGATGGTGGTCGCGGCCGAGCTGGTCGGCGTGCCTGCCGGCATGGTCCCGGCCAGCTACGGCGCGCTCCAGCAGTACATGACGTCGGTCCGGCCTGAGCTGCGGTGCACCCCGGCGGCGCGGGAGTCCATGAGTTATCTTCTCGAGCCACCCGGCCTCGGCCCGGACATCGCGGAGATCTGGCAGGACGTCAGGGACGGGGCTGTCGCCGCGCTGCCCGGCTGGGCCCGTGAACTGTACGGTTACCAAGCACCGGAACTGACTCCCGCCAGGCAGACCGAGATCCGGCAGGCCCTCGGCGTGCTCGACGCCGTGTTCCTCGGCGAGCCCGGGGTGCTGGAGGCGCGGCAGCGGATCACCCTGCGCATGCGTTCCGCCGCGCGCTCATGAGCAAGCTCCGGCGGCCGTCACGGAAGACCGTGGCCGGCCTGGCCGCCGCTGCCGTCGTGGCCGGTGTCCTGGCCCGGCGCCGCCGGGCCGGCGGCCGGCTGCGCCTGGAGCGTGGCCTCGCGGCCGTCCGGCTGGCGTTGCGTGGCGGGGTGCGTTATGCCAGCAACGCGCCCCGGCTGTTCGCGGCCGCCGGTGCGGCGCGCGAGCAGTTGCGCAACGACCTGGCCCTGCAGACCGCCGAGGACGTCGCGGCCACCCTCGGCGCGATGAAGGGCGTCATGATGAAGATCGGCCAGATGGCGAGCTACGTGGACGACGGCCTGTCGCCCAGCGTCCGCCGGACGCTCAGCCGTCTGCAGGACAGCGTCCCGCCGATGAGCCCGGAACTGGCCGCCGGGGTGGTCGAGGCCGAGCTCGGGCTGCCGCCCGAGCGCGCGTTCGCGCAGTGGGATCCGGTGCCCATCGCGGCGGCATCGATCGGGCAGGTCCACCGCGCTATCACCCACGACGGCCGGGCGGTCGCGGTGAAGGTGCAGTATCCGGGCATCGCCGAGACCATGACCGCCGACCTGGACAACGTCGCGTTGCTGCGCCGGATGCTCCGCATCATCGCGCCCAATCAGGACGTCGAGGCTCTGGTGGCCGAGCTGCGCGAGCGGATCGGCGAGGAACTGGACTACCGGCGCGAGGCGCGCAGCCAGCGCCGGATGGCGGCCTATTACGACGGCCACCCGACCATCCACGTGCCCAAGATCATCGATGAGCTGTCCGCCCGGCGGGTGGTGACCAGCGAGCTGTCCGACGGGGCCAGGTTCCATGAGCTGGCCGGCTGGTCCCAGGAGGAACGCGACCTGGCCGCCGAGACGATCTACCGGTTCGTGTTCCGCAGCCTGTACGAGATCCGGGCGTTCAACGGCGACCCGCATCCGGGCAACTACCTGTTCCACGGCGGCGGCCGGGTCACCTTCCTGGACTTCGGCCTGGTCAAGCACTTCACCGAGACCGAGCTGCAGCCGCTCGTGCACATGGTGCGGGACCTGTGCGTGGCCAACGACCCGGAGGCGTTCCGCCGCAGCATGGAGGCCGCGGGCTTCCTCGTCCCCGGCGCGCCGCTGAGCACCGACGTGATCATCGACCACATGGCGGTGTTCTACGAGACCGTCCGCCGCCCGGGCACGCTGACCATCACCGAGGACTACGCGTCCAAGGTCGTGCGCCGGTTCTTCGACCTGCGCAGCCCGGTGGCGGCCTACGCCAGCATCCCGCGCTCCTACGTGATCCTGCAGCGCATCAACCTGGGCATGTTCGCGCTGCTCGGCCAGCTCACCGCGACCGCCAACTGGCGGGCCATCGCCGAGGAGATCTGGCCGTTCGTGCTGGGCCCGCCGTCCACCCCGATGGGCCGGGCGGAGGCTGCCTGGCTGGCGAACCGCCCCACCGCGCTGATGCTCGCCTGGATCGAGACCGGCCAGCCCGCCGATGCCTGACGGCCAGCGCCGGGTGCACAACCGGCTCGCGGTGCTGCGGGCCGAGCGCGGGCTGTCCCGCAAGGAGCTGGCCGGCAAACCCGGCATCAACTTCCAGACGATCGGCTACATCGAACGCGGCGACTACAACCCCAGCCTCGAACCGGCCCTGACCATCGCGGAGCTCTTCCGGCTCCCCGTCGAAGCGATCTTCAGCCTCAAGCCGATGGTCCCACTGTCCGAAGAAGTCTTCCGCGAGCCGCCAGCCGCTAGTCCACCAGCTTCGATTCGACGGCCAGGACGGCCTCGTAGCGGCGGCGGATGTCCGCCCGGTCGGCCGCCTCGGGGACCGTCCGCTCGCTCAGCCGGCCGATCATCTCCGCCTGTTCGAGCAGGACACTGCGCTGCCCCGCCTCGGAGGTCTCCGCCATGATCTTGGCCAGCGCCTCCAGCTGGCGGATCATCACCGCTGGCATGCCGCTGCTCGCCTGGCGGATCTTCTCGAAGGCGCGCTGGACCAGCCGCTCGTAGGTCGGCTGGGCCGCGATGATCCGGACGTAGCCCTGGCCGTCGCGGTGGACGCGGGCCGGGTGCCACCGGTTGATGATCTTGCAGAGGTTGTCACCGAGCCAGTCGATGCAGGTCAGCGCCGTGAAGGTGTCATTGACGGCGGCGGAGAGAGCGCGGATGGCGATCTCCACGAGCTGGTCGATGCCGAACGACACGTCCTGGGTCAGCGTCCGGTACGGGCCGGTGATGTGCGCACGGCCGAGCGCGTCGGTCACCCGCGCCGCCGCCTCCGGCGGCCAGACCTTGGCGAACGGATGCCCCTGCACGATGAAGTGGCCGGGCCGGTGGTCGAGGCTGATCACCGCCTCCGCCTCGGTGGCCAGCTTGACCAGGATCCCGTGCCTGATGAACTGCAGATAGCCGCTGGCCGGGGCGCGCACCACCCCACCGCCGGTCTCCATCAGGGACAGCAGTTCGGCCGGGGAAGGACCTCGGCTGCTGGCTGTGCTCTCCTCACCACCCTGGATCTCGATGGCTTCCGACAGGTCCCGCGCGATGCTGGCGATCACCTGGGGCAGCTGGATCGAGGCGGCGGTGTGGTGGATGAAGTAGATCAGGACGGCCAGGTCGGCCACCATCAGCGCCATCGTCACCGTGACGCCGATGTGCGGCACGAAGTCGCCGTGTGACCCGGGGCCTATCGACACCAGCACGAGCACCGCGTAGACGAAGGTCGCCACGAACGTGCCGAGGGTGAGCTGGGTCGCCCGGTCGCGGATGAAGTTCCGCAGCATCCTGGGCCCGAACTGGGTGGAGGCCAGGGTCAGGGTAACCAGGATGATCGAGAAGACGACGCCCACGACCGTGATCACGGCCGCGGCGATGGACGTCAGGATCTGCTGCGCGGTGCCGGCCGTCCCGCTGATCACCCAGGACGGATAGCCGAAGACGCCACGGTAGGCTGCCTGGTCGAGCAGGCTGGTCCCGGCGAACAGCGCGACCGAGGCGATGACCTCGATGCCGGGGACGAACCACAGGTTGGTGCGGAGCACCTCACGGCGCCAGTGCGAGGAAAGCGCCGATGATGCGAGGCCCCGGTCCATTCTCAGCTCCTGGGTCGGTTACCGTGCCGACCAGGCTTCCCGGCTCACCACGACGAATGCTACTGAGTGTGGCGGTGCTGGCCAACTCGCCCGCCCGCGGCGCGGGCGCGTGGGCGGGCCGCGGTCCAGACTGTCCGAGTCATCGGGCAGGCTTAAGGCATGACGGACAATCTGACTGTGATGGCGGTGCACGCGCACCCCGACGACGAGGCGTCGAGCACGGGCGGCGTGCTGGCCCTCTACTCCGATCAGGGCATCAGGACGGTGGTCGTTACCTGCACGAACGGCGAGTTCGGCGACGCTCCCGGGGGGGTCAAGCCCGGTGAGGACGGGCACGACGGGCAGGCCGTGGCCGAGTTGCGGCTGGCCGAGCTGCGCCAGTCCTGCAAGATTCTGGGAGTCAGCGACCTCGAGGTGCTCGGGTATCACGACTCCGGCATGGCCGAATGGGACTACAAGGACCGGCCGGACGCGTTCTGCAACATCCCGCTGGACGTCGTCGCAGCCAGGATCGGTGGCCTGATCGAGGCCTACCGGCCCCAGGTCGTCATCGCCTACGACGACCAGGGTCTCTACCAGCACCCTGACCACGTGCACTCCAGCCTGGCGGCCCAGGCCGCGGTGGCCGCCACCGGGACCGTGGCCAAGCTGTACCTGTCCGCGATCCGCGGCAGCGACTTCCAGAAGGTGTTCGAGGCACTGCGCGAGCAGGGCATCGAGACGCCCGCCGGCGACCGCGAGTTCACCGAGGAAGACCGGCGCAAGATGCTGGAGTCCGAGGCGAAGATCACCACGGTGGTCGACATCCGGCAGGTGCTGACCCGCAAGAGTGACGCGCTGCAGGCGCACGCCAGCCAGATCGAGGATTCGTGGTTCAGCAAGATCCCGCCGCAGATCGCGGCGGACGCGTTCGGCCGGGAGAACTTCATCCGGGTCCGTGACACCACCGGCGTCCCGGTGCCCGAGGATGACCTGTTCGCGGGCCTGCGGCCGGCCGGATAGCCGCCACGTACCCTCCGCTCGATCCCTACGATCACGGGCTGCTCGACGCCGGAGCCGGAAACCTCGTCTACTGGGAGGTCTGCGGCAACCCGGACGGCAAGCCCGCCCTGGTCGTGCACGGCGGACCCGGCTCGGGAAGCATGCCCGGTAACCGCCGGGTCTGCGACCCGGGCCGGTACCGCATCGTCCTGTTCGACCAGCGCGGCTGTGGCCGGAGCACGCCGCACGCCAGCGACCCGGCCACCAGCATGCGCCACAACACCACCGGTCACCTGATCGGTGACATGGAACTGCTGCGCGTCCACCTCGGCATCGAGCGCTGGCTGCTGACCGGCTGGTCATGGGGATCGACGCTGATCCTCGCCTACGCCGAACGGCACCCGCACCGGGTGTCGGAGATCGTCATGCACGGCGTCTCCACCTGCCGGCGTTCGGACATCGGCTGGCTCTACGGTGGCATCAGGCGCTTCCTCCCCGAAGCGTGGGACCGGTTCCGGGCCGGCGTCCCGGAGCCCGAGCGCGACGGCGACCTGGTGGCCGCGTACGCACGCCTGATGGAGCACCCGGATCCGCAGGTGCGGGAGCAGGCAGCCAACGACTGGTGCGACTGGGAGAGCGCGATCCTCTCCCTGGAGACCGGCATTCCGCCTGGCCGCTCGGCCGGCCGTCCCCCTCCTGCCCAGCTCGCTTTTGCCCGCATCGCCGCCCACTACTTCTCGCACGGCGCCTGGCTGGAGGAAGGGGCGCTGCTGCGCGACGCCGGCCGCCTGGCGGGCATCCCCGGCGTCCTGGTCCAGGGCCGCCGGGACATGGGCGGCACCGAGACGGCCTGGCTGCTCGCCCGCGCCTGGCCCGATGCCGAGGTGACCGTCATCGAAGACGCCGGGCACCTGGGCAACCCGGCCCTGGACGCCGCCTTCCTGGCCGCCCTCGACAGATTCGCCGCCACCTGAGCCCGCTCTGGTACTTTTATTCATACAGACAGTCAGGAGCATGACGGATGAGCCCGCGCCCATACCGGCTGGGGCAGCGGCAGGCCGCGATCGACGAGACCCGGGCGCGGGTCATCGCCGCCGCCAGGGAACTGCTCGTGTCCGCCGACCCCGGCAAGTTCAGCATCGACGCCGTGGCGCAGCACGCGGACGTGTCGCGGGCCACCGTCTACTACCAGTTCCGGTCCAAGGCCGGGCTGCTCGAGGCGCTGTTCGACTCGCTCGGCGCATCCGGCGGAATGGCCGGGCTGGCCGACGCCTTCCGCCGGGACGATCCGCTCGCCGCGCTCGATGAGTACATCATGGTGTTCGGCCGGTTCTGGGGCAGCGACCAGGTGCTGCACCGCCGCCTGCGTGGCCTGGCCGCCCTCGATCCCGACCTCGGCGAGGCGCTGCGGGTGCGTCAGGAATGGCGCAGGCGCGGCGCGGCCACGCTGATCACCAGGCTCACCACCGAACTGGGAGCCCCGCCCGCCACCCGCCAGCGCGATGCGACCGACCTGCTGTTCACGGTCACCAGCTTCGAGACCTTCGACACCCTGGCCGGCGCCGGCACCCCGCAGGCCGCCGTCTCCCTGATCCAGCACCTGGCCCACGCCGCCCTCACCCTCCCCGTCTTTCCCGGAATAATTCAGTCAGACTGACTGTTGGATAAATTATTCGTTCGGGCTAGGAGACTGAGATGGAATCCATGACGGGCCGGGTTGCCCTGGTGGCCGGGGCCAGCAAGGGCATCGGGGCGGCGACGGCCGAGGCGTTCGCGGCCGCTGGGGCCCGGGTGGTGCTGGCCGCCCGGGACCTCACCGCGCTGGAGGGCGTGGCCAAGCGGATCGCGGACAGCGGCGGTCAGGCCATCGCCGTCCGCACCGACGTCAGCGACGAGGACTCGATGCGCAACCTGGCCGGCCGGACGGTCATCCCCATCGACGGCGGGCAGAGCGCCGGCACCAAGCCGCCGCAGATGTTCCGGCAGGCGACGCGTCCACCGGCTGGCTGATGGTCCAATGGGGGCATGTGCACCGCGATTGTCAGCGTCGGTCCCGCCGTCCTGCTGGCCGGTATCCGCGATGAGTTCGTGGCCCGCTCCTGGGAGCCTCCGGCGCGGCACTGGCCGCAGTACCCGGGACTGGTCGGCGGCAGGGACCTCACCGCCGGCGGGACCTGGCTGGCGGTATCCCCTCCGGCACGCGCCGCCTGCGTGCTCAACGGCCGGGGCGCACCGGCACCGGCCGCCTCCCGCCGGTCCCGGGGTCTGCTGCCGCTCCAGGCGGCCGTCGGCGGAAAGCTGGTACCGGGCGTGGCCGGCTTCGACCCGTTCCACCTGCTGGTCGCGGAGCCGGGACGGGCGTCCCTGACGAGCTGGGACGGCGAGAACCTGACCGAGCGCAAGCTCGGCCCCGGCCTGCACATGATCGTCAACAGCGGCCTCAGCGGCGAACTGCTGACCGACGGCGCGCCAGGCTCCCCCGGGCGGGAGCGCGAACTGGCCCGGCTGGCCTGGTTCCTGCCCAGGCTGCGGGCCGCGGCCCGGCCGGTGCCGAGGCCGGGTGAACCCGTCGGCCAGGCCTGGGGCGAATGGCTGCCGCTGCTCAACGGCGCGGGGCTGCCTGCGCAGGATCCGAGGGCCCTGATCGTGCGGCACGAGTTCGGCGATGGGCGGGTCTGGGGCACGACCTCGATATCGCTGGTCGCGCTCTCACCCGGCGAGATGCGCTACGACTTCACCGCCAGACCCGGCGACCCGGCGGCCTGGCAGCAGATCCCCCTGCGGCTCCCTACCCTTTGACCTGGGGTCACTGCCTCCTGGTACGTGCCCGGCACCCGGGCAGCCGTTTCTAGACCCAGCCCCGGCGGCGGGCTTCCATGCCGGCCTGGAACCGGCTGGTCACGTTCAGATCCTGCATGAGGCGCCGGATGTGCCGCTGAGCCGTGCGCAGGCTGCAGCCGAGCGCCCTGGCGATGCCCTCGTCGGTGAGGCCGGCGGCCAGGCAGGACAGCATGGCCGTCCTGGTCTCGTCGGGCTCCTTGGCATCCTGGGCGACCGGTTCCTCGCCGAGGAATGTGCGCAGCGGTATCGCCCGGTCCCACTCGGCCTCGAACAGGGCGATCAGTGAGTCGAGCAGGTCGCAGGGACGCACGATGAACGACGCGTCGATGCCCTGCTGGCGGGACTTTATCGGGATCATGGCCATCTTGTCGTCCACGATCCACAGCTTGGTGGGCAGATCGGGCCGCACCCGCGCCTGCTCACCGGCCGCGATCACGCGCCGGATGTCGCCCTCCAGCCTGCCCGGCAGCATCACCGCGTGGGCCGTGTAGACCACGCGGTAGGTCACGCCTTCGCGAATCCGCTTCGCCTCGTGCGTGTCGTTTTCTTCGAGCGACTGCACGTATGGCGGCCGGTCGAAGCCCCGGATCTGGAAGCGGGCAGCGTCGGGGAGCTGATCCAGGCGGCTTCTGATGTTGTTCTCGCCGGTGATGATCTCCACCAGCTCGGCCGGGTGCTCGTGCCGGGAGGCCTCGTGGAAGACCTTCATCAGCTCCCGGCTCACCAGCCGCGCCTGCCTGAGCACGTCCTCCTGCTTGGCCAGCAGCGGCTCGATGGCTATGTCCGGTGCGACGGCGATGTACCGGGCCTGCCTGCCGGGCAGCCGGTTCGCCAGGCCCTGGCCGATCAGCCGGTGCAGATCCCGGGTGGCCTGCTGGGACGAAACCGATCCGTAGGCGGCCAGCTCGGCGACCGTGGAGCGCGGGCTGTGGATGAGCACCGTGTAGAGGCTCTCCTCGCTGGGTGAGAGCCCAAGGGCTTCAAACATCTGACGCCTCCGCAATCAGTGGCGGTAATCCGCCATGCGGCGTGTACCCGCCGCTGCGGCACCCTTGCGTCACAATGACTGCACGGTACACCATTTTCTGCATACCGGCATTGCGTTCTGTGGCGGCGAAACCGATACCGGGAGGTGTCGCGGCCCATGATCCTCAAGCCAGCGGGTGACCCTGCGGTGAATCCCTCGCGAGAGGGAATCCTGCCTGGTTCCTGCGCGGTGGGACCACGACCGCACGGGGACGCGGCTATTGCCGGGCACATTGAACGTGCCTACCCCGGTTACCACGTATGGACCTCGGACGCTGGGTGGTGGTACGCGACACGTAGGCAACCCTGGGTGCACGGAAAGTCGGCGACCGTGCATGGACCTGGGCCCGGGGAACTTTTCGGCGCACTGGCCGAAGAGGAAGCCGTCACGATTGGCCGCGCCATGGCTGGCGCGTGGTAAGACCCGGCCGGAGGATGCCGGTGGTGATGTACGCGGCACGATGAAGTGCCGGTGCAGCAAGCTGCTGCCGCGGAGGCCACGCCCGCGGCAGCAGCTTTTGCGTCGACGGGCCTTATCGCTGGCGGTACATGTCCGCGACGAGAAACGCCAGGTCCAGCGACTGGCTCCGGTTGAGCCTGGGGTCGCAGGCAGTCTCGTACCGGTGATTCAGGTCGCTTTCGGTCACGTCGTGCCCGCCGCCCACGCACTCGGTGACGTCGTCGCCGGTGAACTCGATGTGGATGCCGCCGGGATGCGTGCCGAGCGCACGGTGCACCTCGAAGAAGCCGGCCACCTCGGCCAGCACGTCGTCGAACCGGCGGGTCTTGTGCCCGTCCGGAGTCTCGAAGGTGTTGCCGTGCATCGGGTCGCACACCCAGGCGACGTTGGCGCCGCTGGCGGTGACCTGCTCGACCAGCGGCGGCAGCGCGTCCCGTACCCGGCCGGCGCCCATCCTGGTGATGAGGGTGAGACGGCCGGGCTCACGCCGGGGGTCGAGCGTGCCGATGAGGGCCAGCACCTCCGCCGCGCTGGCCGATGGACCCAGCTTGACCGCCAGCGGGTTGCGGATCTGGCGGGCGAACTCGATGTGGGCACCGCCGGGGTCGCGGGTGCGCTCGCCGATCCACAGCAGGTGGGCCGACACGTCGTAGAGCAGGCCGGTCTGTGAATCGATCCTGGTCAGCGCCCGCTCGTAGTCCAGCAGCAGGGCCTCGTGGCTGGAGTAGAACTCCACGGTGTGGAACTCCTCCGGGTCGGCCCCGCAGGCGTTCATGAAGGCGATCGCCCGGTCGATCTCACCGGCCAGCCGCTCGTAGCGCTGGCCCGCCGGGCTGCTGGCCACGAAGTCCTGGTTCCACGCGTGCACCTGGCGCAGGTCGGCATACCCACCCCGGGCGAAGGCGCGGCACAGGTTCAAGGTGACGGCCGAGCAGTGGTAGGCGTCAAGCAGCCGGCCCGGGTCGGGTGTCCGCGCCGCCGCGGTGAACTCCAGGCCGTTGACCGCATCGCCCCGGTAGACCGGCAGCTCGGCGCCGTCCCTGGCCTCGGTCGGCGCGGACCGGGGCTTGGCGAACTGGCCGGCCATCCGGCCCACCTTCACCACCGGCACGCTCGCCGCATAGGTGAGCACCACGGCCATCTGCAGCAGCGTCCTGAGCTTTCCCCGGACGCTGTCGGCGGTCGTGCCCGCGAACGTCTCGGCGCAGTCGCCGCCCTGCAGCAGGAACGCCTCACCCCGCGCGACCGCGGCAAGTCTTTTCCTGAGCTGGTCGCACTCCCCGGCGAAGACCAGCGGCGGAAGGCTCTCAAGCCGCCGCACGACCGGTTCGAGCCGGCCGTCACCGGCCCAGCCCGGCTGCTGGAGCGCTGGTGCGCCGGAAACCTGGGTAACGCCCACCGGTCCAGGCTAGTGCTCCGGCTGGGACCGTCCGGAAGGTGGGCGGAAAGCTGCGAAGGGGTTGGTCACCCGCAGGCTCCTGGTGGCGAACCGGTACACGGTGGCCGGGCGCCCGCCGGAGGTGGTCGGCGGGGCGGTCTCACCGGTCGGCTCGATGACCTCACGGCGGGCCAGGATGCGCTGGAGGTTGGTCGCCGCCACCGGATAGCCGAGCACCGCCGCATAGATGTCGCGCAGCCCGGCGATGGTGAAGGTGGCCGGGGCCAGGGCGAAGCCGAGGTTGGTGTAGGAGAGCTTGGCCCGCAGCCGGTCACGGCCCGACTCGATGATCGACCCGTGGTCGAATGCGACGGGCGGTAGCGAGTCGACCGGGTGCCAGGCGGTGTCGGCAGGCACCGAGGGCTGCACGTCGGTGGCCACCAGCGCCAGGTAGGCCGTGGCCAGGACGCGTCCCCTCGGATCCCGCCCCGGATCGCTGCGGGTTTCCAGTTGCTCCAGGTGACCGATGTCCGTCAGGGCAACCTTGACGGCCAGATAACGCCCGAGCGACGTCCCAAGCCGCTCATCCACGCACAGCGGCCCGCCGGGCAGCGACCAGCAGCCGTCGAACGGCGGCCTGGCCCGCTGCCACAACAGGACCTCGAGCCGCTGGTCGCGCCGCCCGCAGGGGCGCACCTGAAAGACGACGGCCAGCACCTCGTGCCGGAACAGCGGCCTGGCCCGCGCGCCAGCCTCGCTCCCGGCCCACGCACCGGCACCCGGCGCCTCACGCCCGGCACCCGGTGCCTCACGCCCGGTGCCCGGTGCCTCACGCCCGGTGCCGGGGGGCGCGGATTGACTTGCCTGCACGCTCGCATGGTAGTGTCTCTCCTAGTTTTTGCCTCAGAGGCTAAAACTACGGAGAGCGAACGAGGCGGGATGAGCCGATGACAATCACAACAGCAAACGGGCCCGGGGACGGTGTGGCCGAGGCGGGGCCGGTCGAGGCGGGCCGGGTCGAGGCCGGCCCGGCCTGGGCGGCAGAGGCCGAGGCGGGCCCGGCCTGGGCGGCAGAGGGCTGTGCGGGCCCGGCCTGGGCGGCGGAGGTGCGGCGGCTCGCGGCCGAACGGGACGCGGTCATCCTCGCCCACAACTACCAGCGGCCGGAGATCCAGGACGTCGCCGATCACGTGGGTGACTCGCTCGCCCTGTCCCGGCTGGCCGCCGCGGCCACGCAGCGGGTGATTGTCTTCGCCGGGGTCTACTTCATGGCGGAGACGGCCAAGATCCTCAGTCCGGGCAAGACCGTGCTCATCCCGGACCAGCGGGCAGGCTGCTCGCTATCCGACAGCATCACCGCCGCCCAGCTCAGGGAGTGGAAGGCCAAGCATCCAACCGCCGCCGTGGTCGCTTATGTGAACACCAGCGCCGAGGTGAAGGCCGAAGCCGACGTGTGCTGCACCTCGTCGAACGCCGCCGAGGTGGTGAATTCGATCCCGGCCGGCCAGGAGGTGCTGTTCTGCCCTGACCAGTTCCTCGGCGCCCACGTCCGCCGGGTCACCGGCCGGGCCAACCTGCACGTGTGGGCGGGGGAGTGCCACGTGCACGCCGCGATCAGCGGCCCCGAACTGGCCGCTCAGGTGGCCGCCGCGCCGGATGCCGAGCTGTTCATCCACCCCGAATGCGGCTGCGCCACGTCGGCGCTCTACCTGGCCGGTGCGGGCGTGGTCCCGGCCGACCGGGTCAAGGTCCTGTCCACCGGCGGCATGCTCACCGCCGCCCCGGCGGCGCGCTCGAAGACGGTCCTGGTGGCCACCGAGACCGGCATGTTGCACCAGCTCCGCAAGGCCGCCCCGGGTGTTGAGTTCCGGCCGGTGAATCCCGGCGCGTCCTGCCGCTTCATGAAAATGATCACTCCGGACTCACTGCTGCGCTGCCTTCAGGAGGGCCGGGACGAGGTGCACGTGGATCCGGCCATCGCAGCCAGGGCCGCCGAGTCCGTCCGGAAGATGATCTCCATAAGTGCTGGCGGCGCGCGGTGACGGCGGGGCGGCCGGGACCGGCGGAACGGCCACCGGCGGCGGAGTGGCCACCGGCGGCGGAGCGGCCACCGGCGGCGGAACGCTCACCGGCGGCGACGCGGCCACCGGCGGCGGAGTGGCCCGAAGCGGCGGAATGGGCTGAGTACTCGCTGACGGCGGAGTGGGAGGCGACCGCGGACCTCGTCGTCGCGGGTAGCGGGGTCGCTGGGCTCACCGCGGCGCTGTGCGCCCAGGAGGCGGGGCTGCGCGTCGTGGTGGTGACGAAGGCCGCGGCGGGCGACGGCAACACACGCTGGGCGCAAGGTGGGATCGCGGTGGTGCTCCCCGGTGGCCGCACCGACGATTCTTCCGAACGGCACGTGGCAGACACGATCGCGGCGGGCGCGGGCCTTTGCGACCCGGCCGCCGTGGCAGCGATCCTGGCCGGCGGGCCGGCTGCCGTAGCACGTCTGCGCAGGAGGGGCGCCGTGTTCGACGCCGCCGCCGACGGGACGCTCGCCCGCGGCCGGGAGGGCGGGCACAGCGCGTTCCGGGTGCTGCACGCAGGCGGTGACGCCACCGGCGCCGAGGTCGAGCGGGCGCTGATGGACTCGGTCCGCCACACGAGGATCCCGGTGCTCGAACGGCACCTCGCCACGCAGGTGCTGCTCACCAGCGCCGGGACCGTCGCCGGGCTGCGGGTGATCGACACCGCGGGTCCGGCCGGCCGTCCGGGCCTGGTGCGTGCCCCGGCCGTCCTGCTGGCCACCGGCGGGCTCGGGCAGCTCTACCAGGTCACGTCCAACCCGGCCGTCGCCACCGCGGATGGGATGGCGCTCGCGTTGCGCGCGGGCGCAACGGTGGCGGATGCGGAGTTCGTCCAGTTCCACCCGACCGTGCTGTACACCGGCGCCGAGGGGACCGCGCCCCTGGTCACCGAGGCGCTGCGGGGGGCGGGCGCGGTGCTGGTGGACGCGACGGGGGCCAGAGTGATGACCGGCGTGCACCCGCTGGCCGACCTGGCGCCGCGCGACGTGGTGTCCGCGGCCATCACCTACCGGATGGCGCAGGCCCCCGGCGGCATCGACGACCACGTGTTCCTCGACGCCACCGGCCTGGGCGAGGACGAACTGCGGCTGCACTTCCCCAGGGTGCGGGCCGCCTGCCTGGCCGCGGGCATCGACCCGGCCCGCGAGCCCATCCCGGTCGCCCCGGCCGCGCACTACCACTGCGGCGGCGTGCTGACCGACTCGCGCGGGCGCACCAGCGTGCCGGGGCTGTACGCGGCCGGTGAGGTGGCCAGGACCGGGCTGCACGGCGCCAACCGGCTGGCCTCCAACAGCCTGGTCGAGGGCCTGGTCATGGGTGAGCGGGCGGCGGCCACCATCGCGGCGGCCCAGCCGGCCCAGCCGGCCCGTTGGGCCCAGCCGGCCCGGCCGGCCTGGGCGGCCCAGCCGGTCCGGCCGGCGTGGCGGCGCGAGGCCGACGGGCGCCCGCCGGCGCTCCCGGCGGTCACCGACCTGGCGGAGCTGCGGCAGCTCATGAGCAGGTACGCCGCCATCGGCAGAGACGCCGCCGGCCTGGCCGAGGCGGGAGCAGCGATCGGCACGTCGGTCCGGTGGCGGGAACGGCCCGGCCAGGCCGGCTACGAGGCGGCGGCGCTGACACTGGCGGCGCAGGCCATCCTGGTGGCAGCGGCCGAGCGCACCGAATCCCGCGGCTGCCACGTCCGCACCGACTTCCCCGGTCGCGACGATGCGCACTGGCGGCACAGCCTGCTGCTGCGGCTCGGCGAGTCCGGTGCCCCCGAGATCGCCGGTACCCTTCCGATCGCGCCTGCGGAGGTGGCCGGATGAGCACTCTTCGGCCCAGCACCGCCGATGCCCTGCGGGCGGCCGGGCTCGACCCGGGTGAGGTGCAGACCACCGTGGCGGTCGCCCTGGCCGAGGATCTGCGTTACGGGCCGGACGTGACCACGCTGGCCACGGTCCCGGCCGATGCGGTCACGGTGGCCGAGATCACCCCACGTAAGCCGGGTGTGCTGGCCGGGGTTCCGGTCGCGCTGGCCGTGTTCGACGCGCTCGCCGGCTACGAGGTGCTCACCGACGTGGGCGACGGGGCCACGCTGACCGCCGGTGTCCCGGCGCTCGTCCTGCGCGGTCCCACCCGCGGGCTGCTGACCGCCGAACGCACCGCGCTGAACTTCCTGTGCCACCTGTCCGGAATCGCGACGGCGACGGCGAGCTGGGTGGCGGCCGTCGAGGGCACCGGCGCCGTGGTCCGTGACTCCCGCAAGACCCTGCCGGGCCTGCGGGCAGTGCAGAAGTACGCGGTCCGCTGCGGCGGTGGCAGCAACCACCGGATGGGGCTCGGCGACTCGGTCCTGATCAAGGACAACCACATCCAGGCCGCGGGCTCGGTCGCCGCGGCACTGGCCGCGGTGCCTTCCGGCCTGCACTGCGAGGTCGAGGTGGACGACCTGGCACAGCTCAAGGAGGCGGTGACGGCCGGGGCGGCCGAGGTGCTGCTGGACAACTTCACCCAGGCCGAGTGTGCCGAGGCGGTCCGGTTCGTGCGCGAGGCCGGGGCCGAGGTCAAGCTGGAAGCCTCCGGCGGCCTGACCCTGGAGACGGCCCGCGGCTACGCGGCGGCCGGTGTGGACTACCTGTCCGTCGGCGCACTCACGCACTCCGCGCCGTTCCTCGACCTGGGCATGGACCTGCGGGCGGGCAGCCGGTCCAGCGCGATCCCGAAGTGCTCGCGGTAGGCGGCCAGCAGCTCGGCGTCGGTCAGCTTCCGCTCGGTGCGCTCGCCGTGGCTGGTCACTTTCAGGGTGTTGCCGCTGATCGTGATTCTGCCGTCCGCGGTCAGCCGGGTACAGACGGTGCCACGGACGAAGTGGGAGTCAGGTGACGTCGCCTGCCACCAGCAGGTCGGGACGAAGTCGGCCAGCGACCGTACCCGCCGCTCTATCCGGTACTGCGGCTTCCCGTCCTTGAATACGTCCACGTCGTCCCCGGCGTCGGTGAGCAGGAACAGGCCGCCCGGATCGGACTGCTCCTGCCTGCTGTCGTAGCGGATCGGGTAGTCGCTGTGGTCACCGAAGCCCACGTCGGCCAGCCATGGCCCGTCCGCCAGGTGCAGCACCAGCGCCAGATGATCGAACAGCGGCCCGGGCCGACCGTCGCCGAACACCCGCGCGGCGACCCGCTCCACCCGGACACCCAGGGCCTCCAGCAGCAGGGCGAACAGCCCGTTGAGCTCATAACAGAAGCCGCCCCGCCGCCTGGTCACGATCTTGTCGAACAGGTCATCCCCGGCCAGCGAGATCGGCTCGTCCAGGTGGATGCTGAGGTTCTCGAAGGGCACCGCCCGCTGGTGGGCCAGGTGCAGCGTCCGCAGCGCCGCGGCATCGACAACCTCGGGCCGGCCCGCGCCGATGCGCTCCAGGTAAGCGGCGACCGCGCTGTCATCCACGGTTCGCCTCGTTGTTCAGCCAGCCACCGACCACGGCGGACATGAACACCGGCTGGTGCTGGTAGCCCAGAGCGGTGTAGAAGGACTCGCAATCGGTCTGCAGCCCTATGTGCTGGCCGGGTACCCGGCTCATCAGCAGGCGGACCATCCGGGAGCCGATGCCCTGCCTGCGGTAGGCGGACAGCGTCCACACATCCAGCAGGTAGGCGTTGCAGACGCCGTCGGACAGCAGCCTGGCCATCCCGACCACCCTGTCCCCGTCGCGGGCTATCGCCACGTGCTGGGACTGGGCGAACGACGTCCGCAGCGCCTTGGCAGACCGCCCGTTGTCGAAGTCGTCCGCGGTCAGGTCCGCCTTGGCCTGGTCCCAGTCGATCCCGTCCAGTGAGTCATCGACGTGCACAGTCATGCCTGAAGCATGCACTACCACCGGCGAAGCTGGGTACCACCGGGGAAGGTGAGTCAGGCGGCCTGGCCTGGTGGCGAGTGGCTGTGCAGGATGCGGCCATCGGGGCTGGTGGCGGTGGTGGTGCCGTCCGGATTGAGGATGAGTCTCCACCGCCATCGGTGGATCACGATCAAATGATGGAACCGGCACACCAGGGCGCAGTTGGTCAGCGAGGTCGCCCCGCCGTCCTCGCGGTGGATCAGGTGGTGCACCTGGCAGACCGCGGGCGGCCGGAAGCACCCGGGGAACCGGCAGTGCTGGTCGCGGACGATGATCGCGCGGCGCAGGTGGGCCGGAATGATCTCGGCGCCCTCGCCCACATCCAACGGCAGGCTCACGGTGGCATACGCCGCCAGGCCCCGCCGCAGCAGCGCCGCCAGACCATCCGGACCGGACAGCACCTCGGTGGCCTTGGCCAGCAGCGCCCGGCGCAGCAACCGCTCCGGCGACTCAGGCAGACCGGCCGGCGGCGTGGCCGGGGGCGGTGTCCGGTGAGCGGGCGCCGTCAGGAACAACTGGACCAGTTCGTCCAGGGCCTGGTCGTTCACCCGCCCGACCACCGTCGGGAAGATTGTCGCATCGCAGGCCAGCGCCTGGGCCTCCTCGCTTGTGAGCCCGCTGCCGCTGGCGGTCCAGACGGCCTCGGCTTGGGATTTTCCGGCCATGGCCCAGAGCTGGTCCAGGGTGATCTGTAGCTGCAGGTGCACCGGCTGGCCCGCTCGCTGCGGCAGCATGCCGCTCTGGATCAGCCGGATGCAGGCTTCCTCCAGGGCGTCGTGCTCACGTTGCGGCCTGGTCCGGGTGTCCTCGGGGCCAGCCTTGGCGCCGAGCGAGTCGAGCACCGCGCGCACCGCCGCGGCGGCGGCCGGGGTCAGGTCCGCCTCGAGGCGCCCGGCCTGGCCGAACGTCCTGGCGAAATACAGGCTCCGGTCCTCGAAGCGGTCGCGGTCGGTGTCGGCCGTGCAGGACCGCAGGTACATCTCGTGGGCCAGCGTGCTCAGGTCGTACAGGTCCGCGCCGGCGCTGGCGGCCGCGAGCAGGATCGCGTCGGCGTCCTCACGGGAAGCGGCGGGCAGCCGGCCGGTCCACTCGCAGATCTGCCGGGCCCAGGACGGGGAGAGCGTCCCGGCGGCCAGGGCCTCCCAGATCGGCCGGTGCCCGCGCAGCCGCCGCAGCCAGGCCACGGACCCGGCAGCGGCGGCCCTGGTCACCCGGGTCTGCCACACCAGCCAGGACCGCTCCGACCCGCAGCCGTCGGCCTGGTAGCCCTGCCCGGTGCTGAAGGCGGCCAGCACGTTGACCCGCGCCGCCGTGTGCATCGCCTCGGCGGCCTCCAGCGCCTTCAGGCACTCGGCCTGCCCGGCCGCACCCAGGGCGACCGCATCGACCCGGGTCAGATACCGCAGCCCGCTGGTGACCGCCGCGATCGCCTCCGCCGTGCTGGCAGGCTGGCCCCTTCCACCCAGCTCCGCCATGCTGATTGGCTCCACCGTGTCGGTCGGCTCCGCTGTACTGCCTAGCTCCGCCATACTGCCTGGTTCCGCCGTCCTGGCCGGCTCCGCCCTACTGCCTGGCTCCGCCAAACTGCCTAGCTCCGCCGTG